>NZ_JBQOIE010000005.1:0-348806 GCF_052665325.1 Pseudomonas sp. 8(2025) | reverse complement strand
CTGTTCGCCGCCCTGGCCCCCGGCACCGCCCACCGCCTGGCCCACGGCGGCGAACAGCCGCCAGAAGTCCTCGGGGGCGTACTCGATGAAGGCGCCGATATCGGCCATGTCGCGAACATCCCGCAGGCCGCGCAGCGCGCCGTCGGAATTACGCCCCTGCAGGTAATTGATGTAGGGGCCGATGCTCAAGCCATTGCTCTTGAAGGCATCCCAGGTCAGGCCATCGTCACCGCTCAGGCTGACATCTCCCCAATCCAGGTCCATGTACGGCAGCGGCACGGTGTCGTAGCTGCTGCCTGTGGGGTCATGGGGTTGATAGCCCAGGCCCAGGCCCAGTTCACCGGTGATGCCGGAGTCGGCCATGGCGCCACTGGCGAGGGTCAGGGAGAGCAGGCCGGCCAGTAAGGCGGGGGAAGAAAGCCTGGGCATGAATGAGTTTCCTTGTCTGAACATGCGCGCATCAATCATCAGAGCGGCCCTTGGGCGCAAGCACTGATGTTCTTTGTAGGGACCTACAAAAATTGTAGCCAGAACTCTACAAATCACCCTCTTTCCTCGCCAAGACCCCAGCCCCGCTGGGTTTTTGCCACTTGGCACAGTCCCTGCTCTACCCCTGCCACAAGCGCAAAGAGCGCTCTTATTCAACAGGTAACAGCAGATGATGCACTGGCATATCGTATGTGACTTCGACGGGACCATCTCCCGCGCCGACGTGATCGATAACGTTCTCCAACGCTTCGCCGACCCCAGTTGGGAAGGCATAGAGCAGGAATGGCTGGACGGTCACATCGGCTCCCGAGAATGCCTCAGCCGCCAACTGGCCCTGGTCAAGGCTTCGCCCGCCGAACTGCTGGGCTACTTCGACAGTGTCGAAATCGACCCCGACTTCCCCGACTTCGTCGATCACGTGATCGGCCTGGGCGCTTCCATCGAAGTGGTCAGCGACGGCATCGAGCAGGGCATCGCCCGCATCCTGGCACGCAACTACGTGACCCTGCTGCCGATCCTCGCCAACCGCCTGCGCCAGGTCGACCACAACAGCTGGCGCATCGACTTCCCCTACGCCAGCGACGCCTGCCGCGCCGCTTCCGGCAACTGCAAGTGCAAATCCACCCCGCGAGGCAAGCGCGTGCTGGTGATCGGCGACGGCCAGTCGGACATGTGCGTGGCTTCCACCGCCGACTTCGTGTTCGCCAAGGATCGCCTGGCCGACTACTGCGAACGCAACAAGATTCCCCATGCGCGGTTCGACTCCTTCGCCGAACTGCCAGCGCTGCTGGCCAAGCTGCCGAACAACGCCGCCAACGCGACCAACTTCTCTCTTGAAACCCAGGAACTCTTCCACCATGTCTGATATCCGCATCGCTACCGCAGAAGACCAGATCCTTCTGGAAAAAGAAGCCAAGTACTGCTCCTACGGCGATACCGTTCACTACATCGAACCACCGCGCATCTTCAGCCGCTGCGAAGGCTCCTACGTCTGGGACACCAGCGACCAGGCCTACCTCGACCTGCAGATGTGGTACTCGGCGGTGAACTTCGGCTACGCCAACCCACGCCTGAACAACGCCCTCAAGCAACAGATCGACACCCTGCCGCAGATCGCCAGCCAATACCTGCACAAAGGCAAGATCGAGCTGTCGGAAATGATCGCGGTCGACGCCAAGAAGAAGTTCGGCCTCGACGGCCGCGTGCACTTCAACGTCGGCGGTTCGCAGTCGGTGGAGGACTCGCTGAAAGTGGTGCGTAACGCCACCAACGGCAAGAGCCTGATGTTCGCCTTCGAAGGCGGCTACCACGGCCGTACCCTGGGCGCTTCGTCGATCACCTCCAGCTACCGCTACCGCCGCCGCTACGGCCACTTCGGCGAGCGTGCGCAGTTCATTCCATTCCCGTACCACTTCCGCGGCCCCAAAGGCATGACCAAGGAAGAGTACGGCAGCCACTGCGTGCAGCAGTTCGCCCGCCTGTTCGAAACCGAATACAACGGCGTCTGGGACCCGAAGGTCGGCCAGAGCGAATATGCCGCCTTCTATGTCGAGCCGATCCAGGGCACCGGCGGCTACGTGATCCCGCCGATGAACTTCTACAGCGAGCTCAAGCACGTGCTCGACCAGCACGGCATCCTGATGGTGGTCGACGAGATCCAGATGGGCTTCTACCGCACCGGCAAGCTGTGGTCGATCGAGCACTTCGACGTCAAGCCGGACGTGATCGTGTTCGGCAAGGCGCTGACCAACGGCCTCAACCCGCTGGGCGGCATCTGGGCCCGTGAAGAGCTGATCAACCCGGGCGTGTTCCCGCCAGGTTCGACCCACTCCACCTTCGCCTCCAACCCGCTGGGCACCGCCGTGGGCCTGGAAATGTTCAAGATGACCAGCGAGATCGACTACGGCGCGATGGTCATGGAGAAAGGCAAGTACTTCCTGGCCGGCCTTCAAGACCTGCAGAAGCGCTACCCGATCATCGGCGACGTCGACGGCCTGGGCCTGGCCCTGCGCTGCGAGATCTGCACCACCGACGGCTTCACCCCGGACAAGGCGACCCTGGACTACATGGTCGAGGAAGGCATGAAGGGCGACATCGAAATCAACGGCCAGCGCCTGGGCCTGATCCTCGATGTGGGCGGCTACTACAAGAACGTCATCACCCTGGCCCCGTCGCTGGAAATCAGCTACGCGGAAATCGACCTGGGCATCGCACTGCTGGATCGCCTGCTGGATCGGGCCATGAAGCGATGAGCAAGGCTGAGATCGATCTGGGCGAAGGCAGCGCCGGCTTCGTTCTCGGCACGGGTCCGGTCGGGGTCTTGTTGATCCACGGCCTGACCGGCACCCCGACGGAACTCCGTCGGGTGGCCCAGGGCCTGGCCAAGGACGGTACGTGCACGGTGTACGTACCGACCCTGCCCGGGCACTGCGGGGACAACAGCGACCTGCAGGCCACCGGCTGGCAGGACTGGTACGAGGGCGTGCGCAAGACCTTCGCCGATGTACAGCAGCGCCACGAGCAGGTGTTCGTGGGTGGCCTGTCCATGGGTGCGGTGATGTCCATGTACCTGGCCTCCGAGCATCCGGGACGGATCAGCGGCCTGCTGATGTACTCCACCACCCTGAAGTACGACGGCTGGAGCATCAACAAGCTGGCCTTCCTCACCCCGTTGCTGATGAAGATCCCCTTTGGCGTGCACATCTGCCGCTTCGAGGAAAAGCCACCCTACGGCATCAAGAACGAACGCCTGCGGGCCATCGTCGAGAAGCAGATGAAAGCCGGTGAAAGCAGCAATGCCGGGCTCCTGACCATGGAGGGCGTGACGGTGCGCGAATTGCACCGGATGAACGCCGTGGTCAAGAAACGCATGCCGTCGATCCTGACCCCGGCCCTGGTGCTGCACTCCAGTGAAGACGACATCACCAGTACCTGGAACGCCGACTACGTGGAGCGCAAGCTCGGCGGCCCGGTGACCAAGATCCTCCTCGACAACTGCTATCACATGATCACCGTGGACCTTCAGTACCAGCGGGTGATCGAGCTGAGCGCAGATTTCATCCAGCAGCGAGTGGTGGCACCTGCGGTGCGCGAAGACTACCGACAGCTGGCGTGACTTAAGGAAGAGACGTGATAACCGCCCAAGCCTTTTCAACCATCCAGGCCATCGATCGCAGCGCCTGGAATGACTGTTTCCCAGGGGCCCTGGAGGATTGGGACTATTACCTGGCCGTGGAAAAAGCCGCGATCGCCGATTTTCGCTGGCGCTACCTGGCGCTCTACGAGGGTTCGACCCTGGTGGCAGTGGCGCCGGCCTTCACCACCCAGTACCGGCTTGATACCACGGTCTCCGGGCTGGCCAAGCGCTTCACCGAACGCCTGGCACGCCAGTGGCCCGGGGCCCTGGAGCTGCGCCTGTACGCCATAGGCTCGCCTGTGGCCGAACAGTGCAATGCCGGCACCGCCAGCCATGTGCCTGCGCAACGCCGCCAGGAGCTGCTGGAGCAGTTGCTGCAACTGGCGCGACGCGATGCCGACAGCTTCGGCATCGGCCTGATGGCGGTCAAGGATGCGCCGAGCAACGACCGGCAATGGGCTGCCAGTTGCCTGGCCGCGGGCCTGCAAGCCATGCCGAGCCTGCCCACGGCGCTGCTGCCGGTACCCTTTGCCTCGATCGACGCCTACCTGGGCACCCTGGGCAAATCCACCCGCAAGGACCTGCGCCGCAAACTCCGGACACCGGCGCCACGCATAGAATGGCGACGCCAGATCGACGACGTGCTGCCGGACATCATGCGCCTCTACGAGGCCACCCTGAATCGTAGCGACCTGCAGTTCGAACGCCTGCCGGCAGGCTACTTCACCGGCATCCTCGAGCAGTTGGGGGAACGCGCGGCCTGTGTCCTGTACTGGGTCGACGAGCAACTGGTGGCCTTCAACCTGGTGCTCATCGACCAGCATCGGCTGATCGACAAGTTCTTTGCCCACGACCTCAGTGTCACCCGTGAGCACAATCTGTATTTCCGCAGTTGGCTGGCCAACGTCGACTACTGTATTCAGCAACGCATTCCCCTGTACGAGTGCGGCCAGGCCGGTTATGCCAGCAAGTTGCGCCTGGGTTGCCAGTTCACCGGTAACATGTTGTTTTTCCGGCATCGCAATCCCTTGCTCAATGCCCTGCTCAAACTGATAAAACGCTTTGTCCGCCCGGATCGCTCCGACCCCGCCATGGCTGCTGCAATAAGCGAAAGTACATGACCAGAAAAGATCGTCGCCCTCCTCGCCCCTTCGCCATTTCCCGCTGGAGCCTGCAACGCAAGCTGGTGCTGGCGTTCTGGCTGGTCAGTGTGATTCCCACCATGATCGCCGCGGAACTGGCGGCCACTACCCTGTCGGAAATCTTCGACAGCAACGTGCGGATCTGGCTGCAGGAGTCCACCAAGATCGTCGAGGACGAGATCACCGAAATCCTCCATGACAACGCGCGGATCGCCCAGCTGTTCCTGCGCTATACGCGCCCGCCCACGGACCGCAATGCGGCCAAGCATGACAAGCTCACCGCCGACATCGCCGATTCCATGGGCATCGACGTGGTGGCGCTGATCCGCAAGAACGATCACAAGGTGGTGTTCACCACTGCCGCCGATGACGTGGTGGGGCAGATCAGTACCGCCTCCAATGCCGTGCTGCAGACCATCCAGGTCGGCGGCGTGGCCACCGGGGCGGTGGTCTCGACGTTCCAGACCCAGCTCGACGGGGTCGACTACCAGTTGCTGATCGCCACCTACCTGGACGCCAGCTTCCTCACCAGCGTGGCCGACGTGCATTCCCTGGACCTGCGCCTGTACCTGGCCAAGGCCGATGACTTCTCGGAAATCTTCGCCACCCAGCGCTTCGAGGACCACCCGCCCCAGGTGCCGCACAAGATCGAAGACATCCTGCGCGCCACCCGCCAGCCCACCGAGCAGTTCACCAGCCGCTACAGCGGCCTGTACCGGCCGATCTTCAACGACAGCGGCGACCTGGTGGGGGTGATCTTCAGCGGCCTGCTTCGCCATAGCAGCCTGGTGGGCCTGGTCAACCAGAGCAACCTGTTCATCCTGATCTTCCTGCTCAGCTCGGCAGCCTCGCTGTGCGTCGGCTGGCTGGTTTCCCAGCGCCTGACCCGACCGCTGCGGGGCCTGTCCAAGGGCGTGCAGGCGGTGATCGCCGGCGACTACCGCCAACGGGTGCCGGTGATCGGCGGCGACGAACTGGCGGAGCTGAGCAGCACCTTCAACCACATGACCGAGCGCCTGGGGGAACTGCAGCACCTGGAAGCCCAGTTGCGCCGCCGCGACCGCCTGCATGCCCTGGGCGAAGTGGCCATGGGCCTGGCCCACGAGATCCGCAACCCGCTGGGCATCATCAAGACCGCCACGCAGTTGCTGCACCGCCGGGCCAACCTGCCGGAAAACGACAAGCGCCACCTGGAATACGTGATCAGCGAGGTCAGCCGGATCAACGACCTGATCACCGAATTCCTCGATTTCGCCAAGCCCAGCGCGCCGATACGCGCCACCCAGCTGGCCCGCCCGCTGGTGGAGGAACTGCTGGGCTTCTGCACCCCGGAACTGGCCACCCACAACATCGACGCGCGGATCGACGACCAGGCCCCCGGCGCGACCATCCACGCCGATGCCCGGCAACTCAAGCAGGCCTGCCTCAACCTGATTCTCAACGCCATCGACGCCATGCCCGACGGCGGCCGCCTGACCCTGGGCATTTCCCAGCGCGACGACGAAACCATCATCAGCGTCAGCGACACCGGCCAGGGCATCGAGCCGGACATGCTGGAACGCATCTTCACCCCATTCGTCACCACCAAGGCCTCGGGCACCGGCCTGGGTTTGGCTAAAGTCTTCTCGATCATGGAAAGCCATGACGGCCATATCGAGTGCACCAGCGAAAAAGATGCTGGCGCCACCTTCAGCCTGTACATTCCGGCCAACGGTGAAGAAGACGACGAGGACAGTGATGACGCATAACCTGCTGGTGGTCGATGACGAGCCGAAACTCTGCGACCTGCTGTCCTCGGCCCTGAGCCAGAACGGCATCCAGGTATTCACCGCAGGCAACGGCCTGCACGCGCTCAAGGTGCTGGAGCAGGAAGACATCGACCTGGTGATCAGCGACTGGCGCATGCCCGGCATGGACGGGCCGCAGTTGCTGGGGGAAATCAAGCAGCGCTACCCGCAGTTGCCGGTGATCGTGATGACCGCCTACAGCACGGTGAAGAATGCCGTGCAGTCCATGCGCAACGGCGCCTACGACTACATCGCCAAACCCTTCGACATCGACGAACTGGACATCACCGTCAGCAAGGCCCTGCAGTTTCGCGACATCCTCAAAGACAACCAGCGCATGCGCGCCGAGCTCGCAGAGCATCAGCAGATCGACAGCCTGGTGGGCGACAGCCCGGCCTTCCGTCGGGTGCTGCAAGCCGTGGATTCGGTGCGCGAAAGCAACGCCACCATCCTCCTGACCGGGGAAAGCGGCACCGGCAAGGAAATGGTCGCCCGGGCCATCCACAAGCACGGCAACCGGGCCGACAAGCCCTTTGTCGCGGTCAATTGTGCGGCCATTCCCGAGGGCCTGCTGGAAAGCGAGATGTTCGGCCACCGCAAGGGCGCCTTCACCGGCGCCGTGGCGGACCGGGTGGGGCGTTTCCAGCAAGCCGACAAGGGCACCCTGTTCCTCGACGAAGTCGGCGACATGCCCCTGGCCCTGCAGGCCAAGATCCTGCGTGCCCTGCAGGAGCGGGTGATCGAGCCGGTGGGCGATCCACGGGAGCGCAAGGTGGATGTGCGGGTGATCGCCGCCACCAACAAGAACCTGCTGGAAGCGGTGGCCAACAAGGAATTTCGCGAAGACCTGTACTACCGCCTGAATGTATTCCCAATCCCCTTGCCGGCACTGCGCGAACGGGTCGAGGACATCGCCCTGCTGGCCCGGCACTTTGCCCACAGCCTGGGTGCCACCGCCGGCAAGCGCATCAGCGGCTTCAGCCCCGAAGCCCTGCAGGCCATGGCCAGCTACGCCTGGCCGGGGAATATCCGCGAACTGCAGAACTGCGTGGAGCGGGCCACCATCGTCGCCAGCGGCCAGGTCATCGAAGAAAAGGACCTGCCCGGGTATCTGTTCGGCCCCCAGGCGCAGGGCACAGAGAGCAGCGCAGCCATCAGTGTCGGCCCGCAAGTGCCCAGCGACCTGGAAGCGGCCCTGGCGGAAGTGGAAAAGGCCTACATTCTCGCCGCCCTGCAGCAGAGCAACGGTGTCCAGGCGGCAGCGGCGCAGTTGATCGGCATTTCCGAGCGCAGCTTCTGGTACCGGCTGAAGAAACTCGGCATCCAGGTGGACAAGATCGTTCGCTGAAACCGCGGCGCTTCATTCGCCGGCAAGCCGGCTCCTGCACCCAACCGCAAGAGCCGGCTTGCCGCGCTGCCCTAGAGGATGTTGCTGCTATCGAGCGGCTCGATCTGCGCCCAGTGGGAAGTGTCTTCCCGGTGGGTTTGCAGGTATGGCAGCACCGCCGCCAGCAGCGGCGCCTTGAAGGCTTCCTGGAACCGGTGGGCCAGCCCCGGAATCAACTTCAACTGGCTGCCCTGGATCTGCGCCGCCAGGTGCACGCCGTGCATCACCGGCAATAACGGGTCGGCGGTGCCATGCACCACCAGGGTCGGCACCCGCAGTTGCTTGAGTAATGCCACCCGGCTCGGCTCGGCAAGAATCGCCATGATCTGGCGCTTGACCCCTTCCGGGTTGAACGCCCGGTCATAGGCCACCGCCGCCTGTTGCAAGAGGACCTGGCGGTCATCGCTGACCTTCGGGCTGCCCAGGGCCGCCAGCAGGTCGGCCTGCTGCTCCAGCGCCGCTTCCCGGCTTGGTGCATTGCGCCGCGAGAGCAGTTGCACCAGCGCGGCGTTCGGCGCCGGCAAACCTTCGGCCCCGGAACTGGTCATGATCAGCGTCAGACTCTCGACCCGCCGCGGCTCCATGGCTGCCAGGTGCTGGGCGATCATCCCGCCCATGCTCGCCCCCAGCACGTGGAATTGCTCGATATGCAGGGCGTCCATCAGGCCCAGGGCGTCATCGGCCATGTCGGTCAGGGTGTAAGGCGCCGCCACCGGCAGGCCCAGCTTGTAGCGCAGCACTTCGAAGGTCAGGTTGGCGCTGGCCGGGGCCTGGCGCCAAGTGGACAGGCCGACATCGCGATTGTCGTAGCGGATCACCCGAAACCCTTGCTGACACAGGGCCACCACCACCTCATCCGGCCAGTGGATCAGTTGCCCGCCCAGGCCCATGACCAGTAGCAACGCCGGGTCGGAGGTGCGCCCAATGCTCTGGTAAGCCAGGCTCACCTGCGGCAGGTCGACCCGTTGGGTCGGGACATTGACATCGCAGCGCGCGGCCGCAAAACACAGCGGGCCGAGCAGCAGCCCGGCCAAGAGTAGAACAGTTGAAAGAAATCGTACCCGCATGAAAAACACCGAAACGCAGAACCCCAGTGGAGCGCGAGTCTGATGAACCTGGATGATTCGCGCTGCCACAGTTGCGTGACAATTTGATGAAGATTGCCCCAGCGGTACTTTTTCCGCGGCTAGGGTCGGCGCTTGCCCCTGGCACCCGGTGCACAACACACAGGCGCTGTCGCCCGTATCGGCAAAGATGCCCGCGAATCGATGAACGCGGGATGGTCGACAGGCCCGTCAACATGAGACAAACTCAACATTTTCGCTTTAACCACAAAATTTACTCATGGAGATCCTGGTGCTCGAAATCCGTCACCTGAAGACCCTGCACGCCTTGCGCGAAGCCGACAGCCTGGTGGAAGCCGCTGAACGCCTGCACCTGACCCAGTCCGCCTTGTCCCATCAGTTCAAGGAGCTGGAAGAGCGCCTGGGCATGCCGCTGTTCGTGCGCAAGACCAAGCCGGTGCGTTTCACCAGCGCCGGTCTGCGCCTGCTGCAACTGGCGGATGCGACCCTGCCCCTGCTGCGCGGCGCCGAACGCGACATTTCGCGACTGGCCGGCGGCACTGCCGGGCGCCTGCACATGGCCATCGAATGCCACAGCTGCTTCCAGTGGCTGATGCCGACCATCGATCAGTTCCGCGACGCCTGGCCGGAAGTGGAGCTGGACCTGGCCTCCGGCTTCTCGTTCGCTCCGTTGCCAGCCCTGGCCCGGGGCGACCTGGACCTGGTGGTGACCTCCGACCCCCTGGAGCTGGCGGGTATCACCTACGTGCCGCTGTTCACCTACGAAGCCATGCTCGCGGTCGCCAACCAGCACCCGCTGGCAAGCAAGCCATACGTAGTCCCGGAAGACCTGCTGAGCGAAACCCTGATCACCTACCCGGTGGAACGCGACCGCCTGGACATCTTCACCCGCTTCCTGGAACCGGCGGACATCGAACCGGCCCAGGTACGGACTTCGGAGCTGACGGTGATGATGATGCAACTGGTGGCCAGCGGCCGGGGCGTGTGCGGGATGCCCCACTGGGCCCTGCACGAGTACAGCTCACGGGGTTATGTGAAGGCCAAGCGGCTTGGGGAAAAGGGCCTGTTCGCCACCCTGTACGCGGCGATTCGCGCCGACATGCTGGATGCGCCCTACATGCGCGACTTTTTGCTCACGGCCAAGGACACCTCGTTCTCGACCCTGGACGGCGTCAGCGCCGTACGCTGACCCCAAGCAGGCTTGCCCAGGAGCCGGCTTGCCAGCGAACCGGGGTCAACCTTCGACCGGCAATTGGCGCCACATGTGGATCTTGTCGAAATAGTCCTCGCCCACCCGCACTGCCTGGGGTTCCAGGCCGAACTGGACGAAACCGCAGCGCTGGTACAGGGCCAGCGCCGCTTCATTACCGGCCGTCACGGTCAACTGGATCAGGCGCAGCCCTTCGTATTCAGCCGCTTCGGCCAGCAGCCCCTGGACCAGGCGGTAGCCCAGCCCGCTGTTGCGCTGCGTGCCGGTGACATAGAGGCCGAACAGGGTCGCCTTGTGCCGGGCCTTCTCCCGCAGCTCGAAGGCCAGGCCGACGATCCCCAGCAACCGCCCTTCGGAAAACGCCCCCAGCAACAGGTCGAGCTCGCCGTCCAGGCGTGCGGCCCACCAGGCCAGAGGCAGTTTTTCCCGCTCTTTGACGCTGGAGGTGAACGCCTGGGGATGGCGCTCATAGGCCTCGAGCATCAAGGCCCGGTATTGCTCCACATCGTCAGGGGTCAGGCGCTGGATCTGCATGCTCAGTCGAGGGTCTTGTGTCCGGTAATGAATGAAGCGCATTTTATCTTGCCGCCCTGCACTTCATAAATGGCCACGGTTTCCAGGGTGCCGCTGCCGTCGGCGAAGGTGCGGCTGATCAGTTCGTGATCGACCACCACGTTGCCCATGACCGTACGCTGGATCAGCCGGGCATGCAGGTTGGGTTCCTGGAAACGCACCACGGCCCGAGCTCGTATTTCCTCGTGCCCCCTGGCCAGCAAGGTGGCCGGATGTTCGTATTGCCGGGCATCTACGGCATAAGTCGCCAGCCAGGCCTCCAGATCCTTGCGGTTGTAGGCCTGCAGTTGTGCTTCGACCACCGCTTGCGGGCTTGGAAAATCACTCATGCTGGCGCTCCTCGATCAGTTGACGCGACGCTGTTCGAACATCAGGCGCACGGCCAGCCCCGCCAGCACAAAGCCCATGAAATAACGCTGCACCGAGAGCCAGGTGGGGTTGCTGGCAAACCAGGAGGCGATACCGGCGGCAAACAGGGCGATCAGCAGGTTCACCGAGAAACTCACGCTGATCTGGGTCAGGCCCAGGATGATGCTCTGGGAGAACACCGAACCGTGCTCGGGGTGGATGAACTGCGGAAAGATCGACAGGTAGAACACCGCGATCTTGGGGTTCAGGGCGCTGGTCAGAAAGCCCATGGTCACCAGCTTGCGCGGCGAATCCGCCGGCAGCTGCTGGGCTTCGAAGGGCGAGCGCGCGCCAGGCTTGAGCGCCTGCCAGGCCAGCCACAGCAGGTACAGGGCGCCGGCCCACTTGAGCACCTCATAGGCCATGGGCACCGCCATGAACACAGCGGTCAGGCCCAGCGCGGCGGCGAACAGGTGGACGAAGAACCCCGCCACCACCCCCAATAACGACGTCACCCCAGCCTTGCGCCCCTGGCAGATCGAACGGGAAATCAGGTAGATCATGTTCGGCCCCGGGGTCAGCACCATCAGCAGGGAAGCAGCGGCGAAGATCAGGTAGTCGTGGAGTGGAATCATGGCAATCCTTGGCAATGGGAGGGGGTCAGGCGTGGCCCGCTCGGGCCTTGCGATAAAACGGCAAGATCAGATCGCGTGTCAACGGCGCAAGGAACAAATCTCCATCGCCGGCCGGGTCGATCCAGCGTACTTCCTCGATCTCTGCCGCCGGGGTCACCGGGCCATGGATATGGACCAGGAACACCTCGGCCTCCACCACATGCCCCGGCTCGTTGGCCGCCGGTGCCGAGAACTGTTGCAGGTAACGGGCCTGGGCCGGGTCGATGCGCAATCCCAGTTCTTCTTCCAGCTCACGGGCCAGGGCGTGCACCGGTTGTTCACCGGCTTCGATCTTGCCACCGGGCTGCATGAAGGCCTGGGTGCCGCGCTTGCGCACCAACAGGGTCTGGCCGTCGGCACCGATCAGCAGGGCAGCGGCGATACGAATGATGGAGGGTGCAGCAACGGACGACAGCGACATGGGAATCCGGGAGCCTTGAGAATGAGGGCGCAAGGATCACATGCGCGGCGGCGGCTCGTCATCCGCCGCCGGCATTTTTCGATGTGACCGCCACCCGGCTTCAGGCCCTTGCCTGCTGTTCCTGGGGCAACTTGACGAACACGCTGTAGCGGGCGCCCTCCATGGTTTCAAAAGCGATCAGCTTGTCCACCAGCGGCAGGTTGAGCACCTTGCCGGCGTTGAGCAGCAGCATGCCGTTATCGGCATTCAGGTTGCGCGCCAGGATCATCCCCGCCGCCAGCTCCCGGGTACTCAGAACCTTCACCGAAGGGTCGCCCAGGGTCACGTCGCTGAGGTAGACCGCACACACCTGGATGAAACCTTCCACCAGGTCCGGGTCGTACAAGCGGCCGGCGTACTTGCGGATGAACACCAGGGCCTCGTCGCTGTTCATGTGCCGTTCCAGGATCAGCCCGCACTGCAACTCGATGAAGTCCACCGCCAGCTTGAGCAGCCGCGAGCCCAGGGGAATCGCGTCGCCCTTGAGGTGGTCGGGAAAACCGCTGCCGTCCCAGTGTTCCTGGTGATGGCGGATCAGCCGCGCGGCGTCCTGCACCGGTTCCAGGGTCATCAGCAACGATTCGCTCTGCGCCGGATAGGCCCGATAACGCTCGCGCTGATGGTGATGCAGCAAATCCGCCGGGCTGGTCATCATGCTGTCGCTCCAGCTCAGCTTGCCGATGTTGTGCAACGCCGCGGCCATGGCCAGGTCACGCTGGGCGCCAGGGTCGATGCCCTGGACTTTGCAGTAGGCCCGCACCAGCTCGATGATCCGCCGGTTGGTCTGCTTGTCCGCGGGCAAGCGCTGGTTGACCAGCAGGGAAAACAGCTCGGCGCCAGTGGCGTAGCTGTGCTTGAGCTCCTCATAGGCCAGGTCGAGCATGTCGGCGGTCTGCTGCAGCTCCGAGGTGCGTGCCGCCACGCGTTTTTCCAGCAGCGTGTTGAGCGCCTTGAGCTCGGCATTCTGCTGCTGGGCCAGATCCTGCAGGCGCAGGCGCTCGCGCTCGGAGTGCTGATGCTCAAGGGCCTGGCGCAGGGCCAGCAGCAATTCCTGGTCATCCCAGGGCTTGCTCAGGTAACGGTAGATCTCCCCTTCGTTGATGGCCTTGGCAATCAATTTCAGGTCCGGGTCGCCGGTCAGCAGGATGCGGGTGGTGCTCGGGTACTGCTGATGGATACGCGCCAGCAGGGTCGGGCCATCCATCTGCGGCAGATGGGCGGCGCTGATCACCAGGTCCACCTCCCGGCTGGCCAGGAGCTGCAGGGCCTGGGTGGCATCGCGGGCGAAATGCAGCGTGTAGGGAAGCGGGCTGAGCAACTGCTGCAGGCGTTGCAGGATCACTTCCTGGCTATCGACCAGCAGAATCTCGGGTCGGCGTGTGACAGTGGCAACGTTTAGCTCACCCATGAGACACCTCGGGTCAACGTCGATGCACGTGTCCTTCATTGTTAGAGCTGGCAACGGTAATCCCTGTTGCCTGATTGAAGACTAGAAGAATTTCCAATCGAGATAGTGGCTTTTTAATACCATCGGTCCGCTGCGGCTGGGCCGCCAACCGCCTTCAGCGAGTGTTGCGCAGTGGCAACACTCGCCGTGCATGCCGTCACTGGGCGGCTTTGGCGCCGGAACCGAAGGAAGCGAAACGCTTGTTGAAGCCGGCGATGCGGCCTTCGGACTGGGTCTTGCGCTGCTGGCCGGTGTACACCGGGTGCGAGGCGCTGGAAACGTCCAGCGCCACATAGGGGTAAGTCTTGCCGTCGCTGTAGGTGTGGCTGCGATCGGTATCGACGGTGGAGCCGATGAGGAAGTACACGTCGGCAGCGGTATCGTGGAAAAGCACGGTGCGGTAGTCAGGATGGATACCGGGTTTCATGAGGCCTCCTGGGCATCTGGGTGAGCTGGATGCGTTATACAATAACATATCCAAATCACCCAAACGAGAACCGATTGCAATAAGGAAACTGCCGACAGTTCTATGCCGCTTCCTGAAAATCCATTTCCGGAGGCTGGCGGGAGAAACCGCGAGTGAGGAAACCCAGGTACACCAGGCCAATAACCAGCCAGCTCGCCCCCAGGTAGATCGCCAGGTGATCGAGGCTGGACATCAGCCACAGATCGGCCGCCAGACCGATGAGGGGGAAGATCAGGAACAGGATCAGCTCCCGCAGGCCACGCTGCCGGGCCCCCACCCAGTAATGAAAGATCACCGACAGGTTGACCAGGCTGAAGGCCAGGAAGGCGCCGAAATTGATGAAGGATGTCGAGGTGGTGACATCCAGCTTCAATGCCAGCAACGCCACCACGGCGCACAGCAGGATGCTGTTGACCGGGGTACCGAAACGCCCGTGCAGGCTGCCGAAAAAGCGCTTGGGCAAGACCCCGTCGCGGCCCATGGCGAACAGCAGTCGCGAGCCGCTGGCCTGGGCCGAAAGCCCCGAGGCGAACTGACCGACAATCAGCCCGATCAGGAAGATCGAGACGAACAGGTCGCCTCCGATATTGCGCGCAATCTCGTAGGCCGCCGAATCCACATCGGCGAACTCGAAGGACGGATGGGCAACCTGGACGAAGTAGGACACCGCGACAAAGATCAGCCCGCCCACCAGGGTAATCAGCATGATCGCCCGGGGAATGGTCCGCCGTGGATCGCGGGTTTCCTCGGTCAGGGTGCTGACCGCGTCAAAGCCCAGGAACGAATAACAGGCGATTGCCGCCCCGCTCATGATCAGCGGCAGGTGCATCTGCCCGTTGAAGAACGGTGCCAGGGTGAACAGCGGCCGCCCGGCCTCGCCACCAAGGTAGTGGATGCACAGGCCGACAAAGGCGATCAGCACCAGGAACTGCACCAGCATCAGCAGGCCGTTGATGCCGTTGGCCAGTTTCAGGCCAACGATATTGATCGCGCTGGTCACCCCGATGAAAGCCAGCACCCAGACCCACTGCGGTACACCGGGAAACGCCGAATGCAGGTAAGCGGCGCCGATCAGCCAGATGGCCATGGGCAGGAACAGGTAATCCAGCAGCACTGCCCAGCCGGCGATGAAACCCAGCTTGGGGCTGATGGCCTTGCGCACATAGCTGTAGGCCGAGCCGGCCACGGGAAACGCCGCGGCCATGCGCCCGTAGCTCATGGCGGTGAAGAACATCGCCACCAGCGCCGCCAGATAGGCTGCCGGCACCATGCCAGCGGTGGTTTGGGCGAGGATGCCAAAGGTGCCGAGGACAATGATCGGCGTCATGTAAGCGATACCGAACAGCACCACCGCGCCCAATGAAAGGGTGCGTTGCAAGCGAGCCATGAGCGAGTACTCCGCAATTATTAGATTTATGGCAGGACTGAAATGAGTGAAGCAGGGGGTCTTTCTTATGGGATTGGCCGTCCGCGGACGGCCCTTTCAGCGGATCGGAATCAGCAGTTCACGCACGCCATCGCCGTGTTCGAGCACTTCGCCCGCAAGCTTCAGGCGCTGGTCTTCGAGGTAGCGGTAGTCCTGGCGCGCCACCTGCAGTTGCTTGAGATCCAGCTCGACCTTGAACTGACCTTCCTCGCGCCCGGCTTCGAACAGCAGGCTACCCAGGGGGTCCACCAGGGCGCTGCCGCCGGCGAACAGCAGGCCGCCATCGCCTTCTTCCACTCGGTTGACCATTAGCGCGAACGCCTGGTTTTCCTGGGCCCGGGCCATGATCGCGGTACGGTGGGTGGGCCCGTAGGGGTCCATGTTGCCATTGGTCACGATCAGCAGTTCGGCGCCCAGTTGCGCCAGGGCCCGGGCGCTTTCGGGGAACTCGATGTCGTAGCAGATCAGCAGGCCGACCCGCACACCGTTCCACAGGCAGGTGGCGTAGCGGTCACCGGGGGTGAACACACCGCGGTCGGAAGCCCACAGGTGGGTCTTGCGATAACGCAGGGCGATGCCCTCGGGGGTAATCAGCAAAGTGGTGTTATAGAATCGGCCGTCGTCGTTTTCGGCCATGCCGATCACCACCGCGATATTGCGCGCCCGGGCGGCCTGGATCACGGCCTGCACGGTGGGGCCATCCAGCGGCTCGGCCACGGCGGCCACGGTCTCGGCGCTGGGGAAACCCATCAGGTGGGTTTCTGGAAACACGATCAACCGGGTATCGGCGGCGCAGGCGGCAATGGCCGCCAGGGCCCGTTCCAGGTTGTAAGCTGTGGCGTTATCACGGCCCGCCAACTGGGCCAGTTCAACCTTCATGGGTATTCCTTGTTCTTTGGCTGTGCCGCAGTATGCGCAGCAGCAACCGGCCCGCAAATCACGCAGCCGGGGTAACCCGATAGGGGTAGATGCATGACATTGTCGCTGGATGACATCGCCTGGCACCGCTCGGTGGGGCAGATGATCGAAGCCCTGGACCAGGCCAGTTTCTGGCCCCAGCTGGTGCGCCTGCTGGAGCAGTACGTGAGTTTCGACAGCTGGGTGGCGCTGCTGTTTTGCAGTGAGCGCAAACCCCTGGTGTTCGCCGAATGCCCGGGGGAGGACGGCAGCCCCGACCAGTTGTTCCAGGACTACCTCAACGGCCTGTACCTGCTCGACCCCTTCTACGTTGCCAGCCGCGAACAATCGCGCAGCGGCCTGCTGCGCCTGGCGGAAGTGGCCCCGGAACACTTCCAGCTGACCGAGTACTACCAACGCTACTTTCGTCTGAATGTGGTGGCCGATGAAATCCAGTTCAATTGCCAGCTGGCGGACGGCCGCACCCTGTGCCTGTCCCTGGGTTCGCGACAACGCTTCGCCCCACCCCAGATCGCCCTGCTGTCACTGATCGAGCCCTGGGTGGTGGCCTTGCTGCGCCAGCGCCTGCCCCACGAAAGCATTGAGCAAGACAACCCAGCGCAATTGCATCCAATGCCCGATTGGCGCAGCCAGCTGGACCACTCCATGCAACAACTGCGGGGCGCACAACTCACCGCCCGGGAGCTGGATGTGGGGCGCCTGATGCTCAGCGGTTGCTCCAACAAGGAGATCGCTCGTAAGCTGGAAATCTCCGCCGAAACCGTGAAAGTTCATAAAAAGCACATCTACAGCAAGCTGGGCATCAAATCCCAGTCCGAGCTGTTTTCGATTTTTCTCCAGGCGCAAAGCGCCTGATACCCCTTCAGGGCCGCCCCGGCAGCCCCACACAACAATAAGATCTTGTGCCCCCATAAGAATGAGTACTGATAAACGACCTTAATGAGTCCGAACCAAGGAAACCGTATGAGCCTGTCCCTTCTGAGCCGCTACGCCTTCTTTGCCGCCTGTGTGATTTTCACCCTCGCCAGCCTGCCCTTTCTCGAACACGACTGGCTCTGGCCATTCGCCCTGGTCACCGGCCTGCTGAGCCTGCTGGGGATCTTCGACCTGCTGCAAAGCCCGCACGCGGTGCGGCGCAATTACCCGATCCTGGGCAATATACGCTACCTGGTGGAAGGCATCCGCCCGGAGATCCGCCAGTACCTGCTGGAATCCGACAGCGACGCCCTGCCCTTTTCCCGCGCCCAACGCTCCCTGGTGTACTCCCGGGCCAAGAACGAAAGCGCCGACAAACCCTTCGGCACCCTGATCGATGTCTACCAGTCGGGCTTCGAATTCATCGGCCACTCCATGCGCCCGGCGCCCCTGAGTGATCCCAACAGCTTTCGCGTGACCGTCGGCGGCCCGCAATGCACCCAGCCCTACTCGGCCTCGGTGTTCAACATCTCGGCCATGAGCTTCGGCTCCCTCAGCGCCAACGCCATCCGCGCCCTGAACCAGGGTGCCAAGCTCGGCAACTTCGCCCACGACACCGGTGAAGGCAGCATCAGCCCCTACCACCGCGAACACGGCGGCGACCTGACCTGGGAACTGGGCAGCGGCTACTTCGGCTGCCGCACCAGCGACGGCCGTTTCGACCCGGAGCGCTTCGCCGTGCAGGCGCAGAACCCCCAGGTGCGGATGATCGAGATCAAGATGAGCCAGGGCGCCAAGCCTGGCCACGGCGGCATCCTGCCCAAGCACAAGGTGACCCAGGAAATCGCCGACACCCGGGGCATCCGCATGGGCGAGGACTGCATATCACCGTCGAGCCACAGCGCCTTTTCCACCCCGATCGAGATGATGCATTTCATCCAGCAACTGCGTGAGCTGTCCGGCGGCAAGCCGGTGGGCTTCAAGTTCTGCCTGGGCCACCCCTGGGAGTTCATGGGCATAGCCAAGGCCATGCTGGAAACCGGCATCCTGCCGGACTTCATCGTGGTGGACGGCAAGGAAGGCGGCACCGGCGCGGCCCCCGTGGAGTTCACCGACCACATCGGCGCACCGATGCGCGAGGGCCTGCTGTTCGTCCACAACACCCTGGTGGGCCTGAACCTGCGGGACAAGATCAAGCTCGGCGCCAGTGGCAAGATCGTCAGCGCTTTCGACATCGCCAGCGTGCTGGCCATCGGTGCCGACTGGGCCAACTCGGCCCGGGGCTTCATGTTCGCCATCGGCTGCATCCAGTCCCAGAGCTGCCATACCAACAAGTGCCCCACCGGCGTCGCCACCCAGGACAACCTGCGCCAGCGCGCCCTGGTGGTGCCGGACAAGGCCCAGCGGGTATTCAGCTTCCACCGCAACACCCTCAAGGCACTGGCGGAAATGCTCGCTGCCGCCGGCCTGCAACACCCTTCGCAACTGGAAGCCAAGCACCTGGTGCGACGCATGTCGGCCACCGAGATCAAGCTGTTCTCCCAGTTGCACGTGTTCCTCAAGCCCGGCGAGCTGCTCACCGGCGAGGTCAACGGCGAGTTCTACTCGCGCATGTGGCAACTGGCCCGGGCCGACAGCTTCGAACCCAACACCGAAGCCGCCGCTTAAGCCCCACTGCCCAGTGCTCCCCGGTTGCCGGGGAGCGCGGGGCGTCACCCAAGGAAGATTGCAATGCTCAAGGTCATCGCTGAAGATTTCATCCAGCCCGAACACCTGGACACCGTGCGCCCGTGGTACGCCGAACTGGTGGAAAAAACCCGCCAGGAACCGCTGTGCATCGCCTACGATCTGTTCGTCGATCAGAAAGACCCCGGGCACTTCATCTTCGTCGAACAGTGGCCGGACCAAGCGGCCCTCGACACCCACTGCCAGACCGAGCACTTCACCCGCCTGGTGCCGCAGATCAATGCTTTTCAGCGCCGCGAATGCCGCGTGCTGTTGATGAACGAGTTCTAGAAAACCCGACCCAGACCTTGCTTGACCGGACCACCGAAAGCAGACCCGAATCCCACTGACCTTTCGGAGACCCGACATGCCCTTGCTGTCATTCGAACAACTGTCCCGCCAACTGCCAGCGCCCTGGCAATCCACGCTGGTGGGCCAGGTCGGCCCGGCCCGCATCAAGGTGCTGCGCATGGACGGCCAGCCCTACCCGGAAGAAACCCACGACTTCAACGAAGGCCTGCTGGTGACCCAGGGCTGCCTGCACCTGGGCATTGGCCAGGCCGTGGTGGAAGTGGCGACGGGCCAGATGTACCTGGTGGAGGCCGGCCAGGCCCATAGCGTGCTGCCCGGCAGCCACGGCACCCTGGTGATCATCGACGTCTAGCCTGTCTCGCATCGACTCAATCGCGGTAACCACCTGCCCAAGCTCGGTCCGACCAGAGGGCCCATGCACGGAGAAGCCCATGCCTCGTCGTCTGTTTGCAGTGATCGCTTTACTGATGTCCTTCAACAGTGCCTTTGCCGGCGAACGCTGGCAGAGCCTGCCGCCCACACCGGCCCCGGTGGCCGGGGCGCAAGCCGGTTATGCCGAAGTCAACGGCATCCGCCTGTATTACAGCAAGCTCGGCCACGGCTCACCGGTGGTGCTGCTGCATGGCGGCCTGGGTAATGCCGACTATTGGGGGCTCCAGGCCAAGGCCCTGGCCGCCCGGCACACGGTGATCAGCGTCGACAGCCGCGGCCACGGACGCAGCACCCGGGACGCCCGGCCCTACGGCTACGACCTGATGGCCGACGACGTGATCGCCCTGCTGGACCAGCTGAAGATCCCCCGCGCCGATTTCGTCGGCTGGAGCGACGGCGCGATCCTCGGCCTGGACCTGGCCATGCGTTACCCGCAGCGGGTCGGCAAGGTCTTCGCCTACGCCGCCAACACCCAGACCTCAGGGGTCAAGGAAGGCGTGGAGAACAACCCGACCTTCGCCGCCTACATCGAACGCGCCGGCCAGGAGTACACCCGCCTGTCACCCACGCCCAAGGAGTACCCGGCCTTTGTCGAGCAGATCGGCCACATGTGGGCCAGCCAGCCGAACTGGAGCGACGCCGACCTGGCGAAGATCAAGACGCCGGTACTGATCGTCGATGGCGACCACGATGAAGCCATCAAGCGCGAGCACACCGAATACATGGCCCAGGCGATTCCCGGCGCCGGGCTGCTGATCCTGCCCAACGTCAGCCACTTCGCCTTCCTCCAGGACCCGGGCCTGTTCAATGCAGCCCTGGAACATTTCCTCGACGAAAAATAGCCCCGGCCATCGCCATGGATGCCCCTCTTTCCAGGGACGTCCACGGCAGACAATATGCATAAACGCATATTTTAATTGCATTGACGCATCAATCCTCTAAGGTTGTTTGCAGACCCGGTCAACGCAGGCCATCGAGGCTGGCCCAGCGCAGCGTCATGTCCCGGGTCCGGCTACGCGCAGTAGCCCGACACGCAACGACGACACCAGCCGGAGGCTGGATTTCATTCATGGAGGATGAACATGTTAAGTAGCAACCTGACCCCAGGCGACGCTCCCCAGGCCCTGCCCCAGTGCCTGGCCGGCAGCCTGCTCGACCCGCAACTGAGCGAAGTCGATCCACACACCGAAGCTGCGCCCCAGGCCGCTGCCCGGCTCAACTTCAGCGTGCAGCAGCAAACCCAGAGCAACTGGTGCTGGGCCGCATTGTCCGCATCGGTGGGCAACTACTACGGCACCGGTTCCTGGACCCAGTGCGGAGTGGCCAACGCCGAACTGGGCCGCAACTCCTGCTGCAGCCAGCCCGGGCCGTGCAACGTCTACGGCTACCTGGATTCGGCCCTGCGCACCACCCGCTGCTACGGCGGCATGCGTGAGGACCGGATGCAAATGCCGGCCATCGACAACCAGCTCGGCATGGGCCGCCCCGTGGGCCTGCGCTGTGCCTGGTACGGCGGCGGTGCGCATTTCCTGACGATCTACGGCAGCGATGGCGGCTACATCCTGGTGGCGGATTCGATCTACGGTTACTCGACCCGCGCCCTGAACAGTTTCCCCGGTTCCTACAACGGCGGCGGCAACTGGACCCACACCTACTTCACCCGAAAAAACTAGGAGGCGACATGCAACTGACTTACCCCAAGGCGCCTGTCGATGGCGTCCAGCACCTGCACTCGGCCCTTCAGGCGGCCCTGCAGACCCAGGGTTTCGGTATCAACCGCGGGTTTGCCAAGGCCCGTGCCCGTAACCTGAATTTGTCCCAGGCCTTTCGCGGCTACGCCCTGAGCCTGGAGGACCTGGCCCAGGGCAAGGGGCTGGCCGAGGCCAAGGCCGGTGACTGGCATTACCTGGTGTTCGATGCCGGAGTGTCGATTGCCGATGCGCAGTTGACCGAGGTGGCCGGCAAGGTCGGCTTCTCTGCGCTGAACCATGGCAGCCTGGCGGCGTCCGCCGTCAACGCCCTGGACCTGGCGGAACAGGCGCCGCAACTGCAGGGAAAAAGCTATGAACTGCGCCTGCTGTTCATCTCGGCGCTGCAGGTCACGGCGATCTGGCTGCATGGGCCCGGCGAAGAGGTGCTGATTCCCATCGAGCCGACACCCAAGACCCTGGCCGCCCATCAGCTCCACAGCGAAACGGCGTTGCTCGCCCTGCTGGCGCCGGCGGCGCTGCAGGCCAAGGCCATCTTCGACGCCGATACCAGCGGCACCCTGGGCGGTTGACCCGGGCAAAAAAAATCCGGCGGCCTTTGCAGGTCGCCGGATTTCTGGTCTCAGCGTTTCAGTCCAGGATGCTCAAGCCAGCCGCATCACCGAAGCGCAGGTCAGGACGCCGACCGCGCCGAACCTTGCTGGACATTGGTCGGTTGCAGCTTGAACAGATAGAACAGCACTGTCAGCAGCACCAGGAACGCCGGGCCGACATACAGCGCCACACGGGTATCCGGGAAGTAGGCCATCAGCCCCACCACCAGTACCAGGAAGGCCAGGGCCAGGTAGGAACTGATCGGGTACAGCCACATGCGGTACTTCAGGCCGGCACGTTCTGCCGGGCTCAGGCCCTTGCGGAACTTGAGCTGGGCCAGAAGGATCATCACCCAGGTCCAGATCGCACCGAAGGTGGCGATGGAGGTCACCCAGACGAACACTTTTTCCGGCACCAAATAGTTCAGCAGCACGCCCAGCAGCAGGGCGAAGATCGACAGCAGCAAGGCGCGACGCGGCACGCCGTTGTTCGAGGTCTTGGCGAAGCCGGCCGGGGCCTGGCCGTTCTGCGCCAGGCTGTAGAGCATGCGCCCGGTGCTGAAGATGCCGCCGTTGCAGGAGGACAGCGCGGCGGTGATCACCACGAAGTTGATGATGCCGGCGGCGGTCTTGATACCCAGGCGCTCGAAGGTCATCACGAAGGGGCTGCCCTGGGTGCCGATCTCGTTCCACGGGTAGATCGACAGGATCACGAACAGCGCGCCCACGTAGAACAGCAGGATGCGCCAGAACACCGAGCCGATGGCGTTGGGAATGGTCTTTTGCGGGTTGCGCGCTTCACCGGCGGTGAGGCCGATCATCTCTACGCCCAGGTAGGCGAACATCACCATCTGCAGGGACATCAGCACGCCGGTCACGCCATTGGGCATGAAGCCGCCGTGGGTCCACAGGTTGGAGATGCCCAGGGCCACGCCGTCATTGCCGAAACCGAAGGCGATGATGCCGATGCCGCCGACCACCATGGCGATGATGGTGACGATCTTGATCAGGGCGAACCAGAACTCGAACTCACCGAAGGCCTTGACCGCGATCAGGTTGATCGAGCCCATGCTCACCAGGGCCGCCAGGGCCCAGATCCAGCGCGGCACATCGGGGAACCAGATCCCCATGTACACCGCCACTGCGGTGATTTCCGCAACACAGGTCACCAGCCACAGGAACCAGTAGTTCCAGCCGGTGAGAAAGCCCGCCAGCGGGCCCAGGTAGTCTTGTGCGTAACGGCTGAAGGAACCTGCGACCGGGTTATGCACCGCCATCTCGCCGAGGGCGCGCATGATCACCAGGATCGCCAGGCCGCCAATGATGTAGGACAGCATGATGGCCGGGCCGGCCATTTCGATGGCCTTGGCCGAGCCGAGGAACAGGCCGACACCGATACAGGCGCCGAGGGCCATCAAGCGAATATGCCGTTCGCCGAGTTCGCGTTTCAGCGGGCCGCCCTGAGCGGTCTCGCCGTGGGGCAGTTGGTTGCCAACTGGCATAGAGATACAACCTCATTTTGTTATTGGATATGAACCACCGAGCCTTCGAAGCGCCAGCGGATAGCCGAAGCTTGCTCGACCGCACCGGCCTTGTGGGACGGAGCGTCTGGTAGGACAAGACCTGCCAGATCAGCGGGGTGCGCAGTATAAAAAGCTCCCGACAGGGCTTTTCACTCTATAAGTTGCAATATTCAGAGAGAAATCTCGGCAAATACCGCTTTCACGGAGAAGCATTACCTGCTTTTTGCCCTGAAACCTCACTCGGAAAGGGCCGGGAGTATTGCACAGGCCTGGTGCATCGTCATGCCCCTACCTAGGGCGTATTTACCTGGGAAAAGGCTCTACCCTGTGGCGAGGGAGCTTGCTCCCTCGCCACAGAAGCGGGGCCGGGTCGTTTTCACATTTTCTTCACCGACGCCCACCACCGACTAAGCTTCAGGCAAGTCCGATCAATCTGCGTGAATGGATCAATCGACTATGGGCGCTCTGTGGCAGACCGATTCGCATAAGAACGCAGTGCCAAGCCACAGCGAGGACGAAACGCCTTTACCGAAACGCCGCAAATCCCGCCGTTATGCCTGGCGCCTGTTCTGGCTGTTGCTGCTGATCGCCCTGATTGCCCTTGGCTTTGCCGCTGCCCGGGAGATGCGCACCTCGAAACTCCAGGCCCGGGAATTCAGCCGGCTGGCCGCTGACCTGAGCTACTCCCTGGAGCCCGGCCCCAGTGATGCCGTGCTCTATCCCGGTGCCGGGCCGTTCGACCGGCGCCTGGGCTACAGCGCCCTGGGGGAGTTCCTGCCACGCTTGCTCAAGCGCGGTTACCTGATCGACGCCCAGACGCGTTTCTCCCCGGCACTGATGGACTACAGCAAAAGCGGATTTTTCGTGCCCTACACCGAAAAGATCCAGGCTGGCCTGTCCATTACCGACTGCCGCGCCGCGCCCCTGTACCAGTTCAATTACCCGCAACAGCTGTATGAGAGCTTTGCCAGCATTCCGCCGCTGGTGGTGCACAGCCTGCTGTTCATCGAGAACCGCGATCTGCTGGCCCCCAAGCCGGCCGAGGCCAACCCGGCGGTGGACTGGCCGCGCTTTGCCAAGGCCGCCTGGTCGCAGATCGCCCGGCTCTTGCACCTGCCGGGGCAGAGCGCCGGGGGTAGCACCCTGGCCACCCAGTTGGAAAAATACCGCCATTCGCCGGATGGCCTGACGGTATCCGGGGGCGAGAAGATCCGGCAGATGGTTTCCGCCAGCGTGCGGGCCTATCAGGACGGCCCACAGACCCTGGAGGCCCGCAAACGCATCGTGCGCGACTACCTCAACAGCGTGCCGCTGTCCGCAGTGCCCGGCCACGGCGAAGTGCACGGCATGGCCGAGGGGCTGCGGGTCTGGTATGGCGCTGACTTCGACAAGGTCAACCAGGTGCTCGGCAGCACCGCCATGGACTCGAAAAGCCTCGCCGCACGAGGGCTGGCCCTGCGCCAGGTGCTGTCGCTGATGATTGCCCAGCGCCGTCCCTCCCATTACCTGGCCAAGGGTCGCGCAGAACTGGCGGAACTGACGGACAGCCATATCCGCCTGCTGGCACAGAACAACGTCATCGACCCGGCGCTGAGCAGCGTCGCCCTGGCCAGCCAGGTGACCTACCGCGACTGGCAGCAGCAGCCGACCATTCAGCCGATCGAGACCAACAAGGGCAT
This sequence comes from Pseudomonas sp. 8(2025), assembly GCF_052665325.1. Taxonomy (NCBI): domain Bacteria; kingdom Pseudomonadati; phylum Pseudomonadota; class Gammaproteobacteria; order Pseudomonadales; family Pseudomonadaceae; genus Pseudomonas; species Pseudomonas sp. 8(2025). The sequence goes on along the minus strand of NZ_JBQOIE010000005.1, from coordinate 323,370 downwards.
CAGCGTCGCCCGCAGCCGCCTCGCCGCCCTGCTCAACCGACCGCTGTATGACCTGGACCGCCTCGACCTCTCGGCCACCAGCACCTTGCAGAGCGACCTGCAGCGCCAGGCCACCGAATACCTCAAGCACCTTGCGGACCCGGCCTTCGCCGCGCAGATTGGTGTGCTAGGCGAACGCCTGCTGACCCCCACCAGCACCACCCAGGTGCGCTACAGCTTCACCCTGTTCGAACTGACCCCCGACGGCTCGCGGGTGCGGGTGCAGACCGACAGCACCGACCAGCCTTTCGACATCAACGAAGGCAGCAAGCTGGAACTGGGCTCCACCGCCAAGCTGCGGGTGCTGACCACCTACCTGCAGATCATTTCCGAGCTGCACGACAAGTACGCCACGCAAACACCCGCGCAGTTGAAAAAGATCCCGGTGAACGAGCAGGACCGCCTGAGCCGCTGGGCCCTCGACTACCTGATGCAGAACAGCGACCGCAGCCTGCCGAAAATGCTCGACGCCGCCCTGGACCGCACCTACTCCGCCAGCCCCGGCGAGGCCTTCTTCACCGGTGGCGGGGTGCATCACTTCCACAACTTTCGCAACGAAGACAACGGCCGCAGCCCGACCCTGCGCGATGCCCTGCGCGAATCCATCAACCTGCCGTTCATCCGCCTGATGCGTGACCTGGTGCGCTACAGCACTTATGGCGGCGACAGCAGCAGCGCCGAATTGCTCAAGGACGACCAGAACCCGCGGCGCCAGGAGTACCTGGCACGCTTTGCCGACCGTGAGGGCACCTCGTTCCTGCTGCGTTTCTGGAAGAAGTACCGCAACAAGGACACCCAGTCGCGCCTGGAAACCTTCCTCGACAGCATGCACCCCACGGCAATCCGCCTCGCCGCCGTGCACCGCTACCTGCTGCCGGACGCCAGCCAGGAGAGCTTCAACCGCTTCGTCCGGGCCCACATGAAGAGCGCCAAGGTCAGCGAGAAGCTCACCGACGAGCGCCTGGACAAGCTCTACGCCAGCTACGGCCCCGGCGCCTATGACCTGCCGGACCAGGGCTACATCGCCAAGGTCCACCCCCTGGACCTCTGGCTGCTGGGCTACCTGATGAACAACCCGGAGGCGAACTTCACCCAGATCGTCAAGGCCAGCGAGTTCGAGCGCCAGGAGGTCTACAGCTGGCTGTTCAAGAGCCGCCATCGCAGTGCCCGCGACAGCCGTATCCGCACCATGCTGGAGATCGAGGCCTTCCTCGATATCCACCAGCGCTGGCAGAGCGTCGGCTATCCGTTCGACCACCTGGTACCGTCCCTGGCCACTGCTATCGGCAGCTCCGGCGACCGCCCCGCGGCGTTGGCGGAACTGGTGGGCACCATCCTCAACGACGGCGTGCGCCTGCCAACCTTGCGCATCGACAGCCTGCACTTCGCCGCCGGCACGCCCTATGAAACCCGCCTGCTCAACGACCCGGACAAGGGCAAGCGGGTGATGCCCTCGGAGGTGGCCACGGCGCTGCGCGGAGCCTTGTCGCAGGTGGTGGATGCCGGCACCGCGAAACGGGTGTCCGGCAGCTTCAAGCTGGCTGATGGCACGCCATTGGCCATGGGCGGCAAGACCGGTACCGGCGACAACCGCATCGAAGCCATTGGCGCCGGCGGGCGGGTGTTGAGCTCCAAATCCATCAACCGCACCGCAACCTTCGTGTTCTACATCGGCGACCACCATTTCGGCACCCTTACCGCCTACGTGCCGGGGGCCTCGGCCCAGGCCTTCAGATTCACCTCGGCCTTGCCGGTGCAGGTGCTCAAGGGCATGGCGCCGATCCTCATGCCCTACCTGCAACCGGGCAGTGGCACCCAATGCCTGGGCAGCGTGGCGCAACGCTGAATCACGACAGGCAGCCCCCTCTCTCTCCGACAAACGGCAGCTTTGCCGCAGGCAGAAGTGCTTGCGTCATTCTTAAGATATATCTTAAGTTATGTCTAAATCGAAACGGAGATAGAGAAAATGAGAGAGCACCACCACCCTCCCCATCGCGAGCACGGGGACAGCCATGAGATCTTCGAACGCCGCCCGGGCCGCGAACGCGGTGGCCGCGGGCCCCGGGTATTCGCCCCCGGCGACCTGAAGCTGCTGCTGTTGGCGCTGATCGCCGAGCAGCCCTGCCACGGCTACGACCTGATCCGCCAGATCGAAAGCATGTTCGACGGCGCCTACAGCCCCAGCCCCGGGGTGATCTACCCGACCCTGACCTTTCTCGAAGAAAGCGAAATGATCCAGGGCGATGCCGAAGGCGGCAAAAAGCGCTACAGCGTGACCGACGCCGGACGTCTTTCCCTGCAGGAGCAGGCCATCGCCCTGGACGGCGTGCGCATGCGCATCGAGGTCAGCAAGCGTTCCCTGCGCGGACATGATCGCCCCGCTGAAATCCACGAGGCGGTGCACAACCTGCGCCACGCCCTGCAAATGCACCATGGCCGCTGGAGCCCGGAAGAAATCCTTCGGGTGCGCGACCTGCTGAACAACACCGCCAAGGCCATTGTCGATGGTCCTGTGAGCCACCCCGCCCCGGAGAAAAGCCAATGACTGCCAGCCCAGAACTGTCCATCCATCGGGTCATGCACGAGATCAAGCGCCGCCGCCTGGAGGTGCTGCGCGTAGTCGACCTGACCCCGCGCATGCGCCGCATCACCCTGGGCGGCCCTGAGCTGGCCGGGTTCATCAGCCTGGGCAGCGACGACCATGTGAAGCTGCTGTTCCCGCAGAACGCCGAACAGCAAGCCGCCCTGGAAACCCTGGTACTGGGCCCGGGCAAGGACAGCGGCCCGATGCCCGCCATGCGCGACTACACCCCGCGCCGCTACGACCTGGAGTTGGGCGAACTGGACATCGACTTCGTGCTCCACGGCGACGGCCCCGCCTCCACCTGGGCCGAACAGGCCGCACCGGGCCAGTTCCTGCACATCGGCGGGCCACGGGGCTCGATGGTGGTGCCGGATATCTTCGACAGCTACCTGCTGATCGGCGATGAAACCGCGCTGCCGGCCATTGCCCGGCGCCTGGAAGAACTGCCGGCCGGGCGCCAGGTGCTGGCGGTGATCGAGGTGCAGAACGCCGCCGAACGCCAGGCTCTGGACAGCGCCGCCCAGGTGCAGGTGATCTGGGTTGAACGGGACGCAGGCGGGCAGGACCTGATCAGCACGGTGCGCCAGGTGCAGGTGCCGCAAGGCAAGCTGTATGCCTGGGTAGCCACCGAGAGCAAGGTGTCGCGCCAGGTGCGTCGAGTGCTGCTGGATGAGCACCAGCTCAACGACGAATTCGTCAAGGCCGCCGGTTACTGGCGCCTGGACAGCAGCGAAGAAGAATAATCGCGCATCAGGGTAGGAACTGGCTTGCCAGCGAAGGCGGTCCCAAGGGCCCCCTCGCCGGCAAGCCGGCTCCTACGGGGCCCGGGACCGGAGTTTACCCAGCCAGCGGTCCAGCCCCAGCAACAGCAGGGATACCAGGACGAACCCCGCCAATATCCCGAGGGCATTGAGCAGCACCCGGGGGTAGCCCAGCCTGTCCACGGAGATGAAGGGATAGGGGTACAGCCCAAGCAAGTGCCCGCGCAGCAACAGGTAGGCGAAATACACAATCGGGTAGAGCGTCCACCACCCGATGTGCCTCATCCGCAGCCCGCCCTTGGGCACGCAACACCACCAATAGACCAGGAATAGTAGCGGCATCACGTCATGCAGCAACTCGTCCGCCAGCCATTGCCAACCCTGGGGATGCCAGAGGTGGCGCAACAGCAGGCTGTAGGCCAGCCCCACCAGCAGAATGCTCGCCGCCACGGCGCCGCTGACCCAGGGCTGGAGCATGAACGCCTGCCCCTTGGAAACCCGCAGGTTGAGGGCGCAAGTCAGCACGCTGGCCACCAGGGTATTGCTGAGCACGGTGAAGAAACTGAAGAAGTTCACCAGCCCGCCCAGCAGGCTGGCGCCACTGTCCCAGCGCAACAGCAGGATCAGGTACAGCTGGACGGTCAGCCCGAACCAGCCAAGGATCGCCGCCACGGCAATCAGGCCACGCCGAGTGCACAGCCCCGGCAGCGAGAAGCCAGCCATAGGGCTCCTTAAAGCGGGCGCTTGGTGCGTTGCAACTTCACATAGAGTTTCTCGACCTTCTCCCTCGCCCAGGGCGTCTTGCGCAGGAAGGTCAGGCTCGACTTGATGCTCGGGTCGCTCTTGAAGCAGCGGATATCAATGCGTTCAGCCAGCCCCGACCACTCGTAGTGTTCCACCAGCGCCTTGAGGATCTGTTCCAGGGTCACGCCATGCAGCGGGTCGGTGTGGGTGTCGGTCATGCCAGGCCTTTGCGGGAAGAAAATGAGGAAAGCCGCGCACCTTAGCCGAGGGCTTGGCCCCGCGCCAGCACGCTTGAGTAACTGTAGTCGCAGCCCGTCACCGAGGCGATCGGGCATGAACAGCGAAAAGTTCCTGGCTTTTCGAAATAAAAGAGATGTTATATTGTATCAATCAATAACAACTCACCCGCATTTTGGGCACCCCCGTGTCCCGCCTGCTCACTGACTCAAAGCGCCTAGCGCTCTGTTCGCCAAGGAATGACCGATGTCCCGCTCAACTCACCGCCCTTCTCGCTCCCTGCTCTGGCGCCTGTCGCCACTGTCCGCCGCGCTGCTGATCGCCTCCCAGGCCCATGCCGTGGAATTGCCCCAGCAAGTCATCACCGCCAACCCCCTGGGCAGCACCGAACTGGCCGCCCCAAGCACTGTGCTGGAAGGCGACCAACTGACCCTGGAACAAAAAGGCAGCCTCGGTGAAACCCTGAACAAACAGCCGGGCGTGTCTTCATCCTACTTCGGGCCGGGGGCCAGCCGGCCGATCATTCGCGGCCTGGATGGCGACCGGATTCGCATTCTGCAGAACGGCGTCGGGGCCCTCGACGCCTCGTCGCTGTCCTACGACCATGCGGTGCCCCTGGACCCGGTTAACGTCGAGCGCATCGAGATCGTCCGCGGCCCGGCGGCCCTGCTGTACGGCGGCAACGCCATTGGCGGGGTGGTCAACAGCTTCGACAATCGGATTCCCACCGAGGCCATCGAGGGCATCCACGGGGCGGGCGAGTTGCGCTACGGCGGCGCCGACACCACCCGCAGCAGCGCCGGCAAGCTGGAAGCCGGCGATGGCACCTTTGCCCTGCACCTGGATGCCAACTCGCGGCAGTTCAATGACCTGAAGATTCCCGGCTACGCCCGCAGCCGTCACGCTGCGGCCAGTGAAGACGGGGATGGCAAGAAAGGCCGCCTGGGCAACAGCGACGGTCGCCAGGACGGCGGTGCCATCGGCGGTTCCTACACCTGGGACGACGGCTATGCCGGCCTGTCCTACAGCAACTACGACTCCAACTACGGCTCCCCCGCCGAAGAAGACGTGCGCATCCGCATGAAGCAGGACCACTACGCCTTCGCTTCGGAACTGCGCAACCTGCAGGGCCCGTTCAGCTCGCTCAAGTTCAACGCCGGCTACACCGACTACGAACACCGCGAGATCGAGGGCGGCGAAACCGGCACCACCTTCAAGAACAAGGGCTACGAGGCCCGTGTCGAGGCCCGGCACCAGCCGCTGGGCCCGCTCGAAGGGGTGATCGGTGCACAGGTCAACCGCAACGAATTCTCCGCCCTGGGCGAAGAAGCCTTCGTGCCACAGACCGATACCAACAGCGGCGCGCTGTTCATCCTCGAAGAACTGCAAGCCACCGAACGCCTGCGGCTCAGCCTCGGCGGGCGCCTGGAACACACCACCGTGGACCCGGAAAGCAAGGGCAACGAACGCTTCGCCCAGGCCGACAAGTCCAGCAGCTTCACCGCCGGCAGCCTGTCCTCGGGGGCGGTCTACACCCTGACCCCGGTCTGGTCCCTGGCCGCGACCCTGGGCTACACCGAGCGCGCCCCGACCTTCTACGAGCTGTATGCCAACGGCGCCCACGTCGCCACCGGCACCTATGAAGTGGGCAGCGCCAAGCTATCGAAGGAAAAAGCCGTGTCCAGCGACCTGGCCCTGCGCTTCGACAACGGCATCCACAAAGGCAGCGTCGGCGTGTTCTACAGCCACTTCTCCAACTACATCGGCCTGCTGGGCACGGGGCGCACCCTCAACGATGAAGGCGAAGAAGATGCGACAGGCATCCCGGAATACGCCTACAGCGGAGTGCGGGCACGCTTCAGTGGGATCGAGGCCCAGGATCGCTGGACCCTGGGGGAAAACGCCTACGGCAAGTTCGCCCTGGAACTGTCCGGCGACTACACCCGGGCCAAGAACCTGGATAACGGCCAGGACCTGCCCCGCATCGCTCCATTGCGCCTGAACAGTGGCCTGCTGTGGGAACTGGACCGCTGGCAGGCACGCCTGGATGTACAACATGCCGCCAGCCAGGGCCGGGTGCCGGACAACGAAAGCGGCACCGATGGCTACACCACCTTTGGCGCCAGTGCCGGTTATCGCTTCGATATCGGACATAGCCAGTGGCTGGCCTTCGTCAAGGGCGAGAACCTGACCAACCAGACCGTGCGCTATGCCAGCTCGATCCTGCGGGATATCGCGCCGGCCGCCGGGCGCAGTGTGGAAGTGGGGTTGCGTACTACCTTTTAAGGCCCTGTTCGCCGGCAAGCCGGCTCCTACACGGCCCCGCAGGAGCCGGCTTGCCGGCCAAGGGCTTAGCGGTAACGCCGCGGGTCAGCCTCGATCAGGCTGGCCAGCTGGGTCAGGGCAAAGCGCAACTCGTCCTGGGTGGTGGGCGACATCAATACCACCCGCACACAACGGGAGCTGGCACCGCGTTCCACCTGGAACTGGCTGCCGCTCATCACCAGCACGCCATTGGCTCGGGCCAGGGTGGCGAACTCATCGCCCGTCCAGGGCTCCGGCAAGGTCAGCCACAGGTGATAGCTGTGGGGCTGGGTCCGGATCTCCAGGCCGGCAAACACGTCCCGGGCAATCGCCTGGCGCGCTGCCGCTTCATTGCGCTGGGTCTGTACCAGCTTGCGGTCCAAGCCTTCGACAATCACATTGCTGGCCAATTGCGCGGTCAGCGGCGACGGCATCCACACGCTGCTACGGACCATGGAACTCAGCCGCGACAGCAGCTTTGGCGGGCTGTAGAGGTAACCCACGCGCAACGCCGGCATGATCGCCTTGGACAGGCTGGTGAGGTACACCGAACGCTGCGGCGCATAGCTCGACAGCGGCTTGATCGACGGATCGGTGGCGAGAAAGCCGTAGATATCGTCGTCGATGATCAAAAAATCGAACTCTTCGGCGATTGCCGCAATTTGCGCCCGACGCCTTGGCGACATGATCGCCGTGGTGGGGTTCTGGCAACTGGCGACGCACACCAGCAGCGCCGGTTTTTCCCGCAGGCACTGCTCGCGCAGGGCCTCGGGGAGTATCCCCTCTTCATCCATGGCCACGCCCCGCAGGCGCCGCTCCAGGCCGTGGGCCACGGAGATGATGCCCGGGTAGCAGAGCGACTCGCAAAGCACCAGGTCGCCGGCGTTGCTCAGGGCGCTGATGGCCACCATCAGCCCGTGCTGGGCACCGGAGGTAATGACCACCTGCTGCCAGTTGGCCTCGGGCAAGGAATGCCGCAACCACTGCGCCCCGGCCTCGCGATGAGCCGGGTGGCCTCCATCGGGGGCGTAGTCCAGCGCCCGGCCGAAGTCACTGCTGCGGGCCATGCCCACCAGGGCGCCACGCAACCAGTACTCCAGGGTTTCGCTGTAGGGCTTGATGATCGACAGGTCCAGGGCTTCGGCCTGCCCCAGGGACAGGGACGGAGCGCTGGAACCTTCGGGCAACACCAGCGGCGGCTGCGCCAGCACGTAAGTGCCGCGGCCGACTTCGCCCTGCACCAACCCGCGCCGCTGAGCTTCGCTGTAGGCGCGGCTGATGGTGCCAGGGGTGACATTCAGGGTTACCGCCAGCTCGCGCAGAGTCGGCAAGCGGTCACCATCATTCAACAAACCGCTGCCGATATCCCGCGCCAGGGCGTCGGCGATGGACAGGTAGACCGGTTGATTGAACTCGCTTAACTGGGGAACCCACATGGAGGCTGATGACCATCGGCTGCGTTGAGGTGGACCGGAGCATATCACAGCCATGGATCGCCCCTTAACATCGACTCATTTGGAAAATTGATTCGATCTTCAAGCCAAACTGGCGACTCAAAACCGCTAAAAAATTTTTATATGATCTATAAATTCCTATAAATCAGTAAGTTATCAACAAACCACAGCCAACTTCGGTAGAGCCATCCCGAGAAACAATTGAATCGATTCAATTCATTGAAATACACTCATACAGCACCAACCCAATCGACTCAATCCCTCCCACCCATGCCCAGTCGAGATGCCATGCACAGTCTCAGCAAGGACCTGTCCCTCTCCGCCGTGATCGCCGGCCTGATCGCCGTGATCATTTCCTACGCTGGCCCCTTGATCATCGTGTTCCAGGCCGCCCGCGAAGCCCATCTGCCCAGCGACCAGGTGTCATCGTGGATCTGGGCCATCTCCATCGGCAGCGGCCTCACCGGCCTGCTGCTGAGCTGGCGCCTGAAAGTGCCGGTGATCACCGCCTGGTCCACCCCCGGCGCGGCGCTGCTGGTGTCGATGCTGCCCACGGTGTCGCTGCCCCAGGCCATCGGCGCCTACATCGTGGCCTCATTGCTCATCGCGCTGGTCGGGCTTTCCGGGGCCTTCGACAAGCTCATGAGCCGCCTGCCCAAGGCGATTGCCGCCGCCATGCTGGCGGGCATCCTGTTCCGCTTCGGCGCCGGCCTGTTCACTTCGGTCAGCCTGCAACCGGCCCTGGTGCTGGCGATGATCGCCACCTATTTGCTGGGCAAGCGCCTGTCACCCCGCTACGCGATCCTCGCGGTGCTGCTGGTGGGCTGCGCGATGGCCGCAGGCCTGGGCGAACTCAATGGCGGTGCCATCACCCTGGCGGTGGCCCAGCCGATCTTCATCGCTCCCGAGTGGAGCTGGCACGCCATCATCAACATCGGCCTGCCCCTGGCCCTGGTCACCCTGACCGGGCAATACGTGCCGGGCATGGCGGTGATGCGCAGCGCCGGCTACAACACCCCGGCCCGCTCGATCATTTCCTGGACAGCCATCACCTCGGCACTGCTGGCGCCGTTCGGCTCCCACGGGATCAACCTGGCGGCCATCACCGCTGCCATCTGCACCGGCCGCGAAGCCCATGAAGACAAGGACAAGCGCTACATCGCCGGGATCGCCTGCGGCCTGTTCTACATCCTCATGGGGATTTTCGGCGCGACCCTGGCCTCGGTGTTCGCCGCCCTGCCCAAGGAACTGATTGCGGCACTGGCCGGCCTGGCCCTGTTCGGCGCCATCAACGCCGGGTTGAGCGGCGCCATGGCCGACGAAAAACAGCGTGAAGCAGCGCTGATCACCTTCCTGGTCACGGCATCGGGCATGAGCTTCCTGGGCCTGGCCGCCGCGTTCTGGGGGTTGATCTTCGGCCTGGTGGCGCACTTTGCCCTGAGCCACACCCGGCACAAACCCAGCCTCGCCCAAGCCAGCGCCCCACGCTGAGCAGAGCCCGGGCCGGGAACTGTTACCGATTGCGAAACTGTTCATGTCAATAAAAGCGCTTTCTCTCCCGGAGACGGCGCTTTATCCTTAGCCCCCTAATAAAGCTGAACCGTTTCATCTTTCCCTTTGAAATCAGTGGCCTGCCGTTCTCGATCAACCTGCATCGATGCTACGCGCCATGCCCTTGCTTCTGCCTATTCCTAGAAAAAGACCTTATCCGAATGCCTATGCCCACTTTTCAGCGTTTAAAAGACAGCGCTGTCCTGACTTCCGTCGCCCTGCCCAAGAGCCTGAGCCTGCTCGGCGCCCTTGGATTTGCCGCCTGCGCCCAGGCCGCACCGGCCTTCGACAGTGACTCACCGTGGATGCTCGGCGACTGGAATGGCACCCGCACGGAACTGGCCAACAAAGGCTACGACTTCAAGATCGACTACGTCGGCGAGATGGGCGCCAACCTGCACGGTGGCTACGACCACGACCGCACCGCGCGCTACAGCGACCAGTTTGCCTTCGGCAGCCACCTGGACCTGCAGAAGATCCTCGGCTGGGACGACGCCGAATTCCAACTGACGGTGACCAAGCGCGACGGCGACAACATCAGCAACGACCGGATCAACGACCCGCGGGTCGGCGGCTTCACCTCGGCCCAGGAAGTCTGGGGCCGCGGCCAGACCTGGCGCCTGACGCAAATGTGGTACCAGCAGAAATTCTTCGACCAGAAGCTCGACATCAAGGCCGGCCGCTTCGGCCAGGGCGAAGACTTCAACAGCTTTCCCTGCGACTTCCAGAACCTGGCGTTCTGCGGCTCCCAGGTGGGCAACTGGGCCGGCAGCGTCTGGTACAACTGGCCGGTCAGCCAGTGGGCCCTGCGGGTCAAATACCACCTGAACGCCGAGCTCTACGCGCAGATCGGTGCCTATGAGCAGAACCCCTCGAACCTCGATCGCGACAACGGCTTCAAGCTCAGCGGCAGCGGCACCCAGGGCACACTGCTGCCAGTGGAACTGGTGTGGACACCCAAACTCAACGGCCTGGCCGGTGAGTACCGCGCCGGCTACTACTACAGCAGCGCCAAGGCCAGCGACGTCTACAAGGATGGCAATGGCCAGCCTGCAGCCCTGACCGGCGAGGCCTACCGCAGCAGCTCCAGCAAGCACGGCCTGTGGCTGGGCGCGCAACAGCAGGTCACCAGCCAGGCCAGCGACCACTCCCGCGGCCTGAGCCTGTTCGCCAACGTCACCGCCCACGACAAGAAGACCAACGCCATCGACAACTATGTCCAGGCGGGCCTGGTCTACAAGGGGCTGTTCGATGCCCGGGCCAAGGATGACATCGGCTTTGCCCTGGCCCGGGTCCATGTCAACCCGGCGTACCGCAAGAACGCCCAGGCCAGCAACCAGGCCCGGGCGCTCTACGACTACGACAACCCGAGCTACCTGCCGCCCCAGGACACCGAATACAGCGCCGAGCTGTACTACGGCGTGCACCTGGCCAACTGGCTGACCGTGCGCCCCAACCTGCAATACATCCGCCACCCCGGCGGCGTGAGCCGGGTGGACGACGCCCTGATCGGCGGGATCAAGATCCAGAGTTCGTTCTAAGGCCGACAGGCACACAACGACGCCATTCACAGTTTTCAGCTGAACCAAGCCCGCGCCTGATCGTCATCTACAGTGAACATGCGCGGGAACACTCTAAACGTCACGGAGAACCACACTATGAGCACTGAGGGTGCTTCAAGTCCGAGCCGCTTGCTGCCAAGCCTGCTCGGGATCTTGCTGCTGCTAATGGGCCTGGCCTTGCTGGCCGGGGGGATCAAGCTGAGCATGCTCGGCGGCTCGCTGTACTACGTTTTGGCCGGTATCGGCCTGACGTTGACCGGCCTCTTGCTGCTGGCCGGTAAACGCGCGGCGCTGGGCCTGTACGCCCTGGTACTGTTCGCCAGTACCGTCTGGTCGCTATGGGAAATCGGCCTGGACTGGTGGCAACTGGTGCCACGCCTGTCGCTGTGGTTCGCCCTCGGCGTGGTCCTGCTGCTGCCCTGGTTCCGTCGCCCGCTGCTGCGCGATGGCCCGGCCCCGCTGGGCACCGCTGCCCTGAGCGTGGCCGTGGTCCTGGCCGGTGGCGCCGCCATTGGCAGCCAGTTCACTAACCCTGGGGAAATCTCCGGTGACCTGGGCCGCGACACCGCGGACATGACCAGCACCGCGCCGGCCATCCCCGACGGTGAATGGCAGGCCTACGGCCGCACCGAGTTCGGCGATCGCTACTCGCCGCTGAAGCAGATCACCCCGGCCAACATCGGCAAGCTGCAGGAAGCCTGGCGCATCCGCACCGGCGACATGCCGACCGACAAAGACCCGGTGGAAATCACCAACCAGAACACCCCGCTGAAGGTCAACGGCAAGCTCTATGCCTGCACCGCCCACAGCAAGGTGCTGGCCCTGGACCCGGATACCGGCAAGGAAATCTGGCGCTTCGACCCGCAGATCCAGGGCCCCAACGGCGACGACTTCCGTGGCTGGGCACACATGACCTGCCGTGGCGTGTCGTACTACGACGAAGCCAACTTCAAGAACGCCGACGCCATCAGCCAGCCGGCCACCCTGTCCCCCGCGGGCCAGGCCATCGCCACCAGCTGCCCGCGTCGCCTGTTCCTGCCTACCGCCGATGCGCGCCTGATCGCCATCAACGCCGACACCGGCAAGGTCTGTGAAGACTTCGGCACCAAGGGCGCCGTGGACCTAAAGGCCGGTATCGGCCCATTCACCCCGGGCGGCTACTACTCCACCTCCCCGGCGGCCATCACCCGTAACCTGGTGATCATTGGCGGCCACGTGACCGACAACGAGTCGACCAACGAGCCGTCCGGCGTGATCCGCGCCTTCGACGTGCACGACGGCCACCTGGTGTGGAACTGGGACTCGGGCAACCCGGACGAGACCACTCCGCTGCCGGAAGGCAAGACCTATACCCGCAACTCGCCGAACATGTGGTCCCTGGCCAGCGTCGACGAGAAACTGGGCATGGTCTACCTGCCACTGGGCAACCAGATGCCTGACCAGTGGGGCGGCAACCGCACCGCAGGCGCCGAGAAATTCAGCGCCGGCACCGTGGCCCTGGACATCGACACCGGCAAGCTGCGCTGGAACTACCAGTTCACCCACCACGACCTGTGGGACATGGACGTGGGCAGCCAGCCGACTCTGCTGGACATGAAGACCGCGGACGGCGTCAAGCCGGCGCTGATCCAGCCGACCAAGCAAGGCAGCCTGTACGTACTGGACCGTCGCGACGGCACCCCGATCGTGCCGATCCGTGAAGTACCGGCCCCGACCGGCGCAGTCGAAGGCGACCACACCGCACCGACCCAGGCCCGTTCGGACCTGAACCTGCTGCCGCCGCCACTGGACGAGAAAGCCATGTGGGGCGCGACGCCGTTCGACCAGATGCTGTGCCGCATCCAGTTCAAGGAACTGCGCTATGAAGGTCAGTACACCCCGCCATCGGTGCAGGGCAGCCTGATCTACCCGGGCAACGTCGGCGTGTTCAACTGGGGCAGCGTGTCCCTGGACCCGGTTCGCCAACTGCTGTTCACCAGCCCGAACTACATGGCCTTCGTTTCCAAGCTGGTGCCGCGCGCAGAAGTGGCTGCCGGGAGCAAGCGCGAAAGCGAGACCTCGGGCGTGCAACCCAACACCGGCGCGCCTTACGCGGTGATCATGCATCCGTTCATGTCGCCGCTCGGCGTACCTTGCCAGGCTCCGGCCTGGGGCTACGTGGCCGGTATCGACCTGACCACCAACAAGGTGGTGTGGAAGCACAAGAACGGCACCAGCCGTGACAGCTCGCCAATCCCGATCGGCCTGCCGATGGGCGTGCCGAGCATGGGCGGCTCCATGGTTACCGGTGGTGGCGTGGGCTTCCTCAGCGGCACCCTGGACCAGTACATCCGCGCCTATGACGTGAAGAACGGCAAGGAGCTGTGGAAGTCCCGCCTGCCAGCGGGTGGCCAGGCCACGCCGATGAGCTACACCGGCAAGGATGGCAAGCAGTACGTGCTGGTGGTCGTGGGCGGCCACGGCTCCCTGGGCACCAAGATGGGCGACTACATCATTGCCTACAAACTGTCGGAATAAGCTTTACCGGCAGGCATGAAAAAGGCGGCTACCTTCTGGTAGCCGCCTTTTTTTGTGCCGTTCGCCCTCTGCGTAGGAGCTGGCTTGCCAGCGAAGACGCGGGCCCGGGCGCTGCATGGCTTGCGGGCCTCTTCGCCGGCAAGCCGGCTCCTACAAGGGGCTTGTCATTCCATCTTGCTCGACCGGCAGCCCATCAAAGGACGGTCACCGAAAATTCCTACAACTCACGTCCCATCGCATCACCTTGCCCCTCAAGGGCTCTGCCCTTAAGGTCTGGGGGTCATTGAAAACTCAGTGACAGGGGTGTGGAAGCCCCCCATATCGTCAGGCGCGCAAAGCACCCGCAAATGCCTGACCTGTTTGTAGCCTGCACTTTGGACAAAGCCGTGGAGCAATACATGCCCCTCACCAGCAACGACTACAACATCCCCGCCCTGCTGGTGGACACCCAGGCCCCGCTGGACGCTCTCCACGAAGCCGCCGCGCACCGCATCCGCGCGGCCACCCAGTTGCTGGAGAACATCGCCAGCCACGACAACCTGCAGAGCAACCCGGCCCTGCTTCAGGACTTCGCCCAGCTGTGCGTCATCCCCCTGCGCGATGGCTGCGACTTGCTGGACGTACTGGGCCGACGCCTGCAGGAACAACTGCTGACCTGACCCCGGCTCCAGGACCGGCGGCGCCTCGCCGGCCCTCTCAAGCGGCCCTGTTCGCCTGCCCAGCAGTCCCGTAATTGCAAAGCGACATTAGCCCATTTGTGCTAATCGACCCTCCCCCAACCCGGGGCTATAGTGCCGAGCAACCATCTGATCTCCCCACCGTTGCCAGCCTGCGGTGTCGGGAGCGGCTGCGCCGTTGAAAACACAACAACACCAAGGAAGATTCATCATGAAACTCCAGTCCAGCCTCCGCCCCGTTGCCCTGCTCAGCCTCCTGGCACTCGCCCTGGGCGGTTGCGCCATCGCCAAACCGAGCAACGACGACCTCAAGAACCGCGCCCAGATCACCCTTGGCAAGCCGGTTTCCACGGTTTCCAACGTGCGCAGCGACGCGTCCCAGACCTACTTCACCGCCAGCACCAGTGCCGGCGAATACAATTGCGTACTGCCCAGCGGCGGCATGGTCGCCTTCGCCACCATGGGTGGAGCAGTAGCGCTGCCGGCCGAGTGCAGCAAGCAATAAACCGCTGGCCCCTGGCCAACCAGGTTCGCCGCGACGGGCTGCCCCGGTGTAGCAGCGGGACAGCGTCGGGCAAGCACCGCTCCCTCCTGAAAAGGTCCTGAGTTGATGAAACCCCGTCTCTTCATGGTGACAGGCCTGGCCCTGCTCGCCTGTACCCTGATTGCCTGCGCGCCGCGCCAAGGGCGAACCCTGGACGAATACCCGCCAGTCAAGATTCCCACCGTGCAGTACCCCGACGAGCCCTTCGACACCCAGGCCGCGCGCGCCGCGCTGCAACCCGGCACCGCAACGCTCACCGGCAAGTTCTGTATCGTCGGCAATGACGGTATCGAAGACAGCCGCAACGTCGAGATCTATCTCTACCCGGCCACCCCGCACTTGCAGGCCTGGCACAAGTTGCGCGCGTCCCAACCCGAAGGCGCACCGGTGAGCATGGTCCCCGAGGCCCTGGCCGTGCACCGGGTGACCCGCACCGACGGCAACGGCATCTTCCAGTTCACGGGGCTGCAACCGGGCCGCTACTTCGTCCAGGGCCACGATATGGTGTACGGCACCAGCCGCTGGAACGAGTACGTGGGCACCGGCCAGAGCAACACCAACTACGGGCCGGTGACCACCCACTACTACACCGAGCGCAGTTCGATCTCTTCGTACTCGGGCATGCTGGATGACTTCGTCGAACTGGCCAGCGGCGAGAACAAGAAGCTGACCATGACCAACTACCCCCTGCTTATCCCGTGCCGGACCTGGTAACTGTCTCTGGCGCCGCAGCCCTGTGGGCAGGCACCAGCGGTGCCTCGCGCAGGGCTCGCAAGGTGCTGCGCAGTTCCACCGGCCGCACCGGCTTGGACAGGATGGCGATGTTGCGGTCGTGCAGGGCGGCGTGGATTTTCTCGATGTCGTGCCCGGTGATGATCAGCGCCGGCACTTCCCAGCCCCGCTGCTGACGGATGCTGTCGATGCATTCGATACCCGAGGCCCGGGTGCCCAGGTCATAGTCGGCGACGATAATGTCGCAATCGGTCAGCAGGTTCTCCCCGCTCGATTCGGCCTGGACCACGCAGCCCCAGCGCTCCAGCAGCGCCGAAGTGGCCAGCAGCACGTTACGGTCATCCTCCACCAGACAGACCCGCAGCCCGGTCAGCAAGCCGCTCTGCAACGCCTCGTCACGACCGTGCAAACGCTGTGGCGCGGCCAGTGACAGGCCGTGCAGGCTGACCGTGGTGCCGTGGTCGACCCGCGAACGAATCGTCACCTGCAGGTCAGTCATCTGCCCCAGGCGCTTGACGATGGACAGGCCCAGGCCGACGCCTTCGACGTCCTTGTCCCGTACCTGGCGAACCCGGTAGAACTCATCGAAGATCTTCGGCAGATGCTCCTCGGCAATCCCCCGGCCCTGGTCATAGATGACAATGGCCAGGCCTTGGCCACGCCGGCGCACGCCAATCAGCACCGGCCGTTCCGCGGCGTACTTGAAGCAATTGGACAGTACGTTCTGCACCATGGTCGCCAGCAGCCCCGGATCGACCCGCACCCAATGGGCGCAGGGCCGCAGCCGCAGTTCGACACCTGCCCAGCGCGCCGCCTCGGAATTCTGGCGCACCAGGTCGCGCAGCAGTTCGCCCAGGTGGACGGTTTCGTACTTGGGCTGCACTCGCCCGTTGTCCAGGGTGTAGAGGTCGAGGATCGAGCGGAACAACTGCGAGACGTTGAGCAGCGAACGATCGATGTTGTCGACCAGGCGCCGCTCATCCCCCCCCAGGCTGGCTTCGCGCAGGCAGGCGGTGAACAGGCCGATGGAGTGGATCGGCTGGCGCAGGTCATGGCTGGCCTGGGCCAGGAAACGGGACTTTTCCAGGTTGGCGGCAATCGCCTCTTCCGAAGCCAGGCGGGTGCGCTTGAGCAGGATGTGGGCGTACACCGGGATCACCGTGCTGGTGATCATCAGCATCAGCACCATGTAGGGCTGGGCCTGCCAATAGGGGGTCAGCAGGTAGACCATGAACAGCGCGAACAGCGCCAGCACGGTGGCGATGGCCAGGTAGCGCGAGCCGAAACGCATGCCATTGCCCAGGTTGACCCAGACCATCACCGCATAGATCGGCAGCGCCCCCTCGCCGCCTACCACCAGGCCGTAACAGGTGCCGGTGTAGTCATAGACCATGCCCAGGATGCGCCGCGCCGGGTAGTGCCCGGGCCAACGGGCAATGGCCATGCGCAGCACGATCGAACCCAGCATGAACAGGGAAATGTAGATCATCACCGGCACGTAGGGATCCATATCCTGCCCCGGCAGGAAGCCGATCACGCCAAACCAGACCAGGGCGCATCCGGCCACGATAATCCGCAGGGTGGCCTGATCGAGTTCACTGTCTTTCTCAACTTTCATGCAATCACCTCCTTGTGCAATATGCGCTGCCGTGGTCTTTTGCCGTTCGGCAAACTGGCCCATCGGACACGACCAGCGGGCAGTTACAACGCCGTGCGCCAAGTTAGCATGCCCACAGGACTGGATGTTTCAAGGAGTTTCAAACATGACATGCCGAATTATCGTCGCCGACGACCACCCGTTGTTTCGCGAAGGCATGCTGCGCACCATCCAGCGCTTGCTGCCCGATGCCGTGCTCGAAGAGGCCGGCGACCTGGCTGCGGTAATGGCCCTGGCCGAGAGCGGCGAGGAGCCGGACTCGCTGATTCTCGACCTGCGCTTTCCCGGCCTGACCTCGGTCAGCATGATTGCCGGCCTGCGCCAGCAATTGCCGCGCACCTCGATCATCGTGGTGTCGATGGTCGACAACCAGGACCTGATCGCCGAAGTCATGGCCGCCGGGGCCGACGGTTTCATCGGCAAGAGCATCAGCCCGGACGAGATCGGCCAGGCGATTCAGGCCATCCGCGAAGGCGACGTGGTGGTCAAGTACGCGCCTTCCGGCTTGCTGCTGCCCCTGGACGCCTGCGCCGAAGTAAGCCAGCTGACCACCCGGCAACAGGAAGTCCTGCGCCTGATCGCCCAGGGCAAGACCAACAAGGAAATCGCCCGAGAGCTGGATATCTCGCCGTTCACCGTGCGCATCCACGTGTCTTCCCTGCTGCATACCCTCAAGGTGCCGTCGCGCGCCGCGGCGGCGGTGAAGTTCGCCGGCACCTGGTAAACCGGGACAATCGGGGCCGCGCTATCGGGCGGCCTGCACCAGAATGCCAAGACACGGTTGGTCAGCGCGCGCCGTTAATGCTGGGAAGCCCTGCGCAAATGAGGCAGCATCGGTTCTGGCACGCCGGTATAAACGCCATGGCATTGGGCGGCACGCCAGGAACAGCGTGCTGGCGCGACCGCCCTCGCAGGAGAAAGACATCATGAGTACGGATAAGCGTGATGAGTTGTTTGAACGGTTACACCACTGGTTCGGTGACTCGGAAGCCGCCAACTGGAACGAATACACCACCGAGCAGGTGGCCAAGGGAGTCCTCCACGCCTTTACCCCGGCGCAATGGCAACGCCTCGGCGAAACCCTGCTGTCGCGCCCCGAGTACTGGCAGCACCGCTGCGCGGTGTCCCTGGGAGAGTTGCGCAGCCCGCCGGCCATCGAGCTGCTGAAACGCCTGCTGGTGGATTCGCCCTACCTGGACGTGAGGGTCATGGCGATCTATGAACTGGACTGGTCGGAAGCGGCCATCGAGCCCCGCTATGCGCCCTGCATCCTGGAAATCATGGACAACCTCAGTGAGGAAGGCATAGAGCCCGAGCTGCAAAGCCTGTTGACCAAGGCCGAGTCCGCCGCTCCCTGAGCGCGCCCCCTGGATGGCCCCTCGGCCATCCAGCTTTCAGCTCGACACCCGGGAGTTCACCAGCCAGCGCTCAAAGGCCTCGGTCGGCAACGGTCGGCTGATCAGATAGCCCTGCACCGTGTCGCAGCCCCAGCTTTCCAGCAATTTCAGGCAATGCTCATATTCCACGCCTTCGGCCACCACCTTGAGCCCCAGCTTGTGGCTCATTTCAATGGTGGAACGCACGATCACCGCATCGCCGCTGGTTTCATCCAGATTGCGGATGAACGACTGGTCGATCTTCAGTTCCTGCACCGGCAGGCGCTGCAACTGCGCCAGGGATGAATAGCCGGTACCGAAATCGTCCACCGACAGGCTGATGCCGCAGCCGCGCAAGCGTTGCAGCACGGCCAGGGCCTGCTCCGGGTCGCGCATGATGGCGCTCTCGGTGATCTCGAACACCAACTGTTCGGCTGCCACCTGATAGCCCTCAAGGTAATCGCTGACCCGTACCTCCAGGCCGTCGTCCTCCAGGTCGCTGGCCGAGATGTTCAGTGACAGGCGTACGGGCAGGGCCCGGCGGTTCCACTCCGCCAGCTGGCGGATACAGGCTTCGATGACCCAGGCGGTGAGGCTGTGCATGCTGCCGGTGCGCTCGGCCAGGGGAATGAATTCCGCCGGCGAGACCACGCCGAACACCGGGTGCTGCCAGCGCAGCAGGGCTTCGGCCTGGTGCAGGTAGTCCCGGCGCAGATCGAGCTTGGGCTGGTACAACAGGAACAGCTCACCTTCGGCGGCCGCCCGGCGCAGGTCGCGGATCAGGCTGATCTGCCGCTGGTGAGCCAGGTCTCGGTCCTGCTGGTAGACCTGCAAGTAACCGGGCTTGAGCGAAGCATCATGGCGGGCGATAGCGGCGCGGCTGATCAGTTCCTCGGCGGACTTGCCGTCGGCGGGGTACACCGCCATCCCCATGCAGATCTGCCGGCGCACCTCATCGCCCTGGATCAGTTGCGGCCGGCTGAGCAGGTCATGCAGCCGGTCAGCCATGGCCATGGCCCCGTCCAGTTCGGTGTTCTCCAGCAGCAGGAGGAATTCACTGGCGGTGATCCGGGCCGCCGTATCGCCCTGGGACAATACTTCTCGCAGGCGCCGGCTGAGCTCGCCCATCATCTGGTCCAGGCCTTCTGTGCCAAAGCCTTCGTTGATCGCCCGATAGTTGTCGATGCCCAGGTAGAGCAGCACCACATTGCGCCGGGCGGCAATGGCCTTGGTCAGGCGTTCGATGGCCAGGGCCCGGTTCGGCAGCCCGGTCAGCGGATCATGCAGAGCGTTGTGGGCCAGTTGCCGTTCGCGGGTGGCAATGGCGCTCTGCATGGCGTTGAAGGCATCTGCCAGCACCCCGAACTCGTCGCTGCGCTTGATGGTTACCGGGGCCTGATAGTTACCGGCACCGATGCGTCTTGCCGCCTGGGCCAGGTCTTCCAGGGGCCGCGATACCCGCCGCGCCATCAGCAGGGCGCAGACCAGGGAGACCACCAGCGCCACCATGGCGATCCACATGAACTCCCGGTCCAGCGGGGCAAAGGCCTGCAACTCCTGCTCCAGGGGGCTTTGCAGCAAGGCCATGACCCGCGGATCGCCGGCATCCCCGGTATTGGCCAGTTGCAAGGCCTGGTTGAGGAAACGCTGGCCATGGGTCTCGCTCAACTGCGGCAGGGATTGCCACAGGGAGTCGGCCAGGACATTGATGATGGGCGACCAGAAGAACTCCGGCTGGGTGCTGAACAGCTCGCCGGGATGCTGACCATCGACCGTCAGAAACGACACTTCCAGGTTGCTCATGGAGCGCAGTTCCTGGGCAAACAGCTCATCCATGGGAAAGCCCATCACTACCCGGGCGATGGGTAGCGACTCCAGCACTTCCCCCTGGACCAGCAGATAGGGCCGGCCCTTGATTGCGACGAAGAGCATGTGGGTGTTGTGCCGCATGGCCCGGCGCAGGGCCTGGTCGTAGGGAAAGTGCTGGTCCCGGGCGATCACCGGCAGGGTGCTGGCGATGACCCGGCCCTCGGGGCTGAGCACGAACATCTCGCTGGAACGGATGCCGCCGCTATGCTGGGCCAGGGCGGCAAGGATATCCACCGGCTTGCCGCTGAGCACCGCCCGGCGAAACTCGGAATCCACCACCAGCCAGTCGACACCGTACTGCAGGTTGCGACCGCGCAAGTCCAGCAGCCGTTCGAATACCCGGGTGCCGATCTTCAGTTGCAATTGCGCCTGGCGCTCCACCGCTTGGGTAGTGGCGGTCTTGACCGCGAAATACACCGCGGCAATCAATACCAACAGCAATAGCGCCAGCACCCCGACAATCCTTGCCTGAAAGGTTCGGCGCCACTTCATAAGGCTGCTCTCAGTCGCTCCAAGTCCCCGGCGGGCCTTGAAAAGGCCAACGCGGATAACCCCTGCCGGAAGCTGAAAAATCCCTTCTTCATACCCATCCCTCTGAGAAGCTGAATGCGCGCGTCAAATAAATGCCAGCTTCATTCCGGCATTCCGGGCAATCAGATTAATCCTCAAATTACACAAGATCACGCAATAAAACAGGTGACATCGCAGTCATTTTATTGACAACCCATGTCAAACAGCCCCTTCAAGTGAGCTTGAATCCCTTCGCAAAAACCCCCAGGCATGCAGCAAGAACAGCCTAGACCGCGGCTATGCAACGCTTCTCTGCCAGGGCAAGGGGCGATGCAGCGGCATTTCCCACCGCTTCGGAAAAACGCTGAAACCAGTCCCCCATTGAAACCCGCGGCGACCTGCCCCATCTAAGCTGCATAGTCCATCGCGCAGGAGCCTCCATGAGCGACCAGCAAGAATTTCCCGAAGATCCACGTGACTACGTCGATCCGGAAAACACCGAACACCAGGCTGCCCATGGCACCGGCCTGGCCCTGCCCGGACAGAATCTGCCGGACAAGGTCTACATCATCCCGATTCACAATCGTCCCTTCTTTCCTGCGCAAGTATTGCCGGTCATCGTCAATGAAGAGCCCTGGGCCGAAACCCTGGAACTGGTGAGCAAATCCGAGCATCACTCCCTTGCCCTGTTTTTCATGGACACCCCGCAGGAGGACCCGCGGCACTTCGATACCTCCGCGCTGCCGGAGTACGGCACCCTGGTCAAGGTCCATCACGCCAGCCGTGAAAACGGCAAGCTGCAGTTCGTTGCCCAGGGCCTGACCCGGGTGCGCATCCGCACCTGGCTCAAGCACCATCGTCCGCCCTACCTGGTGGAGGTCGAGTACCCCCATCAGCCCAGCGAGCCCACCGACGAGGTCAAGGCCTACGGCATGGCGCTGATCAATGCGATCAAGGAGTTGCTGCCGCTCAACCCGCTGTACAGCGAAGAGCTGAAGAACTACCTCAACCGCTTCAGCCCCAACGATCCGTCGCCCCTGACCGACTTCGCCGCCGCCCTGACCTCCGCCACCGGCAACGAACTGCAGGAAGTGCTGGACTGCGTACCCATGCTCAAGCGCATGGAAAAAGTCCTGCCGATGCTGCGCAAGGAAGTCGAAGTGGCGCGCCTGCAGAAAGAGATTTCCGCCGAGGTCAACCGCAAGATCGGCGAGCACCAGCGCGAGTTCTTCCTCAAGGAGCAGCTCAAGGTGATCCAGCAGGAGCTGGGGTTGACCAAGGATGACCGCAGCGCCGACCTGGAGCAGTTCGAACAGCGCCTGACTGGCAAAGTGCTGCCGCCCCAGGCGCAGAAACGCATCGACGAGGAAATGAACAAGCTGTCGATCCTGGAGACCGGCTCGCCGGAATATGCGGTTACCCGCAACTACCTGGAATGGGCCACGGCCGTGCCCTGGGGTGTCTTCGGCGACGACAAGCTCGACCTCAAGCACGCGCGCAAGGTGCTGGACAAGCACCACGCCGGGCTCGACGACATCAAGAACCGTATCCTCGAATTCCTCGCGGTGGGCGCCTACAAGGGCGAGATCAGCGGCTCCATCGTGCTGCTGGTAGGCCCACCCGGTGTCGGCAAGACCAGCGTCGGCAAATCCATCGCCGAATCCCTGGGGCGGCCGTTCTACCGCTTCAGCGTCGGCGGCATGCGTGATGAAGCCGAGATCAAGGGCCACCGCCGCACCTACATCGGCGCCCAGCCGGGCAAGCTGGTGCAGGCCCTCAAGGAAGTGGAGGTGATGAACCCGGTGATCATGCTCGACGAGATCGACAAGATGGGCCAGAGCTACCAGGGCGACCCGGCCTCGGCCCTCCTGGAGACCCTGGACCCGGAGCAGAACGTCGACTTCCTCGATCATTACCTGGACCTGCGCATGGACCTGTCCAAGGTCCTGTTCGTGTGCACCGCCAACACCCTGGATTCGATTCCCGGCCCGCTGCTGGACCGTATGGAAGTGATTCGCCTGTCCGGCTACATCACCGAAGAAAAACTGGCCATCGCCAAACGCCACCTGTGGCCCAAGCAGCTGGAAAAGGCCGGTGTCACCAAGACCAGCCTGAGCATCAGCGACAGCGCCCTGCGCACGGTGATCGATGGCTACGCCCGGGAAGCCGGGGTGCGCCAGTTGGAGAAACAACTGGGCAAGCTGGTACGCAAGGCCGTGGTCAAGCTGCTGGACGAGCCGGACGCCACGATCAAGATCGCGCCCAAGGACCTGGAGGCTTCCCTGGGCATGCCGGTGTTCCGTAACGAGCAGGTCCTGAGCGGCACCGGGGTCATCACCGGCCTGGCCTGGACCAGCATGGGCGGCGCCACCCTGCCTATCGAGGCCACGCGCATTCACACCCACAACCGCGGCTTCAAGCTCACCGGGCAACTGGGGGATGTGATGAAGGAATCGGCGGAGATCGCCTACAGCTACGTCAGCTCGCACCTCAAGCAATTCGGCGGCGACAGCAAGTTCTTCGACGAAGCCTTCGTCCACCTGCACGTTCCCGAAGGCGCCACCCCCAAGGACGGCCCCAGTGCCGGGGTGACCATGGCCAGCGCCCTGCTGTCCCTGGCGCGCAACCAGCCGCCGAAGAAAGGCGTGGCCATGACCGGCGAGCTGACCCTCACCGGCCACGTGCTGCCCATTGGCGGGGTGCGCGAGAAAGTCATCGCCGCGCGGCGCCAAAAGATCCACGAGCTGATACTGCCGGAGCCCAACCGCGGGCATTTCGAAGAACTGCCGGACTACCTCAAGGAAGGCATCACCGTGCATTTTGCCAAGCGTTTTGCCGACGTGGCCAAAGTGCTGTTCTAACCCCTTTCGCCGCAAGCCGGCTCCTGCAGGGCCCCCCCTCGCAGGAGCCGGCTTGCCGGCGAACAGGCCATAACCGCCAACCTTTATTCCCCTCCCCACACCGCCCATCATCTTCAGTTATGCTCGCCGTTCGTCATGAATGATCGGAGCTTCCTGACCCATGCCCACACCCCGCCTTCTTGCCCTGCTCAGCCTCGCCCTGCTGACCGCTTGCGCCAGCCAGCCCAAGCAGAACGTCACCGTTGAAAACCAGAGTGAATGCCCGCTGCAACTGCACAATGGGCAGAACCTGATCCTCACCCTGCCAAGCAACCCCACCACCGGTTATCGCTGGGCGATCCAGGATTCGGCCGGCGGCATCCTGCGCAAGGTCAGCCCCGAGGTCTACAGCAACCCCGAAGACACCGGCCTGGTGGGCAGTGGCGGGCAGTCGACCTGGCGTTTCCAGGCCTTCGCCAGCGGCCAGGGCCGGCTGCTGCTGACCTACCAGCAACCCTGGGCACCGGAAGAGGCCCCGGTGAAGGCCTTCGACTGCTCGATCACGGTGAACTGACATGGGCTGGCTGATACTGGCGCTGATGGGCGCCGCGACCTTCCTCTACGGCGTCAGCGTGCATGCCACCCTGCTCTGCCTGCTGGTCAAGCCACTGCCGGTGCTGGCCCTGCTGGGCTGGCTGCACGATGCACCGCCCGGGGACTACCGGCGCTGGATCATCATCGGCCTGCTGTTCTCGGTGCTGGGGGATGTCCTGCTGGCCTGGCCCACGGACCTGTTCGTGTTCGGTCTCGGAGCCTTCCTGGTGGCGCACCTGGCCTACCTCAAGGCCTACCTCAGTGACTGCCGGCGCCCGGCGCTGCTGCCCTTGCTGGTGGCACTGGCCATTGGCGCGGTGCTGTTGAGCATCCTGATCTCCCACGGCCTGGGGCCGTTGCTGGTGCCGGTGATCGTCTACGCCCTGACCATCAGCGCCATGCTCTGGCGCGCCCTGGCACGCCTCGGCTCAGCGGTGCCCACGCGGTCCGCGGTACTGGCAGCGCTGGGCGCCCTGAGCTTTGCCTTCTCCGACAGCCTGATCGGCATCAGCCGCTTCGTGCTGGCCTTCGACGCCGCGCCCTACCTGATCATCATTTTCTACTGGCTGGGCCAGTGGGGCATTGCCGCTTCGGCGTTCAGCCAGAAGCCGCGCTGAGCCGCCTGCGCCGGCAGGCCGGTCCCTACTCTCCGTAGGAGCCGGCTTGCCGGCGAAAGGACCACACCTTGCGTCGCCCTGCGCCCCTGAAGGCCCTGCGGGCCTTATCGCAGCCTGCGGCAGCGGCTACAATGCCGCCCTCTTTTTATCTCCATCGCCGGAACCGCCGTGAGCAAAGAACCCGACCGCCTTTTCGCCCAGCCACTGGCCCAGGTGCCCGACTTCGCCTTCAACGAGGATGTGGTGCGGGTGTTCCCGGACATGATCAAGCGCTCGGTGCCGGGTTACCCGACCATTGTCGAGAACCTCGGGGTGCTGGCGGCGCAGTTCGCCCAGCCCAACAGCGTGCTCTACGACCTGGGCTCTTCCCTGGGGGCAGTGACCCAGGCCCTGCGCCGCCATGTGCGCACGGATGGCTGCCGGGTCATCGCGGTGGACAACTCCGCAGCCATGGTCGAACGGTGCCGGGAATACCTCAACGGCCAGGACTCGATGTTCCAGGAGCTGCTGCCGGTGCAGGTGATCGAGGGCGATATCCTGGCCCTGGAATTCCAGCCGGCCTCGGTGGTGGCCCTGAACTTCACCCTGCAGTTCATCGCCCCCGAGCAGCGTCTGGCCCTGCTGGGGCGCATCCGCCAGTCACTGCTACCCGGTGGCGCGCTGATCCTCTCGGAGAAGCTGCGCTTCAACGATGGCCAGGAACACGCCCTGCTCACCGACCTGCACATCGCCTTCAAGCGCGCCAACGGCTACAGCGAACTGGAAATCGCCCAGAAGCGCAGTGCCATCGAAAACGTCATGAAGCCCGACAGCCTCGAAGAACACCGCGAACGCCTGCTGGCTGCCGGGTTCTCGAAAGTCGTGCCGTG
The DNA here is from genome assembly GCF_052665325.1 of Pseudomonas sp. 8(2025). NCBI lineage: Bacteria > Pseudomonadati > Pseudomonadota > Gammaproteobacteria > Pseudomonadales > Pseudomonadaceae > Pseudomonas > Pseudomonas sp. 8(2025). The sequence goes on along the minus strand of NZ_JBQOIE010000005.1, from coordinate 297,332 downwards.
GTTCCAATGCCTTAACTTTGCCTCGTTGATTGCCCTGCCATGATTGATCTGTCCCCCCTCGCTCGCCGTCTGGCGGGTACGCCCCTGGCCACCTGGGCCAATGGGCTGCAAGCCCAGCTCGACGCCAAGATGGAAAAAGGCCATGGCGACCTGGAGCGCTGGCAAAGCGCCCTGGATGCATTGCCGAAGATCCAGCCCAGCGAAATCGACCTGATCAATGGCCTGCGCCTGGACACCGACTGCGACAACGCCACTCGGGCGCAGATGCGCACCGCACTGATGGGCCTGTCGCCGTGGCGCAAGGGCCCGTTCGACCTGTTCGGCGTGCACGTGGACACCGAATGGCGTTCGGACTGGAAGTGGTCGCGGGTCGCTCCGCACCTGGACCTTGAGGGCAAGCGCATCCTCGATGTCGGCTGCGGCAATGGCTACTACATGTGGCGTATGCTTGGCGCCGGCGCCCACAGCGTGATCGGCGTCGACCCCAACTGGCTGTTCTTCTGCCAGTTTCAGGCGGTGCAGCGTTACTTGTCGGAGCCTTCGGTGTGGCACCTGCCCTTCCCCTTCGAAGACCTGCCGGCCAACCTGGAAGGCTTCGACACGGTGTTCTCCATGGGGGTGTTCTACCACCGCCGTTCGCCCATCGAGCACCTGCTGGCGCTCAAGGACTGCCTGGTCAAGGGCGGTGAACTGGTGTTGGAAACCCTGGTGGTGGAAGGCGACCAGCATCAGGTGCTGGTACCGGAAGATCGCTACGCGCAGATGCGCAACGTATGGTTCCTGCCGTCCGTACCGGCCCTGGAACTGTGGCTGCGACGGGCCGGTTTCAGCGATGTGCGTTGCGTGGATGTGAGCGTGACCAGCATCGAGGAACAGCGCGGCACCGAGTGGATGAAGTATCAGTCCCTGAGCGACTTCCTGGACCCCAACGATCACAGCAAGACCATCGAGGGCCTGCCGGCGCCGATGCGTGCGGTGATAGTTGCCAAGAAATAACGCCGCCTTCCCCCCCGTAGGAGCTGGCCGGGCGGCGTTCCGCTTGCCAGCGAAGGCGCCCGCCAGAGCGGCGCAAGGCTCAAGGGCCTCTTCGCCGGCAAGCCGGCTCCTACGGTTTTGTGTAGGCCGCGAACCGGTTTGCGATCAGCGCGCTCGACGCGCCTTGAAGAATTCGCTCAGCACCGTGCCGCACTCCTCGGCCAGCACCCCGCCCTCGTACAGCACTCGATGGTTGAGAAACCCCTGGGTAAAGAACTGCCCCTGGCTCTGCACAATGCCGGCCTTGGGTTCCAGTGCGCCGTACACCACCCGGGCAATGCGCGAATGGACGATCAGCCCGGCGCACATGCTGCAAGGTTCAAGGGTCACGTACAGAGTGCTACCGGGCAGGCGATAGTTGCTCACCGCCTGGGCCGCTTCGCGGATCGCCACCATCTCGGCGTGGGCGCTGGGATCGCTGCCGCTGATGGGGCAGTTGTAGCCACGGCCGATGACCTGCCCATCCAGCACCAGCACCGCGCCAACCGGCACCTCGCCCAGGGCAGCGCCCTGCGCGGCCAGGGCCAGGGCTTCACGCATGAAGTCCTGGTCGCGGCTGCGGTCGATGATCGGCGCCGGGCGTATCTGGCGCATCACACCACCTCGATGGCGGCCATAAGGCCGGTTTCCATGTGGTCGATCACGTGGCAGTGGAACATCCAGACCCCCGGGTTATCCGCCACCAGGGCGACCCGGGCGCGCTCGTTCTTGCCCAACAGGTAGGTGTCGGTGAAGTAGGGGGTGATCTTCTTGCGGTTCGAGGCAATGACCTTGAAGCTCATGCCGTGCAAGTGGATCGGGTGCTGGTACTGGGTCATGTTCTTCAATTCGAAAATGTAGCTCTTGCCCTTTTTCAGGGTGGCAATCGGGCGGTCGGCGCAGGTCTTGTCGGTGATGTCCCAGGCCTGGCCGTTGATCTGCCACAGGCTGGGCGGCTTGCCATTGTCCACGTTCACCGAGACCGAGCCAACCCATTCGAAATTGAAGTTGAGCTTCTCGGCGTTGTCGAGATCCGGCTCGGCCACGGGGTTGGCCGGCAAGGCAGCGGGCCACTGGGTGGGCGCGTCGTTGTTGGCCACCGAGCGCAAAGTGCCCAGGCGCACCGGTCCGTTGCGCAGGGACAACTCCACACCGGCCGCCGGCGCCTTGATCGCCAGGCAGATGCGCATGCCCGGGCCCAGCCAGTATTCCTTGCCCAAGGGGCGCGGTTCGATGGGGTTGCCGTCCAGGGCGTAGATCTGCGCTTCGACATCCGGGATGTTGATGCGGTAGGTCAGGGTGTTGTCCAGGTTGAGCAGGCGCACCCGGGTGATCTGCCCGGCCGGCAGGTCGATCACTGCCTGGGACACACCGTTGATGGTGGACAGGCGCCCGGCCGTACCACCGCGCGCCGCCTCCCGAGGGATGCTGAAGGGCATGAACGCGCCCTCTTCATCCACGTGCCAGCTTTTCAGGCTCAGGGTGCGCTCGTACTTGAAGCCGGTGGGTTCGCGTTCTTCGATGATCAGCGGGCCCACCAGGCCGCGACCCAGTTCTTCGCTGCTGTTCACATGGGGGTGATACCAGTAGCTGCCGGCATCCGGCACGCGGAACTTGTAGTCGAAGTATTCGCCGGGCAGCACCGGCAGTTGCGAGACGTAAGGCACGCCGTCCATTTCCAGGGGCAGGCGGATGCCGTGCCAGTGGATGGTGGTGGCCACCGGCAGGTGGTTGATGAAGCGTACCCGCAGCCACTCGCCCTGACGTACCCGCAGTTCGGTGCCCGGTGCCGATGGTCCGAAGGCCCAGGCCTCGGTCTTGTGCCCAGGCACCAGCTCCACGTCCAGTGGCGCGGCGATCAGCTCGTAATCGTGCCCCGCCTCAGCGTCAGCCATCTTTCCCAGCCAATAACGCGATGCGCCGCCCACCCCCACACCCACCACTACCAGACCGGCCAGACCACCGAGTATTTGTCGACGGGTAAAGGACATGGACTCAACTACCTCACGTATCAGCCGCGGGCCCAGGCCCGCAAAAGGCGAATACGATACACCCGCAGTTGAGAAACAGTAAGGCCGGCGCGGCGACGGGACGCAGGCGATACGGGGAAACGATGGGTGTTTTCGAGAGTCTGCTCGCTGGCAAGCCCGTTGCTCTTGTAGGAGCCGGCTGGCCGGCGAACAGGCCCCTCAGCCCTGCAACCCCAACAGCAGGTGCACCACGCCACCGGCCAGGGGCATCACCGCCGGTACCCCCGCCACGCGCAGGGCGCTGCTGTCCAGCAGTTGCGGATCATGCAGCTCAAGGCGCAGACGGGTCAGGGCCAGGGGTTGCTGGCTCTTGATGTTGGCGCTGCCACCCAGCGCCGTCAGCATTGCGTCATTCAGAACATTGCCGTTGGCCCTGGGGGCCTTCGGCTGATCAGGGATCAGATCCGGGGTCAGGGCTTTCCAGAACGCGCGTTGCAATTTCTCGAACATTTTCAGTTCTCCAGAACCAGTGAATCGGCTGCGACTTGCTGCTTGTGCAGGTATTCACGTACCTGAACCGCGTCCTCCAGATCGATGATCCGAGCTGCCAGCGCCTGGCATTCGCTCAGATCCAGCTCGCGTACCCGAGCCTTGATGGCCGGAATCAACGGCACGCTCACCGACAGTTCGTCCACCCCCAGGCCCAGCAACAGCGGCACTGCCAGGGTTTCGGACGCCAGTGCACCACAGACTCCGACCCACTTGCCGTGGGCATGGGCGGCCTGCACCGTTCGCGCGATCAGGCGCAGCACCGACGGGTGGAAGCTGTCGGCCTGACTGGCCAGGCGCGGATGATCACGGTCCATGGCCAGGGTGTACTGGGTCAGGTCGTTGGTGCCGATGGAGAAGAAATCCACCTCCGGAGCAAAGCGATCTGCCATCAGGGCCGCAGAAGGCACCTCGATCATGATGCCCAACTTGGGCCTTTCCGCCAGGCCCAGGGCCCGAACCTCGTCATCCAGTAGCTGCCGCGCCTGACGCAGCTCCGCCAGCTGGCTGACCATGGGCAACATGATGTGCAGGCGTGCCTGCCCGGCGCTGGCGAGAATCGCCCGGAACTGCTCCCGCAGCAGTTCGGGACGCTCCAGGCACAGGCGGATGCCCCGCAGGCCGAGAAAGGGGTTGGCTTCACTGTCCATGGGCACATAGGCCAGGGGCTTGTCGCCGCCCACGTCCAGGGTGCGTACCACCAGATTGCGCTCAGGGCCCAGGGCCTGGGCGATGGCCCGATAGGTTTCGGCCTGCTCCTCCAGGCTGGGGGCGTGGCTGCGGTCCTGGTAGAGGAACTCCGAACGCAACAGGCCGACGCCCTCGCCTCCCAGGCTCATGGCCTGCTCGGCCTCCGCCAGAGAGGCAATGTTGGCCGTGACCTCCAGATGATGACCATCGCGGGTCACCGCCGGTTGCGCCGCCTGGGCCAGGTCCTGACGCTGGCGCAGGCGTTGCTGCTGACGCAGGGCCTCCAGTTGCTGCAAGCGTTGCGGGTCAGGGTCCGTATGCAGTTCTCCGCGATCGGCATCCAGCAGCACCCGGGTGCCGTTGGCCAGGGACAGGACCCGGGGCGACAGCCCACAGATCGCCGGCAGGCCCAGGGCTCGGGCGAGAATCGCCACGTGGCTGGTGGCGCCGCCGCCGACGGTGGCAAACCCCAGCACCTTGGCCGTGTCCAGGCTGGCGGTCTGCGAGGGGGTCAGTTGCTCGGCAATCAGAATGGCCTGGTCCGGCAAGCTCACGGCATGCTCTTGCACCCCGAGAATCAGCTTGAGCACCCGTTGGCCGACGTCCGCCAGATCCACCGCGCGTTCAGCCAGCAGCGTGCTGCCCAGGCCCTTGAACAGCTCGGCGGTAACCTCGATGGCACTGTTCCAGGCAAAGGCGGCGCTCTTGCCGGTGACGATCAGGGCTTCGGTTTGCTGCAACAGGCTCGGGTCGTCGAGGAGTTCCTGGTGGGCGCGGAAGATTTCCTGCTGTGCTTCACCCGGGGCATTGTCCCGCAGCTGTTGCAGGCCCCGCACCGCCTCTCGCAAGGCCTGCTCAAGGACTTCGCGCTCCTGCTGCGGGTTCACCGCCCACTCGCTTATCTGCAAGCGCTGCTCAGCTACATGGACCACCTGGCCGACCGCCGAACCCGGTGACGCACAGACACCCCGCAGAACCGTCTCCAACGACTCATCCCGCGCCGCTACTGGCTCAGGACTCGGCGCCGCAGCACTGACGTTCTCGCCACAACCCGAGGCCAGCAGCTCCACCAGAACCTGGATCGCCTGCTCGGCATCCGCACCCGCAGCACTGACCTGCAAGACATCGCCCTGCACCGTCTGCAACGCCATGATCGACACCAGGGACTTGGCATTGGCCGAGTCCTGGCGCCGGTGCAGGCAGATATTCGCGGCAAAGCCCTTGGCGGCCTGGGCCAGCAACGCCGCCGGACGTGCGTGCAGCCCCTGTGGGTTGCCCAGGATCAGCGGTTTGGAAAACAGCGCCTCTGCTTCAGCGCCCTCGACCTTGGCCCCCTCCTCTGCGCAGGCGGGCTCGATCTGCAACACCGGCTGTCCCAGCTCCACCAGCAGGCTGCCGGACACCAGCCCCGTCACCGCCTCGCCACTGACCACCAGCATCAGGGTCAACAGGCTGCGCGCGTGCCGGGCCAGATAATCAGCATCGAACTCGATCAGCGGCTGGCCTGCCGAGACCTGCTGACCCTCCTCGACCAGACAGGTGAAGCCCTTGCCCGCGAGGTTCACCGTATCCAGCCCGATGTGCATCAGCACCTGCTGGCCCTGTTCACCAGTGATGCTCACCGCATGGCCGCTGCGCTGCAGGTTGCTGATCACCCCGGACAGAGGTGCGCAGAGGGTCTGGGAAGTCGGGTCGATGCACACGCCGTCGCCGATCACCCGGCTGGAAAACACCGGGTCCGGAACCTGGTCCAGGGGCAGCAGCACCCCGGACAGGGGCGCGAGCAATTGCAAGGGTTGGGTTATGGCCATGACGTCACCTGCTAATGATTCCTTGAAGTGCCGATGGAGCGCGAGCCCCGACAGCATCGCTTATTTCCACCAGTACTCGACCTGCAAACCGACGTTCGCCCCGTGTCGGGCAGTGCCGAAGACACCACTGTCGGACAGCGCGGAGCCGGCCGCCAGTTCGTTGGCCGCGCGTTTGGCGGCCTCGTTCCAACTGGCATAGGTGTAATACAGGCGCACCTCGGGCCGCGCCCAGAACTCCGGCCCCTTGGGCGACCAGGTGGGCGCGAAGGTGAACTTGCTGAGTTTGCGGGTGCCACCGGGCGCCTCCACCTGATCATGACCAAACTCGGTCACCAGCTTGAACTGCTCGGTGATGGCATAGGCCGGGCGCACACCCAGGGAGATCCAGTTCTGGTCCTGGCCGTCGGGGCGAATGTCCTTCTGATAGACCGCCTCTACCTGGCCGCCGAAGCGCGGGGTGACCTGCCAATCGAAGAACTCCACCAGGCGATAGCTCTTGTTGCCGTCATCCAGGTAGGGATTGCCGGTGTAGCCCAGGCCGGCACCAGGCCCCTCACCGTATTGCAGGGCCAGTTTGTTCTTGCCGCCAAAAAAGTCTTTCTGCACATGCTGGGTGGTGATCGCCCAGCCATTGTGGGCACCACGGCGATCGGGCTTTTCCAGGTAACTCAGGCCCAGCTCCAGCTCGCCGCCGGGGTTGGTCTGGAAACCGGCAACGTTGAAGTCGTGACGGCTCACGGCCTGCTTCTGGTAGAGGTTGTCCTTGCGGGAAAAGGCGTAGCTGTATTTCAAATCACCGATGCGCACGTCCTCGACCCCGCCGCCAGTGGCGCTCTGGTTCCAGTAGTAGAAGTCGGAAATATGGATGTCGTTACGCTTGTAGTAACGGCGCCCGGCCCACAGCGAGCCGCCATTGAGGCTGGGCAGGTTCGACCACTGGGCGTACATCTGCGGCATGCGCGCCGAGCCGTTTTCGCCCTGGAAGGTCAGGTTGCGGTCGTAGCGGTTGTAGAGCGAAGCCATGCCGTCGACGCTGAGTACCGAACCGTCCTCCAGGGTGTACAGGTCCTGGCGCAGCTCAAGCTCGGCGTACTGCTCGCACTCGTTGCCCAGGCGGTACTTGGAAGGCGCGCCGGGTAGCTGAAAGCAGGATTGCGGGCCGCTGTTGACCGAAGTGCCAAGGCCGCTGCGCAGGTAGCCGGCGAACTCCAGGGCCTGGGCCGGAAAGGGCAATGCCAGGCACAGGCAGGACGCCGCCAGGCCGCGATTTATTGTTGTTTTCATAAGCCACCCCATTATTTTTATTGTGATATTTCGATCCGCAGAAGCCGGCTTGCCGACGAACGAAGCCCTGCGCTGTATCTGCAACAGCGCATTCACGGCAGAGGCAAACCGCCCGGCAGCTTCTGCGAGGATTGTCAGCAGTCGGTCAGGTGCAGGACGAAGGACTCATAGGGCCGCAGCCGCAAATGCCGGCTGCGGGCGCCATCCCCCGGGTAGTTGCTGATCAGCAGACGCTGCTGCATGCCCGGCTCGATGACCTCCTGCGGCAATTCAACCTCGCACGGCGAACCGTAGAAGTTGTTCACCACCAGCAGTCGCTCGCCCTGCCCTTCCCGCACGTAGGCCCAGACCTGCGGATGCTCGGGCAGCAATTGGCGATAGACGCCGTGCTGGATCAAACCCTGCTCACGGCGCAACGCGATCAATTGGCGATAGTGGTGCAGCACTGATTGCGGGTCGTCGAGCTGTGCCTGGACGTTGATCTGGCCAGCGTTGGCCGCAACCTCGATCCAGGGGGTGCCGCTGCTGAAACCGGCATTGGCCCCGGCATTCCACTGCATTGGCGTACGCCCGTTGTCCCGGGACTTCTGCTGGATCGCCGCCATGATGGCCTGCGGCTCTTCACCGGCCTCGCGCTTGAGGCGGTAGATGTTCAGGGTCTCGACGTCGCGATACTGCTCGATGCGCTGGAAATGCGGATTGGTCATGCCCAGCTCTTCGCCCTGATAGACAAAGGGCGTGCCCTGCAGCAGGTGCAATGCGGTGGCCAGCATCTTCGCCGACACCACACGGTGTTCGCCGTCGTCGCCAAAGCGCGATACCACCCGGGGCTGGTCGTGGTTACACCAGAACAGCGCATTCCAGCCGCCACCGGCCTGCATGCCGGTTTGCCAGTCGGAGAGGATGCGCTTGAGCTCGAGGAAGTCGAAATCGGCTCGCAGCCACTTCTGCTGATTGGGGTAATCCACCTTCAGGTGATGGAAGTTGAAGGTCATGGACAGCTCCTTCGACTCCGGGTTCGAGTAGCGGATGCAGTGTTCCAGGCGGGTGGACGACATCTCGCCGACATTCACCAGGTCATGGCCGGCGAACACTTCCCGATGCATTTCCTGCAAGTACTCATGAACGTTCGGGCCATCGGTATAGAAGCGCCGGCCATCGCTCTGGTCCTCGGGGAAGTCCGCAGGCTTGGAGATGAGGTTGATCACGTCGAGGCGAAAGCCGCCGACGCCCTTGTCCCGCCAGAAGCGCATCATCTTGAAGACTTCGGCGCGCACCCGTGGGTTGTCCCAGTTGAGGTCGGCCTGGGTGTGGTCGAACAGGTGCAGGTAGTACTGGCCGGTCTGCGCTTCGTATTCCCAGGCCGAGCCGCCGAACTTGGACTCCCAGTTGTTGGGCTCATCGCGCCAGATGTAGAAATCCCGGTAGGGGTTGTCCAGGCTGCTGCGGGCCTGCTGGAACCAGGCGTGCTCGATGGAGGTGTGGTTGACCACGATGTCCAGCATCAGCTTGATCCCGCGCTTGCCGGCCTCGGCGATCAGCAACTCGCAGTCGGCCATGCTGCCGTAGCTGGGGTCGATGGCGTAGTAGTCGCTGATGTCATAGCCGTTGTCGCGTTGCGGCGAACGCAGGAACGGGGTCAACCACAGGCAATCGACCCCCAGCCAGTGCAGGTAGTCGAGCTTGTCCACCACTCCCAGCAGGTCGCCGGTGGCCTGCCCTTGGTGGCTGTGAAAACTTTTCGGATAGATCTGGTAGATCACCGAACGCTGCCAGTCTTGCATGGGGGAATCCTTTGGAAAGTGCGAGGGCATTCGCCGGCGAGCCGGCTCCTGCAGGGCCGGTCAGGCCACTCGGTAGCCGGGACGGATGATCTTCAGGCTCAGGCCGCAGGTCAGGACGAAAGGCACCACCAGGGCGACGACCATGCCGATCACGAACATCGGGATGTATTGCGGAATGATCGAGATGAACCCCGGCAGCCCACCGACGCCGATAGCCGAGGCCTGGACCTTGTTCAGCGAGAGGAAGATGCTGCCCAGGGCCGAACCGATCAGCGCGGCATAGAACGGAAACTTGTAGCGCAGGTTGACGCCGAACATCGCCGGCTCGGTGATGCCGAAATAGGCCGAGATCGCCGAGGTCGAAGCCATGCTGCGGTCCCGGGCATTGCGGCTCATGGTGAACACCGCCAGGGCCGCGCTGCCCTGGGCCAGGTTGGACATGACGATCATGGGCCAGATAAAGGTGCCGCCCTGGGTGGAGATCAGTTGCAGATCGACCGCCAGGAACATGTGGTGCATGCCGGTGATCACCAGCGGCGCATAGAGCAGGCCAAAGATCGCCCCACCCACCACCGGCGCCAGGTCGAACAGGGTGACCACGCCTTCGGTGATCAGGATCCCCAGATGGCGGGTCACCGGGCCGATGATCGCCAGAGCCAGCACCCCGGTGACCACGATGGTGGTGATGGGCACCACCAGCAGGGTAATGGCGTTGGGCACCCGGGCCCGCAGCCATTTTTCGATCACGCTCATCACATAGGCTGCCAGCAGGATCGGCAGGATCTGCCCCTGGTAGCCGACCTTCTCGATCTGGAACAGGCCGAGGATGTCGAAGTACGGCAGGCTCTGGCCATCCAGCCCGGCCACGGCCTTGCCGTAGTTCCAGGCGTTGAGCAGGTCCGGGTGCACCAGCATCAGCCCCAGGACGATGCCGAGGATCTCGCTGCCGCCGAAGCGCTTGGCTGCCGACCAGCCCACCAGGGCCGGCAGGAACACGAAGGAAGTGTTGGCCATCAGGTTGATCAGGCTCCACAGCCCGTCCAGGCCCGGGTAGGCCTCAAGCAGGGTCTGGCCCTCGATGAACATGCCCTTGGCACCCAGCAGGTTGTTCACCCCCATCAGCAGGCCGGCGATGATCAGGGCCGGCAGGATAGGCATGAACACATCGGAGAACACCCGCACCAGGCGCTGCATGGCGTGGGTCTTCTGCGCGCCCTTGTCCTTCACATCGGCAATGGTCGAGGCCGCAAGGCCAGTCTGCTCACGCAGCGCCGCATAGACCTTTTCCACTTCGCCGGGGCCGATCACGACCTGGAACAGGCCACCGGTGAAGAACGATCCCTTGACCAGGTCGATCTGGTTGAGCGTGGCGCTGTCGACCCGGCTCGGGTCCTTCAGGGCCAGGCGCAGGCGGGTCACGCAATGGGCAGCCTGCTCGAGGTTGTCGGCGCCACCGAGGCTGTGCAGCAACTCGCTGGCGATCGTTGAATAGTCGTGGCTCATGCTCGTTCTTCCACCTGAGATTTTTGTTATTGGCAGCACGCCGAGGAGGAAACTACTCGTCTGTACGAGTTAAATCAACAACTCGTACAGACGAGTTTGGATTTTTCTTCGAGCCAACGCTCGAAATGTGCTTTTCCGAGCCGACTCCGGCCTGCCAGGTACATGGACAAATACCCCGCGCAGCCCTTAAGGTGCCTGCCTTGAGCACAGCGCGGCACAGAGCCATCCCATGAGCAAATACAACCAGATCTACAGCGATCTGCTTGCCAGCATCACCACCGAAGGTCTGGAGCGTGGCGCCCGCCTGCCTTCGGAAAGCGAACTGATGGACAGCTACCAGGCCAGCCGCGGCACCGTGCGCAAGGCCATCGAACTGCTGCAGGAGCGCGGCTTCGCGCAGAAGATCCACGGCAAGGGCACCTTCGTGCTTTCGCCCAATCCCATCGAGTTCCAACTGGGCGGCATCGTCAGCTTCCAGGAAACCTATCCAGGCCTGGGGGATGACGTCAGCACCGAGGTGGTGGAGTTCAGCCAGTTTCCTCTCGAAGGCCCGCTGCGGGCCCATCTGCAAGCCGAAGAAGGCAGCCTGATCACCCGGATCAAGCGGGTCAGGCGCATTGACGGCAAACGGGTGATTCTCGACATCAACCACTTTGTCGCCGATCTGATTCCAGGGCTGGACCGGCAGATCGCCGAGCAGTCGATCTATGCCTACATCGAACAAACCCTGCAATTGAGCATCAGCTACGCCCAACGCACCATCGAGGCCAGCCCGCGGAGCAAGGACGACCAGCAGTTGCTCGACCTGGACGGCCAGAGCCACGTGATCGTGGTGAGCAACCAGACCTTTCTGCAGGACGGGCGCCAGTTCGAGTACACCGAATCACGGCACACCCTGGACAAGTTCTACTTCTCCGACGTGGCGCGGCGCTAAGCCCCACCCTGCCCCATCAGCCCAGCAAGGCCACCAGTTCACCGCTGAGGGGGCCGATGCGCTTCGACTCCTTGGCGGTGTTCACCTGCTGCGCCACCCGCGCCACCTCGATCACCGGGTGCTTGAGGGCGTAGCCGCCCTTGCTGTCCAGCCAGCTCAGGACCTCCGCCAAGTGCCACAGCGAAGCGCTGCCTTCATGGATCGCCAGGGGAAAGCTGTCGGCATGGCCGAGCATCAGCTTTCGCATGTTCTGCCGGGACACGCCGACGATCTCGGCGATCTCGCTGAGGCCGACGAAATCCGGGCTGGCCTCCACCAGCCGCGCTTCGGGAATGATCCGCTTGATATCCGCCAGGGCACTGAGCAGCGCCGCTTCGGCACTCTCGGCCTCGCGACTGAACTCCAGGGCCAGGCGCCCGGCCAGGCCGGTGCCCACCAGGACGTCGGTGCAACCCGCCGCACCGAGGCGCTCCACCAGTTGCAGCGGATCACAGCCCTCCAGCGGCAGCAAGTAGTTGAGGGTGAACAGGTATTCCATGGTGCTTACTCCTAGCGGGCTGCCGGCGACTTGGCTCCACGCAGCTGGTTCAGGGTGCAGTTATCGATCACCCGGCATAACGCCCGGGCGTGCTGGGTCGGATTCTTCGGCGTGCGCCATACGCTGGTGATGCAAAACTCGCCACAGCGACACACTTCGTTGTTGTACGGACAGTAGATCCGCCCCCAGGCATGACCACCGCCGACCTCGATGCGCCAGCCCTGCCATTCGGCGTAGCGCAGGGCCATTTCAATGTCCTTCTTGGGATGAGTTGCACGAGCCATCCATAGCCTCCAGTATCGCCAGTCACACAAGGTTGTCAACCGACAACCCTGTACCCTCCGATCAAACCCCGCCGCGAACAAGCCGCAGCAAAAACAGGCGGGGGGAGATCCAAGGGTAGAGAGAAGCCCAGGACAAGGGGCCGAGCATGTCTTACGTGATATTGCCGGAAGGCGAAAAAGCGCCGCTTCCAAAGGTCCTGCAACACAAATGCCGATGTGTACCGCAGGCAATCCCCCAGAAACGACAATGGCGATCGACACCCGAAGGTCCCGATCGCCATTGGCTAACGCGAATGGATCAAGCGCCGATCACTCGGCCCCGATCATTCCCACTCAATCGTGGCCGGCGGCTTGCTCGACACGTCGTAGGTGACGCGGGAGATGCCTTCGATCTCGTTGATGATCCGGCCGCTGACGGTTTCCAGCAGTTCGTAAGGCAGGTGCGCCCAACGTGCGGTCATGAAGTCGATGGTTTCCACGGCGCGCAGGGCCACGACCCAGGCGTAACGACGGCCATCACCTACCACGCCCACGGATTTCACCGGCTGGAACACCACGAATGCCTGGCTGACCTTGTGGTACCAGTCGGCCTTGCGCAGCTCTTCGATGAAGATATGGTCGGCGCGACGCAGCAGGTCGGCGTATTCCTTCTTCACTTCACCAAGGATGCGCACACCCAGGCCCGGGCCCGGGAACGGGTGACGGTAGACCATGTCGTACGGCAGGCCCAGTTCCAGGCCCAGACGACGGACTTCGTCCTTGAACAGCTCGCGCAGTGGCTCGACCAGCTTGAGGTTCATTTCTTCCGGCAGGCCGCCCACGTTGTGGTGCGACTTGATCACGTGGGCCTTGCCGCTTTTCGCGCCAGCCGACTCGATCACGTCCGGGTAGATGGTGCCCTGGGCCAGGTACTTGATGTTTTCCAGCTTGCAGGATTCGGCATCGAACACGTCGATGAAGGTACGGCCGATGATCTTGCGCTTCTTCTCCGGGTCGGCTTCGCCGGCCAGGTTATTGAGGAACTGCTCCTCGGCGTTGGCGCGGATCACCTTGACGCCCATGTTCTCGGCGAACATGGCCATTACTTGCTCGCCTTCGTGCAGGCGCAGCAGGCCGTTGTCGACGAAGACGCAGGTCAGCTGGTCGCCGATGGCCTTGTGCAGCAGGGCCGCGACCACCGAGGAGTCGACGCCGCCGGACAGGCCCAGCAGCACGTTGTCGGTGCCAACCTGGGCACGGATCTGGGCAATGGCGTCCTCGGCGATCTTCGACGGGGTCCACAGCGCTTCACAGCCGCAGATGTCGAGGATGAAGCGCGACAGGATACGACCGCCCTGCTTGGTGTGGGTCACTTCCGGGTGGAACTGCACGCCGTAGTAGCGCAGGTCGTCGTTGAACATGCCGGCAATCGGGCAGCTCGGGGTGCTGGCCAGGATGTGGAAGTCTTCCGGCATCTTGGTGACCTTGTCACCGTGGCTCATCCAAACGTCTAGGCCGAACAGGCCGTCGGCGTCGACGTGGTCTTCGATGCCGTCCAGCAGGCGGCTCTTGCCGACCACATCAACCCGGGCATAGCCGAACTCACGCAGCTCGGAGCCTTCGACCTTGCCGCCCAACTGCTCGGCCATGGTCTGCATGCCGTAGCAGATGCCGAAGACCGGGACGCCCAGGTCAAACACCGCCTGCGGGCAGCGAGGGCTGTTGGCTTCGTGCACGGATTCGGGGCCGCCGGCGAGGATGACACCTTTGGGAGCGAATTCGCGGATCGCTTCGTCGTCCATGTCGAACGGATGCAGTTCGCAGTAGACCCCGATCTCGCGCACACGGCGGGCGATCAGTTGGGTGTACTGGGAACCGAAGTCGAGGATCAGGATACGGTGAGCGTGAATGTCGAGGGCCATGGTCAGTCTCGTCTAATTTCAGAAACGACACGGGGCTGAAAAACACAGCCCCGGTTACTAAATTCGTCAATCGCCTCCGGGCCTTGGCCTGGAGGCGATCACTATCAACCTACGCGATAGTTTGGCGCTTCCTTGGTGATCTGCACGTCGTGGACGTGGGATTCAGCCATGCCGGCACCGGTGATGCGGACAAACTCCGGCTTGGTGCGCATTTCTTCGATGTTGGCGCTACCGGTGTAGCCCATGGAAGAACGCAGGCCGCCCATCAGCTGATGGATGATCGCGGTCAGGGTGCCCTTGTACGGCACGCGACCTTCGATACCTTCCGGCACCAGCTTCTCGGCACCCGCGGAGGAGTCCTGGAAGTAGCGGTCGGAAGAGCCCTGGGCCTGGGACATGGCGCCCAGGGAACCCATGCCACGGTAAGCCTTGTAGGAGCGGCCCTGGAACAGCTCGATCTCGCCTGGAGCCTCTTCGGTACCGGCGAACATCGAACCCATCATCACGCAGGAAGCACCGGCGACGATGGCCTTGGACAGGTCACCGGAGAACCGGATACCGCCGTCGGCGATCAGCGGCACTCCCGTGCCTACCAGCGCCGCTGCAACATTGGCGATGGCGCTGATTTGCGGCACGCCAACACCGGCAACGATACGGGTGGTGCAGATCGAGCCCGGGCCGATACCGACCTTGACTGCGTCGGCGCCAGCTTCGGCCAGGGCCTTGGCAGCAGCGCCAGTGGCGATGTTGCCGCCGATCACCTGCACTTGCGGGAAGTTTTCCTTGACCCAGCGAACGCGGTCGATCACGCCTTTGGAGTGACCGTGGGCGGTGTCCACCACCACCACGTCGACACCGGCATTGACCAGCGCAGCAACGCGATCGCCAGTGTCCTTGCCAGTACCGACCGCAGCGCCGACGCGCAGGCGACCCTGGTCGTCCTTGCTGGCCAGAGGGTAAGCCTTGGCTTTCTCGATATCGTTGACGGTCATCATGCCCTTGAGAGCGAAGGCGTCGTCGACGATCAGTACACGCTCGATGCGGTGCTTGTGCAGCAGCTCGCGGACGGCGGTCTTGTCGGCGCCTTCCTTGACCGTGACCAGGCGCTCTTTAGGCGTCATCACTTCACGGACGCTGACTTCCAGACGGCTTTCGAAACGCACGTCGCGGGAAGTCACGATGCCCACCAGGTCGCCGTTGTGCAGTACCGGCACACCGGAGATGTTATGCATGCTGGTCAGTTCGAGCAGGTCACGCACGGTGGCGTCGGCCTCGATGGTGATCGGGTCCTTGACCACACCGGCTTCGAAACGCTTGACCTTGCGCACTTCGGCAGCCTGCTGCTCGATGGTCATGTTCTTGTGGATGATGCCGATGCCGCCTTCCTGAGCCATGGCGATTGCCAGACGGGCTTCAGTGACGGTGTCCATGGCGGCGGAAACCAGTGGAATATTCAGCTCGATGCCACGGGTCAAACGGGTCTTAAGACTGACTTCATTAGGCAGTACTTCGGAATAACCGGGCACTAGGAGAATGTCGTCGAAGGTGAGGGCTTCTTGGCTGATACGCAGCATCGCGGGGGCTCCCGGGCGGGAAAATGGAAGCGCGCCATTATACTCAGACAGCTACCCGGGCTCAATGTAAAACTCTGGCTAATATCGCTGGAGTGATAGATGGAGATATCCGCGCGCTACAACTCGACCTTGACCCAACTTATCGGCTGATCCAGCCAGTCGGCGAACTCGTCGATAAAGCTCTGTTTAAAACCCGCTTCGGCCCAGTTGTTGAAGATAAAGCCCAAGTTGGAAAAACCGCATTCCTGAAGAAACAGAAAGCCGTTGATGTCATCTTCATGGCCGCATTCGGGGCAGGTGAAGTTGTCGGTACGCCCTGGCATCCAGTCTTCCAGGCTTTCGAACAGCGCCTCACCGATTTCCTGCCGGCACTCGGCACAGCCCGCTTCCTCGAGAAAGCCCTTGGCCGGGGTATAGATGCAGCGCTTGGTGATGATTTCCAGGCCATTGATCGGCTCGCCGAAGGGCAGCGCCTCTGGCCGCAGCACCACCTCCCGTGCCCCGGCGGCAATGGCGTGCCCCATGCGATTGCCCGTGCGCCCGCAGGTGCTGAGGCTTTCCTCGACGATGTTCTTGCGCACCAGCCAGCGCACGATCGCCCGGGCCCGGGGCTCGTGCACCGGCAGGGTGGAAATTTTCGGGACGAGGATGCTTTGGGAGTTCATGGATAAGCCTGAAACATGCGGGGACGGTACTCACGCTTTCGCCGGCAAGCCGGCTCCTGTCATCAATTGTAGGAGCCGGCCTGCCGGCGAACGAATTCAAAGGCCCGCAGCTTAATCCCTGGCCCCAGCAGGTCAAGTGCTCAGGTAACGGCCGATCAAGGCAACGCCACTGGCCAGCACCAGCCAGGTCACCAGGCGTACAAAAGCCTCCCGGGACAGTTTCATCGTCAGCCGGCGGCCAATCCACAACCCCAAGGCCATCGCCGGCAACAGGCATAGCGCCAATAGCAGCAGCGGCAACTCGGCATAGACCCCGGCCAGGGCGAACAGGCTCAAGCGCACCACGGTGCTGCAACTGATCAGCGCGCTCTGGGTCGCCCGCGCCGGGTCCTTGGGCAGGCGGCTGTTCAGGTAGATGGCATATAAAAAGCCGCCACTGCCGAAGAGTGCGCCAAACAGCCCACCGACAATCCCCATCGGCACCGCCCAGCCGGCCGCCAGCTGGGTCGGACGCGCCTTCACCCACAGGCTGTAGATGGCGTAGGCACTGATGAACAGCCCCATCAATAGCAGCAACAGATCGGATTTGAGGTTGAGCAGGAAGATCACCCCCAAGGTGCAACCCACTGCCATGCAGGGCAACAGGCGCAGCAACTCCGGCCTGGCCACATCCTTGCGCGAGGGCAGAAGGTTGCCAAAGGCCGCGACAAAATCCAGGAGCACCAGCAGCGGCACGATCTTCGATAGCGGCATGAACAGGATCAGCACCGGCCCGGCCACCAGCGCCGTACCGAACCCGGCAATGCCGAACACTATGTACGCCAGCGCGATACCCAGGCCGATCACCAACCAACTGCCCGGGCCGAAAGACCACTGGTTCAAACCCTCGATTACCACGCTCATCGCTGCGACTTCCCAGTTGAATACGCAGTGACTTTAGCCAGCAGTGAGCCTTGCGACTAATATCGTCGAAGTCGCCAACTCATCGCAAAAAGGCATGCCTCGTGATTTCGACCCGCCAACTGCGCTATTTCGTGGAAATCGCCGAATGCGGCAGCTTCAGCGCCGCCGCCGAGCGCCTGTTCGTCGCCCAGTCAGCCCTCAGCCGGCAGATCAAGGAGCTGGAAAACCAATTGCAGACCCCACTGTTCGAGCGCACCGCGCGCCTGCCGCGGCTGACGGCGGCCGGTGAAGCGTTTTTCCCCAAGGCACGCAACCTGCTGAGTGAATTGCACAAGGCCAGCGAACTGGCCACTCAGGTAGGCCTGGGGCAATTGGGCACCTTGCGCCTGAGCCACTCCAGCACCGTGCCCATGAGCGGCCGGCTACTCCAGGGCATCGGCAGCTACTTGCAGCATTGCCCTGGAGCCTCGATGGACATCGCCAAGCTGTCTTCCGAGGCGCAACTGGAAGAGTTGGCGCAGGGGCACCTGGATATCGGCCTGTTGCGCCTGCCGGTGTTACGTCAACGGGCAGGTGTACAGATCACGCCCCTGTTCGCCGAACCCTTGCTGCTGGCGGTGCCACCTCAGCACCCACTGGCGCTGGACCCTCCGGCCGGGGGCGTCGACCTGGCCCAGCTTCGCGAGGAAGCCTTCATCTCCATCCCCCACCCCCAGCGGGGCGGCTTGAGTTACCTCTCGGCCGAGCTGTGCATGCGCCAGGGCTTTTTTCCCAGGGCGGCGCGGGTGATGTCGCGCAAGACCACCCAATTGCAACTGATCCAGGCCGGCTTCGGCATCGCCCTGCTGCCCGAGTCGATGCAGGACATCGCCCCGGCCAGCATCCGCTTCCTGCCGCTGGCGGATGCCGATTGCCAGAGCACCGTGGCCCTCGCCTATCGACAGGAGCCGACGCCCCTGGTGGCGCAATTCGTCGAACATTTTCGCAATCACTTGTAGTTTATTTGCGTTGTTCCATTCAGAGACAGGCCTTTAAACTGCGCCCCATGATTAAAGATCCCTTCGCACGACTCGGCCTGGACCGCGAGGTCCTCACCGTCACCCAGCTCAACGGCCGCGCCCGGGTGCTGCTCGAGGACGTGTTCAGCAATATCTGGGTGGAGGGCGAGATCTCCAACCTCGCCCGCCCGGCCTCCGGCCATGTGTACTTCACCCTCAAGGACAGCGGCGCCCAGGTGCGCTGCGCACTGTTCCGGCAGAACGCCGCGCGGGTCCGCCAGGCGCTGAAGGACGGCCTGGCGGTCAAGGTGCGGGGCAAGGTCTCGCTGTTCGAAGGGCGCGGTGACTACCAGCTGATTCTCGACACCGTGGAACCGGCCGGTGATGGCGCCCTGCGCCTGGCTTTCGATGCCCTGAAAGACAAGCTGAGCGCCGAAGGGCTGTTCAGCGCCGAACGCAAAGTGCCACTACCGGCCCATCCGCAACGCATCGGCATCATCAGTTCGCCCACCGGCGCGGTGATCCGCGACATCATCAGTGTGTTCCGGCGCCGCGCACCGCAGGTTGTGCTGACCCTGATCCCTACCGCCGTGCAGGGTCGCGAGGCTACGGCGCAGATCGTCCGGGCCCTGCAGTTGGCCGACGCCCGGGGCTTCGACGCGCTGATCCTGGCCCGTGGCGGCGGCTCCCTGGAGGACCTCTGGTGCTTCAACGAAGAAGCCGTGGCCCGTGCGGTGGATGCCTGCGTGACACCGATCGTCAGCGCCGTCGGCCATGAAACCGACGTCTCCATCAGTGATTTCGTGGCCGACGTTCGCGCGCCCACGCCTTCCGCAGCAGCCGAACTGCTGGCCCCCGATTCCAGTGACCTGCAACGCCGGGTCGACAACCTGCATCGACGCCTGGTGATGCGCATGCGCGACCGGCTGGTGCGCGACCGGCTGCGCCTGGACGGCCTGGCCCGACGCCTGCGCCATCCCGGCGAACGCCTGCGCCAGCAGGCACAGCGCCTGGACGACCTGGACATGCGCCTGCGCCGCGCCTTCGAGCGCAGCCTCAATACCCGTCGCGAACGCTTGATCCGCCTGGAAACCCGCCTCGGAGCCCAGCATCCAGGGCGGCAACTGGCACTGCTGCGCCAGCGTCTGGACAGCCTGGCCGAACGCCTGCCCCGGGCCATGCGCGAAGGCCTCAAGGGCCGCCGCCTGCAATTGCACAGCCAGATGCAGACCCTGCATGTGGTCAGCCCCCTGGCCACCCTGGGGCGCGGTTACAGCATCCTGCTGGACGATCGCGGGCAGGCCATTCGCAGTGCCGGCCAGACCCGCCCAGGCCAGCGCCTCAGTGCCCGCCTGGGCGAAGGCGAGCTGCAAGTACGCGTCGAAGACAACCACCTGACGCCCGTCACCCTTTCTCTACTGGATTAATCCATGCCGCGTTTTCTCTGCTCCCTGCTGTTGCTGTGCCTGGCCTTCAATGCTCACGCCGACAGCTACATCACCCGCCTGCTGAACAAACCCGTACCCGGTGGCGTAGCGGTGGTCGACCTGGGCAGCGCCGCCCAGGCGCCCAAGGCCAGCTACCAGGGCAAGCCGGTGCTGGTGGTGAAGGAGCAGAACAACTGGCTGGCGATTGTCGGCATCCCGCTGACGGTCAAGCCCGGCACTCAACAAGTAAGCACCGGCGGGCGCAGCCTGAACTTCGTGGTCGGCAACAAGAAATACCCGGAGCAGCACATCACCCTGAAGAACCAGCGCCAGGTCAATCCGAACCCGGCGGACCTCAAGCGCATCGACGGCGAGTTGGCGGAACAGATCCGCGCCTACCGCAGCTTCAGCCCCAACACCCCAAGCAACCTGCTGTTGGACAAGCCGGTGAATGGCCCCCTGTCGAGCAAGTTCGGCGTACGCCGTTTCTTCAACGGTGAAGAGCGCAACCCTCACGCGGGCCTGGACTTCGCGGTGCCGGCAGGCACACCGATCAAGACCCCGGCGGCGGGCAAAGTGATCCTGATCGGCAACTACTTCTTCAACGGCAACACCGTGTTCGTCGACCACGGCCAGGGCTTCATCAGCATGTTCTGCCACATGTCGAAAATCGACGTGAAGATCGGCCAGTCCCTGGCCCGTGGCGCCGTGGTGGGCAAGGTGGGGGCGACCGGCCGCGCCACCGGGCCGCATATGCACTGGAACGTCAGCCTGAATGATGCGCGTGTCGATCCGGCCATCTTTATCGGGGCCTTCCAGCCCTGATCGCGCAGCGCCGCTTGCCTGCATCAGGCATTGATTCAGCGGCGAGCCGACGCCCACAGGGATTGCGCAGCCCTACTCGACTGCGCAATCGTTAGTATTCTTTCAAAGAATACCCAGCATAAAATCTCGATATAGCTTTGTTTTCGAGTATTCCTCTCAATTTTTTTCGACTGCTTGCCATCTCTCACCCCAGTGGTTAGGGTTGAGCACATGAAAACCTCTCACACCCTCATTCAGCGTCGTCAACACCGGAGCCTCTGCCTCGTCAGCGCACGACTGCCAGGCTGAATCGCGGTGCCTCATCCCCCTGCGTCAACCTCACTCTTGACTCACCGGCAGGCCGCCTCTTTTCGGCCCGGACAATAAGGATTTCTCCATGACCATGCTCAAAGACCCATCCTCCAAGTACCGCGCGTTCCCGACCATCAACTTGCCGGACCGTACCTGGCCGTCGAAAACCATCACCAGCGCGCCGATCTGGTGCAGTTCGGACCTGCGTGATGGCAACCAGTCGTTGATCGAACCGATGGATGCCGTCAAGAAGCTGCGTTTCTGGAAGACACTGGTGGCTGTAGGTGTGAAGGAAATCGAAGCTTCTTTCCCGGCCGCTTCGCAAACCGACTTCGACTTCGTGCGCACCCTGATCGAAGGCGGGCACATTCCGGACGACACCACCATCCAGGTATTGACCCAGGCCCGTGAAGACTTGATCGCCCGCACCTTCGAGTCCTTGCGTGGTGCGAAAAAGGCCATCGTCCACCTGTACAACGCCACCAGCCCTTCGTTCCGCCGCATTGTCTTCAACCAGGACAAGGCCGGTGTGAAAGAGATCGCGGTGAATGCGGCCAAGCTGTTCGTCAAATACGCCGCCCAGCAACCGGAAACCCAGTGGCAGTTCGAGTACTCGCCAGAGACCTTCAGCGCCACCGAGCTGGAGTTCGCCAAGGAAGTCTGCGACGCCGTGGTGGAAGTCTGGAACGCCACGCCAAGCAACAAGGTGATCCTCAACCTGCCGGCCACCGTTGAAGTCGCCACACCGAACATCTACGCCGACCAGATCGAGTGGTTCTGCCGCAACATCAACCGTCGTGACAGCGTGCTCATCAGCCTGCACACCCACAACGACCGCGGTACGGGCGTGGCCGCCACCGAGCTGGGCCTGATGGCCGGCGCCGACCGTGTCGAAGGCTGCCTGTTCGGCAACGGCGAGCGTACCGGTAACGTCGACCTGGTCACTGTGGCCTTGAACCTCTATACCCAGGGTGTGAACCCTGAACTGGATTTCTCCGACATCGACGGCGTGCGCAAAGTCGTGGAAGAGTGCAACCAGATTGCCGTGCACCCGCGTCACCCTTATGTCGGCGACCTGGTCCACACCGCGTTCTCCGGCTCGCACCAGGACGCGATCCGCAAGGGCTTCGCCCAGCAGAAAGCCGATGGCTTGTGGGAGGTGCCGTACTTGCCGATCGACCCGGCCGATATCGGTCGCAGCTACGAGGCGGTGATCCGCGTCAACAGCCAGTCGGGCAAGGGTGGTATCGCCTACCTGCTCGAGCAGGAATACGGCATCAGCTTGCCACGCCGCATGCAGATCGAGTTCAGCCAGGTGGTGCAGCGGGAAACCGACCGCCTGGGCCTGGAAATGACCGCCCAGCAGATCCACGCGCTGTTGCACAGCGAGTACTTGCAGGCCAACACTCCTTACGCGCTGGTCAGCCATCGCTTGCAGGAAGAGAACGGCCACAGCGCCGTGGAAGTGGAAGTCTCGAGCAAGGGTCAGGGCGAGACCAACCTCAGTTGGCGCGGCAAGGGCAACGGTGCCCTGGAAGCGCTGGTGGCCGGGCTGCCGGTTCCGGTGGAGATCATGGACTACAACGAGCACGCCATCGGCGCCGGCACCAACGCCAAGGCGGCGGCCTACATCGAACTGCGGGTCAACGGTGAGCGCGCCGTGCACGGCGTCGGTATCGACGAAAACATCACCACCGCCAGCTTCAAGGCGCTGTTCAGTGCGCTGAACCGCTCCTTGAGCGAGCAGCAGGCCAAGGCAGCCTAAAGGCTGCCAAAAGCAAAAGGCCCCGAGGAGCTCGACTCCCCGGGGCCTTTTTTATGCAGGAACAGATAACACCAGCTAAATGTCAGCAACGACTGTTTCAGGCATGCACATCAACACTGAACATGGCTTGCAGCAAAGCCGCCTGCAGCACCTGCAAGGTGCTGTTGGTCACGGCGATCTGCGCCTGGACTTCCATCACCTGCTGGGCTTTCTGTTCGTCGCTGGCCTGGCCCTTCTGCACATTGGCCAATTGGGCCTGCTGTTCGGTCAGGGTTTTCTGGGTCTGCTCGATCTGTTTCTGCAGCGCCTTGACCGGATCACCACCGGCCTTTACCGCATCGATATTGGCATCGCCAGAGTTGACCCGCAGCTCCTTATCCTGACCGTCCTTGCTGTCATCCACCGGCGCCAGCGGGCTGGCGCTGTTGCCTTCGGCTTCAGTCGAAGCAGTTTTGGGTGCCGACAGGGGGTAAGGATTGACGATGGTGGCAGTGATGGTAGTCATGGTTGATTCCTCCTGAACTGATCCTGCTATCGGCCTTCACCCTCGAAGCTTGATATTCACAACCTGTAAAAAAGTGTGCAGTGCCGAAGCGATCCTAAGTGAACATGAAGGTATCGGCGTCGAGGTTCGCCGGAAAACGCGCACGGTAAGCCGCCAGTTCACCCGCGTTCAGGCACACCTGGAAGACGCCATCGGCCTCTCCGGCGCTGAGCAGGGTTTCGCCCTGATAGTCCAGAACCTGGCTGTCTCCGGTATAGGCAAAGCCCTTGCCGTCGGTGCCCACCCGGTTCACCGCCGCAACGTAGCAGAGGTTTTCAATGGCCCGGGCTGGCAGCAGGCGATTCCAGTGCAGGCGGCGGGCACCCGGCCAATTGGCGGTGTAGAGCAGCAGGTCGGTGTCCTGGGCGTCCCGGCTCCACACCGGGAACCGCAGGTCATAGCAGATCAGCGGGCGAATACGCCAACCCTTGAGCTCGAACTGTACCTGCCGTTCCCCCGGTGTGTAGTGATTGTGCTCGCCGGCCATGCGAAACAGGTGGCGCTTGTCGTAGTGCCAGACCTCACCGTCAGGGCGCGCCCACAGCAAGCGATTGCGATGGCTGCCATCCGCTGCCTGGATTATCACGCTGCCGGTGATCACCGCATTCAGCTTTTTCGCCTGGCCACGTAGCCATTTGCTGGTAGGGCCATTCTCCGCTTCCGCGAGAGTCGCGGATTCCATGGAGAATCCGGTGGTAAACATTTCCGGCAGGATGATCAGATCTGCACCACGGGCCTGCTCCAGCAACTGCTCGAAATGCTCGAAGTTGGCCTGGCGGTCGTGCCAGGCCAGGGTGGTCTGGATCAGGGCCAGATTCAGATCGGGTAATGCACTCAGATCACGCATAGTTTCTCCGCTGCTTGGCGCAACGTCTCCTCGCGCTTGGCAAAACACAGACGCACCAGGCGCTGCCCCTGGGGCGGCTGCTGATAGAACACCGACACCGGAATGGCCGCCACGCCGTGTTCGCGGGTCATCCATGTCGCCATGTCGACATCATTCAAGTCTGGACGAATCTGCGAATAGTCCACCAATTGAAAATAGGTACCCGACACCCGGTTGAAGCTGAAACGCGAGGCGCTCAGCAGATCGCAGAACAGATCACGCTTGGCCTGGTAAAAGGCCGGCAACTCTTCGACATGTTCCGGGTGTTCGGCCATGAAGTCCGCCAGAGCGTACTGCAAAGGCGTGACCCCGCAGAAGCTGACATATTGATGCACCTTGCGCAGCTCGGCGCTCAGGGCCGGTGGTGCAACCACATAACCGGTCTTCCAGCCGGTCACGTGGTAGGTCTTGCCGAACGAGCTGACCACGAAGGCCCGCTGATACAGCTCCTCATGGGCCAGCACACTGACATGGGGTACGCCATCGAACACCAGGTGTTCGTAGACCTCGTCACTGACCAGATAAATATCGCGATCACGGATCAGGGCGGCCAACTGGTCCAGCTCGGCGCGGCTGATCAAGGCACCACTGGGGTTGTGCGGCGAATTGAGGATGATCATCCGCGTGCGCGGACTCAGGGCTTCACCGAGTTTCTGCCAATCGAGGGCAAAGCCCTGCCCGGCCAACGGCACATGCACACAACGCCCACCGGCCAGCTCCACCGACGGCTCATAGCTGTCGTAACTGGGGTCGAACACAATGACTTCGTCACCGCGCTGGATCACCGCCTGGATGGCACAGAAGATTGCCTGGGTCGCACCGGGCGTGATGGTCACCTCAGCGTCAGCATCGACCTGGACGCCATAGCTGCGGGCGATTTTCGCGGCGACCTGCTGGCGCAGTGCCGGTAGGCCGGTCATGGGTGCGTACTGGTTATGGCCATTGGCGGCATGCCAGCCAAGCGCATCACGCAGGGCTTGCGGGCCATCGAAATCAGGAAAGCCCTGGGACAGGTTGAGCGCTCCGGTTTCCACCGCGAGCTGGGACATTTGCGTGAAGATGGTGGTGCCGACATTCGGCAACTTACTGATGATCATGAGGATTCCCTGCTGAGCAGTCCGCACTACGGCGGCGCGGAGGTCCCCGAGAATAGCCCAAACGCCAGGCATGAAAAAGGGCGCCCGGGGCGCCCTCTTATCCACACAGATCCCGTAGGAACTGGCTTGCCAGCGAAGCTCTGAAGCAGGTCCGGAGCTTCACCGGCAAGCCGGCCCCTAAGCCGGTCAGCGCTTGTCGCGGCGCTTCTTGTCGGCCTTCTTGTGGTGCGACATCAAGCGACGCTTCTTGTTGACCTGGCGGTCGGTCAGCGTGTTCTTGTTGCCTTCGTACGGGTTCTCGCCGCCCTTGAACTCGATGCGGATCGGCGTACCTACCAGCTTCAAGACTCGACGGTAGGTGTTTTCCAGATAGCGCACATAAGACTTGGGCACCTTCTCCACCTGGTTGCCGTGGATCACGATCAGCGGCGGGTTGGCACCACCCAAGTGGGCGTAGCGCAGTTTGATCCGGCGATTGTTGACCATGGGCGGCGCGTGCTCGCCAACGGCATCTTCGAGGATCTGCGTCAGGCGGCTGGTGGGCCAGCGGGTTACCGCCGACTTGAAGGAGTTCTGCACCGACTGGTAGAGGTTGCCCACACCGGTACCGTGCAGCGCCGAGATGAAGTGGATATCGGCGAAGTCGACGAAGAACAGCCGGCGTTGCAGCTCGGTCTTCACATAGTCGCGCTCGCTCGGCTGCATGCCGTCCCACTTGTTCAGGGCGATCACCAGGGCCCGACCGGCTTCCAGGGCAAAGCCCAGCAGGTTCAGGTCGTGGTCCACCACACCTTCGCGGGCGTCCATGACAAAGATCACCACGTTGGCGTCCTTGATCGCCTGCAGCGTCTTGACCACCGAGAACTTTTCAACTTCCTCGTGGATCTTGCCGCGCTTTCGCACACCGGCGGTGTCAATCAGGGTGTACTTCTCGTCGTTGCGCTCGAACGGGATGTAGATACTGTCGCGGGTGGTGCCGGGCTGGTCATAGACGATCACCCGGTCTTCACCGAGCATGCGGTTGACCAGGGTCGACTTGCCGACGTTGGGACGACCGATGATGGCGATCTTGATCCCGTCTTTCTCGCTCGGGCCCGGAATGCGCTTGGCTTCCTCACCCTCGGCAACGATCTCTTCCTCGCCTTCTTCCGGCTCGTCAGCGTCATCCTTGGGGAATTCGCTCAGGGCGATTTCCAGCATCTGGGTGATACCGCGGCCATGAGCACCGGCGATCGGGATGGCATCACCCATGCCCAGCGGCGCGAACTCGGCGCGGGCCATGTCCGGGTCGATGTTGTCGACCTTGTTGGCGATCACGTAGGAAGTCTTGTTACGTTTGCGCAGGTGCTCGCCGATCATCTGGTCGGCCGCGGTAAACCCGGCCTTGGCGTCCACCAGGAACAACACCACATCAGCTTCTTCGATGGCCAGCAGCGACTGCTCGGCCATCTTTTCATCCATTCCATGCTCGTCACCGGAGATACCGCCGGTGTCGATCAGAATATAGGTACGCCCTTGCCACTTGGCCTCACCGTATTGGCGATCACGGGTCAGACCGGACAGGTCGCCGACAATGGCGTCGCGAGTCCGAGTCAGGCGGTTGAACAAGGTGGACTTGCCGACGTTAGGTCGGCCCACCAGGGCGATTACGGGAACCATGCGGCTCTCCACTGCGTTAATTCAGAAAATACAAAAGCCGCTGCGAGGCAGCGGCTGGTGCTCGGGGCAGCACTGTAGGAGCGAGCGTGCTCGCGATTAACTCCATGGCGCCGCGCTCGTCCAGCAAGCTGGCGTCACCTGGCATCCATCGCGAGCACGCTCGCTCCTGCAGTTCGCTTGGGGATCACCCCAAGCATAGTCAAACCATTACTTGATGGTCAGGGCTTCCAGTTTGCCGCTGTTGCCATACACATAAATCATGTCGCCCACCACCAGCGGACGAGCACGCAGGCCGTCGCTATCGATGCGCGTACGACCGACGAAGCGACCGTCAACCTGGCTCAGCAGGTGCAGGTAACCTTCCAGGTCGCCCACGGCTACGTAGCTGGAGAAGACTTCCGGTGCCGACAGTTGGCGGCGAGCCAGGGAGTCGTTGCTCCACAGCGCGGTAGTCGAACGCTCGTCCACGCCTTCCACGGTACCCGAGGACAGGCTGACATAAACGCTGCCGAACCCTTGGGCCACACCGGCGTAGCTGGAAGCATCACGCTGCCACAGCGGACGGCCGCTCTCCAGGTCCAGGGCAACCACACGCCCCTGGTAGCTGGCAACGTACAGGGTGCCACCGGACAGCAGCAGGCCACCGTCGATGTCCACGACCCGATCCAGTTCGGAACGGCCTTGTGGAATGGCTACACGCTGCTCCCACACCGGCACGCCGTTGCGAATATCCAGCGCGACCACCTTGCCGGTGGAAAGACCGGCCAGGGCCAGACGGTTGGTCGCCAACGGCGCACTGGTGCCCCGCAGGGTCAACACCGCTGGAGTGCTGTCGTAGAGCCAGATCTGGTGACCGGTGCTGGCTTCAAGGCCAATCACGCGGTCGTCCTGAGTCTGCACCACCACCACGTCACCGTTGGTAGCTGGCGGAGCCAGCACTTCACTGGTCACACGGGCACGCCATTTCTCTTCACCGCTGGAGGCATCCAGGGCAACCACTTCGCCTTTCAGAGTGCCGATCATGACCAACCCATAACCCACGCCCACGGCGCCGGAAACAGGCAGTTCGAGATCTTTCTTCCATTTGACGTCGCCGTTCATGCGATCCATGGAAACCACCACGCCGGTCACGTCAGCGGCATAGATGGTGTCACCATCGATGGCTGGCACCAGCATGTTGTAGGTTTCGCCCTGACCGTCACCGATCGAACGGCTCCACTGCTTCTGCAGGACCACTTCTTCTTTGAAGTCGACCAGTTCCGCCGGTGGCAGTTCTTTCTTGCTGTTGCTGCTGCAACCCGCGGCCAACAAGGCCAGAGCCAGCAATGCTGCATGTTTCCAACGGATCACGTCATGCATCCCCTTTGGCCAGGTCGTCCAGCTTGATTTGTAGGCCACCGACTGCCGCTTCATCCGAGAGCGCCGCCTTGGCTTTTTGGTATGCCGCATGGGCTTCGTCCACACGGCCCAGCTGGACCAGCAGATCGCCCTTGAGTTCTTCACGAGTCGCCAGGAATGCCTTGTCGGCATCGCCGTCGAGCAGCTTCAGAGCCTCGTCGGCCTTGTTCTGCGCCGCCAGTACCTGTGCCAGGCGCTGACGCGCCACTTCACCCAGGGTCGGGTTGGCGGGCTTGTCGGCCACGGCCTTGAGCTGTGCCGCTGCATCGTCCAGCTTGCCGGTGTCTACTGCCACCTTGGCCACGAACAGGTTGCCGTACTGCGCGTAGGCAGTACCGCCGAACTCGCTGTTGAGCTTGCCCGCCAGGTCCGTAACACGAGCCGCATCCGGCTTGCCATCCGGCGTCAGGGTAGTTTCCAGCAGTTGCTGATAGAGCACCGAAGCGCCTTGCGACTGATTGTTCTGATACTTGTGCCAGGCTTGCCAGCCGAACACGATAACCAGGGCCAGCAGGCCGCCAGTCACCAGGGGTTTGCCGTTACGCTGCCACCAGTCTTTCAATTCCGCCAGCTGTTCATCTTCGGTACTCGACACCCCAATACTCCTTATTCGCTAAATCGGCTGTTTGACAGCTTCAACCCTGCACGACGCAGGTGGCCAGGTGCGCAGCGAGTGCATCCCAGGCAATGCTTTGTTGTTCGCCCTGGCCACGCAGGGGTTTGAAACCTACCACTTGCTGGGCCAGTTCGTCGTCACCGAGGATCAGCGCATACAGCGCGCCGCTCTTGTCGGCCTTCTTGAATTGGCTCTTGAAGCTGCCGGCACCGGCATTGATCTGCAGACGCAGGTTCGGCAATTGATCGCGAACACGCTCGCTCAGCGCCAGAGCGGCCAGTTCGGCGGCCTCACCGAAGGCGCAGAGGTAAACGTCGACCTGGCGCGAGATCTCTTCCGGGACCTGCTCCAGGGTTTCCAGCAGCAGCACCAGACGCTCGATCCCCATGGCAAAGCCAACGCCCGAGGTAGGCTTGCCGCCCATCTGCTCCACCAGGCCATCGTAACGGCCACCGGCACAGACAGTACCCTGGGCACCGAGCTTGTCGGTGACCCATTCGAAAACGGTCTTGCTGTAGTAATCCAGCCCGCGCACCAGCTTGGGGTTGATCACATAGGGGATACCCGCAGCATCCAGGCGGGCCTTGAGGCCTTCGAAGTGCACGCGGGACTCTTCGTCCAGGTAGTCGGCCAGCTTGGGCGCATCCACCAGCACGGCTTGAGTGTCCGGGTTCTTGGTATCCAGCACCCGCAGCGGGTTGGTCTTCAGGCGGCGCTGGCTGTCTTCGTCCAGCTTGTCCATGCGCGCCGACAGGAACTCCACCAGCGCGTCGCGATAGCGCGCGCGCGCTTCGGCGGTACCCAGGCTGTTGAGTTCGAGCTTGACCGCATCACGGATGCCCAGCTCGCCCCACAGGCGCCAGGTCAGCACGATCAGTTCAGCATCGATGTCCGGCCCGTCGAGGTTGAATACCTCGCAACCGATCTGGTGGAACTGGCGATAACGGCCTTTCTGCGGGCGCTCGTGACGGAACATCGGGCCGATGTACCACAGCTTCTGCACCTGGCCACCGCCAGTGATGCCGTGCTCCAGCACTGCACGGACACAGGCAGCGGTGCCTTCCGGACGCAGGGTGAGGGAGTCGCCGTTGCGATCTTCGAAGGTGTACATCTCTTTTTCGACGATGTCGGTCACTTCACCGATGGAGCGCTTGAACAGCTCGGTGAACTCGACGATCGGCATGCGGATCTGCTTGTAACCGTAGTTATCCAGCAGGCGCGCCACAGTACCCTCGAAATAACGCCACAGGGGCGTCTGCTCGGGCAGGATGTCATTCATGCCACGAATGGCTTGCAGAGACTTGCTCACAAAAAATCCTTAAATACGTTCGGTTAGCCGCGAGCGATCAGCGCTGCGTCGGCCTCGACCTTTTCGGCCGCCTTCTGCCGGATCAGCTTTTCAAGCTCGTCCACCAGATTGTCATTGGTCAGTTTCTGTGCCGGCTTGCCATCGATGTAGATCAGGTTCGGTGTACCACCGGTCAGGCCGATGTGCGCCTCTTTGGCTTCACCCGGGCCGTTGACCACGCAACCGATCACTGCAACATCCAACGGCACCAACAGGTCTTCAAGTCGTCCTTCCAGTTCGTTCATGGTTTTCACCACATCGAAGTTCTGCCGCGAGCAGCTCGGGCAGGCGATGAAGTTGATGCCACGGGAACGCAGGTGCAGGGACTTGAGAATGTCGTAGCCGACCTTCACTTCCTCGACCGGGTCGGCCGCCAGCGAAATGCGAATGGTATCGCCAATTCCTTCGGCCAGCAGCATACCGAGGCCGACGGCGGATTTCACTGTGCCTGAACGCAAACCACCGGCTTCGGTGATCCCCAGGTGCAGGGGCTGGATGATTTCCTTGGCCAGCAGGCGATAGGCCTCGACGGCCATGAACACGTCCGAGGCTTTCACGCTGACCTTGAAGTCCTTGAAATTCAGGCGTTCCAGGTGCTCTACGTGACGCAGCGCCGACTCCACCAATGCAGCCGGGGTCGGTTCGCCGTATTTTTTCTGCAGGTCTTTTTCCAGGGAACCGGCGTTGACCCCGATACGGATCGGGATCCCGCGATCACGGGCAGCATCCACCACCGCGCGTACCCGGTCTTCACGACCGATATTGCCCGGGTTGATCCGCAGGCAATCGACGCCCAGTTCGGCCACGCGCAGCGCGATCTTGTAGTCGAAGTGGATGTCGGCCACCAGCGGTACCTTGACCTGCTGCTTGATCCGGCCGAACGCCTCGGCGGCGTCCATGTCCGGCACCGAAACCCGCACGATATCGACACCGGCGGCTTCCAGGCGGTTGATCTGGGCGACGGTTGCGGCCACGTCGTTGGTGTCGCTGTTGGTCATGCTCTGCACCGCAATCGGGGCATCGCCTCCGACCGGTACCGAGCCGACCCAGATCTTGCGGGATTCGCGACGCTTGATTGGAGATTCGCCGTGCATGACTTATTGACCTAACTTCAGGCGAGCAGTCTCGCCACTGGTGAACGGGGCGATATCCACCGCCTGACCGTTGTAAGTGATTTGTGCGCCACGGGCATAGCCCAGACGTACGGCAAAAGGCGGCTTGCCGCTGACATCGACATTTTCACCCTTGCGCTTGAGGGCGCTGAGCAGAACCTTGCCGTTGGCATCGATGACCTGGGCCCAGCAGTCGGCGCTGAACTGGATCTGTACCTGGCCCGCGCCTGCAACTGCAGTTGCCGCAGCGCTGCCCGGTGCAACCGCAGCAGCAGGCGCGGTCGGCGTGACAGGCGCTTGCGCCACGGCAGCCGGTGCGACAGGCGCCGGAGCCGGCGCGTTGTGCACGGGAGCTGCGGGGACGGACGCAGTGGCAGCCGGCGCCGGAGCGGTCGAAACGGCTGGGGCGGCAGGAGTCTCGCTCGCTGCCTGGCCTTCGCTTTGAGCGGCGTTGTCCAGCGCTTCGCTCTGCCCCTCGGCAACCGCCTGGTCTTCGGGCTCGTCGATAGGATGAATCTGGGTAGTGCCGTCGGCGCCTTCGACCTCGACATGCTCGGGGCTCAGGGAGACCGGCTCCTTGCCGCGCTGGGAGGACTGATCCTGCCACCAGATGAAACCGCCACCAACCACCGCCACCAGCAGCAGCAAACTGACAATGCGCAAGATAGTGTGGGAAACCCGCACCGGCTCTTCGATGCGCCCCAGGGCATGGACGCTGCTGCCCTGGGAGTCGGTACCGGTGTATTGATCGAACTCCTGGACCAGTACCGCCTGATCCATGCCCAGCAATTTGGCGTAGGCACGAATATAGCCACGGGCGAAAGTGTGCCCCGGCAGCTTGTCGAAGGCGCCAGCTTCCAGGTTGCTCAGGGAGCTCACGGTGAGGTTGAGCTTGTGGGCCACTTCGGCCAGCGACCAACCATTGCTTTCGCGGGCCTGACGCAGGGTCTCACCGGGGTTTACGCGAGTCACTGCTTGAACTTCGGGATGGGCCGCTTTCATCATTGCTCCGACAGGTATTGCTGATATTCCGGCGTACCGGGATAAAGTCGTTTTAGTTGCAGACCGTAACTGGCGGCCTTGTCGCGATCTTCGAACACCGTTGCCAGCCGAACGCCGAGCAATAGACTACGTGCATTTTGCTCGCCGAGCAGGCTAAAACGATCGTAATAGTCGCGCGCGGGCACATAATGCCTGTCTTCGTAAGACAACTCAGCCATTTCCAGCAATGCACGGGGCTGTTGATGATTGAGACGCAAGGCCTTTTCCAGCTGCAGCTGGGCCAGATCACGCTGGCCGAGCCTTGAAGCGGTCATGCCGAGGTTTTCAAACACTCGGGAACGTTCGGGGTACAGAGTATCAGCAGCGGCTTGCTCAAAGCGCTGATAAGCCTCTTTGTAACGTTTTTCCTGGAACAGAAAGCTGCCGTAGTTATTGAGGATCCGGGCACTGTCCGGACGCGCCGCCAGGGCCTGGCGAAAATGCTCGTCGGCCAGGGCCGGTTCCATCTCGGCCTGGAACACCAGTGCCAGGGCAGCATTGGCGTCGGCATCGGCGGGGGCCAGTTCCAGGGCTTTCTTCAGTGGCACCTTGGCCCGCTCGCTCATGCCCTGCTGCAAGTAGCCCAGGCCCAACTGCACATAGGCCTCGCGCGCCTCGTCGCGCCCCTTGCTGGTGTTCATCGGGTTGGAATCACCCGACAGAACACAGCCAGCACACAGGCTGGCAACAAGCAGGAGCAGCGCAAAGCGCAGGGCCATGGAGATCCTCTCTCAGGTACGGGTCGCGGCGCTTTGCGGCATATCGGCGTCGGCGCTCAACTCACGCACGGCGATATAGCGTTCGCTACGACGGGTGCGGTCCAGCACCTGCCCGACCAACTGACCGCAGGCGGCATCGATGTCTTCACCACGCGTGGTGCGCACGGTGACGTTGAAACCGGCGTGATGCAGCTGGTCCTGGAAGCGACGAATGGCATTGTTGCTCGGACGCTCGTACCCGGAATGCGGGAACGGGTTGAACGGGATCAGGTTGATCTTGCACGGTACATCCTTGAGCAGCTCGATCATCTCCACCGCGTGCTCAAGCTTGTCGTTGACGTCTTTGAGCAGGGTGTACTCGATGGTCAGCACACGCTTCTCACCCAGGGCCGACATGTAGCGCTGGCAGGACTCGAGCAGCATCTTCAGCGGGTACTTCTTGTTGATCGGTACCAGCTGGTTGCGCAGCGCATCATTGGGTGCGTGCAGAGACAACGCCAGCGAGACGTCGATGTGCTTGGCCAGCTCATCGATCATCGGCACCACGCCGGAGGTCGACAGGGTCACCCGGCGCTTGGAGATGCCGTAGCCCAGGTCGTCCATCATCAGGTGCATGGCAGCGATGACGTTGTCGAAGTTCAGCAGCGGCTCACCCATGCCCATCATCACCACGTTGGTGATGGCACGGTCGACGGTCGCCGGGACGCTGCCAAAGGATTTGTTGGCAATCCACACCTGGCCGATGACTTCGGCGGCGGTGAGGTTGCTATTGAAGCCTTGCTTGCCGGTGGAGCAGAAACTGCAATCCAGGGCACAGCCCGCCTGGGACGAAACGCACAGAGTGCCACGCTTGCCCTGGGGAATGTAGACGGTCTCGACGCAGCTGCCGGACGCCACGCGCACCACCCATTTACGGGTGCCGTCGCTGGAGATGTCCTCGCTGACCACTTCCGGACCGCGAATCTCGGCAACAGCCTTGAGCTTTTCGCGCAAGGCCTTGCCGACATTCGTCATGGCGTCGAAATCATCGACGCCAAAGTGGTGAATCCATTTCATTACCTGACCGGCACGGAAACGCTTCTCCCCGATTGAGTCGAAGAATTTCTCCATTTCCGGTTGAGTAAGCCCCAACAGGTTAGTTTTGCCGATCGATGCAGTCATGGTTTCACCTCTCACGCGCAAGCCTTACTCAGCGAGCGGTTACTTCAGTAGCTGCGAAGAAGTAAGCGATTTCGCGAGCAGCGGCAGCTTCGGAGTCCGAACCGTGAACGGCGTTGGCGTCGATGGACTCGGCGAAGTCAGCACGGATGGTGCCGGCAGCAGCTTCTTTAGGGTTGGTAGCGCCCATCAGCTCACGGTTGCGAACGATGGCGTTTTCGCCTTCCAGAACCTGAACAACAACCGGGCCGGAAGTCATGAAGGCAACCAGTTCGCCGAAGAAGCCACGCTCGCTGTGCTCAGCGTAGAAGCCTTCAGCTTCAGCCTTGGACAGTTGCTTCATTTTCGAAGCTACAACGCGCAGGCCGGCTTCTTCAAAACGGGAAACGATCTTGCCGATAACGTTTTTTGCAACAGCGTCAGGCTTGATGATGGAGAAAGTACGTTGAACAGCCATGGTGTAACTCCAGAAACGGTGATTAAAGCGAAAAATTAAACCCGCGAATTATACGCGGGTTTATAGGGATTGCCTAACTGCGTAGCCCGCGGATTCAGTCAGCTTCGTCGATCCAGGCGGCCTGAATTGCTTCAAGAACCTTCTCGCCTCCGCGAGCCGGATCGTCGCTGAACTCCGGCAGTGCCAGAACCCATTGGTGCAGATCGACAAAGTTCACATAACGCGGATCCACATCCGGCTTGGACTCAGCCAGTTGGATCGCGATTTCCAGTACATCAACCCACTTGAGGCTCATGCCAGTTCCTTGAAATCAGTGCGGCGCTTCGGCTGCATGGTTGAGCGAGTATTTTGGAATTTCGACGGTCAGGTCTTCATCGCCGACGATGGCCTGGCAGGACAGGCGCGACTGCGCTTCCAGACCCCAGGCCTTGTCCAGCAGGTCTTCTTCCAGCTCGTCAGCCTCGTTCAGCGAGTCGAAGCCTTCACGAATGATGCAATGGCAGGTGGTGCAGGCACAGACGCCGCCACAGGCACTTTCGATCTCGATGTGGTTGTCATGCGCCACCTCGAGCACCGAGACGCCAGGCTCGACCTCTACAACCAGGCCGTCCGGACAGAACACGGCGTGTGGCAGAAAAATGATCTGCGGCATCAGTTATTCCTCGATTTCATTCAGGTTGCGCCCCGCCAGCGCGGCTTTCACCGTCGAATCCAGGCGTCGGGCAGCAAAGGCATCGGTCACTTGCGACAGACGCTTGGTCTGCTGCTCGATGGCATAACCATCGGTGCCACGCATCAATTCACTCAATTCCTGCATCTGCAGCTCGATGACCATGCGCTCTTCGGCGTCCAGCAGACGCTCGCCATCGGCGTCCAAGGCACCTTGCACCGCCTCGATCAGGCGCTGAGCATCAACCTGCTGCTCGCGCAGTACACGGGCCACCTTGTCGTCGCCGGCGTACTGGAAGGAATCCTTGAGCATCTTGGCGATCTCGCCGTCGGTCAGACCGTAGGATGGCTTGACCTGGATGCTGGCTTCGACGCCCGAACCCAGCTCTCGCGCAGAAACGCTGAGCAGGCCATCGGCGTCGACCTGGAAGGTCACGCGGATCTTCGCCGCACCGGCCACCATCGGTGGGATGCCGCGCAATTCGAAACGCGCCAGGGAGCGGCAGTCGCTGATCAGCTCGCGCTCGCCCTGCAGCACATGAACCATCATGGCCGTCTGGCCATCCTTGTAGGTGGTGAAGTCCTGGGCACGGGCAACCGGAATGGTGGTGTTGCGCGGAATCACCTTCTCCATCAGCCCGCCCATGGTTTCCAACCCCAGGGACAGCGGAATCACGTCCAGCAGCAGCAATTCGCCGCCTTCGCGCTTGTTGCCGGCCAAGGTATCGGCCTGGATCGCGGCCCCAATGGCCACCACTTGATCCGGATCGATCTCGGTCAACGGCTGGCGACCGAACATTTCAGCCACCGCCTCACGCACACGCGGCACACGAGTCGAACCGCCCACCATGACCACCGCCTGCACTTCATCCAATTCGACATTGGAATCGCGTACAGCACGACGACAGGCCTTGAGGCTGCGGGCAACCATCGGCTCGATCAGGGCGTCGAAGGCGTCGCGAGTCAGGGTGGCACGCCAATCGCCATACACCACTTCCACGGACGCGGCGCCGGTCAAGGCTTCCTTGGCCGCACAAGCGGCTTGCAACAGACTGCGCTGGGTACCCGGGTCGAGGTCGGCGGACAGGCCCGCGCCCTCGATGATCCAGCCGGCAATGGCGTGATCGAAGTCATCGCCGCCCAAGGCAGTATCGCCACCGGTAGCCAAGACTTCGAAGACGCCGCCGGTCAGGCGCAGAATGGAAATATCGAAGGTGCCGCCACCCAAGTCATAGATCGCCACCACGCCTTCGGCGTGCTGATCCAGACCATAAGCCACAGCCGCCGCGGTCGGCTCGTTGAGCAGGCGCAGCACATTCAGGCCAGCCAGCTTGGCCGCATCCTTGGTGGCTTGACGCTGGGCGTCGTCGAAATAGGCAGGAACGGTGATGACCGCACCTACCAGCTCGCCACCCAGGGCCGCCTCAGCACGCTGACGCAGCACCTTGAGCACTTCAGCCGATACCTCCACCGGGCTTTTCGGCCCCTGGATGGTCTCGATGAACGGCATGTGCGACTCGCCCTCGACGAAGCGATAGGGCAGTTGCTCACCCAGCTGCTTGACGTCGGACAGGCCACGCCCCATCAGGCGCTTGACCGAAAGCACGGTGTTCAAAGGGTCGGTAGGTGCAGCCAGGCGGGCAGACTCGCCCACCTCGACGCGGTCGGCGTGATAACGCACCGCGGACGGCAGAATCACCTGTCCCTGCGCGTCGGCCAGCGGCTCGGAAAGACCACTGCGCAAGGCAGCGACCAGCGAATTGGTAGTGCCCAAGTCGATCCCCACAGCCAGGCGACGCTGGTGCGGTTGAGGACTTTGGCCGGGTTCGGCGATCTGCAGTAGGGCCATGCTTATCTGGACTTATCTGTATATCAGGCGTGCGACCGGAGCGGCACTGGGTTAATCGTCGAGGCGCTCTTCTAACTGGCGCACTTCGTAGGTGAGCTTGTCGAGGAACTGCATGCGCCGCATCAGGCGCTCGGCCTGCTCGCGTTGCGCCGCATCATCCCAACAGGCTGCGAAGCTTTCATTCAGTTCATCCTGGGCTGTCTTGAGCCGACGCTTGAATGCCGCCACTCCGGCCAGGTCGGCGCTGTCCTGCAAATCCTCGAGTTCTTCGCGCCATTGCATCTGCTGCAGAAGAAACTCCGGATCATGCACCGTGACTTCCAGCGGCAACTCGCCGCCATTCAAAGCCAGCAGGTAACGGGCGCGCTTGGGCGGGCTCTTGAGGGTCTGGTAAGCCTCGTTGAGGCTTGCCGACTGCTCCAGGGCCAGGCGCTGCTCGCGCTCGGAAGCATCGGCAAAACGGTCTGGATGAACCCCGCGCGCCAACTCGCGGTAGCGCGCGGCCAACTGCTCGAGATCCAGGCGGAAGCTCGGTTGCAGCTCAAATAAAGCGAAATGACAAGGAGTACCCACGACAAGCCTCAGATGTTGAAGCTTTCGCCGCAGCCACACTCACCGCGAACGTTGGGGTTGTTGAACTTGAAGCCTTCGTTCAACCCTTCCTTGACGAAATCAAGTTCGGTGCCGTCCAGATAGGTCAGGCTTTTCGGATCGATGATCACTTTCTCGCCGTGACTCTCGAATACCTGATCGTCCTCGCCAATCTCGTCGACGAACTCCAGCACATAGGCAAGGCCGGAACAGCCCGTGGTGCGAACACCCAGACGAATCCCATCACCCTTGCCGCGCCCGTTGAGGGAGCGTCGCACGTGTTGAGCAGCCGCTTCTGTCATGCTGATAGCCATCGTGACTCCTTACTTGTCGCCAAATCTGTGAAAGCCGATCGGTCAGATCAGGCCTTTCTTCTGCTTGTAGTCGCGTACGGCGGCCTTGATGGCGTCTTCGGCGAGTACCGAGCAGTGAATCTTCACGGGAGGCAGGGCCAACTCTTCAGCCAGCTGGGTGTTCTTGATGGTTTCGGCTTCATCCAGGGTCTTGCCCTTCATCCACTCAGTGGCCAGGGAGCTGGAAGCAATGGCGGAACCGCAGCCATAGGTCTTGAACTTGGCGTCTTCGATGATGCCCTGCTCATTGACCTTGATCTGCAGGCGCATCACGTCGCCGCAGGCAGGAGCGCCGACCATTCCAGTGCCGACATCCGGATCTTCCGCGTTCATCTTGCCGACGTTGCGCGGGTTCTCGTAGTGGTCGATGACCTTTTCGCTGTAAGCCATGATTCTTAATCCTCACTCATCAGAGAGTCGCTCTTGGGTTCTGCAAATCGCCGTTATCGGTACGCTCTACAGAACCCTGTGCGGCGACTTATATTCAGTGCGCCGCCCACTCGATCTTCGAGATATCGACGCCATCTTTGTACATGTCCCACAGCGGCGACAGAGCGCGCAGCTTGGTAACGGCTTCGCAGACTTTCTGCGCCGCGTAATCGATTTCTTCTTCAGTGGTGAAGCGGCCGAAGGTGAAGCGGATCGAGCTGTGAGCCAGCTCGTCGTTGCGACCCAGGGCACGCAGCACGTAGGAAGGCTCCAGGGAGGCCGAAGTACAGGCCGAACCGGAAGACACTGCCAGGTCCTTGAGGGCCATGATCAGCGACTCGCCTTCAACGTAGTTGAAGCTCAGGTTCAGGTTGTGCGGTACGCGGGCAGTCATGCTGCCGTTGATGTACAGCTCTTCCAGGTGCTCGACCTGCTTGTAGAAGCGGTCGCTCAGGGCCTTGATGCGCAGGTTCTCGGCGGCCATGTCTTCCTTGGCCACGCGGAAGGCTTCGCCCATGCCGACGATCTGGTGAGTAGCCAGGGTGCCGGAACGCATGCCGCGTTCGTGACCACCGCCGTGCATGGTGGCTTCCAGGCGCACCCGCGGCTTGCGGCTGACGTACAGCGCGCCGATCCCTTTCGGGCCGTAGGTCTTGTGGGCGGAGAAGGACATCAGGTCGACCTTCAGGGCCTGCAGGTCGATGTCGACCTTGCCGGTGGACTGAGCGCCGTCGACGTGGAACAACACGCCCTTGGAGCGGGTCAGTTCGCCGATGGCAGCGATGTCGTTGATGGTGCCGATCTCGTTGTTCACATGCATGATCGAAACCAGGATGGTGTCGTCACGCAGGGCTGCTTCGACCATGGCCGGAGTGATGAGGCCGTCTTCGCCCGGCTCGATGTAGGTCACTTCGAAGCCTTCACGCTCGAGTTGGCGCATGGTGTCCAGGACAGCCTTGTGCTCGATCTTCGAGGTGATCAGGTGCTTGCCCTTGGTGTGGTAGAAATGCGCGACACCCTTGATTGCCAGGTTGTCGGATTCGGTAGCACCGGAAGTCCAGACGATTTCACGCGGGTCGGCGTTAACCAGGTCGGCCACTTGGCGACGGGCGTCTTCCACCGATTCTTCGGCTTTCCAGCCAAACACGTGGGAGCGGGACGCCGGGTTACCGAAGTTCCCGTCGACCAGCAGGCATTCACTCATTTTCTGCGCGACGCGCGGATCAACCGGGGTGGTCGCTGAGTAATCAAGGTAAATCGGCAATTTCATGGACTCTCTCCTAAATCAGGCTGGCTGGCGTGCCGCTAGCTCTTTGGCTGTCATTCGACGGCGGACGCTTCAATCTTGTCCAGGCGCGGCGCCTTGCCATTACAACGGCGCTGGTCCTGACGCTGGGCTACTTCTTGCACCTCACGGCGAGTGACAAGGTCAGCCAAGCTGATACCGCTTAGAAATTCGTGGATCTGCAGGCTCAGATCGCACCACAAGTGGTGCGTCAGGCAGGTGTCGCCGGCATGGCAATCACCCAGCCCCTGGCATTTGGTTGCATCGACCGATTCGTTCACCGCATCGATCACCTGGGCCACCTGGAT
Organism: Pseudomonas sp. 8(2025); assembly: GCF_052665325.1. NCBI lineage: Bacteria > Pseudomonadati > Pseudomonadota > Gammaproteobacteria > Pseudomonadales > Pseudomonadaceae > Pseudomonas > Pseudomonas sp. 8(2025). The sequence goes on along the minus strand of NZ_JBQOIE010000005.1, from coordinate 257,103 downwards.
CCCCTGCATGTCGCGGGACAGCTGATAGCCGCCACCAGGACCCCGGACGCTGGACACCAGATTGCTACGGCGCAATTTGGCGAAAAGCTGTTCGAGATAGGACAGGGAAATGCCTTGGCGCTCGGAGATATCGGCCAGGGAGACCGGGCCATGTTGCGCGTGCAACGCCAGATCAAGCATGGCGGTCACGGCGTATCGGCCTTTAGTAGTCAGTCGCATGGACAAGTACCACGGAGTTTCGGAATGGAGGCGAGTATGCAATACCCGAGTAATCAGGTCAACTATAAGACCAACTACTTTAGTCGGATTTACCCGCAAAAGAGCGCGCGAATCATAGCAAAGTCTGCGACGTAATGGCACAGCGCGATGGCAACAACTGACCCGCGGGTCGCTTATGGCATCTCGGGGGCTTTTTCGCCGGCAAACCGGTTCCTGCAGGAGAAGCCGGTTTGCGGAGCATCAGCCGACCTGGCTGTCGCCCTTGCCCTTGACTTCAGCGAAGTCTTCTTCACGCAGGGCAGGCAAGTCCTTGGCGCAGTAGTCACTGCCCAGATCCTTCAGCGCGCCACACATCCCCTCCAGACGACCATCGACCGCTTGCAGGTGATCAAGCAACTGACCAATGGCCCGCGCCACGGGGTCAGGCATGTCTTCGCTGACGCCATAGGCATCGAAGCCGAGCTTTTCCGCCATGGCCTTGCGCTTGGCTTCCTGCTCATCATTGGATTTCATGATGATCCGCCCCGGAATCCCCACTACGGTCGCACCGGCCGGCACCGCCTTGGTCACCACGGCATTGGAACCGACCTTGGCCCCGGCCCCGACCGTGAACGGTCCCAGCACCTTGGCGCCAGCCCCCACCACCACACCATCTTCCAGGGTCGGGTGGCGCTTGCCTTTATTCCAACTGGTGCCACCCAGGGTCACCCCCTGGTAAAGCGTGACGTCATCACCGATCTCGGCGGTTTCGCCAATGACGATGCCCATTCCATGGTCAATAAAGAAGCGACGACCGACCTTGGCCCCCGGATGAATCTCGATCCCGGTCAGCCAGCGCCCGAAGTTCGAGACCAGCCGCGCCAGCCACTTCCAGCCCATCCCCCACAAGGCGCCGGACAGGCGATGGATCCAGATCGCATGCATCCCCGGGTAGCAGGTCAGCACCTCAAAGGCGTTGCGCGCTGCCGGGTCACGATGGAAAACACTTTGGATATCTTCACGCAGACGTTCGAACATCACTGATCCTTCCGCTTCTGTAGCTCCCCACGAGCCGCTTTCTGGGTTTCCGTGAGGATGCCTCGCAATATATTCATTTCCGCCCGACTGACCGAGCTGCGACCGTACAACCGACGCAAGCGCGCCATCAAGTGTCGAGGTTTCTCCGGATCGAGGAAGTCGATGGCCACCAGGGTTTGCTGCAGGTGCTCGTAGAACCGCTCCAGCTCATCCATGGTTGCCAGCTCATCACTGCGCGGCGACGCCACCTCATCCTTCTCCACCTTGCTCGGCTGGCCCTGGGCTGCCAACCAGGACATGCGCACTTCATAGGTCAGCACTTGCACCGCCGTGGCCAGGTTCAACGAGCTGAACTCCGGATCCGACGGGATATGCACATGGAAATGACATCGCTGCAGTTCGTCATTGGTCAGGCCGGAATCTTCACGACCGAACACCAGAGCGATCTGCGCCCCCTGCCCGGCCTCCTCCACGACCTTGAGGCCCGACTCGCGGGGATCCAGCAGCGGCCAGGGAATGCGCCGATCACGAGCGCTGGTGCCGAACACCAGGGTGCAACCCGCCAGAGCATCCTCCAGCGTCGCCACCACCTGGGCATTTTCGAGAATATCGGTGGCACCAGAAGCCCGCGCATCCGCCTCATGGGACGGAAATACCCGCGGCTCCACCAGCACCAGCCGCGACAAGCCCATGTTCTTCATGGCACGCGCAGCCCCGCCGATATTGCCCGGATGACTGGTATTGACCAGGACGACACGAATGTTCTGCAGCAAGGGAGGCGCTCTCGGACACGGGAAGGGGGAGCAAATATTACAGAACAGGCTGCACCACCGCCTCAAAAATAACCATCTGCCAATTCCGCCGCCTTATTGAGAGCCCGCGACAGGAGCGCCCGATACCCGCCAAGGAAATGCGCCACACAGCGGATCAATGCAATCAAAGCGAACGCCGACCTTCATCTGCAAAAGTTTTCTGCTAGAATGCTCGGCTTTCTTTAACAACCTTAGGTGACCTATCCATGCAGCCAATGCTGAATATCGCGCTGCGCGCCGCCCGCAGCGCCAGTGAATTGATTTTCCGCTCCATCGAGCGCCTGGATACCATCAAGGTCGACGAAAAAGACGCCAAAGACTACGTATCCGAAGTTGATCGCGCTGCCGAGCAGAAGATCATCGACGCGCTGCGCAAAGCCTACCCGACTCACGCCATCCTCGGCGAAGAAACCGGCCTGCACGCCGGCAGCGGCGAAGGCGAAGACTACCTGTGGATCATCGATCCGCTGGACGGCACCACCAACTTCCTGCGCGGCATCCCGCACTTTGCCGTGAGCATCGCCTGCAAATACCGTGGCCGCCTGGAACACGCCGTGGTTCTGGACCCGGTTCGCCAGGAAGAATTCACCGCCAGCCGTGGCCGCGGTGCCCAGCTGAACGGTCGTCGCCTGCGGGTCAGCGGCCGCACCAGCCTGGACGGCGCCCTGCTGGGCACCGGCTTCCCCTTCCGTGACGACCAGATGGACAACCTGGACAACTACCTGGGCATGTTCCGCGCCCTGGTTGGCCAGACTGCCGGCATCCGTCGCGCTGGCGCAGCAAGCCTGGACCTGGCCTACGTCGCCGCCGGTCGCTTTGACGCCTTCTGGGAATCGGGCCTGTCCGAATGGGACATGGCAGCAGGCGCCCTGTTGATCCAGGAGGCCGGCGGCCTGGTGAGCGACTTCACCGGCGGTCACGACTTCCTGGAAAAAGGCCACGTCGTGGCCGGCAACACCAAATGCTTCAAGGCAGTTCTGACCGCCATCCAGCCGCACCTGCCGGCTTCGCTGAAGCGCTAAGCACCAGCGACAAAAAAGCACCCCGAGGGGTGCTTTTTTTTATGCCCGCAATTGCCGTAGAAGCCAGCTTGCCGGCGAATGGGACCTTGAGATCGCCTTCGCCGGCAAACAGCCCCTGCAGTTGAGGGTTACTGGCCGGGCTGATTCTGGTTCTGACCGAGAATCAGGCGCCCTTCTTTATCCACCGGAATCTGGTTGCCCGGATCCCGATCCATACGCACCTGGCCCTGCTTGCCACCCAGGTCGTACTTCACGTCATAACCAACGATCTTGTCACTGATGTCATTGACCGTGTTACAGCGAGTCTGCGTAGTGGTGTAGGTATCACGCTCCTGCATGCCTTCCTGCACCTTGTTCCCCGCATAGCCCCCACCAACAGCACCGGCAACCGTGGCGAGTTTCTTACCATTGCCATTACCGATCATGCTGCCCAACAGGCCACCGCCCACTGCGCCAGCCACAGTGCCCAGGATCTGATGCTCATCCTTGACCGGGCGCTGCCGGGTCACGGCGACGTCCTTGCAGACTTCCCGCGGGGTCTTGATCTGTTGCTTGACCGGCTGAACGGCCAGCACTTGCGCATACTCAGGGCCGCTTTTAACCAGGCTGTAGGTGGCAACAGCACCCCCGGCGGTGACACCGACAGCACCCAATACCGCACCAACCAGCAACGACTTGTTCACGTGAACCTCCTGACCATACATGCGGGTCAAAAGCCCGCGCTTCTCCCAGCCTTGGAGCAAAAAAAAAGGCGCGAGTTCAACACTCGCGCCTTTTTAACTGACAGCCGGAACAGGTCAGGCCATCAAGGACGGTCGTCCACTTCCTTCTCGGTATTGGCCGGAGGAATCAGGTCTTCACTGTTCAGGTTCAGCCAGATCAGCACCACGTTGGCGATGTAGATCGACGAGTAGGTACCCGCCAACACACCGACGAACAGGGCGATGGAGAAGCCCCACAGGTTGTCGCCACCGAAGAACAGCAGGGCCACGATCGCCAGCAGGGTGGAGATCGAAGTGGCCATGGTGCGCAGCAGGGTCTGGGTGGTCGAGATGTTGATGTTCTCGATCAGGCTGGCCTTGCGCAGCACACGGAAGTTCTCACGCACCCGGTCGAACACCACGATGGTGTCGTTGAGCGAGTAACCGATGATCGCCAGCACCGCCGCCAGCACCGTCAGGTCGAAGGTGATCTGGAAAAACGACAGGATGCCCACGGTCACGATCACGTCGTGGATCAGCGAGACGATGGCACCGACCGCGAACTTCCACTGGAAGCGGAACGCCAGGTAGATGAGGATGCCGCCCAGCGCCATGAGCATGCCGAGGCCACCCTGGTCGCGCAGCTCTTCACCCACCTGCGGGCCGACGAACTCGACGCGCTTGACCTGCGCCGGGTTGTCACCACCGACCTTCTGCAGGGCGGCCGCCACCTGGTGGCCCAGTTGCGGGTCTTCGCCCGGCATCCGCACCAGCAGGTCGGTGGTCGCACCGAAGCTCTGCACGATGGCTTCGTGATAACCGGCGTCGTTCAGCTGCGAACGCACCTTCATCACATCCGCCGGACGCTCGTAGGTCAGCTCGATGAGCGTGCCGCCGGTGAAGTCCAGACCGTAGTTCAAGCCTTTGTGGAACCAGCTGAACAACGCCAGGATGGTGAGCAGCACAGTGACGCCGAACGCAACGTTGCGCACGCCCATGAAGTTAATAGTACGTAACATGGCAGCCCCTTAAATCCACAACTTCTTGAAGTCACGACCGCCGAAGATCAGGTTGACCATCGCGCGGGTCAGCCAGATGGCCGTGAACATCGAGGTAAAGATCCCGAGGGACATGGTCACCGCAAAGCCCTTGACCGGGCCGGTGCCCATGGCAAAGAGGATGCCACCCACCAGCAATGTGGTCAGGTTGGAGTCCAGAATCGCGGTGAATGCCCGGCCGAAGCCTTCGTTAATTGCTCGCTGCACGGTCATGCCGGCGGCGATCTCTTCACGTATCCGCGAGAAGATCAGCACGTTGGCGTCCACCGCCATGCCCATGGTCAGCACGATACCGGCGATACCCGGCAGGGTCAGCGTAGCCCCCAGCAGGGACATCAGGGCCAGCAGCAACACCATGTTCAAGGCCAGCGCCACAGTGGCGATCACCCCGAAGAAGCGGTAGATGGCGATGATGAACAGCGACACGAACAGCATGCCCCACAGCGACGCATCGATACCCTTGGTGATGTTGTCAGCACCCAGGCTCGGACCGATTGTGCGCTCTTCAGCGAAGTACATCGGCGCCGCCAGACCACCGGCACGCAACAGCAGCGCCAGTTCGGAGGACTCGCCCTGGCCATTGAGGCCAGTGATACGGAACTGACTGCCCAGCGGCGACTGGATGGTCGCCAGGCTGATGATTTTCTTCTCTTCCTTGAACGCCTGGACCGGCACGTCCTTCTCGACGCCGTCGACCACCTGTTTGGTATAGGTGGTGATCGGCTTCTGCTCGATGAAGATCACCGCCATGCTGCGACCGACATTGCTGCGGGTCGAACGGTTCATCAGCTCGCCACCGTGGCCATCAAGCTTGATGTTCACCTGTGGGCGGCCATGCTCGTCGTAACCGGCCTGGGCATCGGTCACCTGGTCACCGGTGATGATCAGGCCACGCTCGATCTGCGCTGGAGGACGATTGCCCTCACGGAATTCGAAGGACTCGGAAGTCGCCTTGGAAGCACCCGGCTCGGCGGCCAGACGGAACTCCAGGTTGGCGGTCTTGCCCAGGATCCGCTTGGCTTCAGCGGTGTCCTGCACGCCCGGCAGCTCAACCACGATACGGTTGGCACCCTGGCGCTGAACCAGAGGCTCGGCCACACCCAGCTCGTTGACCCGGTTACGCACGGTGGTCAAGTTCTGCTTGATGGAGTATTCGCGGATTTCCGCCAGCTTGGCTGGGGTCATCGCCAGACGCAGCACCGGTTGGCCATTGAGGTCGGCCGGTACGATATCGAAATCATTGAAGTTCTTGCGGATCAGCGAACGGGCCTGCTCACGGCTGTCTTCATCGCTGAAGCCCAGCTGGATGGCGCCATTGAGCTGCGGCAGGCTGCGATAGCGCAGGCGCTCTTTGCGCAGCAGGCTCTTGACGTCGCCTTCATAGACTTTCAGGCGGGCGTCGAGGGCTTTGTCCATGTCCACTTCCAGCAGGAAGTGCACACCACCGGACAAGTCCAGACCCAGTTTCATCGGGTGCGCACCGAGGTTGCGCAGCCATTGCGGAGTGGTTTGCGCCAGGTTCAACGCCACCACATAGTCATCGCCCAGCGCCTTGCGCACTACATCCTTGGCCGGAAGCTGGTCTTCCTTGTTGGTCAAGCGCAGCAGGCCACCCTTGCCGTTGGCGGCAATGGAAGAAGCCTTGACGTTGATGCCGGCGTCGGTGAGCGCTTTGCTCGCACGATCCAGATCCGCCTGAGTGACCTGCAACGCGGTACTCGCGCCACTGACCTGAATGGCCGGATCATCAGGGTATAGATTGGGAGCGGAATAAATAAAACCGATCGCCAGCACCGCCAGGATCAGTAGGTACTTCCACAGAGGATATTTGTTCAGCATCACGCCGCCCGTTTATGACGCGGGGCGCCTTGCGCGCCCCGTCGATTGGTAAAAGATGAAACTTAGATCGCTTTCAGCGTGCCTTTTGGCAGCGTGGCAGCGATCGCGCCCTTCTGGAACTTCAGTTCAACGGAGTCCGACACTTCCAGAACCACGAAGTCGTCGGTCACTTTGTTGATCTTGCCGGCAATACCGCCGGTGGTCACAACTTCGTCGCCTTTCTGCAGGCTACCCAGCAGGTTCTTCTGCTCTTTGGCGCGCTTGGCCTGTGGGCGCCAGATCATCAGATAGAAGATGACCAGGAAGCCGACCAGGAAAATCCACTCGAAACCAGTGCCAGCAGGACCGGCAGCGGCAGGTGCAGCGGCGTCCGCATACGCGGCAGGGATCAAAAAGCTCATTTAACACTCCGATAATTTCAGAATTAGTGTCTTAACGTCTTTAGAACTTATTCTAAAGGCGGCACGGGTAACCCGCGTTTGGCATAGAAGGAATCGACAAAGGCGGCCAATGTACCTTGTTGAATAGCCTCGCGCAAACCAGCCATAAGACGCTGGTAATGGCGCAAATTATGGATGGTATTGAGCATACTCCCGAGCATTTCCCCACACTTGTCCAAGTGGTGCAGATAAGCACGGGAGAAGTTCTGGCAGGTGTAGCAATCACAAGTTGGGTCCAGCGGCGAATCATCATGGCGATGGAACGCGTTACGGATCTTCAGCACGCCTGTATCGATGAACAGATGCCCATTGCGGGCATTGCGGGTTGGCATCACGCAATCGAACATGTCCACACCGCGGCGCACACCCTCAACCAGATCTTCCGGCTTGCCAACTCCCATAAGGTAACGAGGTTTGTCGGCTGGCATCTGGCCTGGCAGGTAGTCCAGGACCTTGATCATTTCATGCTTGGGCTCGCCCACCGACAGGCCGCCAATGGCCAGGCCGTCGAAGCCGATCTTGTCCAGGCCTTCCAGGGAGCGCATGCGCAGGTCCTGGTGCATGCCGCCCTGGACGATACCGAACAACGCCGCGGTGTTGTCGCCGTGGGCATTCTTCGAGCGCTGGGCCCAGCGCAGGGACAGCTCCATGGAGATTCGCGCCACGTCTTCATCAGCCGGGTACGGCGTGCATTCATCGAAGATCATCACGATGTCCGAACCCAGGTCGCGCTGCACTTGCATCGACTCTTCCGGGCCCATGAACACCTTGGCGCCGTCCACCGGCGAGGCGAAGGTCACGCCCTCTTCCTTGATCTTGCGCATGGCCCCCAGGCTGAACACCTGGAAGCCACCGGAGTCGGTCAGAATCGGGCCTTTCCATTGCATGAAATCATGCAGGTCACCGTGAGCCTTGATCACTTCCGTACCCGGGCGCAGCCACAGGTGGAAGGTGTTGCCGAGGATGATTTCGGCGCCGGTAGCGACGATATCCCGCGGCAGCATGCCCTTGACCGTGCCATAGGTGCCCACCGGCATGAAGGCCGGGGTTTCCACCGTGCCGCGGGGGAAGGTCAGGCGACCGCGACGAGCCTTGCCATCAGTGGCCAGGAGCTCGAAGGACATACGACAAGTGCGACTCATACAGTTTCCTCGGGGGCCAGATCCTTGGGAGCGGTCGGCGCGGGATTACGGGTGATGAACATCGCATCACCGTAGCTGAAAAAGCGGTATCCATTTTCCACCGCGGCGCGATAGGCGGCCATGGTTTCGGGATAGCCGGCGAACGCCGAAACCAGCATCAACAGCGTGGATTCCGGCAGATGGAAGTTGGTCACCAGGGCATCGACCACATGGAACGGCCGGCCCGGGTAGATAAAGATGTCGGTGTCGCCACTGAACGGCTTGAGCACGCCATCGCGCGCGGCGCTTTCCAGGGAGCGCACGCTGGTGGTGCCCACTGCCACCACCCGGCCACCGCGAGCCCGGCACGCAGCGACTGCATCCACCACGTCCTGGCCGACTTCCAGCCACTCGTGGTGCATATGGTGATCTTCGATGCGCTCGACCCGCACCGGCTGGAAGGTACCAGCCCCCACGTGCAGGGTGACGAACGCGGTCTCCACGCCCTTGGCGGCAATGGCCTCCAGCAGCGGCTGGTCGAAATGCAGCCCGGCGGTCGGTGCCGCCACCGCGCCCAGGCGCTGGGCGTACACGGTCTGGTAACGCTCGCGATCGGCGCCTTCATCCGGACGGTCTATATAAGGAGGCAACGGCATGTGCCCGACCCGGTCCAGCAGCGGCAGCACTTCTTCGGCAAAGCCCAGCTCGAAGAGCGTGTCATGGCGCGCCAGCATCTCGGCTTCGCCACCGCCGTCGATGAGGATCTTCGACCCAGGCTTGGGCGACTTGCTGGAGCGCACATGGGCCAGCACACGGTGGCTGTCCAGCACCCGCTCGACGAGGATTTCCAGCTTGCCGCCGGAAGCCTTCTGACCGAACAGACGGGCCGGAATCACCCGGGTATTGTTGAACACCATCAGATCGCCCGGGCGCAAATGCTCAAGCAAATCAGTGAATTGACGGTGGGCCAAGGCGCCGGTTGGCCCATCCAGGGTCAACAGACGGCTGCCGCGACGCTCGGCCAGTGGATGGCGGGCGATCAGCGAATCAGGAAGCTCGAAGGTAAAGTCAGCAACGCGCATGATGGGGTTCGTCTAGCAGGGCCGGAAAGTTTAGCGGATTAAGCAAAAATTGACCATGAAAGCCGATTGACCAACGGTAAGCGCCTCTCTATACTTCGCCGCCATTGAGCCCTGATGGCGGAATTGGTAGACGCGGCGGATTCAAAATCCGTTTTCGCAAGAAGTGGGAGTTCGAGTCTCCCTCGGGGCACCAAACATGAAAAAGACCTTGAAATCCAAGGTCTTTTTTTTCGCCTGCAGAAAAGTGCCAGCACGGCGCACACCTCCCGTTGCGGGCCTCTTTCCCGCCCTGCTCAGTCGTACAAGTCCTCCACGTAGTACTCGTAGTTGTCGGCATTCTCCACCGCGTCGCTCGGGCGGTTGGCTCCCAGGTTCTGCGATCCCGCCACGCCGTAGGCGCCGGGGATATCGGTGGTGTGGCCAATGGAATGGGTCAGTTCATGCACCACGGTACCGGCCTGGGTATCGAAACCCACGCGCGGCGGCAGGGCAAAGAATGCCGTGCAGAACCAGGCCTGCACGTCCCCGCGGGCGTTGACGTAGGTGGCGGCGATATCCCCGGGCGCGTCGCAAGGGTCATTCGGGTTGACCCGGCAATAGGCCGTCAGGGTGTTGCCACTGTTGAGCTTGAAACGCACCCCGTCGAGCACTGCACGCACCCGCTGGTAACGATCCTGGCTGAAGGTACCGAACCAGGTCCGGTAGGCCAGGTCCTGATTGCGGCGAAAGGTCGCTTCATTGTTGTTGACCTGGTTGTAGGCATTGGTCGACCAGGTAGTAGCGACAGCCACGGCATTGCTCACCGCGGTACGGTCAGCCTGGGTGGCACAGGAACCGTCAAACGCCACGTTGATGGCGAGCGCCGATTGCGCCAGCGCACCCAGGCCCAGTAGCAGAAACAGACTTTGCCAGCGACGCGCCAGAAGACGGCGGCGTGAATGAACAACGGTATCAGTATCCATATTCAGCATCCTTCCATGCAGGTTCCGAGGAATGTCGCTCCCCCTGCCAGGGGCGACACTCGCATTGGATTCCCGAGGCTCGCGGTGCATCAGCAGGAATTGCTTCCGTAGCCGGCGCCAGGGCCCCGCGCGCCTGATACAAGCATCTCTCGGGCACATCCTTGATGGAGGTCAAAGAGCCGACGTTTGAGGGCCATACACTTGTAAGTGAACATTTGAACGAGACGCATAGGCCCTCCTTATATGAGTGAAGAATCCACCCTCCGCACCCAACCCAAAGCCTTGCCGGAAGCCAGCTCCGCCAGCCCTGCCAAGAGCACCCCGCGCAAACCCGCAACGCCGCGCCCGCGTCGCCAACGCACAGCGAGCAAGGCTGCACCGGTGAAAGCCGCCGAGGCCGAGATCAGCGCCATCAGCCAGAAGCCCATGGCCCTGCAGGTGGCCAGCGCGCCGCGCGGCTCCAACGAAGACAGCGTGTCCGCTGCGCTGCCGGGCAATTATCCGTACCGCAACCGCATGCGCCGCGCCGAGTACGAAAAGGCCAAGAACGAACTGCAGATCGAACTGCTCAAGGTGCAAAGCTGGGTCAAGGAAACCGGGCAGCGCATCGTTGTGCTGTTCGAAGGCCGTGACGCTGCTGGCAAGGGCGGCACCATCAAGCGCTTCATGGAACACCTCAACCCCCGCGGCGCGCGGATCGTGGCCCTGGAAAAGCCCTCGGAACAGGAAAAGGGCCAGTGGTACTTCCAGCGCTATATCCAGCACCTGCCCACCGCCGGGGAAATGGTCTTCTTCGACCGCTCCTGGTACAACCGCGCCGGGGTGGAACGGGTGATGGAGTTCTGCTCGCCCCTGCAATACCTGGAGTTCATGCGCCAGACCCCGGAGCTGGAGCGCATGCTGTGCAACAGCGGCATCCTGATGTTCAAGTTCTGGTTCTCGGTGAACCGCGAAGAACAGCTGCGCCGCTTCATCTCCCGTCGGGACGACCCGCTCAAGCACTGGAAGCTCTCGCCCATCGACATCAAGTCCCTGGACAAGTGGGACGAGTACACCGCTGCCAAACAGGCGATGTTCTTCCACACCGACACCGCCGATGCCCCTTGGACGGTGATCAAGTCCGATGACAAGAAGCGCGCGCGAATCAACTGTATCCGCCACTTCCTGCACGAGCTGGACTACCCGGGCAAGGACCTGAAAGTCGCCCATGCCCCAGACCCATTGCTGGTGGGCCGCGCCTCGCGGGTACTGGAAGAGGATGAAGGCACCCAGGCCCAGGCTGCGACAGATCCGCGAGCCACACGCCTGGCCTTGTCAGCCTGAATTCCGGGCAAAAAAAACTGCGCGCAGACAGGCGGGTCTGGGCGCAGCAAAAGTCGAGCGGATCTATGAATCAGAGCACTGGATCAGTTCGAGGCCTCAGGCAACCTCGGTCACCGGCGTCACCTTCTCCGGTGGTTTGATAGAGCCGATGTACACCGCAAAGATGGTCAACAGCGCACCCGCGATCTGCAGCGCCGAGCTGGCCTTGCCGAGAAACGCCACATCGACGAAGTAGGTGATCACCGGTTCCAGCAGCAGGATCAGCCCCGCCAGGCCCAGGCTGATGGCACCGATGGAGCGGTTGACCAGCAACCAGCCCACGAATTGCACCATCACCCCGTAGATGATCAGCATCACCAGGGTCTGCCCATCGACGATGGCCAGGCTTTCCCCCATGGCCAGGGCATACACCAGCAGCACCAGCGCGGCCCACAGGCTCAGGTTGAGCATCTGTGCGATCTTGTCGCCCCCACCGTCAGGCAACTGCGTGTTGACCTTGAGGAAATACACGCAAATGGCGTAGGCCAGGCCCGAGAGCACGCCATAGACCACACCCTTGATGCCCACTGCACTGGTCATTTCCGGCAGCAGCAACAGGTACAGGCCGATAAACGCCAGGGTGATGGAGATCAGGAAGTAGATCGACGGCTTCTCCTTGAGCAGGTACAGACCCAGCAGGGTCATGAAGAACACCTGGCAATTGGTCAGGATCGAACCGATGCCCGGGCCGACGATGTAGATGCTCTGGTGCCAGAGCACCAGGTCGATGGCCAGGAACACCCCGGCCAGGGCCGTGTACAGCTGCGCCTTGGCGCTCTTGAGCAGCACCGGGATGCGCCGCACCTTGAGCAGCAGGAAGAACAGGATCGAGGCGAACAGCATGCGGTAGAACCCGGCCCCACCGGCGCCGATGTGGGCAAAGGCCACGGCCAGCGCCGACAGGCTGAGCATCAAGCCACCAATGGTCAGCTCGATGATGGCGCGGTTGGTATTAGTCGACATGCGCGACTCCATTAATGAAGACCAGAGGATCGACGTCCTGGTCCGGGTCACTTAACTTGCCCTGCTCCAGCACCTGTTGCATGGCGTCGAAAATGCTCGCCAGGCCGGCCTGCAGCGTTTCGCTGCTGATGGTCAGCGCCGGCATCAGCTTGAGTACCTGGTCCACCGGACCGCAGCGCTCGATGATCAGGCGGCGGGCGAAGCAGGCACGCATCACCGCGGCGGCCAGGGCCGGGTCGTGGAACTCGATGCCGTAGAACAGCCCGCGTCCGCGCACATCCTTGATATGCCCGGCGAAGCGTTCGGTCACCTCAGCCAGCCACTCCTTGAGCTGTGCTTCGTTGGCCTGGATGTGCTTGACCAGGCGGTCGTCGCTCCAGAACTCCTGCACGGTCTTGGTGGCGGCGACAAAGGCCAGGGTGTTGCCGCGGAAAGTGCCGTTGTCCTCGCCAGGGGACCATTGGTCCAGTTCCGGGCGATGCAGCAGCAGGGCGAACGGCAAGCCGTAGCCGCTGAGGGACTTGGACAGGCACACCATGTCCGGGGTGATGCCCGAGGGCTCGAAGCTGAAGAAGGTCCCGGTGCGGCCGCAGCCGGCCTGGATGTCGTCGACGATCAGCAGGATGCCGTGCTCGGCGGTCAGCTGGCGCAGGCGCTGGAGAAACTCTGCCGAAGCCACGTTGATCCCGCCTTCGCCCTGGATGGTTTCCAGGATCACCGCTGCCGGCAGGTCCATGCCGGAACTGTTGTCCTTGACCAGGCGCTCGAAGTAGGCGATGGAATCCAGGCCTTCCAGGTAACCGTCGAACGGCATGCGGAACACATAGGGATCGACCCCTGGCTGGCGGTTGTCACGGTTGCCGGTCAGCCCCAGGGAGGTGTTGGACATGCCGTGGAAGCCGTTGGTGAAGGCCACGATGTGCCGGCGCCCGGTGACCTTGCGCGCCAGTTTGACCGCCGACTCCACCACACTGGTGCCGGTGGGCGAGGTGAATTGCATTTTGTAGGGCAGGGCCCGGGGCGCCAGGATGATCTTGCGGAAGTTGTAGATGAACTCCTGCTTGGCCCGGCTGTGCATGTCCAGGGCGGCCTGGATGCCGTCCCGTTGCAGGTAGTCGATCACCGCGGCCTTCACCGCCTTGGGGTTGTGGCCATAGTTCACGGACCCGGCGCAGCTCAGGAAGTCGATATAGGCCTGGCCTTTCAGGTCATACAGATGACTGCCCTGGGCCTGGTCGAAGACCACCGGAAAGCTGCGGCAGTAACTGCGCGCCGAAGACTCCACATCCGCAAATACGCCCAACTCATCCATTTCTGAAATATCCATTGCTGCCTGCTCACATAAAGGGGTCGAGGTTCAGGATTCGATGCAGCGGCTCAAGCGATCTTTTCTGCAGCCTGGGCCAGGCCCAGTTGCTGGTTCAGCGAGTTGAAAATGTCCCGCGAGCGCAGCGACAGCAGGCTGAAGGAGCCGGCATCGCCATAGCCGTGGGAGGATTCGCACAGACCATTGAGGTACAACGCTGGCAGATGGCTGCCCTTGGCTGCGGCCAGGCTGTAGTCGCGCCCGATGCGGATCACGCCCTGAGCGTCGCTCTCCAGGTGTTCGGCCAGGTCCTTGAGGATCGCCGGGTAGCGTTCTTCCTGGGGGCCGGTACCGAGGTTGCGAAAACCCGTGGCCAGGACGATCGCGTCCAGCCCGCCCAGCTCCTCGGTGGCGTGGGTGCTGCTGTTGCGCAGCGACAGGCTGTAGCCCTCGCCGTCCGGCGTGCAGCCCTGGATCTCGCTGAGCCCCTTGATGATCACGCGCTCGCGGCCCTGCAGCTTGTCCTCATACATGCCCACGTAGAGTTCCTTGATTACGTCGGCATCGGCAGCGGAATAGTTGGTGTAGTGCAGGTGGCGGTTGATGTTCTTCTTCGCCTCGGCGGAGCTGTTGTAGTACTGGTCGACGAAGGACGGGAAGTACACGTGCTCGCTGAACTGGCTGGTGTCCTTGAGGCGGAAGCCGTAGCCGCGCTGCACGCTGACGATTTCCAGGTTCGGGTAGGTGTGGCGCAGGTGCAGGATGATTTCGATGGCGCTCTGGCTGCCGCCGACCACCGCCACACGCTTGAGCTCACCCTTCTGCGCCAGGCTGGCCAGGCGCCCCAGGTACTGGGTCAGGTGGAACACCCGGTCCGCCGCGGCGTTGGCGAACACCTGCGGAATCACCGGGGTGCGGCCCGGGGCCAGGACCACGGAGCGCGCCTGATACTGCACGCCGGCCTGGGTGGTGATGGTGTAGAGGTTGCTGGCCGGGTCGACCTGGATCTGGCTCACGCTCTGGTTGTAGGCCACGTCCCGGGCGAAAAAGCCGGCAACCCAGCGTACGTACTCGGCGAACTCGCTGCGCAGGGGGAACTCCAGGCCCAGGTTCAGGTGTTCGAACAGGCGGTCGTTCTCGAACAGGAAGTTGGTGAAGGTATAGCGGCTGCGCGGGTTGCGCGGCGTTACCAGATCACGGCTCGGGTGGTTCTGGATATCGCTGCCGGAGAGCATCATCTCCGGCTGCCATTGAGTGCTCGCGTGACGCTCGAGAAACAGCCGGGTGCCGGCAAATTCCATCTCTTCCATGGCGATGGCCAGGGCGATGTTCGCCGGGCCAAAACCGATGCCGATCACGTCGTAAACTTGCCCTTCACGGCCAACATCCTTGGCAGTCACTTTATGAACACTCATAAATTCCCCTTCCTGCAACAAAAGTCAGACTCGAAAAAGCAGAAAAAACACCAGTGTCTTTTCTGCCTTCCGTCAAATAGCCATTAATTTTTAGTTAGCGTTATTCGTTATAACTAGTTCGGCTTTTTCAAACTTCTTCCGCAGCCAACTTCAGCCACTTTTGTACTGGCGGGTAGGCCAGAACTTGTTCGACATAAGCCTGAAGTTGTGCCGGCACCGCCACGCCATAACGACGGAAGCGGAACACCACAGGTACGAACATGGCATCGACGATGCCGAAGTCGCCGCACAGGAACTGCTTGGAGCCGCTGGCGTGGCGCAGGTTGGTCCAGATGTCGAAGATCCGCTGGATCTCTTCCTGGGTGTCGGCGGTCAGCGGCTCGGGGGTATCGCCGGTGTTCAGGCCGAAGGACATCTGGGTACGCAGGTTGACGAACCCGGAGTGCATTTCCGCCGCGGCAGCGCGGGCCTGGGCCTTGACCAGCGGGTCCTGGGGCCACAGGTTGGCCGCCGGATAGGCACCGGCAACGTACTCGCAGATGGCCAGGCTGTCGTTGATCACCACCTTGTCCAGCAGCAGTGCCGGCACCTTGCCCGAGGGCGAATAGCGCAGGATCTGCTGGCGGGTGTCATCCTGTTCCAGCTTGACCTGAAGGGTCTCGAAGGAGACGTCTGCCGTTACAAGAACCAGCCATGCACGAAATGACCATGAAGACTTTTTGTAATCCCCAATAACTAGTTTTGTAGGCATCACTTCCCCTAGCTCGCGTTGTGAAATGGGTGCTAAATTTAGCGGCCCTCTTTTCCAACGTATTGCACAAAACTGGACAAACTCATGGATGAGCACCAACCCGGCAAAGTCTTTAGGCCAGACAAGGATTTCGTGCAGTTTTGGCGAATACCAGAAGGCGACTGTGAGTTGTTATCGGCGCGTTATAGCACTCAGTCTTTTGGCAGGCATTCACATGATCGGTATGCAGTAGGCGTTATAAGCAGCGGGGTGGAAAAACTCTTCTATAGAGGCAGCTACTACCTGGGCAGCGCCGGCAGCGTGGTCACCATCACCCCGGGGGAAATTCATGACGGCCTCCCCGGGCATGACCAGGGCTGGATGTACCGCATGCTTTACCTCGACCCGGGCTGGGTCAACCGGGTGATTTTCCAGGGTCGCTTCGGCGCCGAGCACATCCATCTGTTCCAGAATGCCCTGAACCTGGACCCCAGCTTTGCCCTGACCTTCCTCCAGCAACACCAGATCATCGAAAATTCCCCACCCAGCCTGGAGCGCGAATCCATCCTCCTGGACCTGGTGACCCAACTCTTCGAACGCAGCGGCGCCCCCATTGCCGCCATCGCCAGCGCCGAGCGCAGCGCCGTCAAGTTCATCAAGAAGAAGCTCGAAGACGAATACGCCCGGCACATTCCCCTGGAAGAACTGGCGCAACTGGTGGACATGGACCCGCTTTACCTGATCCGCGTGTTCAAGAAGACCGTCGGCGTCTCGCCCCACAGCTACCAGATCCAGAAGCGCGTGGCCCAGGTGCAGAACCTGCTGCGCACCGGCGCCAGCCTGGCGGAAGCCTCGTTCAGCTGCGGCTTCTTCGATCAGAGCCACATGACCCGCGCCTTCAAGAAGGTGGTGGGCATTACCCCCGGCAGTTTCCGTAACAGCCGCGCCTGAGGCGCGGCCTTCTTTCCCTGTTGTTCCCGTTTGAGCAAGGACCCGCTGTATGCCCACGATCCAGACCCCGGAATGCACCCAACTGCCGGCCGGCGCCGTCGCCTACCCCGATGCCCAGGAGGTGTTCGTCGCCGACCAGCAGGAACTGGCCGAGCACCTGCTGCCGCTGCTGTCCATCGACGCCAACCTGATCAACCCCGGCTGGTCCGGGCGCCTGCACCTGCTGAGCCCCATCGAACCCGATGAGGGGCTGGTAGGCGAATTGACGGCAGACTGCGGCTTTGGCAGCGAACTGCTGAAGACCAACTGGATCGGCTTCAAGATCGAGAACGGCCGCTACCGCCTGTGCGGCGACCCGCGCTACTTCTTCCTGCACCCGGGCAATGCCGATCTGCCCGAGCCCCGGCGCAACGTGCGGGCCAGCCTGCAACGCCATTACGCCCAAGAGCACGCCACCTACCAGGCTTCGCGCCAGCGCTACCAGGAACTCGGCCGCCTGACCTGGCCGGAGGACAGCGACTACCACATGACCTTCATCGACCAGATGGCCGGCATCGCCGAGGGCTATGGCAACTGGGTGGAAACCGTGGAATTTCCCATGGATATCGTCGAAGCCACGGATGACAGCGGCGACATCGACGTCTGGCCCTTGAGCCCCGCTGGCCGGCGCTTCGAGCACGCGCTCAGCGTACCGGCCAGCCACTACGGAATCAGCGGCGCCGACCTGATCGTGATGTTCTACGAACCGGTGGAAGGGCTGGTGCTGTTCTGCTTCGACTGGTCCTGAGTCCCACCCCGCCCCTTCAGAACAGCGCCAGCGGATACTGCACGCGAATCCGCAACTGGTCGATGGAACCATCGGCCTGGGCGCTGTTGCCTCGATGCCAGATCTGCGTGGCCCGCAGGTGCAGGCCCTTCAGCGAACCGCTGCTGAAGGTGTAGCTCAAATCCAGGTCGGTTTCGTGATGACGGCCATCTTCGCCATACAGGCCATGGTAGATGCTGTTGGCCGGGGCATGACTGCCATCCACTCCCCAGCCCCGCTGATAACGCAGCCCCAGGTTCAGGTCCGGCAGCCCAAGCCAGGCCAGGCGCTGGTCGTAACGCAATTGCCAGGAGCGTTCCCGTGGCCCGTTGAAATCCGAGTAGGGCGCGGAGTTGGCCAGGACGATGGATTGCCCGGTCTGGCCGTCTCCGAAACCTATGTAGTCGAACGGGGTATCCGAAAACGAGCGCTGGTAGGCCAGGGTCAAGCGATGGGCATCGAAACGGTACGCCAGGGCATGGGAGGCGATCAGGTTGTCGATGGGGCCAAACAACGAGGCGCCGCTATCCCGGGTGCGATACAGGTTGAAGGTGTTGCTCAGGCTGCGCTCGCCAGCCAGTTCCAGGGTGTGGCCCAGGTTGAGGTAATGCTGGGTCCAGACGTCCTCCAGTTGCCCCAGGTAATAAGCCCCGCGCCATTGCTCGCCCCTGTAGTTCAGCCCCAGGTACTGGGCGCTGTCGATATTGATCCGCGCCCCGGACAAACGTCCGTATACCGTGGAAATCCCGCCTCGGGCCTTGCTTTCGGTGGGGCCGGACAAGGCACTCAGCCGCGCCGCTTCCAGGCTCAGCCCGTCCCAGTCGCGCTGTAACTGCCAGCCGTAGGCCATCCCGGGAATGATCCGGCTGTTGTTGGCCGCCAGCACCGGCGCCTGGGTGGTGAAATTGCCATAACGCAGCTGTGCCTCGGCCACCTTGAGCTTGAGGGCACCGCCAACCTTGCCATGGCTGTCCCGCGGATGCCCCTTGCCGTCCAGCGCCAGGGTGCCGGTGCCGGTGCGCCCACCGCCACTGTCGAGCTTGAAGGCCTGCATGGCAAAGGCATCGAACCCCAGGCCCAGAAGCCCGGGGGTAAAACCGGAACGGTAATACAGCTGCACCGACTGGCCCCACTCCTGGCGATAACCATTGCGCTCACTACGCGGTTTGTAGCGGTTACGGCCACTGTTGTTGGGCCCGTTGCGGTAATCCCGGGCGAAGTACTGGTTATCGAAAAACATCCGGGCCTCGCCCTCGGTGAACAGCTCCTCCCAGGCCTCAACTCCCGCCTGGCTGATACCGCCCGGGCCCAGCCACAACCCCAGCAGCACAATGCTTGTGCGATACACGGACATGGCACTGTTCCTTGTCAGTGAAGGAGCGCCGCCCGTAGCCGGCGCTCAGGGATAGGAGGTCAATCCAGGGCCAGGGTGGCGCGCAGTTCGCGCCGGGCCCGGTTGAAGTCGTCAAGGGCCTCAGGGTTGTGCAGCAGCTCGACGGCCAGGGCCACCGCCGAGATCCGCCCCCCTTCAAGGTCCGTGGGGTAATGCACCCCGGCCACCACTCGGCTTTGCCCCGCGGCAGCGGCCCGTGCAAACAGCTCGTCACGCTTTTCCGGGACCATTCGCGCCAGGAGAATGGCGCTCAGGTAGGCATCCATGGTGTGCCCGCTGGGGTAGGACTCGCCCATCGGCGGCGCCAGCACCGGCTTTACCTCGGCGCTCAGCTCATAAGGCCGGGGGCGGGCGAAATGGGCCTTGGCAGGCATCAGGGTCTGCACCAGGTCCTTGAGGGTGCGGCGGAAGAACTGCGCAGTCAGCGGGTGCCGGTCGAGAGTGAACTGCGGCCCGAAAATCTCCCCGGCAAAGGGAAATACCGCGTCGCTCAGATGATCGTCGCGTTTGGCCTGCGCCACCTGCTGCGGCGTGCGTTGGCCCTGGACCAGCAGTACGGTCTCCAGGTCCTGGCGGTCCTCGGAGCTGCCGGCAAGTGGTGGTGGAGGCAGGAAGGCCGCCAGATCCAGCGCCTGAGGCGCCAGGTAGGGCTGCACCGGCGGCTGCGCCGCATGAGTGCCAAGACTGACGATCAGCAAAATAGCGCTCAGCATGGCTAAAGGTTTACCAGTCATGAAGCAGATCCTTTCTTTGGGACGAGCAATAGCGGCCCGCGACAGAGGCCACAGACAGAGAAGTGCGATTGCAGGAAGGACAAACTCAGGGCGGCGCTTGAGGCCGTGATGTCTGGCGCATGCCAGTGGACGAACAGCGGAAGACGTGATGTTCAGAACCTTGGCCCGGGGCCAGGTACTGCACAGGCGGATCGATCAATGTCCAGGCGGCAGGCGCGTTCCGGACAACCAGGGTTGCGTTCATAGTGCCCACCGTTCTTGTTGTTATCGGTTTCGGCGAGGGTGCGCCCAGGGGCGCGGTAATGCCTGATCGAGTATCCCGGCGCACCAGGGCAGAAACCATCCTGCAAATGCAGGATGGCGCAAGTCACGCTACGGGCAGCTTGAAAAAAAGCCTAGCGGGCCAGGGCCGGAGGCAATGGAGCTCTGACGCAAGCCCTCAACTGCGGCAGCGGCTACAGCGGCAACTCCACCCGCGCCTCCAGCCCACCGCCTTCACGATTGAACAGCCGCAACTCGCCGCCGTGTTCGCGGACAATGGCCCGTGCTGCCGACAGCCCCAGGCCCACGCCGCCGGTGCTCTTGTTGCGCGAGCTCTCCAGCCGGAAGAATGGTGCAAACACCTGTTCCAGAGCCTCGGGTGGAATCCCCGGGCCACGATCGAGCACGCGTACCCGCACCTGATCCGCTCCCTGTTCCAGCACGATGGCTGGCTGCGCACCGTACTTGAGCGCGTTGTCCAGCAGGTTGGTCATCACCCGCTTGAGCCCCAGGGGCCGGCCGCAATACACCAGACGCGGCGGCCCGGTGAAGAGGATTTCCATGGACTGGTCGCGGTAGTCGTCCACCAGGGTCTGCAACAGTTCGGCCAGGTCGAAATGGGTGGCCTGCTCCAGCCGCGCATCGTCGCGGAAGAACTCCAGGGCCGAATTGATCATCGCCTGCATCTCGTCCACATCGCGGAACAGGCGCTGCTGCTGGTCGGCATCCTCGATGAACTCACCGCGCAGGCGCATGCGGGTCAGCGGTGTGCGCAGGTCATGGGAGATGGCCGCGAGCATCTGGGTGCGGTCCTTGATGAAGTGCTGCAACTGCGCCTGCATGGCGTTGAAGGCAAGAATCGCCTGACGGATCTCGTGGGGCCCCACCGGATCGATGGGCGGCGCGCGAAAGTCCACGGCAAAGCGCCGGGCGCCCTGGGCGAACTGCTGCAGCGGCTTGGCCAGCCGGCGAGTGGCAATCAAGGCCACCAGGCCGGTGGAAATCAGCACCAGGGCAATTACGATCAGGTTGCGCGTGCCCTCCTCCAGCCCCCAACTGCGTGACGCCGAAGAAAACATCAGCCAGCTTTGGTCGCTCAACTGCACCAGCAGCGCGTAGCGACCTTGGTCGCTTCGCCAGTCGCTGGGCTGATAGGCCTCGATATGCCGCTGCGGTGGGCCGAGCAAGGCGCGAAACGCCTCGGAGCCGTCGCGGTATTCGGAGTCTTCCAGCAGCGGCAGATCCAGGCCCCGCCGTGTCGCCTGCCAGACAATGCTCAGGTGATCGGTGCTGACCGAAGCCGCCAACCGCGAGCGCTGGCCCGGCTCCGAGGCCTCGACCATGCGCACGATGGCCGCGGACTTCTCCAGCAACCCGGTTTCCGCCAGTGGCGGATAAGCCCAGACCCCGGCCAACTGCACGAACAGCGCATTGAACGCCAGGGCCGTGAGCATGGCCATGATGATGGTCAGGGCGATCCAGCGCGCCACGGTGTCGCGCAGGCGATAACGCCACAAGGGCTTGATCAGCTTCACTGGCGGGTCACGCTGGGGGTGAACAGATAGCCGCCGTTGCGTACCGTGCGAATCATTGCCGGGCGCTTGGTGTCGAACTCCAGCTTGCGCCGCAGGCGGCTGACCTGGACATCGATGCTGCGATCGAAGGCGTCATGGGCCTGGCCCCGGGCCAGGTCCAGCAACTGCTCGCGGGTGAGGATGCGTTGCGGGTGCTCGACAAGCACCAGCAGCAGGTCGAACTCCCCCGCCGACAGCGGAATCATCACCTGGTCCGGCGAGCGCAGCTCACGGCGAGTCAGGTCCAGTTGCCAGTCGGCGAACTTGATCAGGGGCCGCGGCACGTCCGCGCTCGCCGGCCGGCTCTCTCCGGCCCGGCGCAGCACCGCCCGCACACGGGCCAGCAGTTCGCGGGCATCGAAGGGCTTGCTCAGGTAATCGTCGGCGCCCATCTCCAGGCCCACCACCCGGTCGCTCAACTCGCCCATGGCGGTGAGCATGATCACCGGCGTGGCGTGCTGCTGGCGCAAGCGCTGGCACAGGGTCAGGCCGTTGTCGCCGGGGAGCATCAGGTCGAGGATAATCAGGTCCGGCACCTCCCGCTCCAGAGCCGCCCACAGCGAAGCGCCATCGGTGGCCACGGCCACCTGATAGCCCTGTTGGACAAAAAATTTCTTCAGCAGAGCGAGGACTTCAATGTCGTCGTCCACGATCAAAAGACGGCTCACCAGCAGGCATCACTCAAGGTCGGAAAGAGCCGTTATCTAAAACCATTCGGCGCGGCCCGTCATATATTTCAACGTGGTAACAAACCTTCAGCCACGCAATAAAGCAGACATCTTTGCGCAAGGTTCACCTGCCAGCATCGGCTTCCCCTTGCTGGAGAACCCTGACCATGCGCCTGCTCAAACCCGCCTCGGCCCCAGCCCCTCTTGCCGCAAAGGAGCTGCCCATGCCCACCTGCGAACAACACGCCCTGATGCTGCTGCAACGCGTGACCAAGCTCGACAACGCCAGCCTGCATTGCCGCGAAGTCAGCCTGCGCATGTCTGAAGACCAGAATCACCTGGTGCTGACCCGCTACAGCGAGCACTACAGCCCCGAGGGCATGGAGTGGGTGGAGCGCAAGCATCGGGTGTCGGTGACCGACCTGCTGCGCTGGGTGATCGAGCAGGGCCAGCCGCAGAGCATTGAACGCGGAGAAGAACACAAGGCCTCGCCCCTACAGAACTCCGCTAACTGATCTGACTGGCCGTGGCCACAGAGGCGCCCCTAAGTCTCTTCGGCAGACGCCTGTCTGCCCGCCTCCCCACGAACACCAACCTCTCGACACGCCAACGCACTCACCGCCAGACACCCCGCCGCCAGCGAATACACCCACACCGTGGACGCCACCGGCAGCAGCAAGCCGGCGATCAAGGGCCCGACCCCGGCGCCGATATCCCGCCACACCGCATTGGCCGCCAGGGCCCGCACCCTGCCCGTCCCCGGATGCCGCTGTGCAACCACCGTGACCACCAGCGGCAATTGCAGGGCCCGCAACACCAGCACCAGGGCACCGCCGACAATCAGCCAATGGCAACCAAAGCCCACCAGGGCCACAGAGGTCAGCAGGGAGAAGACGATCAACATCCGCGTCGCGCCCCAGCGTTGTGCAGCGAGGCCGCCCAGGGGGCTCAGGAGCATTTCCGAAACGTAGCGCAGGGCCAGAAGCCCGCCCGCCACCAGTACCGCATTGCCCGCCATCAGCTGCTCGGCCTGCAGCGACAGGCCAATGATGAACAGACCATCCAGCACCAGCCCTTCGATAAAGGACCATAGCGCCACGCTGTCGGGGCGCTGAAAACGGCGGCTGGAACTGGCCAGTGGATGGGGTTTGCTCGGCAGGCCGAAGGCCAGGAGCAGGGCGACCAGCGACGTCAGGGCCATAAGAAGGAAGATCACTCGCGGGCCATATTCGACGCTGACCAGCGCGCCCAGGGGCAAGGCCAGCATCGGCCCGGTGGCGATCAGCGCCCGGGAGCGGCCGGTGCGGCGGGCGGCGCCCGTGGGCTCGGCGGTGGCCATGACCTGGGTTGACAGGTTGAGGGCCGCGTAGGTCAGGCCCCAGCCCAGGCGCAACAGCAGCAGCCACCAGAAACCGGACAAGGTGGCGTAGCCCAGGGCACAGAGGGCGGCGGTGAAGGCGGCCAGCACGCAAACCGGGCGATCACCGCGCCGGGCGTAGAAGCGCATCACATGGCTGTAGCCGAAGATCCGCACCAGGCGGTTGGCTGCCAGCAACAGGCCGGCTTCGGCCAGGGTCACGCCGAAGGCCTCGTGCTGCATGGGCAGCAACAGGTAGAGCAAGGTGTCGCCGGGCAGGCACAGGCCGAGGATCGAGGCGGCGCGGGCGGAAGCCTCGTCGGTGGTGCGGGCGTGGGTATCGGGCATGGCAGGCAAACCGGCAGGTCATGAACGGCGTTCAGCGTGACCTTCTGTTGCGGCACTGACAAACGCTTTAATTGCGCCATACATGTGACTAAATTAGACACATGATCACTGACCTGCCGCCCCTGAACGCCGTCCGCGCCTTTGCCGCCGCTGCTCGCCACGAGAGTTTCAGCCGCGCCGCCGAAGAACTGCATGTGAGCCACAGCGCGGTGAGCCGCCATATCAAGTTGCTGGAAGAGCACCTGGGGGTGCTGCTGTTCGAGCGGCGCATCCGCCAGTCGGTGCTCACCCCTGCCGGGCAAGCCTTCCATGAGCAGGTCAGCGTGGCCCTGGCCCAGATCGCCAATGCCGCCGCCTCCCTGCGCCGCGGCGCGGCCCTGCGCAAGGTCACCATCAATGTGCGGCCGTCCTTCGCGGTGCGCTGGCTGATTCCCCGCTTGCCGCAGTTCATGGCGCTGTACCCGCAGATCCAGCCGGAGGTGGTGACCAGCACCCTGCTCCCCGACCCCGCCAAGGAAACCTTCGACCTGGTGATTCGCCGTGGCCGCTCGGGCTGGGCAACCACGCTGCAACCCCAACGCCTGCTGGAAGACGAAATCCTGGTGGTGGCAGCGCCGTCGCTGTTGCACAGCACAGCATTGAACAGCCCCGATGATCTGCCGCGACATACCTTGCTGGTCAGCCGCACCCGCGCCAGCGACTGGCAGAAGTGGCTGGAGCACTGCGGCCTGAAACCGCTGCGTACCTCGCCAACCTTGCATTTCGACCATATGCACTTCGTGCTCCAGGCCTGCGTTGACGGGCTGGGCCTGGCGCTGTGCCCGGCATCGTTGCTGGCCAAGGACCTGGCCAGCGGCCGCCTGATCTGCCCCTTGCCGGACCTGCGCCAGCCCCTGACCCGCTATTACTACGCGCTGGCCAGTGATGCGGCCCCCGAAGCCCAGGTGTTTATCGACTGGATGCTGGCGCAGATTCACCAGGACGCCATGGATAATCAGGTGCAACAGCTTGCGGGCAATGCGGGCCAACGCCCATAAATAATCGGATACAAAAGCCTTGCTCCAGCCCGCGCAACCGACGTTTCTTCGACATCGGCTGCGCTACCATTTCGCCCCCTTTGCAACCGCCAGAGATCCCGCAGCAGATGCTCCCGACCACGCCCCCCACTGCCCTGCCTCCTGTTCTCGCCGGCCCGTTGCTGCGCCGCCTGGAGCCGACGCGGCTGGTGCTGTGGCTGGTGGGCTCCAGGGCGTTGGCGCTGACCCTGCGCCTGCAGCCCGCTGGCAGCGCGACCCTGGATCTGGCCCTCGACCCGCAGCAATGCCAGGTCATTCCCGTCGGTCGCCATGCCTTCATCCATCTGATCGATGTGGCACTGGACGACGCCCTGCCCCTGGACGTGACGATCGCCTATGACCTGCTGATCAACGATGCCGACGACAGCGCCCGGGCTATTGCCGATTGGGCGCCGCACCTGTTGTATGGCGATGCCGGGTCCCCTGAGTTCGTGCTCCACAGCCGCATCGACAACCTGCTCCACGGCTCCTGCCGCAAGCCCCATCACCCGTCCGCTGACGGCTTGCTCTGCGTCGACCGCCTGCTGGCGCAACAGCCCGAGCCCGGACAACGCCCGGCCTTGCTGATGATGAGCGGCGATCAGGTGTACGCCGACGATGTGGCCGGCCCCATGCTGCGGGCCATTCACGCCCTGATCGAGCGCCTCGGGCTGTTCGATGAACAACTGGAAGGCGCCGTAGTGGCCGACAGTCAGGCGTTGTACCGCCATGGCGCCAGCTACTACCAGCGGGCCGAATTGCTCCCGGCGTTGAAGAGCAATGAAACCCTGCGCGAGCGGTTTTTCGGCGGAGTGAAAAAGCCGATCTTCACCAGCAGCAACGCTGACAACCACCTGGTGACGTTCGCCGAGGTGCTGGCCATGTACCTGCTGGTCTGGTCGCCGCTGCCCTGGACCCTGATCACGCCACAGCCGCCGGAACTGACGCCGGAACAGCAAACGCGCTACACCCGGGAACAGCAGCGCATCGACGAGTTTGTCCAGGGCCTGAAGGGTGCCGCGCGGGTCTTTGCCCACCTGTCGTGCCTGATGATCTTCGACGACCACGACATCACCGACGACTGGAACCTCAGCGCCCAATGGGAAGAAACCGCCTACGGTCACCCCTTCTCCAAGCGCATCATCGGCAACGCGCTGCTGGCTTACATGCTGTGCCAGGGCTGGGGCAACAACCCGGATGCCTTCGCCCAGCTGCTGGAACACACTCGGGCCTTGAGCGCCACGGCACAAGCCTCGGAACACCTGCTGCAACGTCAGCCCCAGGACGATCTGATCGACCAGTTGCTGCGCTTTGAACAATGGCAATACGTATTGCCCAGCACCCCGGCCCTGGTGGTGCTGGACACCCGCACCCGGCGCTGGCGCAGCGAGTCCAACCTGGGCCAGCCTTCCGGCCTGCTGGACTGGGAAGCCCTGAGCGAACTGCAACATGAACTGCTGGATCACCCCTCGGCGATCATCGTTTCACCGGCGCCGATCTTCGGCGTCAAGCTGATCGAAACGGTGCAGAAGGTCTTCAGTTGGTGCGGCTACCCGCTGCTGGTGGACGCGGAAAACTGGATGGCCCATCGCGGTTCCGCCCAGGTGATCCTGAACATCTTCCGCCACTCGCGAACCCCGGGCAGCTACGTGATTCTCTCGGGGGATGTGCATTACTCCTTCGTCTACGAAGTGCTGATCCGCCACCGCCAGGGCGGCCCGCGGATCTGGCAGATCACCAGCAGCGGCATCAAGAACGAATTCCCCGCCGCCCTGCTGGAATGGTTCGACCGCCTCAACCGCTGGCTCTACTCGCCGCGCTCGCCGTTGAACTGGTTCACCAAGCGCCGGCGGATGAAGGTGATGCCCCATGTGCCCGAGCATGCCGAGGCCGGGGAGCGGCTGTGGAACTCGTCGGGGATCGGCCAGGTGTTTTTCAATGAGCAGGGGCAGCCCGTGGCGATCTATCAGCACAATGCCAATGGCACGGCGCCGACACGGATGATTGCGCCGAGATAGAATCCGCTGTCGCCGGCCACCAGGAAGGACCCGCCCCAACATGCCTTCAAGCCCGATCACCCCGGTACAGCGAGACACCATCCGCTACCTGCTCTCGGACGCCTTTGTCGACAACGAGGTGGACTACGCCTACATCGCCCGGGAAACCCAGGCCTACGACCGGGCCGAGGTGGAGCGCATTCTCTACGAAGAGGTGGCGCCGGTGTGCTACATCAACCTGATGTCGGTGATCCCGGAGATCTGGATCGGCTTCGAGCGGGAGTCCTTGCTGGAGGAAATCGAGGATAGCCTGGCACTACGGCGCAGCAGCCGCTGGCAGGCCTTTCGCGACCGCTTGTTCATCCGCTGGATCCGCTTTCGCGGCGCCTATATCTGGGAGGAAATCTGCAAGCACTATGGCCCGTAGGTTCTTGCCCTAGCGCGCATCGGCGCTGCAGTAATCGGTAGGCCGCAGCGCCACCCGCTCCGGCAGCATCTCGCCCTTGTCGTCGATCTTGCGCAGCATGGCGGTGCACATCTGATCCTGGAGAAACACCATCTGATAGGTGGCGCCGGCCTCGGGCACGAAGGTCACGCTTTGCTCGCAAACGGCGCGGTAGTCCTTATCCATCCCCGGTTCAGTGTTGTAGAACATGAAGGCGAACGGGCGATTGGCCGGGATCTTCAGTTCGTTGGCACCAAAGCCCTCCTGGCGGCGCATGCGGTCGGTAGCGGCCGTCATGGGAATGCCCAGGTTGCGGAAGTTGGGATTGGCAATGCCGCGATGGGGGCGAACCATCAGCCCTGAGGCGGGTTTGCGCCAGTCGATGCAGTCGCTGTAGGGCACACCCCGCACCAGCCCCTGGGCGACGATGCGGATCAGCGCGGTTTCACCGGCATCGGCCGGCACCCGGTAGCTGACGGTGGTCGCTTTGAGCGCGGAAACAAAGGCACAACCGCTGAGCCCCAGAGACAGGCTCAGCAACAGGATCGAGCGAAACCGCATGATTCATCCTTGAAGGACCGACAGCGAAGGCTGACGCAAAGGATGGCAATCTTACCTCGGCGCCAGGGCGCATCGGCAGATTTTTCTGCGGGGCCTGTAGCCGCAGCCAAAGGCGGCGACTACAGGGTCAAGCCCTCAGTAACGGGCGTCCGCCGGACGACCGCCGTTGGGCCAGTCCTTGACCTTGTCCGGGAAGTCCGGGCGCGGCTGGTGGGAGAAGTATTCGGCCACGTCCAGGGCTTCCTGGTCCGAGAGGCCGCCCTGGCCCAGGGGGAACTTCTCGTGGAAACCGATCGGCATGTTGCGTTTGACGAAGGCCGCCGCAGTGTAGGTGCGGGCCATGCCGGCACCGATGTTGAAGGATTGATCGCCCCACAGCGGCGGGAAGATCAGGCTGCCGTCGGCGCGTTTCAGGCCCTCACCGTCAGCTCCGTGGCACACCGCGCATTGCTTGGCGTACACCTGCTTGCCATTGTCGGCATTGGGCTTGAGGGCCGGGTCGATCTTGCCCACACCGCGGCCGGCCACCTTGTCTTCTGGGCGGGTGTTCATTTTCATCCACTCGAAGTAAGCCACCATGGCTTGCATGTCGGCGCCGTTCACCGGCAGCGGCTTGCCGTGCATGGAGCGGCGGAAGCAGCCGTTGATGCGCTCTTCCAGGGTGATGGTCTTGCCCGCCCGCGGCGCGTAGCCGGGGAAGAACGCCGAGACGCCGACAAAGGGTGAACCGTCGGCCACGGTGCCGGCGTTGAGGTGGCAACTGGTGCAGTTCAGCGAGTTGCCGACGTTGTCCGGCAGCAGGGCCTTGGTTTCCAGGTGCAGGCGCATGCCACGCACCACTTGCTCGGCATTCGGCGCCGCCAGCAGGTTGGCCAGGCGCGGGGTTTCGAACAGGGTGCTTTCCACTTGCGGGCTCAGTTGCGCCCGCATCTTCTTCACTTGCTCGGCGCTGATGGCGGAGCCGTTGTTGCCCCAGCTGCTGCGGACAAAACTGAGGATCTCGGCGATCTCGCCATCGGCCAGCTGGGCAAAGCCGGGCATGGTGTAGACCCGTGGATGGGCCGCGGTCTGGGCGGTCTTCCAGCCGGTCAGGGTGATGTGCAGCAAGGAGGTCGGGTTGGCCGAAGCGACGCTGGGGTTGCCGGCCAGGGACGGGAACATCTGCGGCACACCAGCGCCGTCCTGACGGTGGCAGTCGGAACAGAATTGCGCGTAGCCCAGGCCGCCACGGGAGGTGAACAGGTCGTTCGGCGGGGCCGCCGGGGTCAGGGCCACCGATGGCATGGGCAAGTCGTCCTTGCCGGCCGGCAGGGACTTGAGGTACGCGGCGATGGCCGTCAGGTCGGCGTCGGTGAAGTGCTGGGTGCTGTGGTGGATCACGTCGGCCATGTTGCCGGATACCGTGGCAAAGCGGTTCTGCCCGGTCTTGAGCAACTGCACCGTGTCCTCCACGGTCCACAGGTTGCGCAGGCTCAGGGCTCGCCACTCTTCCACCGTCTCGCCGGCCAGGTAGTGCTGGCCGCCGGATTCGCTGTCGCTCATGGCCTTCTCCTGGAAGGCGATGCCCCGCGGGGTATGGCAGGAACCGCAGTGGCCCAGGCCCTGGACCAGGTAGGCGCCGCGATTGAGCTGTTCGTCCTTGGCCGGGTCAGGCTTGAAGGGCTGCTTGTCGACGAACACCAGGTTCCAGAACCACAGGCCCCAGCGCTGGTTGAAGGGGAACCCCATGTCGGCTTCCAGGTTGCCCTGGGCTACGGGTTCCACCCCGTGCATCAGGTAGGCGTAGAGGGCGCGCATGTCCTCTTCGGTCATCTTGGCGTAGGACGGATAGGGCATGGCCGGGTACAAATGACTGCCGTCAGGGGTTACGCCTTCGCGCATGGCGCGGTCGAATGCTTCGAAGCTGTAACTGCCGATACCGGTGTCTTTATCCGGGGTGATGTTGCTGGAGTAGATGGTGCCCATGGGCGTCTTCAGCTCCAGGCCACCGGCCATGGTGGCCCCGCCCTTGGCGGTGTGGCAGGCAATGCAGTCGCCGAGCTGGGCCACGTACTGGCCACGCTGGATCAGTTCGGAATCTGGGGTGGAGGCCGCCGCTGCCGGGGTCGGCTCGCTGGCATGCAGTAGGGGTACGCAGAGCAACGCAGCGCCCAGAAGGCACAGGCGTGACAGAGAAAAAGCCATCAGGTTATTCCTTTAAAATCCGCCTGGGGTGGTCCCCTCGGCCGATATCCACAAAGGTTTTTATTGGTTATCCCGGCCTTCACGGTACAGGCCCGGGGCTCGATACCTTGTGGGTCCGAGCCTGATGCCCTTGTAGCGGATTTTTCTGAAAACCCTGTTGATATGGATCATGGCCCTATAGGCAATGTCCTGTATGGCCGACACTGCGACACTTTTACCGGGTGGTTTCCACCCCTAGGCCGGCGGCCTGCCAATCGACGAAACCGTCGTCCAGGCGCCGCACCCTGAAACCCTTGGCGCGAAGCAAGGCCGCGGCATTGTGTGACAGCACGCAGTAGGGCCCGCGGCAGTAAGCCACCAACTCCTGGCCCGCGGGCAACTCGGCCAGACGCTGCTCCAACTCTTCCACCGGGATATTGATTGCCCCCGGCAAATGCCCAAGGGCGAACTCCTGCGGCGAGCGCACGTCCAGCAGGGTCATGCCGCCCTCCTGCAGGCGTTGGCGCAGCTCTTCCCGGGAGATGCCCTCCAGGCGCCCCGGCTGCTGCTCGCTGTCGGCCAGCAGCTCACGGATCTGCCCGTGGTTGTATTCGACGTATTGGCGCAAGCCCCCCAGAAGTGCGGCCAACGGCCCCTGGCTGAGGCTGTAGAGCACCCGCTTGCCGTCGCGCCGGGTCTGCACGAAACCGCCCCGGCGCAGCTGTTGCAAATGTTGCGAGGTGTTGGCCACCGAGAGTCCCGAGGCTTCCACCAGGCGCTCCACCGGCTGCTCGCCACGAGCAATGTGCTCCAGCAGGATCAGGCGATGGTGATGGCCGAGAATACGTGCCAGCTCGGCCATGTCCGCCAGAGGCTGTTGAGGGGAAATCGAATCAGTCATTGACAGCTCCTGCTGCTTTATTGATCATTCAATCACTTAATTGAATGAAACTTTATCACACCCATAGCCGAGGCTGAAGTGCAGCCATCCATACCCAGGAGTCTTTATGCATGAGTTCATGGCGTTGATTTTACCGGCACTGCTGATCGGTGTCGGCGCTACCTTGGTCCTTGATTTGTGGACGCTGTTTCTGGCACGAGTGTTGAACATTCCTGGCCCCAACTGGGCCATGGTCGGACGCTGGATCGGGCATTTTCCTCGTGGCCAGTTCCTGCACCAGAGCATTGCCCAAGCCGGCACGGTTCCGGGGGAACGGGCCCTGGGCTGGCTGGCCCACTACCTGATCGGCGTCCTGTTTGCCGCCCTGTTGCTGCTGGCCTGCGGCCTGGAGTGGGCGCGGCAACCGACCCTGGCACCGGCCCTGATCATCGGCGTATTGACGGTGGCTGCGCCGTTCCTGCTGATGCAACCGGGCATGGGCGCCGGGATCGCGGCGAGCAAGATGCCCAAGCCGAATGTGGCCCGGCTGCGCAGCCTGATGGCGCATTCGGTGTTCGGGCTGGGCTTGTACATGGCCGGGATGTTCTGGGCGTGGGTGTTGGGGCAGACTGCGTGACCTCAGCCCAGAGGCCGAGCGTGCCCAGAGAGATCGATCGATGAAGCCACCTGTATGCGACCTGTGCCACAACGATTTTTCCTCGGAGATGTGCCATGCCGGAACTGGCGGCGGCATGGTGCAGTTCGCCGATTATCGCCCGCTGGGCCAAGGGTGCGCGGGGCACCCTCATGGCTACGAGTGGTTCTGCGATGAACATCTGGCCAGTGCCCGGGCCCTGGCTTCGCTGAGCTATAGCGATGCCAGGGCAGTGCTGACCCGGCAGTATGCTCCGCTTGCGGACTACCCGCCCCTCGCCTCCAGTGATCCAGCACTCTGGATCACCGAGGTGGGCCCCAACCCCGCGAAGATCTTCGCGCTGATCAGGCAAGCCATGGGCGTAAGCCCCAACGTGGCCAGAAACTTGCTGACCGGCGTCCCCTTCAAGGTGATCCAGGCCTGGCCGCAACAGTTCAGTGTCTGGCAGGAGGCCCTGATTCAAGCCGGCGCCCAGGTTGAAGTACGCTATCCCTCGTCCAAGTCCGCCTGGGCCGAGCAAGCCGACGCAGATAACGACTGATCCTGCTCGCGCATCCAGTCTGCACTCGCAGGGGCTTTCACATACCCGCTGAACCCAGTTTGCTCCACACAAGCAATATCCGTAGGTCTAGCCGTGTCCGCCGCCGAGGCTGGCGTCTACGCTGGGTTCTGATGGACTGGCAGGCGCCCTGGCGGTACCTGCGCTGGAAGATCCCGGGCACTTGTGCCGGTGAAAGGAATCAGAGCCATTTGTAACCTGATCATCGCCCGGCTTGTTTTCATGCCCCCTGCGGAAGCCCTTGCCCATGCTCGAACACCTCGACCTCAACGCGCTGATCGCCGCCTACGGCTACTGGGTGATCTTCATCGGCTGCCTGCTGGAAGGCGAAACCGTGTTGATTCTCGGCGGCATGGCGGCGCATCAGGGTAGCCTGCAATGGCCGCAAGTGATCGGCTGGGCCACCCTGGGGGGCATCCTCGGCGATCAGTTGCTGTTCTGGACCGGGCGCTATGGCGGGGCGCGCCTGCTGCCCAAGCTCAAGCGCCATCAGGCGGCCATCGAACGGGTCCAGGGCCTGATCCGGCGTTACCCTTCGACTTCGGTGTTCGCCGTGCGCTTTCTCTACGGCATGCGCCTGGTGGGCCCGATGGTGATCGGCGCCAGTGGCCTGGCACCCTGGCGTTTCGCCCTGCTCAATGTGCTGGGGGCTGCGGTATGGGCCATCTTGTTCGTCAGCGCCGGTTACTGGGCCGGCGAAGCCTTGCAGCATTTTCTTGGCGACCTGAAACCCTATCGCCTGCCGATCTTCCTCGGGGTGATAGCGCTGGTGGTCCTTGCGGCACTGGTGCGGCATTTGCGTAATAGGCACAAGGCCCAGCAGCACTGAGACAAGGGCTTTGGCACATCGGGAATTTTCATACTGACCCGGCGACTTTATTTCGTTTGTCCAGGCCCCCCGGCCCCGGCTTAGATAACGGCTTGTTTCCGGCACCCAGAGCCCGCATCCATGAGCCACGAGAACATCAGCCGTTCGATCTCCACCGTCCACCCGATCCGCCTCAGCCACGGACGCAACGCCGAGGTCTGGGACGTCGATGGCAAGCGCTACATCGACTTTGTCGGCGGTATCGGTGTGCTCAACCTCGGGCACTGCCACCCACGCATAGTCTCAGCCATCCAGCAGCAGGCCACCCGGCTCACCCACTACGCCTTCAATGCCGCGCCTCACGGGCCCTACATCGAGTTCATACAGCGCCTGGCGAACTTCATCCCGGTGAGTTACCCGGTCAGCGGCATGCTCACCAACAGCGGCGCCGAGGCCGCGGAAAACGCCCTGAAGATCGTGCGCGGAGCTACCGGGCGCAGCGCGGTGATCGCCTTTGACGGAGGCTTCCATGGGCGCACCCTGGCCACCCTCAACCTCAACGGCAAGGTGGCGCCCTACAAGCAGAAGGTCGGTGTACTACCCGGGCCTGTGTACCACCTGCCCTACCCCAGCGCCGACAACGACGTCAGTTGCGAAGAAGCGCTGAAAGCATTGCGTCGGCTGTTCAGCGTGGAGATCGATGTACAGGAAGTGGCCTGCTTCATCCTTGAGCCGGTGCAGGGCGAAGGCGGCTTCCTGGCCCTGGACGCCACGTTCGCCAGGGCCTTGCGCAGCTTCTGCGATGAACATGGCATTTTGCTGATCGCCGACGAGATCCAGTCCGGCTTCGGCCGCACCGGGCAGCGTTTTGCCTTCTCCCGCCTGGGCATCGAGCCGGACCTGATCCTGCTGGGCAAGAGCATTGGCGGCGGGGTTCCACTGGGCGCCGTGGTGGGTCGCAAAGCATTGCTGGACGTGCTGCCCAAGGGCGGCCTGGGGGGCACCTACTCGGGCAACCCGATTGCCTGCGCGGCGGCGCTCGCGACCCTGGATGAAATGACCGACGAGCACCTGCAAGCCTGGGGCGAGCGCCAGGAGCGGGCGATCGTGCAACGCTATGAGCATTGGAAAAGCAGTGGGCTCTGCCCCTTCCTGGGCCGTCTGACGGGGGTGGGAGCCATGCGCGGCATCGAGTTGGTCAATGCCCGGGGCGAATCGGCGCCAGAGCAACTGAGCACGCTGCTAGGCAGCGCCCGGGATGCGGGCCTGCTGCTGATGCCCAGCGGCAAGTCGCGGCACATCATTCGCCTGCTGGCGCCCTTGACCACCGAGCCTGAAATCTTCGAGGAGGGCCTGGATATTCTCCAGGAATGCCTGGCGCGCCTGTGATTCCCGGCGCGCCGGCGCCGTGGCTAGAACAGATAGCCCATGTAGATCGCCGCGCCACCACCCGCCTGTACGCCGGCGTTCATCCCCGCCATCACCAACGCGCCCTTGGCCGAGCGCATCAACTGTTCGTTGACCCGGGACGAAGCGATGATCGAGGTCACCGGGCTGGAGTTGAGGGCCACCGCCATAGCAAGCAGCTTGGGGTCCAAGCCGAACAGCAAGGCCGTGGCCGAACCACCCACCACCAGCCCTGCACCCACTTCGGTGTACATGCAAGGGCCGGTGATGTCGTCCTCCGTCAGGTCGCTGCTGCGCAGAGCATCGCTAACAAACACCTTACCGGTGCTGGGAAAGGCCTCCGCCGCGCCTGCGCCTCCAACGCTCTTGCCCTTGACCTGGATATTGACCTTGCCGAAACGCGGCAGGCGCGCACCAAAACCGGCGCCCACCCCCAGGCCGCCGTAGCGATAGCTGACGTCCTTGCCCTGGGGTGAACGCAGGATGATCGAGCCGCCGCTACCCGCCACGAGGGCTACGGTCAGGCCGCCGCCGCTGGCGGTCTGGTACAGCCATTTACTTTCGTTGACCGGAATCGGAATGCTGAGGTTCATGGGGTCAAAG
Organism: Pseudomonas sp. 8(2025); assembly: GCF_052665325.1. Lineage (NCBI taxonomy): Bacteria > Pseudomonadati > Pseudomonadota > Gammaproteobacteria > Pseudomonadales > Pseudomonadaceae > Pseudomonas > Pseudomonas sp. 8(2025). The sequence goes on along the minus strand of NZ_JBQOIE010000005.1, from coordinate 221,830 downwards.
TCCTTTTGCTCGTTGTGTGGCTCGTCCGCGCTGGCTGATGACACCCACCAGGCCGGCCAGGGTAAATACCAGACCGATCAGGCCGAGCACACCCGGGGTGGCCCAGAGTGCTGCCGGGTCGTCGATGATTGCGCTGTTGGCCGGCCGCTCGGGCTGGTAATACACCCGCACCGGCTGGTCCTTCTGGTAGCCGAAGATAAAGCCACCCTGGGGGTAGGAAATCTTCTCACCGGTACTGCTGGTGAAGGCGATCTCGGGGTGCGAACCCCCGGCATTCAAATCGCTGACGATACCGTCGGCGGTCTGGGCGCTGGCGAGGAACTCGCGGCGATCAAGGGTGAGATTGATGGCGATGACCAACAGGCCGATGCCGATCAGGGCGAACAGCAGACCCTGGAGGATCTTGCCAAAGCGTGACGGGGTGGAGTTAGCCATGGGCTGTCTCGATATTCGTCCGTGAAAGAGGGAGGCCACGATAACAAGAAACCTGCCTCCAGAAAAACCACTGCCGCGGCGCAAGCGCATTCCGGCAACGGCGTTCAGGCGCCCTGGAAAGCGGCCTGAGCGCCTGTCGCCAGCGCTTGCAAACCGAATTTCCGACGGGCATTGCCCTGGAGGAATTTGTCCGCAAATACCGGCGGAAGTTCCAGGCCCCGGACCTGCTCCCGGCGTTTTTTTTTCAACACACCAAGAGGAATTGGCCGGCGAGCAGCACGTTGCCCTGGCCACAAATCCGTGGCCAATGCCTGAACGCCGCGAACAGCCGTACGAGTTTCGAAGAGCTCCCTTGGCCGGTTGCGTTCAGGCTCCGAGGGCTGCCAGTTTCCGAGGCAGGCTTGTATCCTCCAGGTCGCCCACGGTCGAGCCGGCACGCCGCTGCGACAACGATGCCCACTGGGCCGAAGCACTCAACTACATGGGTCGGCCCCGAGCACAGTCGGGGCGCGATCTGCCCGTACTTGCCCATTGGAGAGTTCACCATGCTGATCCGCGACGCACACGCCGCTGAAAGCGAAGCACTGCGGCAGTTTCTCGGCGATAACGGCTGGGGCCATCGGGTGGGCAGCAGCGAATACTTCGCCCAGTTGCTGGCAAACTCCCAGCGCACGGCGGTCGCCCTTCTGCAGGGGCAGATCGTCGGCTTCGCCCGAGGCATCAGCGACGGTCTGTCCAACGGTTACCTGTCCATGGTGGTCGTTGCCGAGCAGCACCAGCGGCGCGGTATCGGCCGCGCCCTGGTGCATTGGGTGATGGGCGACAACCCCGAGATCACCTGGGTCCTGCGGGCCGGGCGCCCCGGGGCAGCGGAATTTTTCAGCTCGCTGGGCTTCGAACCCTCGATCATCACTCTGGAACGCACGCGCCATCGCGCATAATCACTCCCCCGCCTCCAGCGCATCCAAGGAAGCCCCATGTCCGAACAGCACGACTCCAACGCCGACTGGCCCCCCGCCGGCTGCCCGCCCCTGGCCTGGCCGGACCTGCCTGACCAGGCTGCACGGCTGAACTGGTACCTGGCCGCAATTGGCGCCTACGGCGCGCTATGGGAAGGGCATGTCAACGAACCGGAATTGACGCCTGTCAGCGAGGACGCCCTGCAGGCGCTGGAGCAACGCCTGGACTGCCCGTTGCCTCGATCGCTGCGCGACTACCATCGGCAATTGGGGGTGCTGTCCCTGGCGGAGGTCCTGTGCAGCGTCGGGCCCGGGCACACGCCGATCCAGCCGTTGCTGGAGGCTTATCCCGGTATCGTCGAGATCGGCGATGTCGATCTGGTACTGGCAGGCAAGCTGGTGGCCTTCGGCGACTACCTGGGCAATGGCAACCTGTTCTGCTTTCACCGCGAATCCGGCGCGGTCTACTACTTCGATCACGACACAGGTGCGGCGCTGACACGTTTTTTCGACTCCCCCGAGGAGTACCTGGATGCGCTGATGCTGCTCTGCCTGGCGGAGGTGTATGACGACGATGATGCTGCCGAAGCATTGATCAGCCAGCGCTACGGCGAGGACCTGGTACGCAAGTGGCGCTATTGAGCCCTGCACCTCATTTGCCGGCACCTGCGCGCTGCCGGGCGCAGTAGCCGTCACCATCGGGTTGGGACTGCAAGTCGGTGCAACCGCCCCCCATGAACGCGGCCAGCGCGGCAAAGGGCAGCAGAACAATCACCTGCGCAATGCCTCGGGCCTGGGCATGCGGGTCCTCGACCTTGCGCAGAAAGCCCTGATCGTGGGCCGCTGCCTCGGTTTGCAGCGTGGCCCAGAGGGTATAGCGAAAAGCGTCAGCTCCAGGCCCCTGGCCGCCGACACGCTGACAGGCGTCCAGCGCCTGGACGGCGTAGACCTCCCCCACCTGACGTGGCACTCCCATCGGGCGGGCCTGACGGGCATTGAAGTCATCGATCAGGGTGGTGAGTTGCAACTGGTCCGCCTGCTGGGCCACCAGGCAATCGCTCTCGGCAGGAAACTCTCGACTGGTACGGGCCAGGGTATTCAGCCAGTTCCGGTAGTTGGTGTAGAAACCGAACTGGCTGCCGTCCGGCAGTTCCTGCCGATACAGCTTGAGGGCCCCGACAAAGTGCTTGCCGGTGTCGGTCAGCCGCTGCACCTGCTCGCGGCTCAGTGGCTGATTGAGGGTGTAGCCATACACCTGCGGCCCCTCGACTGTCGGCCCGACCGGGGCCGTAGTACAAGCTCCCAGCGATGACAGGATGATCGTCAGGCTTAAAACACTGCATAGCATCCGATGCATGACATGCCCCAGCGCGAGTGGACGGCTCGATGGCCAGACGCGAGATTACGCCATTTCCCAGCCGCTGTTTCGGCCAGAATTGTCGGAGCCTTAGCTGCACAGAACTTAAGTCAGCCACAGGGTCACAGCCAGCAGACTGACACCATCCTGGTCCTGCCGCCTAGCCAGTCCGACGCCCCTATCGGGTTGACGCGCCTGAACCGGCGCCCCATTGTTCCCGCCCTGCCTCTCGAACAAGGATGCTCCATGCTTCAGCGCGTCATGCTCTGCACCCTCTTGACCGTTATCGCCCTGCCCGCGTTCGCCGCGCCAGCCAAAGTCGAACGCCGGTGCGGCTGGTTCGAGAATCCGACGCCAGCCAACGCCACCCTGACCGACCGCGATGGCGTCTGGGAGATCGCCAGCCAGGGCGGCTATCAGGCCGAGGGCGAGTGGCCCACTTTCAACGACCAGCAATGGGTGCGCACCAACAATCACTACGGCTACGGCTGCGCTTGTGTCAGCGCCAGTGCGGATCCCCGGACTCATCGCCTCGACCAATTGCACAAAGCCAAGGCCCGCCCGCTGTCTGCCTGTCGCAACGATCCCAGCCTGTACGAACCCTTGCGCGAGGAAGCCGGAGTTCCGGTATTGCCCATGGATTCACCACGCTTCAAGGGTCAGGGCTTCAGCCTGCAATACCCCAAAGGTTGGAAGCTTGGCCAGGCGCAGAACTGCCTCACCCTGGACCACCCGAAAAAACGCCCCCAGGAGGAGTACACCCTGCACCTGTGCCTACAGCAGGGCAGCCTGGAACAGGCCGCCGAAGGTTTGTTTTTCTATCAGGAAAGCGGCGTGTGGATGCGCAGCGCCGGAAGGGATGAACCCAGCCCGGTGCAAGAGATTTCAGGCCCCGGCTGGAAAGGCCTGCTGGCCTATCAGACCTGCGGCATCAGCGATGGGGACACCGGCTTTCACGCCTATGGCGGCACCTGCCTGATGGCGCTGATCGACAGCGGCCAGCGTCAGGTGGTGGCTGACAGCGTCGGGTTCTTTCAGGACTTCGCCACCCTGAGGGCGATTCTGTACTCGATCCGCTTCGACCCGGCGCCGACAACGCCACCCCACTAGCCCTGTGACTCGGCCCGATACAGGGTTTGCAGGTGAGACAGGCGCAAGCCGCAGTGCTCCAGGTTGCGCCGGCTTTGCGAGTTCACCAGGGCGGTGGCTGCCACGCTCCGGGCCCCCAAAGCAGCAGCCTGCTGCAAGCGATGGGCGATCAGGGCCCGGTGATAACCCAGGCCCCGCGCGGCCCGGGTGGTAAAGGCGGTGCCCAGGTATGCCACGCCGTTGTCGGCGATGAACAGCGCCGCGCCGGCCACCGCAACGCCCTGCTCCCGCAACAGGTACAAATGCCCGCGCCCATCGTTGAGCAAGCCACCAAAGGCCGCCTGGGTGGCCGGCCGAGCGGCCGCAGGGGTATTGAAGCCTTCGCGGTGCAGCGTGCAGAACACTTCCAGCGTCGAGGCGGTCACCGGCTCGATATCCAGCACTGAAGGCGGCGCCACAATCTCGCCCACAGGAGCGAACAGCTGCCCATGAGTCCAGCCCTTCAGGCGCTGCAACGGCAGCCCTTGCAGCTCCAGGGTGGGCACAACCTTGGCTGACTCGGCGATCAAGGCGATCGCCGGGGCGTAAGCCACGCAGCTCTGCAGCAGTTCGACCAGGCGCCGGGCATCCTGTGCCCTGTCGCCATGTACCCGGTTCATCATCGGGCTGGGGTTGCCGCCGACGACGAAGGCACCACAACCCGGCTCACCAAACAGGCAGGCCCGATAAGGGTTGCCCGGCAGGCTCGCCAGACCCTGGACCCGGGCCCGCAGGTATTGGGTTTCGGCATATTCAAGCGCCAGCGCGCGGCTCAGGTGCATATCAGCGGTTACCCACCGGGGTTTCACTGACCCAGGGCACCCGCACCTGCTCGGCGATGCTCGTGGCCTGCTGCTGCAACACCTCCAGTTGGGTCCGACGGCCGAACAAGCCAGTGAAATGCAGCAGCAAGCGCCCGGCAAACCCCAGGCCATCGCCGCGTTTGCGCGGGATCAAGTGCAGGTGCGCATGGGGAATGTGCTGGTTGGTGGCGCGGCCCTCATTGACCAGCAGGTGGGTGCCTTCGACGCCGTAGCCGGCACGCCGTTGCGCCGCCAGCAGGCCATCGAAGACCTGATACAGGTGCTGGCGGATGAAACCGGGCAATTGCTCGAGCTTCTCTACGTGCTGCTGGGGGATCAGCAGCAGGTGCCCTTCACCCAGCGGATGCACGTCCATGAAGGCCATGCAGTGCTCATCGCGGTACACCAGTGCGGCGGGCAAGGTGCCGGCGGCAATCTGGCAGAAAATGCAATTCATCCCTGAATCCTCAAGTGGCAAGGCGCGCCCGGGCGGGCGCCGCCAATGTAACCCACCTGCATCCTGTAAAGCGCGTTCCTTGTGCCCGGCTTGGGTTCAGCCCAGCGCCAGGTAGGCGCCGGCATCGACCTCGATCATCACCGGCTGCCGGGTGTCCTTGAGGGTGTGCAACAGGTCTTGCAGCTGCGCGGGGGAGTCGGCGCGGTGGTGCGCCACATGGAAGCTTCGGGCCATGGCCTGGAAGTCCGGGGTGAGGATGTCCACCCCCAGCGGCACGATATCCCGCGCCTGCATGTAGTCGCGGATCTCGCCGTAGCACTGGTTGTTCCACACCAGCAGGATCACGCCGATCTGTGCTTCCTTGGCCGCGATCAGCTCGCCGCTGGCGAACTGCAGGCCACCGTCCCCCACCAGCGCCACCACTGGCCGCTCGGGGCGCGCCAGCTTGGCGCCCATGGCCGCCGGCAAGCCGTAGCCCAGGGTGCCGTAACCACTGCCGGCGTTGAACCAGCTGGCCGGAGCCGGGGCCTGGTAGCCACAGGCGCCCTGGTACACCGGCTGGGTCGAGTCGCCCACCAGGATCGGTGCATCCAGATTGTCCCGCAGCAGGTCCAGCAGGCCCTGCAAGCCTTGCTGCTTGGGCGTCCAGCCGGCGCGCTCGGTCTGGTTCACCCGTTGCACGCTGTCCAGTGCCCAGCGCCCGCGGGAGTTGGCGGGCGCCACCTTGCCCAGCAGTGCCTGCAAACCTTCCAGGGCATCCCCCACCAGGCCGACATGGGCCCGCTGCACGCCCATGACCTGCATCGGGTCGATGTCCAGGCGAATCAGCGAACCCTTGAAGCGCAGCGGCCCGAGGCCAAAGAAGTCGTAGTCGGTTTCCCCAAGCTCGGTGCCCACGGCGAGCACCACATCCGCTTCGTCGATCAGCGCCCGGCCATGGGCCGAGGACTGCACGCCATCGAGCAACAGCGGGTGGCCGCAAGGCAGCAGGCCGCGGGCGTTGGTGGTCAGGGCCACCGGCGCCTGCAGGCGCTCGGCCAATTGCCGCAGGACCTCGGCGCAACCCCGGGCACCACCACCGGCCAGGATCAACGGGCGGTGGGCACTGTTGAGCAAGGCCAGCGCCGCCTCGATCGAAGCCCCGGCCGGCGCCGGCGCGCCAGGCAGGCTGCGGGGCATCAGGTTGAGGTTATCGGCGGGCATCTCCAGCACGTCCAGGGGAATCTCGATGTGCACCGGCCGTGGCCGTGCGCACTTGAATACGGCAAAGGCCCGCGCCAGCAGTTCCGGCAACTCCGAAGGCGCTTGCAGGGTGTGGCTGAAGGCGCAGACCCCGGCCACCATTGCTCGCTGGTCCGGCAGTTCGTGCAGGTGGCCGTGGCCCAGGCGCAGGTGCTCGCGACGGTTGACGGTAGAGATCACCAGCATCGGCACCGAATCGGCATAGGCCTGGCCCATGGCCGTGAGGATATTGGTCATGCCAGGGCCAGTGATGATGAAGCACACCCCAGGCTTGCCGCTGGCCCGGGCGTAGCCGTCGGCCATGAACCCGGCCCCCTGTTCATGCCGTGGGCTGACGTGGCGCAAGCGGCTGCCGTGCAGGCCGCGATAGAGCTCGACGGTGTGCACGCCGGGAATCCCGAATACCGTGTCCACGCCATAACCTTCCAGCAAACGAACCAGGGACTGCGCACAGGTGGTCATCGACTACTTCCTCTTGTTCTTATGTGCGGGCGACACCCTGCGCCCGGCTGATGTCGAGGGACATTAGTCGCTGCACCCAAGGGGCAACAATCGAAAAAAATCGCGGCGATTGCTCAATAAAATTCACGCTTTGCCGTTGCGACGGGGTTCCGGGTGCAAGCGGGTGATGCCCTGCAGCTGGGACTTGACCCACTCGCTGAACGCCAGCACCACCGGCCGCTCGGACTTGAGCAGGTCGGCCACCAGGTAGTAGCCGCGATTGGACTCGATCTCGGTGCCGAAGGGCTGCACCAGTTGGCCCCGGGCCAGGGCTTCGCCGCTGATCAGGTTGTCGCCCATGGCAATGCCCTGGCCGGCGATGCAGGCCGACTGCACGAAGTGCGCGTCGGCAAACACGATGCCCCGGCGCACGTCGACATTCGGCGCCCCGGCGGCCGCCAGCCAGACCCGCCAGTCGGAGTAGTCGATCATGTGCAGGAGCAAGGCGTGATCCAGGCCATCAAGGGTTTTCAGGCCACCCATGGCATTCACCAGGCTCGGGCTGCACACCGGGAAATAGCGCAGGGAGACGATCTTCTGCACGTGCTGGTTGGGCCAGTCGCCCATGCCATAGGCCACGAACAGATCGACGCTGCTGTCGCTGGTGTCCCCCGGCGTGCGGGGCGACACCAACTGCAGTTCAACCTGGGGATACAGCGCCTGGAATTCGGCGATATGGGTGCACAGCCAATAGGTGGCGAACCCCGGCGGGCTGCTGATGCACAGCCGGCCGCTGACCTGCTGGCCATCGGAGCGCTGGCCGGCCTCGAGGATATTGGCCAGCAGCAGGTGGATGTCCCGGGCATAGCGCTCCCCCTGGTAGGTGATGCGAATGCTGCGGCCCTGGCGCTCGGTCAGGGCAAACCCCAGGGTCTGCTCCAGGCTCTTGATCTGGTGGCTGATGGCGCTGGGCGTCAGGTTCAGCTCATTGGCGGCCTCGGCGACACTGCCCAGGCGGGCCACCGCGTCCAGAGCGCGCAACGCGGTCATGGAGGGATAACGCATACCGATCATGCCTCGACTACAAAAAAACGAGTGGCAGCACCATAGCTGCAATCGGCGTCCGGCAATAGCCTTGCTCGTCGCCGAAAAAAAAGCCCATTACTGAAAAAAATTACCGTGTCCCACTAAAAATGCTCGATTGACCCGCCGCCGTCGATGGCTAATTCTCAAGCCCTACCCTGTGCCGGGTACTGCCCGGCCATCGCACAATAACAAGAGGGTCGACCCTTGCAATCGCAGCCCAACTCCGTCAATCCCGTGGTGGCGATCGATGATCTGCACAAGAGCTACGCCGATCACCACGTGCTCAAGGGCATCGCCCTGCGCGCCAATGAAGGCGAAGTGGTGTCGTTGATCGGCTCCAGCGGCTCGGGCAAAAGCACCCTGCTGCGCTGCATCAACCTGCTGGAGATTCCCTGCAGCGGCAGCCTGCGCATCAATGGCGAAGAAGTGCGCATCAGGACCGACCGTGCCGGCAACCCGCAGGTCGCCGACCCGGCCCAGGTGGCGCGCCTGCGCACCCAGTTGAGCATGGTGTTCCAGAGCTTCAACCTGTGGCCCCACCGCACCGTCCTGGAAAACGTCATCGAAGCGCCGGTGTATGTCCTCGGTGAAGACCGCAAGGACGCCATCGCCCATGCCGAGCACCTGCTGGAAAAGGTCGGCCTGGCCAACAAGCGCGACGCTTTCCCTTCCTTTCTCTCCGGCGGCCAGCAGCAGCGGGTGGCCATCGCCCGGGCCCTGGCCATGCGCCCCCAGGTGCTGTTGATGGACGAACCGACCTCGGCCCTGGACCCGGAACTGGTGGGCGAAGTGCTCAAGGTCATCCAGGGCATCGCCGAGGAAGGCCGTACCATGATCCTGGTGACCCACGAAATGGCCTTTGCCCGGGACGTGTCGAGCAAGGTGATGTTCCTTCACCAGGGGCTGGTGGAAGAAGAAGGGCCACCCCAGCAAGTGTTCCTCAACCCGGTCAGCGAGCGCTGCCGGCAATTCGTCATGGCTCAGGAAAACCGCGTCTGACGTTTCGCTTCAATCCTTGAAAACAACAACTTCGATAAAGGGTAAAGCCATGAAAAACCTGCTCAAGGTGCTCGCCACCGGTTGCCTGTTCAGTGCACTGGCCAGCCACGCCGTGGCCGCCGACAAGATCGTCTTCGGCATCGCCCTGGAACCCTACCCGCCGTTCTCGATGAAAAGCGGCAACGGCGACTGGAGCGGCTTCGAACCGGAGCTGATCAAGGCTCTGTGCGACCGCATGCAGGCCCAGTGCCCACTCAAGGAAGTGGCCTGGGACGGCCTGATCCCGGCCCTGCAATCGAGCCAGATCGACGCCATCCTCAACTCCCTGAGCATCACCGACGAACGGGAAAAGGTCATCGATTTCTCTGCGCCCTACTACCAGACCCCGGCCATGTGGGTCGCCGACCAGAGCCTGGAGCTGGTCACCACCCCCGAAGGCCTCAAGGGCAAGCTGATCGGCGTGCAGGGTTCGACCTCCAACGCGACCTTCGCCAAGACCTACTACGGCAAGACCTCGACCCTGCGCTACTACACCACCCAGGACGACATGATCGCCGACCTGCAGAGCGGGCGCATCGACGTGATGCTGGCCGACGCCCTGACCATCGAGCCGATCCTCAAGACCGCGGCCGGTGCCGGCCTGGCGGACAAGGGCCTGGCGCCCAAGGACCCGCTGTTCGGTTCCGGCATCGGGGTCGGCCTGCGCAAGGGTGACAGCGCCCTGCAGCAGCGGATCAACACCGCCCTGGCCTCGCTCAAGGCCGATGGCACCTACGACAAGATCCGCAGCCGCTACTTCAGCGTCGACATTTCTGCCAACTAAGCCGTCCGGCCGGCCCGTTTGCGCGGGCCGCCGGCGTTGACTGGATACGTCATGATTTCTCTGTCCGACCTTTCCCAACTGTTCGTCGCCGACGGCTGGCTCGGCGCCCTGGCCCAGGGCGCGCTGGTGTCCCTGCAGATTTCCGCCGGGGCCTTTGTGCTCGGCCTGGGCATCGGCCTGCTGGTGGCGATGATCAAGCTCAAGGGCCCGCGCTGGCTGGTGAAGCTGGCCAACGCCTACACCACCCTGTACCGGGCCATGCCCGAACTGCTGCTGATTCTGCTGCTCTACTACGCCGGCACCGACCTGCTGAACATGGCCATGGCGGCCATGGACCGGCCGAGTGTCACGGTCAACGGCTTCATTGCCGCGGTACTGGTGCTGGGCATCGTCCAGGGCGCCTATTCGGCGGAGATCATCCGGGGCGCGATCCAGGCCATCCCCCACGGTCAGATCGAAGCGGCCCGGGCCTACGGCATCGAGCGCTGGCTGCTGGTGCGGCGCATCCTGTTGCCGAGCATGCTGCCCTACGCCATGGCCGGGCTGTCGAACCTGTGGCTGGTGCTGGTCAAGGACAGCGCGCTGATCAGCATCGTCGGCTACAGCGAGCTGCTCTCGGTGGGCAAACAGGCGGCCGGTTCCACCAAGCATTACCTGGTGTTCTACCTGGCGGTCGCGGCCTTCTATTTCGTCATCACCCTGGTGTCCGGCAGCGTGTTCCGCGTGCTCGAACGACGCACCAACCGCTGGCTGCCCCAGCACTAGGAGGCTCGAATGGACTTTTCCTGGATCAACGGTTTTTCCAGCGAGCTGCTGCGCGGCCTGGGCATCACCCTCAAGCTCCTGCTGCTGAGCGGAATCTGCGGCTTTGCCCTGGCAGTAGTGGTGGGCCTGGGCCGGGTGTCGCGCAACCCTCTGATTCGTGCGCCGATGCAGTTCTACATCAGTGTGTTTCGCGGCACCCCGCTGCTGGTGCAGATCTACATCCTCTATTACGGGGTCGGCAGCCTGTTCGCCGCCTACCCGCCGATTCGCGGCAGCTTTCTCTGGCCCTACCTGCGCGAAGGTTTCTGGTATGTGGCCTTGGCCCTGACCCTGAGTGTCGGCGCCTACGTCGGCGAAGTGCTGCGTGGCGGCCTGCGGGCCGTGCCCCGAGGCGAGCTGGAAGCCGCTCGCGCCTATGGCATGGGCCACTGGCTGACCCTGCGCCGGGTGTGGCTGCCCCGGGCCCTGGAACTGGTGCGCCCGACCCTGGTGGGGGAATGCGTGCTGCTGCTCAAGGCCACTGCACTGGCGTCCACCGTGGCGGTCACCGACCTGCTGGGCGCGGCCAACCTGGTACGGGCCCAGACCCTGAAAGTCTACGAGCCGCTGCTGGCCGTGGCACTGATCTACATCGTCCTGGCCTTTGTCATCGAACATCTGTGCGCACGCCTGGGCAAGGTCCCCCAGCGTCAGGCCTGAACCCATTCATTGCGCGGGCAGCGAGGCCCGTGAGGAGAACAACATGCGTTACTCACCTTTCGTACAGCGCATCAGCGGCGAATCCGTCAGCGCCTGGGACATCCACTACGCGGCCATCGAGGCCCGTGGGCGCGGAGAAGACGTGATCGTGCTCAGCGTCGGTGACCCGGACTTCGCCACCGACGAGCGCATCAGCGCTGCCGCCAGTGCCGCCCTGGAGCAAGGCGACACCCACTACACCCACGTCCTCGGCCGCCCTGCCCTGCGTGAGGCCATCGCCGCCAAGCAGCGCCGCCTGCTGGGCATCGAGGTCAGCGCCGACAACGTGGCGCTGGTGGCGGGTGCGCAGAACGGCTTGTTCGCCACATCGCTGTGCCTGTTCAGCAGCGGCGACGAAGTGCTGGTGCCAGAACCCATGTACCTGACCTACGAGGCCTGCATCCACGCCTCGGGGGCGCAGATCGCCTGCGTCCAGCAGCCGGCGGCCAATGGCTTTCGCCTGACCGCCGCGGCCCTGGAAGCGGCGCTCACCGACAAGACTCGCGGCATTGCCCTGGCCACCCCGTGCAACCCCACCGGCAACGTCTACAGCCGTGAGGAGCTGGAAGCCGTGGCCGAGGTGGCGCGCAAGCATGACCTGTGGGTGATCTCCGACGAGGTCTACGGGCAACTGACCTACGACCGCGAACACCTGAGCATCGCTTCGCTGCCGGGCATGGCCGAGCGCACGGTAATCCTCAACAGCCTGTCGAAAACCCATGCCATGACCGGTTGGCGCGTGGGCTGGGTGATCGCCCCGCCGGCCCTGGTCGGGCATCTGGACAACCTCTTGCTGTGCATGCTCTACGGCCTGCCGGGGTTTATCCAGGAAGCCGCGCTCAAGGCCCTGGAGCTCGATGAAGAAGTGATCGGCAGCGCCCGCGAGGTCTATCGCCGGCGCCGCGACCTGGTGGTGGAGGGCCTCAAGCAGGTGCAACTGCTGGACTGCCGCGAGCCGGAAGCCGGGATGTTCATGCTGGTGGACGTGCGCCGCACCGGCCTGTCGAGCATGGATTTCGCCTGGCAGCTGTTCCGCGCCACCGGGGTCTCGGTGCTCGACGCCCAGGCTTTCGGCGCCAGTGCCGAGGGCTTCGTGCGGATCTCCTTCACCGTCGCCGACGAGGTGCTCAAGGACGCCTGCCAGCGCATTGCCGGCTTTGTCGAAACCCTGGGCGCACAACGCTGAATGCATGACCCGGGCCGCCCAGCGGCCCTGGTACCTCTGACAAGAACACTGCTGCGCCATACTTTTTTGCCCACCTTTGAAGGGCCCCCTGCTTGAGAGGTTGACCCCGTGACCGCTTCCGACCAATTCAACTCCACCCATAGCGCCGTCGATCAATACGCTGAACTGGTGCTGCACAACGGCCGGATGTACACCCTCGATCCGGCCCAGCCCTGGGCCGACGCCGTGGCCATCCGCCAGGGCAAGCTGATCGCGGTGGGCAGCCTCGCTTCCCTGGCCTCGCTGATCGGGCCCAATACCCGCCAGCACGATCTGGACGGGGCCTTCTGCATGCCCGGCCTGCATGACATGCACACCCACCCGGACCTGGCCCTGGCCCCGCGCTACGCCGACGACCTGGACGTGGGCATCGAAGACCCGACCCCGGAGCAACTGGCAGCAGCGATCCACGCCTATGCCGACAGCCATCCCGGCGACGGCTGGATCTACGGCCAGTACTGGGTGCGCTACACCTTCCGCGAGGCCGGGCTGACCCCGGGCCGCGAATGGCTCGACAGCGTCATGCCGGACCGCCCGGTGGCCCTGCTGGACCGCATGTGGGGGACCATGATGGTCAACTCCAAGGCCCTGGAACTGGCCGGCATCGACCGCCACACCAGCGACCCGCGCAACGGCTACCTGGAGCGCGACGAGCTGACCGGCGAACCCAACGGCTTGTTGATCGACGGTGCCTACGCCCTGATCCATGCCGCCATGCCGCCGACTCCGGTGTCGGTGCTGCGCCGTGCCTATCGCGATGGCGTGCACTTCCAGACCTCTCGCGGGGTCACCGCCACCAAGTACGTGCACGTCTGCGAAAACCGCCTGCAGGCCCTCAAGGAACTGGACGATGCCGGCGAGCTGACCCTGCGGGTGGAAGCCGCCATCAGCTGGCAGGACGACATCTTCCCGGTGCGCCGGCGCTGGGAACTGCTCAGTGGCGAGCGGCATTTCTATCGCAGCGCGCGCCTGAGTGCCAACGCGGTGAAGTTCCACTTCGATGGCACCGTGGAGCCCAAGTCTTCCTACCTGCTGACCCCCTGGCCGGAAGAGTCGAGCTGGCGCGGCAAGCTCAACCTGACCCCGGAACACATCACCGACATGGTGGTGGACATGGACAAGCGCGGCCTGCGGGTGATCGCCCACTGCACCGGCGACGGCGCCTCCGACGTGTTCCTCGATGCCGTGGCCGAGGCCCGGCGGCGCAACGGCAACAGCGGCATCCGTCACCAATGCGCCCACAGCACCCTGCTGCACCCGGGCAACCTCAAGCGTTTCCAGGCCCTGGACGTGATCGCCGAGTTCTCTCCGGCAGCCTGGTACCCGACGCCGTTCGCCAGCGGCGCACGCTCCGGCTACGGCCAGGAACGCCTCAAGCGCATCTATGACTTCAAGGGCGTGTTGGCAGCCGGTGGCATCGCGGTGTTCGGCACCGACTGGCCGGTGGCGTCCATCGATCCATGGCTGGCCCTGGAAACCATGGTCACCCGGCAGAACCCGTGGAACCAGGAACCCGACACCTTCGGTGACCCCATCAGCCTGGAACAGGCGCTGCAAGTGGCGACCCTCAACGGCGCCCATGCCATGGGCCTGGAACACCTGACCGGCAGCCTGGAGGCCGGCAAGTCGGCGGACCTGATCGTCCTCGACCGCGACCTGTTCGCCCAGGGCGCACGCAACTACATCCACCACACCCAGGTGCAACTGACCTTCGTCGAGGGGCAACTGGTCTACGACCGCCAGGGCACCTTCAGCGACACCCCTCTGCAAGCGGTGTGGGAAGGCCTGCCACCGGTGATCGAGGGCAAGGAATAATGAACAGCACCCCGAGCATCCCGGTAACCGTGGTTGCAGGCTTTCTCGGCGCCGGCAAGACCACCCTGCTCAACCGCATGGTGCAACGCGCCGACAGCGGCCGGCTGGCGGTGATCGTCAACGATTTCGGCGAGCTGAACATCGATGCGGCGATCATCGCCGAGGTCACCGACGCGGTGTACAGCCTGCAGAACGGCTGCATCTGCTGCACCGTGCAGGAGGACCTGCTGGCGCAACTGGTGAGCCTGTCCAAGCTGCGCCCGGCCCTGGAGCGAATTGTCATCGAGTGCAGCGGCGTCTCCGACCCGCAGCGCATCGTGCAGACCATCGGCTACCCGCAACTGCGCAACCGCCTGCACCTGGACGCGGTGATCACCCTGGTGGATGCCAGCGGCTACCAGGACCTGGAAGGGGAAATGGCCCGCCTGTCCCGAGCCCAGGTGGCCTGCGCCGACTGGGTGCTGCTGAACAAGGCCGATCTGGTGAGCGCCGAGCAATTGCAGAACATCCGCGCCAGCCTCGGCAATCGTGCCCCGGTGTTCGACACGGTGCAGGCCGAGCTGCCCCCCGAGCTGCTGCTGGCGCCGCCGGTGCGCTCCACCGAAGTGCTGTTCAAGGCCCTGCCCCAGGCCCACGACCAGTTGTTCGAAAGCTGGGTGTGGAAAAGCTCGCGACCGCTGCAGCCCAAGGCTTTGCGGGACTGGCTGGCGCGCCTGCCCGCCGACCTGCTGCGCCTCAAGGGCCTGGTGCGCCTTGAAGGCAATGAACAACCTTATTGGTTGCAGCATGTGGGCAACCGCAGCCAGTTCACCCTGGCCGCCGATCAGCCCACCGAGCATGCCGCGCAATTGGTATTCATCGCCCGCCGGGGCAGCGATCTGCGCCAGGAACTGGAGGCTGGGGTCAGCGATACACAAGTGCTTTGAACGACAGGGAATCTGTGGCGCGAAGGCCGGTCTGAAAGAGGCGCGGCTGCCGGGCCGTCGCTTGGTCCGTGACAATAGGGCCCGGGTCCAATAGATTAGGCGCCCCCGAAAATCCCCCTGGGCCTTTCGCGCCTCAAACCTGTTAAACCAAGTAGTGGATGTTCAATGCCTGATTCCAACACCGAAGAATCCGTAGTCGCCCTGTCCAACAAGGCCGAATACGAAAACGCCATTCATCTTTCACAACACGTGTCCCAGGCCAAGACCATCAGCGAGATGGTGCTCGACGCCTTCCACACCTCGAAAGAAAGTGACCAGATTCGCGAACTGCGCGCAGCGATTCGCCAGGCCCACGACCGCTTTGACGACGACACCGCCTATGAACTCATGGGCCAGCTCAAGCAGCTCAAAGACGCCGAGGCCGCCGACCTCGCCGCCTTGGAAGACCTGAGCAAGAAATTCCCCATCAGCCGGATTCTCTCCAGCTACAAGGACGATCCGGACTTCCAGGAGCTGGTCTACGGCCTGGCCCTGAAGGTGCTGAACCAGACCCACCAGGCCATCAGCAACCCCAGCGGCGGCAAGAGCAAGGCGCGTCCGAAGAAGGAAATGGAAGTGTTCGCCATCAGCAAGGACGGCGTCAGCGTCACCCTGCCGATGCGCCCGCGCTCCAAGGCCAACGTCGACCGTGAAGCCTTCGAATTCCTCGGCTTCAGCTTTGTCGGCGAAGGCGACGAGGCGGAACTGGAAAGCGAGATGTTCCTCGACAAGGATGGCAACGAACAGCAGGCCACCCGCAAGAACATCGTTACCGCGATCCAGCAGCAGACCGCGTTCGAAGGCTACAGCGCGCAACAACAGCTGTAACCCGCCGCTGCAGGGGCGAGCTTGCTCGCCAAGCGCCAGCACAGCCTTCTGCAGACCTGAAAAGCCCCGTATTCCAGCGTGAAGACGGGGCTTTTTTTCTTCAGCGATCCCCGTACTCAAGGATGGGGTACATCGCACACAACGCCTCGGTCTCCAGCCGGAAGCGCTCCTGCTGCGCGGGCTCCAGAACGTATGGCTGCTCGCCCTGTGGCTGCAGCTGATCCAGTATCCGGCACACCAGGTCGACGATCTGCCGGCAGCCCTGGGGGTCCACATAGCGCTGTGCGATGGAGCCCGTGCCGATACACAAGCCATTGGCGGCAAATGACGATCGAGTCTCCCCCGGTGCGCGTTTTTTGCTGACGATGATTCCGCACTTTTCCAATGCCGATTCGGCGAGGGAGCCGCTGATGCCCTTAGGCAAGCGCAACAGGATCGTGTGGTTTTCCGTCCCGCCGCCCATTACCTCGTAGTCCCGCGCCATGAACGCGCAGGCCATTTCATCCGCCGTGGCGCGAATCCGCCCCATGTAGGCATCGAACTGTGCAGACATGGCATAGCCCAGCGCGGCCGCCTTGGCGGCGATCATGTTGACTGCAGGCGCCCCCTGCATCCCGGGGAAAACTGCCTGGTCGAGCACCCGACGAAAGCTCGACCTCAGGCCGGGCACCTTGGTGTCCGCGTCCCGCCCGGAAAGAATCAGGCCGCCGCGTGGCCCGGCGAGCTGTTTGTGGGTGCAAGTGGTGGTGACGTGCGCCACATCGATCGGGCTCGGGTGACGCCCCGTGGCAACCAGGCCGGCGATATGGGAGATGTCGGCAAGGACGATGGCCCCGGCTTCATCGGCAATGTCGCGAAAACGCTGGAAGTCCACGACCCGCGAATAAGCCGTTGCCCCACAGATGATGATGCGCGGGCGGTGGGCCATCGCCAGCTGACGTACCTCCTGGTAGTCGATGGTGCCCTGGGCCGTGGTGCCGTAGCGGATCGCCTTGTAGTGGGCACCGGTAAAAGCGAGGGAGCTGCCGTGGGTCAGGTCGCCGCCATGATCCAGGGCCATCCCGAGCAGGGTGTCCCCCGGCTCAAGCAGCGCGGACAACACCTGGTAGTTGGCGTTCGAGGCCGAGTGCGATTGCACCGCGGCGTACTGCGCGGCAAACAGCTCCCGGGCCCTGCGGATCGCCAGGGATTCCACCAGATCGACGTTTTCGCACCCGGCGTGATGGCGTTTGCCCGCAACCCCCTGCGCCGTCACGTTGACCAGCGCCGAGGCCGAGGCGGCAAGGCTTCTGGGGGTGGCTGCACAGGAGGATGAAACCAGGGAAAGCGTGCGTTGTTGCCGGCTTACTTCAGCGTCCAGGATCCTGGCCAGCTCGGCGTCTTCTGTTCGCAGGTCCGCCAAGCCACATCGCAGCAAGTCGGCCTGGTTCCTCAGTGGTTCGGTATCGGCTGCCATAAATCTGTGCCCCTTCCTTGAGTACTGCGCGCCACGAACGAGGGCGTGCTTCCTGGGTTTTACGTTCGTTGGTGTGAATCGGGCTGATCCGGGCCCTGGGTCAAGACTGTATAAGGCGTAACAGAATTAATCAAAAAATTAAACATCCTCAAAGTTAAATGCTTCTTTTTTGAAGTGGAAGGACATCGGCGCAACCTTGCCGGTGCAAGCCGCAGGGCGAGAGTGATAATGCCCAACCCCTGGGGCTTTATTGTCATGGCTGACGCATGCAACACTTGTCCGTTGCGGCCCTGTGCAAACCGGCCCCTCTCAGCGACTTGATCGCCCACAGTCCCCGTAGCGAAGTATCCCAGGACGGATACAGGCTGGCTAAAGGAGCACTAGCGAATTACCAGACAACACAAAAGCAACTGACAGGCTTCTGCCACAGTGATCCCGCTATTGGCACCAGGCAATCGATGTCATGCGCGATGTGAACGCTAAAAAATTCGATGCATTACGACTATAAGGAAATGGTGAGGCATTTGATGCACAGAAGAGAAAGAACAGAGTATTTAAAAAGCAATATCAAATACCTGATTAAAAGTCGCGGAGAGACACAACTGTCTTTATGCAACGCCAGTGGCCTGACCAGAACAACCATATACAACATCCTGGAAGGCAAGGTCAGCAACGTCCAGCAGTCCACCATTCGGAAAATCTCCGACTTCTTCGGCATTTCCTATGAGGAAATAGAAACCGTCGACTTTGAAGAGAAGGAGATCATCGAAAGCAGCATTTCCCCGCAAGGGAACATGAACCCTGCTGCTGTTCCGATCCTCAAGGAAAGCCAGTTGATGGCCAACATGGATAAACGTATTGGCGAACTCGCCACTTGTTTCCCATTGACCTACTACTTCGGCACATCCTGCAACTTGATAGCCGTGCGCCTGGAAAACGATATCAAGGGCATGTATGAGGTCGGCGGCCTGCTGATCGTGCAAAAGGGGACGATCACCGATGAAAAGGAAAAACTGGCTTACGACAAACAGACCAGGAAACTGCTGATCATGAACGAGGTCGTCTTCGACCCGGATCGTATATCCGTTGTCGGCGATATCATTGAGGAACGCTTCAATGACTGCCTATGAAGGTGATATCGAGAACAGCAAGTACAAGCTTCTGGGGTTTGAGAACAATAAAAACCTGGCCGTGATCATGATCATCGACACCGGCAAGGTCATAAAAATAAAGCTGAGCGAAGTAGTGAACAGCGAAATAATGGATAACTTGAACAAAATGGAAGTTAAAAACCTGTATAAAAAGTTCTACTCCCAAGGAGGAACACTTACTGCATACGACTTGAACGACCGCAATGAAAACTCATGGATGATCTACATCATCCTCAACCTGCTGCTCTTTACCTTTTATATTTTCACCAGCATCGCTGCAACAAAGCCGATCTACCTTGAATCCCTCGACATCATTATTACCCCCGGCACCTTTCTGTACCCTCTGACATTCCTGATCGTTGACCTGCTGAACGAGAACTTCGGACTCAGGCTCGCCAGAAGAGCCATTCTGTTTGCATTTGCAAGCAACGCCATGATCATCATCCTGCTCTACGCGTCCACTTTTCTCCCCGGACTGCCAGGCTGGAAACTCGATACACCTTATAACGACGTTATTATCCAGGTGTCGTCTGTACTGGTAGCGTCTTCCGTTTCCTTCCTTGTTTCTGAAAACATAAACTCATATTTGCTGTGCAAGATAAAGGAACTCACAAACTCCAGATTCCTATTTCTGCGGATATTCCTCAGCACCTTGTTTGCGGTCATCATCGACAGCTTCGTGTTTTGCTACATCGCATTCTATGGAGCCATGCAAAACAACGACATCCTGAACATGATTTATGTTCAGATCGCAATCAAGGTCTGTTTTGCATTCTTCAATATATTGCCCGCCTATGGCGCACGATCACTGTTCAAGAGATACATAACGGATAGCCAGGCAAAATGATCGATCGCTGTTTGTAGAGCGACGCCGGAGCTCAACACCTATCTGCCAGGCAGGTTCAGTGTTGGGCTCCAAGGGCAGCAAGCTGCTCAAATCCTCACTTCAGACCCATCTTGCTCTTCAGGCTATCCATGACTTGCGTCTTGTTCTCCAGATAAGCGTTCAAGCCTTTTGCCCGTAGATTGCAGGCGTCGCAGTTGGCGCAGCCACTGCCCATGATGCCGTTGTAGCAAGTCAGGGTTTGCTCGCGAACCAGCTCCAGTTGATTGTGGTAGTCCGCCAGGGCCCAGGTTTCTGCCTTGTTCAGCCACATCAGTGGAGTCTCGAGGCGCAACTTGTACTCCATGCCCAGTTCGAGGGCCTTGTTCAATGCCTTTACAAATTCATCGCGGCAATCGGGGTAACCCGAGAAATCGGTCTCGCACACTCCGGTAATCACGGTCTCGGCTTTTACCTGATAGGCGTAGATAGAGGCCAGGGTAAGGAACAGGATATTTCTTCCGGGTACAAAGGTGCTGGGCAAGCTCTCGCCTGAACTGTTCACCGTGGGCACCGGAATGTTGTCCCGAGTGAGGCTGCTGATCGCCAGTTCGTTGAGCAACGAAGCGTCCAGCACTTTGTGCACGGTCGCCCCCAACTGCTTGGATAGCCGCTGCGCGGTCTCGATTTCCGCGTAGTGCCGCTGGCCATAGTCGAACGTAATGCAGTGCACTTCGTCATAGAGCGGCAAGGCGTGGATCAGACAGGTTGTCGAGTCCTGTCCGCCGCTGAACACGATAACCGCTGTTTTCTTCATCATTCTGCTTCCTGCATGAGTTGGGTCATTTGAATAGTTGGGCAGCCCACGCAAGGGCTCTCAATAAAATACCCCGCGCGTCTCTCGAAGGCGGGGCTTTTCCGTGTTCGGGTGCGCGGCTCACGCCGAGCGTGCACTGCCGGCCATGCGCCGCAGAATATGCCCCTGGCCCTTGATGCAGTGCAGGATCAGCGCCGCCACATGGCCGACGATCAGCACCAGCAGGGTCCAGCCCAGGAGGCTGTGGAAATTGTTGCCCAGTTCGGTCATCCACTGGATCTTCGGCCCGTCGAAGCCGTTCATTACCGGCAGACCAAAGGCGGAAAAGGCGCGACCCGAGCCGTACTGACGCAACAGGCCGAGAAACGGAATGGCAAACATCCCGGCATACAGCAGCCCATGCCCCAGGGTTGCTGCAAGGTTGAGGCTCGGCGGCCGGCGATGACGGTTCAACAGACTCCAGACCACACGCACCAGCAGCAGGGCCATCAACAGCAGGCCGACTTGCTTGTGGGTCGGCCAGAGGAACTTGTCCAGGGCCGAATCGGCCAGCAGGTAATGCGCACTGGTAGTGCTGTAGATCCAGGCAAAGGCCAGGGCCATGGCCCAGTGCAGTCCGCGACTGATGACGCCATAGCGCGCCTTCGAGTCGTACAGTTCAATACGGTTTTCCATTGCATCCACTCAGGTTCTATCCACGAACGGCGCATTTTACCCGGCCAGGCCAGGCCTTCGGGCCGAAAAACTTTAAATGATGTGACCATCAACCCAGCGCAATGAAAAAAGCCCCGCGCTTCTTGCGAAGGCGGGGCTTTTCCTGTGGCCTGGACAGCTTAGTGTGCGTAGGTCAGCAGGAGCTCGGTCGGGGCCTTGAAATCCACCGACATCATCACGCTCAGCGCGGTGATGGTGAAGATCGAGAACACGAAGAGCTTGCGCGCCCACACGGTGTCATCCACTGCCTTGTAGCCGGTCCAGGCCATGTACAACCAGTACATGCCCATGGCCGCCGCTACCGCCAGGTAGCTCATGCCGGCGTAACCGCTGAAGGTCAGCATCAGGGTCGCCACCAGGAATGCCAGGATGTAGAGCAGGATGTGCTTCTTGGCCACGCGGATGCCACGCTTCACTGGCAGCACCGGAATCGATGCGGCCAGGTAATCGTTGAAGCGGAAGATCGCGATAGCGTAGGAATGCGGCATCTGCCACAGGCTGAACATCACCAGCAGGGTCAGCGCAGCCATGTCGAAGCTGTTGCTGACCGCGACATAGCCGATCACTGGCGGCATGGCCCCGGACAGACTGCCCACCAGCGTGCCGTGAACCGACTTGCGCTTGAGGTACAGGCTGTAGAAGCCGACGTAGATGACAAAGCCGATTACCGCGAACAACGCGGCCAACGGGTTGGCCACGTAGTACAGCAGGGCGACG
The DNA here is from genome assembly GCF_052665325.1 of Pseudomonas sp. 8(2025). Lineage (NCBI taxonomy): Bacteria > Pseudomonadati > Pseudomonadota > Gammaproteobacteria > Pseudomonadales > Pseudomonadaceae > Pseudomonas > Pseudomonas sp. 8(2025). The sequence continues at coordinate 200,086 of NZ_JBQOIE010000005.1, read as the reverse complement.
CCGGCGACACCGAGGATAGAGGCGTAGACCAGTGCCACTTCCAGGGAAATCAGGCCCTGGACCAGCACGCGGTTCTTGGTGCGTTCCATCTTCAGGTCGATGTCACGGTCGATGCAGTTGTTGAACACGCAACCGGACGCTACCACCAGCGAGGTGCCGATCATGGCGGCCAGGAAAATGGCCAGATCGACATGCCCTTTCGAGGCCAGGAAGAACCCGCCTGCCACAGAAAGCACGTTACCGAAAATGATCCCCGGTTTGGTGATTTGGATAAAGTGCTTGAGCGACATCGGGTTTACCTCACTTCGCCATCATGACGGTGTGGATGCTGAACATGATCCACAACGACAGACCAACCAGCAGAACAATGACCAACGCGGCGAAGATGAACGCCACCACGTTGTTGCGCTGTGCTTCGGAACGGTCCAGGTGCAGGAAGTACACCAGGTGCACCAGCACCTGGATGACTGCGAACGCCAGGACGATCCACAGGGTCACGTCTTTGGGCAGCGATGGGTACATCACCAGGCCGAACGGGATCAGTGTCAGGATGACCGACAGGATGAAGCCGATGGCGTAGGACTTGACGCTGCCGTGACCGGCTTCGTCGTGGGAGTGTGTGTTGGCCATTTACATAGTCCCCATCAGGTAAACAACGGTGAATACGCAGATCCACACCACGTCCAGGAAGTGCCAGAACAGGCTCAGGCAGCTCAGACGGGTCTTGTTGGTCGCCGTCAGGCCGTTTTTCTGCACCTGGTACATCATGATCGCCATCCAGATCAGACCGCTGGTCACGTGCAGACCGTGGGTACCGACCAGGGTGAAGAACCCGGACAGGAAGCCGGAACGGCTAGGGCCATAGCCTTCGGAGATCAGCAGGTGGAACTCGTTGATCTCCATGCCGATGAAGCCCAGGCCGAACAGGAAGGTCATGGCCAGCCAGCCCAGTACCTGCTTCTTGTTGCCCCGGAAGAACGCCAGCATGGCGAAGCCGTAGGTGATCGAACTGAACAGCAGCAGGGCGGTTTCACCCAGTACGTATGGCAGTTCGAAGATGTCGTGGCCCGACGGGCCACCCGCTACGTTGTTAACCAGTACCGCGTATACCGCGAAGATCGACGCAAACAGAATGCAGTCGGTCATCAGGTAGAGCCAGAAACCGAATACGGTCATCTCGCCCGAGTCGTGGTGATGGTCATCGTGCCCATGGTCATCGACATGGGCGTGTCCAGCATTGGTCACTAAGTTCGACATGGATTAAGCCTGTTCCAACGAGGTTTCAACACGGGTAGCCGGGATCTTGTTCTCCGATACCAGACGCTTGTGCTGTTCGGCTTCGATGCGCTCGATCGTTTCGACCGGCACCATGTAGCCTTGATCATCACGGGCAGCGTGGATCGCGAAATAGATCACGGTGCCGGCCAGGCTTGCGATGGCCAGCCACCAGATGTGCCAGATCATGGCGAAACCGAACACGGTCAGCAGAGCACCCATGACCAGACCGGTAGCGGTGTTGTTGGGCATGTGGATCGGCTGGTAGCGGCCAGGCTGCGCGTAGGCAGTGCCGTTTTCCTTGGCTTCGGTGAACGGATCGATGCCTTCGGCTTTCGGCAGTACCGCGAAGTTGTAGAACGGAGGTGGCGACGAGGTCGACCATTCCAGGGTGTGGGCGTTCCAAGGGTCGCCGGATACACACATGTTCTGCTTGCGGTCACGCACGCTGACGTACAGCTGGATCAGCTGGCAGGCGATACCCACGGCGATCATCACCGCACCTACCATGGCGACGTACAGGTACGGCACCCACTCAGGGTTGGTGGTGGCGTTCAGACGACGGGTCATGCCCATGAAGCCCAGTGCATAGAGCGGCATGAACGCGACGAAGAAGCCGGAGATCCAGAACCAGAACGCAGCCTTGCCCCAACCTTCATGCAGCTTGAAGCCGAAGGCTTTCGGGAAGTAGAAGCTGAAGCCGGCGATGTAGCCGAATACCGCGCCGCCGATGATCACGTTGTGGAAGTGAGCGATCACGAACAGGCTGTTGTGCAGAACGAAGTCGGCACCCGGAATGGCCAGCAGTACGCCAGTCATGCCGCCGATGGCGAAGGTCACCATGAAGCCCAGGGTCCACAGAACCTGGCTGGTGATGCGCAGACGGCCGTGGTAGATGGTGAACAGCCAGTTGAACAGCTTCACCCCCGTCGGAATCGAGATCAGCATCGTCGCCAGGCCGAAGAAGGCGTTGACGCTGGCCCCCGAACCCATGGTGAAGAAGTGGTGCAGCCAGACCATGAAGCCCAGTACCGAGATCGCGCCGGAAGCGTAGATCATCGAATGGTGGCCGAACAGGCGCTTGCCGGAGAAGGTCGAGATCACTTCGGAGAAGATACCGAACGCCGGCAGGATCAGGATGTACACCTCGGGGTGACCCCAGGCCCAGAACAGGTTCACGTACATCATTGGATTGCCACCAAGTTCATTGGTGAAAATGTGGAAATCCATGTAACGGTCAAGCGTCAGCAGTGCCAGGGTAGCGGTGAGGATCGGGAACGAAGCCACGATCAGCACGTTGGCCCAGGTGCAGGTCCAGGTGAAGATCGGCATGTCCATCATCTTCATGCCCGGGGTACGCATTTTCAGCACGGTGGCCAGGAAGTTGACCCCCGTCAGCGTTGTCCCCAGCCCTGATAGCTGTAGCGCCCAGATGTAGTAGTCCACACCCACGCCCGGACTGTATTGCAAGCCCGACAGCGGCGGATAGGCAACCCAGCCGGTCTTGGCGAATTCGCCAACGCCCAGGGACAGGTTGATCAGCACCACGCCCGATACCAGCAGCCAGAAGCTCAGGGAGTTGAGGAACGGATAGGCCACGTCACGCGCGCCGATCTGCAGCGGCACGACAAGGTTCATCAGGCCGGTGAAGAATGGCATCGCCATGAAGATGATCATGATCACACCGTGAGCGGTGAAGATCTGGTCATAGTGTTCAGGTGGCAGGTAGCCAGGCGAACCCTCGGTGGCCATGGCCAGCTGGGTACGCATCATGATGGCGTCGGCAAAACCACGCAGCAGCATGACCATGGCGACGATGATGTACATCACACCGATTTTCTTGTGGTCGACGGACGTCAGCCACTCGGTCCACAGATAGGTCCACTTCTTGAAGTAGGTGATTGCCGCGAACAGCGCCACGCCACCGAGCAGAATCATGGCAACGGTGACCATGACAATCGGCTCGTGGAACGGAATCGCTTCCAGACTTAATTTACCAAACATCGTTTACTCCTCTGCCCCGGCAGCTGAATGCGAACTCACGTCCATCCCTTCCGTTGCGGCCACTTCCTTTTCTTTCTTCTCGTGCTTGAGCGGCTTGCCCGGTTTCATGCCTTCATACTTGTCGATGACGGTCTGGAACAGGTTTGGCGCGTAGGCGGAGTAGAGCTCTACAGGATTGTTCTGGCTTGGCTTGGAAAGGGCTTCGTATTCAGCGGTGTCCAGCTGTTTAGGTGCCTTCTTGACTTCGTTTACCCAGGCGTCGAAATCTTCCTGACTGGTAGCGATCGCTTTGAACTTCATGCCGGTGAAACCCGCGCCGCTGTAGTTGGCGGAGATACCTTCAAGTTCGGTGTTCTGGTTGGCAATCAGGTGCAGCTTGGTGGTCATGCCCGCCATCGCGTAGATCTGGCCGCCCAGGCCCGGGATGAAGAACGAGTTCATCACGGTGTCGGAGGTCACGCGGAAGTTCACCGGGGTATGGGCCGGGAAAACGATCTTGTTGACGGTGGCGATCCCTTGGTCGGGATAGATGAACAGCCACTTCCAGTCCATGGCGACCACTTCGATGGTCACTGGCTTGACGTCGGAATCCAGCGGACGGTACGGGTCCAGGGCGTGGGTCGACTTGTAGGTGACATAACCCAGGGCAATGATGATGAGCACCGGAACCAGCCACACCGCGATCTCGATCTTGGTGGAGTGGGACCACTTCGGCGCGTAGGTCGCGTCCTTGTTGGAGGCGCGGTATTTCCAGGCGAAGGCGAAGGTCATGATGATGACCGGCACAACCACCAGCAGCATCAGGATGGTTGCCGTGATGATCAGGTTTCGTTCATCCAGACCGACCTGACCCTTGGGATCGAGCAAGGTCCACTTGCAGCCTCCCAGCATTAACATGCCGAGCAGCGGCAATAAGCCTAGTAATCTGGGGTACCTGTTTTTACTCATCTCACGACCTCTAAAGCAGCTTGCGCAATGCAGTTGGGTTTTGATCGCCAACACTTCACCCTGCCAAGGGTTGGCATTTTTCTTCAATTGAATAAGGGCCTGCCCGTTGCGTTAAGCGCTCAACGACACATCCCGGGCTAGCAGTGGTTCTTATTCGATCTCGTGGTCAAAGGCCTTGTTACAGACCAATTCCATTTGGTGCGGAAGTTTGGAAGGCGCCGACACCCGCAGTCGCATGGAGCGCTCTATCCGCCCCTCGACCGTCCTCGTGTGCTCAGGGTTGAGCAGCGTCGGAAATTCAGTGCGGGCGATTGTAGATATGTCGCGTTTTATAAACCATGTCTTATCCCGAAATAATTTTTATCCCATGGCGCAACAATCCCTCATGATTGTTGCGAAGGATCGCAATCATAGCGATTTTCATTTGCAACAAAAAGCCCCAAAAAGGACCTGAAACACCCCCCTTCCAGGACTCTCGATCCCCCCTGAGGGCCGCCTTCCATCAGGCTTCACCCCTTGTAAAACGGGCGCTGTGAAGATTTGTATCGATAGCAGGCTATGGTTCTCGGCCGACAGGCTCGCGTACACAAACTGACAGGCTCTCATTGAACCAGCGCGCCAGAATGCAGTCTGTTGCAGCGACTCAACCGCCCCTCAGCGACCGCGGCACTGTGACAACATGTCGCACTTTTGCCGCACCTGCGCTTGCCGCAAATCACGGACTTTTCAGGTGCCGAATGAACGGCACAAAAAAGCCCCGGCCCTCCCATGGGGAGCCGGGGCTTTTACGGGCGAATCAGTAGGTTTTCTTGCGATTGCGCACCACACCCAGAGGCACCAGGATCACCGTCAGCACGAACGCCACCAGCGCCCACTGGGCCAGGGACAGACCGAGGATCGGCGGGTACGGCGTGGAGCAGAAACCGTCGACCTGAAAGCCCAGGGGGAAGATCTTGGCCAATGGCAGGCTGTCGACAATCGGCTGCAGTACATCGATGCCACAGCTCACCGAGGGGTAGAACTGGGTGTACACATGGTGCCCCGCCACGCCCGCGCCGGCGAGGGCGCAGATGACCACCAGGGTTTCCATGACCGTGACCCCACGTCGCGAACTCATGGCCGCACCGATGAAGGCAAACAGTGCAATCAGCAGCAAGGCATAACGCTGCAGGATGCACAGCGGGCACGGCGCCTCGCCCAGCACCACCTGCATGTACAGGGCTCCGCCGATCAGTGCCAGGCAGATAATCCCCAGCAGCACCAGGAAACGCCGCTCGCGCCCCAAACCCAGTCTGTCGTCACTCATCCCTATTCCTTTTTCTGTTGTGTTCAGCCTGCCCCCGAGACCCGAGGCGGCAGACCGAGATTGTCTTCGATGAACCCGTCGATAGCGTGCAGGCCAATGCTCGCAGAGGCACACCCGGCTGCCGGGAAGTCTACACGTTGAACATGACCTTTGAATGCAGGGACGTACAGCGCCACTGCAACGCGGCTTCGGGCGCTTTGCCAGTTGCGGACAATAGCGACAAGCAGGTTAAGAGTGGATTAACCGCCATACCAAATACGCCGAGAATAAAGGCGGTTTCGGGAAAATCAGCGAATGCCGGAGCGACATGAAACGAAGGGGAGAGAGAAAAGGCCGGCGCCCGAGGGGAGCCGGCCGGGGTGGTTATTCTAGGGCCGCTGCCGGACCGAAGAACTCATAGCGGCTCTGCTGCTCGGGAATGCCCAGGGCCTGAAGGTGGCGCTTGATCGCGGCCATGAAACCCTTGGGCCCGAGGAAGTAGGCGTCCAGGTCGCGTTGCTCCGGCAGCCACTCGGCCAGTTGCTCGCGGGTCAGCATGCCCAGCTTGTCCGCCGCCGGGCTGACACCGTCATCCTCGGCGTAGCAATAGAAGCGCTTGAGCTGTGGATACCGCTGGGCCAGTTCATCGACCCAGCTGCGAAAGGCATGCACCTGGCCGTTGCGGGCGCAGTGGATGAAATGCACCGGACGCTCGGTGGCCAGCGCCGCCTCCAGCATCGGCAGGGTTGGAGTGATGCCCACCCCGCCGCTGATCAGCACCAGCGGTTTGTCGCTGGCCGCCAGGGTGAACTCCCCCGCAGGAGGGAACAGCATGACGCTGGTGCCCACCGGGCACTGGTCATGCAGGTAGTTGGAGGCCACGCCGCCGGTTTCACGCTTGACGCTGATGCGGTACTGGCCCTGGTTGGAAAGTGCCGAGAGGGAGTAGTTACGACGGATTTCCTCGCCCCCTATAAAGAGCTGCAAACCGATGTACTGCCCCGGTTCAGCGGCGAGGATCGGCCCCTGGTCCAGCGGTTCGAAATAAAAGGAGGTGATTTCCGCGCTTTCTTCCACCTTCTGCACCAGCCGGAACTCACGGGCACCGCGCCAGCCGCCGGGCGCCTGGGCTTTCTCGTCGTAGATCGCCGCCTCGGCGCCGATCAGGATATCCGCCAGCTGGTTATAGGCGGCGGCCCAGGCATCGATCACTTCCTGGGTGGCGATCTCGCTGCCCAGCACTTCGGAAATGGCCCGCAGCAGGCAACTGCCGACGATGGGGTAGTGTTCCGGAAGGATCTGCAAGGCGACGTGCTTGTTGATGATCTTGGCCACCAGATCCCCCAACTGGTCCAGTTGGTCGATGTGCCGGGCATACATCAGAACACCATTGGCCAAGGCCCGGGGCTGATCGCCGCTGGCCTGATGCGCCTGGTTGAACAGTGGCCGCACTTGCGGGTACTCGGAGAGCATCATCCGGTAGAAGTGGGTAATCAGGGCTTCGCCGCCGCTTTCGAGCAGGGGCACAGTGGCTTTGATAATGGCACGATCTTGAACGCTTAGCATAAGGACAACTCCTGGACTTTATGACTGCTTGCAGGTTTCCTATGCCTAATCAGTTTTCGTGCCAAAAATAAATCCGTTAAATATCAACAAGTTAAAATAAATATAGTCATAAAGACACTCTGTCTTTTATAGTCATTAAGACACCACGGAGTCATTATGACTGCAAAATCCCTGCTCACCGCCCTGCTTCCCCTGGTCACCGACCTGTCCCGCGAGCTGCCCGAAGGCGAGCGCTATCGCCGCCTGCTGGAAGCTCTGCGCGCCCTGCTGCCCTGCGATGCCACCGCACTGCTGCGTCTGGATGGCGAGTGGCTGGTGCCCCTGGCGGTCAACGGCTTGAGCACCGACACCCTGGGCCGCCGTTTCAAGGTCAGCGAGCATCCGCGCTTCGCCGCCCTGCTCGGCAGCCCGGGCCCGACCCGCTTTGCCAGCGACAGCGACTTGCCCGACCCCTACGACGGGCTGGTGGAAGGGCTCGATGATCACCTGGAAGTGCATGACTGCATGGGCTGCCCGCTGTTCGTCGACGAGCGCCCCTGGGGCCTGCTGACCCTCGATGCCCTGGACCCGCAGCGCTTCGAACCCATCGAGCTGGATGCCCTGCAAGCCTTCGCCAGCCTCGCCGCCGCAACGGTCAGCGCAGCCCAGCGCATCGAACGCCTGGCCCAGCGCGCCGAAAACGAGCACCAGCGGGCCGAGGTCTATCGCCAGGCCAGTGGGCAGAACCGCGAGATGATCGGCCAGAGCAAGGCCCACAAACGCTTGCTGGAGGAAATCAAGCTGGTGGGCGGCAGCGACCTGACGGTGCTGATCACCGGAGAAACCGGCGTCGGCAAGGAACTGGTCGCCCAGGCTATCCACGCGGCTTCGCCCCGGGCCGAGCAGCCGATCATCAGCCTCAACTGCGCGGCCCTGCCCGACACCCTGGTGGAGAGCGAGCTGTTCGGCCACGTGCGCGGCGCCTTCACCGGGGCCACCCAGGATCGCCGGGGAAAATTCGAACTGGCCAATGGCGGCACGCTGTTTCTCGATGAAGTGGGCGAGTTGTCGCTGACAGTACAGGCCAAACTGCTGCGGGTGCTGCAAAGCGGCCAACTGCAACGCCTGGGGTCGGACCAGGAGCATCGGGTCGACGTGCGCCTGATTGCCGCCACCAACCGCGATCTGGCGGAAGAAGTGCGCAACGGCCGCTATCGTGCCGACTTCTACCACCGTCTCAGCGTCTACCCCCTACGGGTGCCGGCACTGCGCGAGCGCGGCCGCGATGTGCTGCTGCTCAGTGGCTACTTCCTGGAACAGAACCGCTCGCGCATGGGCCTGGGCAGCCTGCGCCTGAGCGCTGAGGCGCAACAGGCGCTGCTGGCCTACCACTGGCCGGGCAACGTTCGCGAGCTGGAGCACTTGATCGGGCGCAGCGCTCTGAAAGCGCTGGGCAACCACCCCGAGCGACCGAAGATCCTCAGCCTGGATGCCGGCGATCTGGACCTGCCCCGGGCCAGCGAAAGAACCAGCGCCCCCGTCGACCCTGCTGTTGCAACCCAGGCCATGCCTGCCGTAGCCGGCGACCTGCGCCAGGCCACCGACCACTACCAGCGCCAACTGATCAGCAGTTGCCTGGAGCGGCACCAGCACAACTGGGCCAGCGCCGCCCGTGAGCTAGGCTTGGACAGGGCCAACCTGAGCCGCCTGGCCAAGCGCCTGGGCCTGCGGTAAACGCCAGCGCCGACAAAGCGCCCCGCCCCTCTGCAGGAGCCGGCTTGCCGGCCAGGGTCGCGCCGCCGACGGAAAGCGGGAACACCGCTAAAGCCAGCCCTGAACACGTCGATAACCCGTTATCAATGGTTGTCCGTGGCCCGTGCCACGAGCCAATTTTCTCCAGAGAAGGTTTTTATGTCCTCCAACAAAGCCCGCGCAGATTCGCTATCGCTTCTGCTGTTTACCTTGCGCAGCGGCAAGCTGATGGCAATCAACCTGCTTAAAGTCAGTGAAATCATTCCCTGCCCGCCGCTGACCAAGCTGCCCGAATCCCACCCCCACGTGAAAGGCATCGCCACCCTGCGGGGCAACTCGCTGTCGGTGATCGACCTCAGCCGGGCCATCGGCGAGCGGCCCCTGGCCGACCCCGACAGCGGCTGCCTGATCGTCACTGACGTCAGCCGCTCCAAACAGGGCCTGCACGTGCAGGCCGTGAGCAAGATCGTGCATTGCCTGACCACCGATATCCGTCCACCGCCCTTCGGTTCTGGCGGCCTCAAGTCCTACATCACCGGGGTGACCCAAGTGGACGGCACCCTGGTGCAGGTACTGGATATCGAGAAAGTGATCCATGGCATCGCCCCGGCCCAGATCGAGATGGCGCCCACCGAGCTGAGCATGGAAGACGCCGAAGCCCTGGGCAACGCGCGGATCCTGGTGGTGGACGACAGCCAGGTGGCACTGCAGCAATCGGTACACACCTTGCGCAACCTCGGCCTGCAATGCCACACCGCCCGCAGCGCCAAGGAAGCCATCGACTGCCTGCTGGAACTGCAAGGCACGGCCAACGAGATCAACCTGATTGTCTCGGACATCGAGATGTCGGAGATGGACGGCTACGCCCTGACCCGCACCCTGCGGGAAACCCCGGACTTCGCTCACCTCTACGTGCTGCTGCACACCTCCCTGGACAGCGCCATGAACAGCGAGAAAGCCCGTGTGGCCGGTGCCAACGCCGTGCTCACCAAGTTTTCCTCGCCAGAACTGACCCGCTGCCTGATCGACGCAGCCAAGACCATTGCCACCCAGGGCGCCTGAGGCATGAGCCAGATCCACTGTTTGTTGATGCGCCGCGATCTCACTGCCCCTTTGGCAGCGCCGCAGTGGCCTGCCGGCATCACTGTGCACAACTACAGCCCCGAGCATGCGCAGGCTGTGCATCAGTTGATGCATCTGGGCTACCAGGACGGTGGCGGCGACGTCCCGGTGCTGGACAGCTGGCGCCAGGCCTTCGAGAGCGATGCCGAATACGACCCCGAACTGTGCCTGGTGGCCCGGGATGCCGAAGGTGTGATCGGCGTCGCCCAGTGCTGGACCAGCGCCTACATCAAGGACCTGGTGGTACACCCCCGCGCGCGCGGCCAGGGCCTGGGGCGCGCCTTGCTGCAGCAAGCCTTCATCCTGTTCGCCGAACGCCGGGAAGGCTGCGTCGATCTGCGGGTACTGGAAGGCAACCTGGGGGCCCGGCGCCTCTACGAAAGCGTCGGCATGTACATCGTGCGTCACGAAACCCTCGACTGATCCGCCGGTCACTATCCTGTAGCTGCCGCCGAAGGCTGCGAACGGCCGGATCAGCCCCGGCGATCCCAAAGCCCCTGCGCCCCAAGGAGCCGCCCCCATGAACGCCAAGACTCTGTGCCTGCTCTGCCTGGCCACCCTCACCGGCCAGGCCAGCGCCTCCAGCGACGATGCCTGGGCCGCCCTGGAGCAGGCCATCCGAATCAGCTGTACCCAGGCCAGCGGCCTGCAAAACCCCAAACCCGTGGGAACCATCGCGCAATTTCCCGACCAGGTCGGCGTCAGCGCCCTGTTGCTGCAAGGCCGCTACCCGCAGAAACACATGCGCGGCCAATCGGGCATCGAACTGTGCCTGTACAACAGGCAGACCGGCCAGGCTGCGGTCAGCGAGTGGGACTCGATCCGGCCGGCCCTCAAGGCCCGGTGAATGGCGCATAACTTGCTTCGGCATGGACCCGGGTAGCGTCCATGACGGTTTTCCCACCTGACTCCTGCTGATCCACAAGGCGCTTCGTGCAATGAACACTCAGTTTTCCTGCGTCGGCTGCGGCAAATGCTGCAACGATCACCACGTGCCCCTGACCCTGCTGGAAGCCCGCGACTGGGCGGCCGACGGCGGCCAGGTGATCATTCTGGTGGAAGCCTTCCTCGGCAATGGCCTGGGGCTGCCGATGCAGCAGCGCGAGCACGCCGAACGCCGTTCCTGCCGGGTCCGCAGTGGCGCCACCGAAGCCTATGTGGCGATCACCTTCGCCGCCTACAACGTCGGCCCCTGCCGGAATCTTGACGAAGACCAGCTGTGCCGCATCTACCAGCGCCGGCCACTGGTGTGCCGCATCTACCCCATGGAAATCAATCCGCACATTCCCCTCAACCCGCAGGCCAAGGAATGCCCGCCGGAATCCTGGGAACAGGGCCCGCAACTGATTCTGGGGAATGAACTGGTGGATCAGGATCTGGCCGAGCTGATCCGCCGCTCGCGCCAGGCCGACCGTGACGACATCCACACCAAGGAAGCCATTTGCGCCTTGCTGGGCATTCGCACCACAGCGCTCAAGGGCGACGGGTTCACCGCTTACCTGCCGGACATGGGCGCCCTGGCTAACGCCATCGACCAGGTCCAGGCTGCACCACCCGGAGCACCGGGCCAGCCCTGGCGCTTTCACCTGTCCGGAGACGATATCGCCGATCAGGTCCAGGCCGCCGGTGCCCAGGTGGTCAGTGAAACGCCTCTGGACTACGCCTTCATTTCCCTGCGCGCCGCCTGAGCCGCGGACAATGGCGGGGCGGCGAACAGCCCTAGCCGCGCTTGTGCCAGAACTCCAGGGCCAGTTGCCGCAAGTCCCCCGCCAGCCCGGCCACGTCGCCTGAGTTGACGTGGCTGAGCTGGCCGGCACTGACGGTCGCCTCACAGGCATTGCGAATGCCGATGATGTTGCGGTTGATGTCCTCGCTGACTGCGCTCTGCTCTTCCACCGCTGCGGCGATCTGCAAGCTCATCTCGGTAATCTGGTTGACCCGCTGGCTGATGCCGTCCAGGGCCACCGCCGCGCGCTTGGCCTGGTCGACACTGCTCTCCAGGTGCTGGCTGCTGTGCTGCATGGCCTCCACCGCATTGCGCGCGCCCATTTGCAGGGTGCTGATCATGCGCTGGATCTCGTTGGTGGAATCCTGGGTACGCTGGGCCAGCCCGCGCACTTCATCGGCAACCACGGCAAACCCCCGGCCCTGCTCCCCGGCCCGCGCCGCCTCGATTGCCGCATTCAGGGCCAGCAGGTTGGTCTGCTCGGCGATGCTGCGGATCACCTCCAGCACCCCGGAAATGTCGGTGCTATGGCTTTCCAGTTGATGGATGACCTCGGTGGCCCGCTCCAGCTCGCTGGCCAGGCGCAGCACCGCACTGCGGCTTTCGCCCACCAGCAGGTGGCCCTCACGGGTTTCGCTTTCCGCCTGGTCCGCTGCCACCGAGGCCTGCTGGGCATGGGTGGCAACCTCGGCGACGCTGGCCGCCATCTGGTGAATGGCCGCCGCCACCTGATCGGTTTCCGCCTGCTGTTCCAGGGTGCTGTTGTGGCTGCTGTGCAGATGCTCCACCAGTTCCGCGGCATGCCCCTCCAGGCGCTGGGACGCATCGCCGATGCGCCCCACTACCGCGCCCACCTGGGCTTCGAGCATCTGCAGGGCGAACTCGATGCGCCCGAACTCGTCGGTACGGCCGGTATAGATGCCCTGGCTCAAGGGGTTGTCACCGATCTGCCGGGCGCGCTCGGCCAATCGATCCAGTGGCCGCGCTTGCACGCCGACCGCCGTCAGGCTCAGGCACCACCCCATGGCCATCACGGCCCCCTGGACCATCCAGGATTCGGGCAGCAGCCACACTGAAACGCCGTAGCTGCCGATGAAGCCGGCGCTGATGGAGGCCCAGAGACGCAACCGCAGGCTGATCACCGGCAACAGGCTCCACCACGAGGGGCCGGCACCGTTGAGCTGGGCATAGGCCCGCTCCGCCGCCTCGATCTGACGGACGCTGGGTTTGGTGCGCACCGACTGGTATTCCACCGCCTGGCCATCGCGGGTCACGGGCGTGACATAGGCACTGACCCAATAGTGATCGCCGTTCTTGCAACGGTTCTTCACCATGCCCATCCACGAACGGCCGCGCTTGAGGGTGCGCCACATGTGGGCGAAGGCCGCGGAGGGCATATCCGGGTGGCGCAACAGGTTATGCGGCGAGCCCAGCAACTCCTCACGGCTGTAGCCACTGATCTTGATGAAATCAGGGTTGGCGTAGGTGATCGCGCTAGTCAGATCAGTGGTCGAAAGGATATTCGCATCAGGGGCAAAGTCCACGTTTCGCCCAGTAACCGGAAGGTTGATCTTCATGGATAGCGCGCTCGTATGTGTTGGGTGGAGTCGGCAGGGCTGCTGACTCTAAGCGCACTGATGCCACAAATACTGATCCAGCTCAGGTTTAAAGCAATTAGCCATCATTGCGATTAAAAAAGCGCAAATCGGGATTTTTTCTGCGAATGTCGGCGATATCAGCGTTTGCCCATGGAGCGACGAGTGCCGGGAGGCGCTGCGCCGGGGGTCTTGGTGTGTCCGTTGCTGGCACCATTTTTGTACCAGGGCTGCTGGGCATTCTTGGCAGGAGCAAACTCGGAAGGCTTGAAGGGAAACTTGAACGCCGGGATCGCCGCTGTGCTCGGGGTGTCGGTAGCGGTTGCGTCGGCGGCTGGGTCGACGTTCAGGGCGTCATCCGCAGCGGGTTGTGCAGGGGAAGTCATGGAAACTCCAGGAGAGAAAGGAAATCCGCGCCGGGGTCCAGGCCGCAGTGGGCGCCAGTATACCTGTGCGCCAGCCATCTTTGATCGGGGCCCACCGGGAGTTTTCTGACAGCGCTGACAGCTGGCCGTCACGGTGCTGACCGGGTTGTCGGGCTATAACTGTGCCCAGATCATGGCCATCCTTCCGACATCATTGCCCGGCGCTCTCTCCCCATGCCCATTGCCAAGAAAACAGTCGTGACCGCAGCGGTACTCGTGGTGCTCATCGCCGGTGTCGCGTGGTTCCTGAACAAGCCCGCCACAGCCAAGCTGGCCGCGCCCACGGCAATTCCGGTACGGGTGGTCAGCGTGCACCAGCAGGATGTGCCGCGTTACGCCAGCGGCATCGGCACGGTACTGTCGCTGCACAGCGTGGTGATTCGCCCACAGGTGGATGGCATCCTGACCCGGCTGCTGGTCAAGGAGGGGCAACTGGTCAAGACCGGCGACCTGTTGGCGACCATCGATGATCGTTCGATACGCGCCAACCTCGATCAGGCCCGGGCCCAGCTGGCGCAGAACCAGGCCCAGTTGCAGGTGGCCCAGATCAACCTCAAGCGCTACAAGCTGCTGTCGGTGGATGACGGCATCTCGAAGCAGACCTATGACCAGCAAGTGGCCCTGGTCAATCAGCTCAACGCCACGGCCCAGGGTAACCAGGCTGCCATTGATGCCGCTCAAGTACAGCTTTCCTACACTCAGATCCGCTCTCCCGTCAGCGGCCGGGTGGGGATTCGTACCGTTGATGAAGGCAACTTCCTGCGCATGAGCGATACCCAGGGCCTGTTCTCGGTAACCCAGATCGACCCGATTGCCGTGGAGTTTTCCCTGCCCCAGCAAATGCTGCCAACCCTGCAGCAACTGATCCGCGCCCAGGACCCGGCGGCGGTCAAGGCCTTCCTCGGCGCTGACAGCAACAGCGCCGGGGCCCTGCTGGGCAACGGCCACCTGACCCTGATCGACAACCAGATCAACGCCGGGACCGGCACCATCCGCGCCAAGGCGGAGTTCAGCAACGCCCAGCAGCAGCTGTGGCCCGGGCAACTGGTGACGGTGAAAATCCAGACCGCCCTGGACCAGAACGCCCTCACCGTACCGCCGACCGTGGTCCAGCGCGGCCTGGACCAGCACTTCGTGTACCGGGTCAAGGGCCAGCAGGTGGAAGTCGTGCCGGTGCAGGTGGTGTATCAGGACAGCGGGTTGAACATCATCTCCGGGGTCCAGGCTGGCGATGTGCTGGTCAGTGACGGCCAGTCGCGACTCAAGCCCGGCTCCCAGGTCCAGGTACTGAGCGATCCACCCCAGGTGGTACAGGCGACGGAGCCCCAGCCATGAAGGGCCATGGCTCGGTGTCAGCCTGGTGCGTCGACCATCCGGTCGCCACCGTCCTGCTGACCTTCGCCCTGGTACTGTTGGGCGCCATTGCCTTCCCGCGCCTGCCGGTGGCTCCGCTGCCAGAGGCCGAGTTCCCGACCATCCAGGTGTCCGCCGCCCTGCCCGGTGCCAGCCCGGACACCATGGCCTCTTCCGTGGCCACGCCCCTGGAGGTGCAATTCAGCGCCATTCCCGGCATGACCCAGATGACCTCCAGCAGCGCCCTGGGCTCGTCCTTGCTGACCCTGCAGTTCACTTTGAACAAGAGCATCGACACCGCCGCCCAGGAAGTGCAGGCGGCGATCAACACCGCCGCTGGCAAGTTGCCCAAGGACATGCCCACCCTGCCCACCTGGAAGAAGGTCAACCCGGCGGACAGCCCGGTGCTGATCCTCAGCATCAGTTCGACGCAGATGCCCGGCACCGAGCTCAGTGACTACGCGGAAACCCTGCTGGCCCGACAGATCAGCCAGATCGACGGGGTCGGCCAGATCAACATCACCGGCCAGCAGCGCCCGGCGATCCGGGTCCAGGCTTCGGCGGACAAACTGGCGGCCATCGGCCTGACCCTGGCCGACATCCGCCTGGCGATCCAGCAGACCAGCCTCAACCTGGCCAAGGGTGCACTGTACGGCGAGTCGAGCATCTCCACCCTGTCCACCAACGACCAGTTGTTCCATCCCGAGGAATACGGCCAGTTGATCGTTTCCTACAAGGACGGTGCCCCCGTGCACCTGCAGGATGTGGCGCGGGTAGTCAACGGTTCGGAAGATGCCTACGTCCAGGCCTGGTCCGGCGACCAACCGGGGGTCAACCTGGTGATCTCGCGCCAGCCCGGCGCCAATATCGTCGAGACCGTGGACCGCATCCAGGCTGCCCTGCCAGGCCTGGAGGCCATGCTCCCGGCCTCGGTGCAGGTCAAGGTGCTGGTGGACCGGACCCAGACCATCCGCGCCTCATTGCACGAAGTGGAGATCACCCTGCTGATCGCCGTGCTGCTGGTGGTGGCGGTGATGGCGCTGTTCCTGCGCCAGTGGTCGGCGACCCTGATCGTCTCCGCGGTGCTGGGCGTATCCCTGACCGCCAGTTTCGCCTTGATGTACGTGCTGGGCTTCAGCCTGAACAACCTGACCCTGGTGGCCATTGTCGTGGCCGTGGGCTTTGTGGTGGATGACGCCATCGTCGTGGTGGAGAACATCCACCGCCACCTGGAAGCCGGCGACGGCATGCGCGAGGCGGCAATCAAGGGCGCCGGCGAGATCGGCTTCACCGTGGTCTCCATCAGCTTCTCCCTGGTGGCGGCGTTCATTCCCCTGCTGTTCATGGGCGGCGTGGTGGGCCGGCTGTTCAAGGAGTTCGCCCTGACCGCCACTTCCACCATCATGATTTCGGTGGTGGTCTCGCTGACCCTGGCCCCCACCCTGGCGGCCCTGTTCATGCGCGCGCCGGTGCACCCGGCCCATGCCAAGCCGGGCTTCGGCGAGCGCCTGCTGGCGGTCTACGAGCGCGGCCTGCGCAAGGCCCTGGCCCACCAGAAACTGATGCTGGGGATCTTCGGCCTGACCCTGAGCATGGCCATTGCCGGTTATATCCTGATCCCCAAGGGCTTCTTCCCCGTGCAGGACACCGGCTTCGTGCTCGGTACTACCGAGGCTGCGGCGGACATTTCCTACCCGGACATGGTGAAAAAGCACCAGGCGCTGGCCGAGATCGTCGCCGCCGACCCGGCAGTGCAGGCCTTCTCCCACTCCGTGGGGGTCTCGGGCAGCAACCAGACCATCGCCAACGGCCGCTTCTGGATTTCCCTCAAGAACCGTAGCGACCGGGACGTGTCTGCCAGTGCCTTCATCGACCGCATCCGCCCGCAACTGATGAAGGTGCCCGGCATTGTCCTGTACCTGCGGGCCGGCCAGGACATCAACCTCAGCTCTGGTCCCAGCCGCGCCCAGTACCAGTACGTACTGAAAAGCAACGACGGCCCGACCCTGAGCACCTGGACCCAGCGCCTGACGGAAAAGCTGCGCAGCAACCCGGCCTTCCGCGACATCTCCAACGACCTGCAACTGGGCGGCAGCATCACCCACATCCATATCGATCGCACGGCTGCCGCGCGTTTCGGCCTTACCGCCAGCGATGTCGACGAGGCACTGTACGACGCCTTCGGCCAGCGCCAGATCAACGAGTTCCAGACCGAGATCAACCAGTACAACGTGATCCTTGAACTCGACACCCAGCAACGGGGCAAGGCCGAGAGCCTCAACTACTTCTACCTGCGCTCGCCGCTGACCGGAGAAATGGTCCCGCTCTCTGCCCTGGCGCGCTTCGATGCGCCCACCATCGGCCCGCTGTCGATTGCCCACGACGGCATGTTCCCGGCGGCCAACCTGTCCTTCAACCTGGCCCCCGGCGTGGCCCTGGGCGATGCGGTCATCCTGCTCAACCAGGCCAAGAGCGAGATCGGCATGCCAACGGCCATCAGCGGCAATTTCCAGGGCGCGGCCCAGGCCTTCCAGAGCTCGCTGGCCAGCCAGCCGTACCTGATCCTGGCGGCGCTGGTGGCGGTGTACATCATTCTCGGGGTGCTGTACGAAAGCTTCGTGCATCCCTTGACCATCATTTCCACCCTGCCCTCGGCCGGGCTGGGCGCCTTGCTGATGCTCTGGCTGTGCGGCCAGGACTTTTCCATCATGGCGCTGATCGGCCTGGTGCTGCTGATCGGAATCGTCAAGAAGAACGGCATCCTGATGATCGACTTTGCCCTGGAAGCCCAGCGCCACGGCGGCCTGCCTCCCGAGGAGGCGATCTACCAGGCCTGCATCACCCGCTTCCGGCCGATCATCATGACCACCCTGGCCGCCCTGCTCGGTGCCCTGCCGCTGATGCTCGGCTACGGCGCCGGCGCCGAACTGCGCCAGCCCCTGGGGATTGCCGTGGTGGGCGGCCTGCTGGTCAGCCAGGCCCTGACGCTGTTCACCACGCCGGTCATATACTTGTGGCTTGAGCGGCTGTTCCACCGGCCCCAGCCGGCCCTGTTGCCGGCCACCACTACCTGAGGCGGGTCATGCGCGTTCTGATTATCGAAGACGAAGAAAAAACGGCCGATTACCTGCACCGCGGGTTGACCGAGCAAGGCTACACCGTCGACCTGGCCCGGGACGGCGTCGAAGGCCTGCACATGGCTCTGGAGGGCGACTATGCCGTGATAGTGCTGGATGTGATGCTGCCCGGCCTGGATGGCTTTGGCGTATTGCGAGCACTGCGTGCGCGCAAGCAGACCCCGGTGATCATGCTCACCGCCCGCGAACGCGTGGAAGACCGCATCAAGGGCCTGCGCGATGGCGCCGACGACTACCTGGGCAAGCCCTTCTCCTTCCTTGAACTGGTGGCCCGCCTGCAAGCCCTGACCCGTCGCAGCGGTGGGCATGAGCCGGTGCAGATCAGCATCGCCGACCTGTGGATCGACCTGATCAGCCGCAAGGCCAGCCGTGCCGGCAGCCGCCTGGACCTGACCGCCAAGGAGTTTTCCCTGCTCAGCGTGCTGGCCCGGCGCCAGGGCGAGATCCTGTCCAAGACCGCCATCGCTGAAATGGTCTGGGACATCAATTTCGACAGCGACGCGAATGTCGTCGAAGTGGCGATCAAGCGCCTGCGGGCCAAGCTCGACGGCCCCTTCGAACAGAAACTGCTGCACACCATCCGTGGCATGGGCTATGTGCTGGAGAGCCGCGGTGCCGAGTAACTCCATCGCCCTGCGCCTGAGCGGGCTGTTCACTCTGGTGGCGCTGCTGATCTTCCTGCTGATTGGCGGGGCCCTCTACCAGCAGGTGGACAAGGGCCTGGGGCTGCTCCCGGAAGCCGAACTGGATGCGCGCTACAGCGTGCTGGAGTCGGCCCTGACCCGCTACGGCAACCCCGAGCACTGGGCCAAGATCAACGCCAAGCTCAAGCTGCTGAGCGAGGAAGACAAGCGCATCCGCTTCTGGGCCATCAGCGGCGACCCCGGCTATGAATACGGCAGCCCCGACGCGCAGATCCGCGAATTCGCCCAAGGCCCCCTGGGCATGCGTGACCTGAACCTGAGCGATCACCCCTATCCGCTGAAAGTCCTGGTCAGCCAGTTGCCGGCCAAGGAACAGCGCCCGGCCCTGCGTTTTCTGATCGCCATCGACACCGACACCTTCCACCAGACCCAGCATCAGTTGCTGATGGCCCTGATCGGCCTGGCCATTGTCGGCGTGCTGCTGGCCTCGGCCCTGGGCTACTGGGTGGCGCGGATCGGCCTCAAGCCGCTGATCAAGCTCTCCCAGGAAGCCCAGCGCCTGGCACCGCCACGACTGTCCGGGCGCCTGCAATTGTCGCCACTGCCGCCGGAACTGAAGCAGTTCGTCAATTCCTTCAACTCCACGTTGGAACGGGTCGAACACGCCTACTCGCGCCTGGAGTCGTTCAACGCCGATGTGGCCCACGAACTGCGCTCCCCCCTGACCAACCTGATCGGCCAGACCCAGGTCGCCCTGACCCGAGGGCGCTCGGCGGAGCATTACTTCGAGGTACTGCAATCGAACCTCGAAGAGCTGGAGCGGCTGCGTTCGATCATCAACGACATGCTGTTCCTGGCCAGTGCCGACCAGGGCAGCAAGGCCACCAAGCTCACCACCAGTTCCCTGGCGGCGGAAGTGGCAACGACCCTGGACTACCTGGACTTCATCCTAGAAGACGCCCAGGTCAGGGTCGAGGTCCAGGGCGATGCCCAGGTGCGGATCGAGGTTGCCCACCTGCGCCGGGCCCTGATCAACCTGCTGAGCAACGCGGTGCAGCACACCGCAGCCGGGGAAGTGATCCAGGTGCGGATCGAGGTCCAGGAACACCAGGTGGCGATCGCCGTCAGCAACCCGGGGCAGGACATTGCCAGTGAACACCTGCCACGGCTGTTCGAGCGTTTCTACCGGGTGGATGCCTCGCGCAGCAACAGCGGTGCCAATCACGGCCTGGGGCTGGCCATCGTCAAGGCCATCGCCCTGATGCATGGCGGCGATGTGTTCGTGCGCAGTGACCGGGGCATCAATACCTTCGGCCTGTACCTGCCTCTCTGACTCGGAACTCTCGGATTCTCGGATTCTCGGATTCTCGGATTCTGTAGGAGCCGGCTTGCCGGCGAAGGCGTCAACACATCCGGCGCAAGGCGATAGGGCGCGTTCGCTGGCAAGCCAGCTCCTACTATTGTTTTTTTTGTAACAGTCCTTATCCTGTTCGGCTCTTTTTCCAGCAGCCACGTGGTTATATTTTTGTCGCACCGAATTGAACTTGCTCTGCAAGAAGGTCTTCAGAAATGTCCAACAGTATGGGTATCGCCAGCGCGTTTGTTTTGTCTTCCCTGTTCGTGGCACCAATGGCCATGGCCGAAGAATCCCAGGGATTCGTGGCAAGAAATGCCGCACGCGCCGCCGCTTTCGAACAAGCCCAGATCGCCCAGGCAGCCCAGCAGCAAAACACTCAGCAAGCCCAGAAGATCACTGCTGAGCAAAGCAAGAGCGACACTCAGAAAGACAGTTGATCCTAGCTTTCGACTTGTTTCCCTCGACAACTTCTCTGCTTTCAACCCGGGAGTAAGTTGTCTTAAAGCCGCTGAGTTCAGCGGCTTTTTTTTGCCGTATAGAAACCCTCGGCACACTCGTCATACCCAGAACAAGAAACACCCGAATTCACAATAAGAAGCCATTGTCGTTCACCAAAGGAGCTAAACGTTGTTCAAGACCTCACTGAAGATCAGCCCCCTGTTCATTGCAATCGCCGCAACGATCCCGACACTCGGGCAAGCGGCCGAAGAAACCAAGGCCGAGGGTTTTGTCGAGGGTTCGAGCCTCAAGCTCAACGCCCGCAACTACTACATGAACCGCAACCGCCTGCAGCAGAACAAAGACAACATCGAATGGGGCCAGGGTTTTCTCGGCGTCTTCGAGTCGGGCTACACCCAGGGCACCGTGGGTTTCGGCCTTGATGCCAACGCCATGCTCGGCCTCAAGCTGGACGGTGGTGGCGGCACCACCAAGTCGAGCATCCTGCCTATCAGCGACGATGGCCGGCACAAGGCACCCGGCTCGTTCTCCACCGCCGGCGCCACCTTGAAAATGCGGGCCTTCGATACCGAGCTCAAGGCTGGCGACCTGTTCCTCAACAACCCGGTGATCGCCGGCGGCATGAGCCGCATGCTGCCCCAGACCTTCCGCGGCGTGAGCCTGACCAACCACAGCTTCGACGGCTGGTTGATCGAGGGCGGCCAGGCCAGCTTCACCAAGCCGTACAACCAGAGCGGACACAAACGCATCGGTACTTCCTACGGCAGCCTGCGCGAGGGCGACGAGAGCCTGCACCTGAACTGGGCCGGCGTGGCCTGGAGCGGCGTGCCAGGGCTGACCAGCAGCCTCTACGCGTCCGAACTCAAGGACATCTGGAACCAGTACTACTACGACCTGGACTACACCTACGCGGTCAACGAACTGGTCAGCCTCAACCCGGGCCTGCACTTCTATCACACTCAGGACACCGGCCAGGCGCTGCTGGGCAACATCGACAACAACACCTACAGCCTGCACTTCACCGTCGGCGTGGGTAACCACAGCGTCACCGCGGCCTATCAGCGGGTCAACGGCAACACACCGTTCGACTACATCGCCCAGGGCGACAGCATCTACCTGGACAACTCCCAGCAGTATTCGGACTTCAACGGCCCCAACGAGCGTTCGTGGAAGCTCAAGTACGCCTATGACTTTGCCGGTCTCGGCCTGCCGGGCCTGACTTCGGCGCTGTCCTACTCGCGTGGCGAGCTGGACCTGACCAAGGTCGATCCGGCCAGCCGCGGCTATGCCAGCTGGTACAGCGCCGACGGCAAGAACGCCAAGCACTGGGAGCGCGACCTGGACCTCAAGTACGTGGTGCAGGGCGGCAGCGCCAAGGACCTCGCCGTACGCCTGCAGTGGGCCACCAACCGTGGCGGCAACGGCTACGGCGCGCTGGACAACGACACCGACGAATACCGGGTGATCGTCGACTACCCGATCAACGTCTTCTAAGCCGCCCAAACAAAAAGACCAGCATGTTTTGCTGGTCTTTTTTTTATCGGAGATTTATACAAGCGCGCAGGCGTGACCGATTTCTGTAGCCCACGTCCACACTAGACTCAAAACTGTCGACGCAGCAGAAATCAAAATCATGAACGTGAGTAGTGCGACATCCCGCACAGGGAAGATCGCGTCAAATACCGAGCGCCTGCTGATCCTTTCCAGCTCGCTGATCGTTGTAGCCATTCTCGGCATCGTCACCTACCTGTTGATCCGCGAACACGCCGCTGCCGAACAGGCTGCCACACGTGCCGCCAACAACATCGTGCAACTGATCGACGCCGATGTATTGCGCAACGTCGAGCTCTACGACCTGTCTCTCAAGGGACTGATCAGTGCCGCGCAACGTGACGATCTGAAGGATGTTTCGGCGTCCATACGTCACCTGGCGCCGTTCGACCGGGCCACCGCAGCGCCCTACAAGGGCGACATCCTGCTGCTGGACAGGCACGGCGACGTGCTGGCCGACTCGGCCTCGGTCGTGCCGCGCACGGGCAACTACGCCGATCGCGAGTACTTTCGATCGCACATCGACAATCCGGACCCGAGGATGATGATCAGCCCGCCGTTCCGCGCGCGCACCGCCGATCACGACTGGCGGATCAGCTTCAGCCGCCGGCTCAGCGACGAGCATGGCCAGTTCATCGGGGTGGCCGAAGCGGCCATGCGCCTGAGCTACTTCAACGAGCTGTTCAGAAATCTGGATATCGGTCGCAACGGTACGATCAACCTGGTGAGCCGCGACGGCGTTCTGCTGGCCCAGCAACCGCCGCTGGCAGACGACCTGATAGGCAAGAACTTCAGCAGCCGCCCCAACTTCGTCCGCATTCTGCGTGAAGGCAACGGCAGCTTCAGCAGCGTCTCCAGCGTTGATCAGAAGCAGCGGCTGTACACCTTTTCCCAGGTCGGCGATCTGCCCCTGATCGTGATTGTCGCGCTGTCCATCGACGAGGTCTTCGGAGCCTGGCAACGCACCGCGGTGCTGATCAGCGGCGCCACTGGCGCCCTCTGCATCGCCCTGTTCTGGCTGACCTGGCAGTTGTGCCGCGAACTGCGGCGCCGGCAGAGCGCCGAGCAGGAACTGGCGCGCCTGGCAGCCGTCGATGCCCTCACCGGCCTGGCCAATCGCCGGACCCTGGACCAGGTGCTGGGCAACGAATGGTCGCGGGCCCGGCGCGCCAACCTGCCGTTGTCGCTATTGATGGTCGATGTCGATCACTTCAAATCCTTCAACGACCGCTTCGGCCATCCACTGGGGGACCAGGCCTTGCGTGCGGTGGCACAGAGCATTGGCGCCTGCGTCGGGCGCCCATCGGACCTGGCGGCGCGCTATGGCGGCGAGGAGTTTGCGGTCATCCTGCCAGGAACCGACAGTGCCGGCGCCGCCGTACTCGCCGAGAAGATCCGCACCAGCATCGCCGCCTTGCCGGCCATCAGCGAACACGCCGCGCCGCTGACCGTGAGCATCGGCATCAACACCTGGTCGGGTAACCCCGATATCGCTCTTGAACAATGGGTGAGCGACGCCGACAAGGCGCTGTATCAGGCCAAGTACAGCGGGCGCAACCGGGTGGTTTCCAACATGTCCCAGGGCGGCTCCAAGCGCGGCGCTTGAAACCGCAGGCATAAAAAAAGGCCATCCGGGGGGATGGCCTTCAAAAACAAAAGGAAAGAGAGAGTGACTTACACGGCCGCAACCGGACGCATGTAAGAGATCGGTGCAGTGCTGGCATCTTCGAAGGTCACGACTTCCCAGGCATCTTTCTGCTCAATCAACTTGCGCAGTAGCTGGTTGTTCAGTGCATGGCCCGACTTGAAGCCTTTGAACTCACCTATCAGGCTGTTGCCCAGCAGGTAGAGGTCGCCAATTGCATCCAGGATCTTGTGCTTGACGAATTCGTCTTCGTAGCGAAGACCGTCTTCATTCAGTACGCCATCCGAATCGACCACAATTGCGTTTTCCACGCTGCCGCCGAGTGCGAGGTTGTGCTTGCGCAGGTACTCGATATCACTCATGAAACCAAAGGTACGGGCGCGGCTGACTTCTTTTACAAACGAAGTACTGGAGAAGTCCACGCTTGCACTCTGGGTGCGGTCACGGAAAACCGGGTGATCGAAATCGATCTCGAAGCTCACTTTAAAACCATCGAAAGGCACGAAAGTGGCGCGCTTGTCGCCGTCTTCCACGGTCACTTCACGAAGGATGCGGATGAACTTTTTAGCTGCGTCCTGTTCTTCGAGGCCAGCAGATTGAATCAGGAATACGAAGGGTCCGGCACTGCCATCCATGATCGGGACTTCAGACGCGGAGAGCTCGACGTAGGCGTTATCGATGCCCAGGCCAGCCATGGCCGAGAGCAAGTGCTCCACCGTGTCCACTTTGACGTCACCGTTGACCAGAGTGGTCGACATCGTGGTTTCGCCAACATTTTCCGCGCGAGCAGGAATCTGCACCACAGGGTCCAGGTCGGCACGACAAAACACAATGCCGGTGTCGACAGGCGCAGGCTTGAGGGTCAGGTATACCTTCTCCCCGGAATGCAGGCCTACACCTGTGGCACGGATAATATTCTTCAGGGTGCGTTGTTTAATCATGGCTTGGGCCGCTTCAGCGCAAATTGCGAACTGGTATCAACAAAGGCTGGCGATAATAGCAGACCATGCCTTTGCTGAACACCAATCACCCTAATACCCCTGATGCATTCCATCAATCGGCCTGACGACGCAGGAATGCCGGGATGTCCAGGTAGTCCAGATCATCTTGCGGATTCAGCTTCGCCGCGGTCGCCGCGTTCGACTGCGCCTGATTGCGCATGACGGTCGGACGGTCCAGGTCACGGTAGTTCACCGACGGCAGTTCCTGACGAGCAGGGGCTGGCGCTTGCGACTGGGCGGACATGGAAGTCTGGACGGTGTTGTCGATGACCTTCACAGGCTTCTCGATTTTTGCGCCCAGGCCGGTGGCCACTACGGTTACATGCAGCTCGTCACGCATGTCCGGATCGATAACGGTACCGACCTTGACCATGGCGTGTTCGGAAGCGAAGGCCTCGATGATGCTACCCACGTCGGAGTACTCGCCCAGGGACAAGTCCGGACCGGCGGTGATGTTCACCAGGATGCCGCGTGCGCCTTCCAGGTTCACGTCTTCCAGCAGCGGGTTGCGGATCGCCGCTTCAGTGGCTTCACGTGCACGGTTCGGACCGCTGGCGCAGCCAGTGCCCATCATCGCCATGCCCATTTCGCTCATCACGGTACGTACGTCGGCGAAGTCGACGTTGATCATGCCCGGACGCTTGATGATGTCGGAAATACCGCGAACGGCACCGGCCAACACGTCGTCCGCCTTGGCGAAAGCCGACAGCAGGCTGGCGTCCTTACCGAGGATGGTCAGCAGTTTCTCGTTGGGGATGGTGATCAACGAGTCGACGCTTTCGCTCAGCGCGCGGATGCCCTCATCGGCGATCTGCATGCGCTTGCGGCCTTCGAACGGGAACGGACGGGTCACCACCGCAACGGTGAGGATGCCCATTTCCTTGGCCACTTCAGCAATGATCGGCGCCGCACCGGTACCGGTACCGCCGCCCATGCCGGTGGTGATGAACACCATGTTGGTGCCCGCCAGTACTTCAGCGATACGCTCACGGTCTTCCAGGGCGGCTTGACGGCCGACTTCCGGATTGGCACCCGCACCCAGGCCCTTGGTCACGCCGGTACCCAGTTGCAGGATGGTCCGCGCGCCGATGTTTTTCAGCGCTTGAGCATCAGTGTTGGCGCAGATGAACTCGACGCCTTCGATGTTGCTCTTGACCATGTGATTGACCGCGTTGCCGCCGCCACCGCCAACACCGATAACCTTGATTACCGGACTTTGCGGGATGTTGTCTACGAGTTCGAACATTTTCCCTCTCCTTTCATTTCTCTAGTTTTTCGCCTACTGCCTACTGCTTTGAAACGGTGTTGCGGTAAATCTTTAGAAGTTGCCCTGCACCCAGCTCTTGATGCGATCGAGCAGTGCCGCCTTGGGCTCGTCGCTGCTGTAGCTGTCGCGGCTGCCGATGCCGGAGAACGAGATGCCGTCGGACTGTTTCTGCAGCCCGTACAGCAGCAAGCCGACACCGGTGGAATAGATCGGGTTGCGCACCACGTCGGACAGGCCCTTGACACTGTGGGGCACGCCCAGGCGAACCGGCATGTGGAAAATTTCCTCGGCCAGTTCCACCGCGCCTTCCATCTTCGAAGTGCCGCCAGTGAGCACGATGCCCGCCGGGATCAGGTCTTCGTAGCCACTGCGGCGCAGTTCGGCCTGAATCAGGGTGAACAGTTCGTCGTAACGCGGTTCGACCACCTCGGCCAGGGCCTGGCGCGAGAGTTCGCGCGGTGGGCGGTCGCCAACGCTTGGCACCTTGATGGTTTCGCCGGCACCGGCCAACTTGGCCAGGGCGCAGGCGTAACGGATCTTGATTTCCTCGGCGTACTGGGTCGGGGTACGCAGGGCCATGGCGATGTCGTTGGTCACCTGGTCGCCGGCAATCGGAATCACCGCGGTGTGGCGGATCGCGCCTTCGGTGAAGATCGCCATGTCGGTGGTGCCGCCGCCGATGTCCACCAGGCACACGCCCAGCTCTTTCTCGTCGTCGGTGAGCACCGAGTAGGCCGAAGCCAGCTGCTCGAGGATGATGTCGTCGATTTCCAGGCCGCAGCGGCGCACGCATTTTTCGATATTCTGCGCGGCATTCACTGCACAGGTGACCACGTGCACCTTGGCTTCCAGGCGTACGCCGGACATGCCCAGGGGTTCACGCACGCCTTCCTGGTTGTCGATCACGTAATCCTGCGGCAGGGTGTGCAGAACCCGCTGGTCAGCCGGGATCGCCACGGCCTGGGCAGCGTCGAGGACCCGCTCCAGGTCCGCCGAGCTGACTTCACGGTCGCGAATCGCCACGATGCCGTGGGAGTTCAGGCTGCGGATGTGATTGCCCGCCACACCGACGAACGCCGAGTGGATACGGCAGCCCGCCATCAGTTGCGCCTCTTCCACCGCACGCTGGATCGACTGCACGGTGGATTCGATATTCACCACCACGCCCTTCTTCAGGCCGCGGGAAGGATGGGTGCCGATGCCGACGATTTCCAGCGAGCCATCGGCCGCGACTTCGCCCACCAGCGCCACAACCTTGGAGGTACCGATATCCAGGCCGACGATCATTTTGCCGCTTTGCACATTTGCCATGGTCCTGCCTCTTCTTAATTCTTCGCGACGGCAGGTTGCGCCGTCGTGGGTGCCGCCGGATCGCGCCAGCCGACGGCCAGGCCGTTGGCGTAGCGCAGATCGATGCGCGCGATGTTCGTGATCTGTTCTTTCAGCGTTTTTTCATAAATGGCAATGAAGCGGCGCATCTTCTCCACCAGGTGATCGCGGCCCAGGAGCAGTTCGATACCCGGGCCGGCACTGCCGGCGCCGGTGGTCAGGAACCAGCTGCCGCGCTCGCGCAGCTCCAGACGGGCGATCGAAAAGCCCAGCGGCCGCAGCATCTGGCTCAACACCTGATACTGCTGCATCACTTGCTGCTGGGCCCGCTGCGGCCCGAACAACTGCGGCAAGTGCTCATAGTTCGCCAGTTCACGCGGGGTGAAGGCCTGGCCCTGGTTGTTCAACAGCGCCTCGTCGCCCCAGCGGGCCACCGGCAGTTGTTCTTCCAGGCGAATCACCACTTGGTCCGGCCACACCCGACGTACCTCGGCGTGGGCGATCCAGGGCATCTGCTCCAGCTCGGTGCGCATGCTCGCCAGGTCGATGGTGAAGAAGCTCGCCGCGACATAAGGCGCGATCCGCTGCTGCACCGCCTGCTGGCTGATGTAGCTCAAGTCCCCCTGCACCGCGATCTTGGTGATCGGGCGGTCGGCGTACGGCAGCAGGCGCTGGGCCCCTTCATAGGTGCCAAACCCCAGAGCCACCAGCAGCACCGGCCAGAACAAGCTTTTCAGAAAGCCGAAGTTGGCTTTCGGCAGGCGCGCCGACATCGGCTCTTTGGCCACCATTCGGCTGGCACCCCGCGGCACCGGCTTGCGGCCGGGTGCGGGTTGCTGATGACGAAGCGACGCGCCTTGCATGGACTTAACCTCTCGCCTCAAGACTGGCTGCCAGGATGGCCAATACCAGTTGCTGGAAATCCAGGCCGGCCGCGCGGGCCGCCATCGGAACCAGACTGTGATCGGTCATGCCCGGAGCGGTATTCACTTCCAGGAACCAGAACTGCCCCTGGGCGTCCTGCATCACGTCGGCACGTGCCCAACCGGCGATACCGAGCGCCTCACAGGCTTTCGCTGTGAGTTCCATGAGTTCCTGTTCCTTGGAGCTGTCGAGCCCGCACGGGATCCGGTACTGGGTATCGGAAGCCAGGTACTTGGCGTCGTAGTCGTAAAATGTGTGGGGAGTGCCCAGGGCGATGGGTGGCAGCACCTGGTCACGCAGGGTCGCGATGGTGAACTCCGGACCCTGGATCCATTGCTCGACCAACACTTGCGAATCGTAGGTACTGGCCGCCTTCCATGCGTCGATCAATTCGGACGCGGAAGTCACCTTGGCCATACCGATACTGGAGCCTTCATGAGCCGGTTTGACGATCAAAGGCAGGCCCAGTTCCGCCACCGCGGAAATACAATCGGCCTCGGAGCTCAATACGGCGTGGCGCGGCGTCGGAATGCCCAGGCTGTGCCAGACCTGCTTGGTACGCAGTTTGTCCATGGCCAGGGCCGAAGCGAGGATGCCGCTGCCGGTGTAAGGAATCCCCAGGCACTCCAGCAGCCCTTGCATGCTGCCGTCTTCACCGCCACGACCGTGGAGAATGATGAAGGCACGATCGATCTTCTCGCTCAAGAGACGTTGCAGCAGATCATCGCCGACGTCGATGCCGAAGGCGTTCACACCGCCGCTCTGCAGCGCTTCAAGCACGGCCTTGCCGGACTTGAGCGACACTTCGCGCTCGGCGCTCTTGCCACCGTAAAGAACGGCGACGCGACCGAAATCGCTCGGTTTCACGGTAGAGAGCAGGTTGGCGTAGGCAGCGGTCATTTCGCCCCCTTGCCAGCGGCTACAGCACCGGCGAACAGCGGGCTGCCGAGCAGTTTTGGCGCCAGGCCACCGATGTCACCGGCACCCTGACACAGCAGGATGTCACCGGCGCGCAGCAACGGCTTGACCAGCGGTGCCAGGTCGACCCCACGCTCGATGTAGATCGGGTCCAGTTGGCCACGCTGACGGATGCTGTGGCACAACTGACGGCTGTCGGCGCCCGGGATCGGCTCCTCGCCGGCCGGGTAGACCTCCATCAGCAGCAATACGTTGGCATCGGCCAGTACCTGCACGAAGTCGTCGTACAGGTCGCGGGTACGGCTGAAACGGTGCGGCTGGTAGACCATCACCAGGCGGCGTTCCGGCCAGCCACCGCGCACGGCCTTGATCACCGCAGCGACTTCGGTCGGGTGGTGACCGTAGTCGTCCACCAGCATCACGTTGCCCCCTTCCACTGGCAGTTCGCCATAGACCTGGAAGCGTCGGCCCACACCCTGGAAGCCCGACAGGCCCTGGACAATGGCTTCATCGCTGATGCCTTCGTCGGTGGCGATGCAGATGGTCGCCAGGGAGTTCAGCACGTTGTGGTTGCCCGGCATGTTCACCGACACGTCCAGCGGCTCGCGGTCGCGACGCAGTACGGTGAAGAAGGTCTGCATGCCTTGCTGGCGTACATTGATGGCGCGCACGTCGGCTTCTTCGCTGAAGCCGTAGGTCACGGTCGGACGCTTGACCTGCGGCAGGATCTCGCGCACCACCGGATCGTCCAGGCACATCACTGCCAGCCCGTAGAACGGCAGGTTGTGCAGGAAGTCGACAAAGGTTTTCTTCAGTTTGTTGAAGTCACCGTCGTAGGTCGCCATATGGTCGGCGTCGATGTTGGTGACCACAGCCACCAGCGGTTGCAGGTGCAGGAAGCTGGCATCGCTTTCGTCGGCTTCGGCAATCAGGTAACGGCTGGTGCCCAGTTGTGCATTGGTGCCCGCTGCATTCAGCCGCCCGCCGATGACGAACGTCGGGTCCAGGCCGCCAGCGGCGAATACCGAGGCCAGCAGGCTGGTGGTGGTGGTCTTGCCGTGGGTGCCGGCCACGGCCACGCCGTGACGGTAGCGCATCAGTTCGGCGAGCATTTCCGCCCGCGGCACCACTGGAATACGCCGTTCCAGAGCGGTGGCGACTTCCGGGTTGGAGGTGTTCACGGCGCTGGAAACCACCAGCACATCGGCATTGGCAGCGTTCTCGGCGCGGTGGCCGATGAAAATCTGTGCGCCAAAGGACTCCAGGCGCTCGGTAACCGGCGATGCCTTGAGGTCGGAACCGGACACCTGGTAGCCCAGGTTCAGCAGCACTTCAGCAATCCCGCACATGCCCACGCCGCCGATACCGACGAAGTGGATGCGGCGGATGCGGCGCATTTCCGGCTGCGGCATGGCTTTCTGATTCTCAACCATGGGCCACCTCCAGGCAGATATTCACTACGTCGTGGGTGGCGCCGGGCTTGGCCAGGCGGCGGGCGGCCTGGGCCATGTTGTCGAGTCGTTCTGGTTGCATCAAAACCTCTGTCAGGCGAGCGGCAAGGTCCGCAGCACCAGTCGTTCTTTGCGGCATCAGGAAGGCAGCACCTTCACGAGCCAAATATTCGGCATTGCGGGTCTGGTGGTCGTCGATCGCGTGGGGCAAAGGCACCAGCATCGAGGGCAGACCGGCGGCAGCCAGTTCGCTGACGGTCAACGCGCCTGCGCGACAGACCACCAGGTCGGCCCAGCCATAGGCTTGGGCCATGTCTTTGATAAAGGGCTGCACCTGCGCCTCGACGCCGGCGGCGCGATAGCGCTCTGCAGTGACTTCATCGTGGTTTTTGCCGGCCTGGTGGAACACCTCCGGGCGCAGCTCGGGGGCGACCTGTGCCAAGGCTTCCGGCAACAGCTTGTTCAACGGCTCTGCGCCCAGGCTTCCGCCCAGGATCAGCAAACGCGCCTTGCGTCCGGCCAGGGCCTCGCGCGGTGTTTCGAGGAACAGTTCGGTGCGTACCGGGTTGCCCGTGGTGCGCCGGCTTTGCGAGGCACCGAAGGTGTCCGGGAAAGCTTCGCAGACTCGGGCAGCCAACGGCACCAGCAGCCGATTGGCGGTACCGGCCACGGCGTTCTGTTCGTGAACGATGACCGGCACCCCGGACAACTTCGCGGCAACTCCACCAGGGCCGGTCACATAACCGCCAAAACCCAGGACACAGACCGGCTTCAACTGGCGAATGACCCGCCGCGCCTGAAGCACGGCCTTGATCAACACGAACGGCGCCTTGAGCAGGGACAGCTTGCCCTTGCCCCGCAAACCGCTGACGTTGATCAGGTGCAACGGCAGCCCGGCCGCAGGCACCAGATCGTTTTCGATGCCGCGCGGGGTGCCCAGCCAGTGCACGGTGTAGCCACGGGCCTGGAACTCGCGGGCGCAGGCCAGTGCCGGGAACACGTGGCCTCCGGTGCCGCCGGCCATGATCAGGACATTAGCGCCCATGGCTCGGCTCCTCGGCGAAGTCACTTTCACTGAACTCCATCTCTTCACTGCCCAGGTGGGTCCTGCTCTCCCATTCGATACGCAGCAACAACCCCAGACAGGCGCAGCAGATCACCAGCGAGCTGCCGCCATAACTGAGGAAAGGCAAGGTCAGGCCCTTGGTCGGCAACAGGCCGACGTTCACCCCGATGTTGATCAGGAATTGGCCAATCCACAGGAACGACAGTCCGTAGGCGACATAGGCGGCAAAGAACTGCTTGGCCTTTTCCGCCCACAGGCCGATGTACATGCCGCGGATACAGACAAAGACGAACAGCGCCACCGTGCACAGCGAACCGACGGCGCCCAGCTCTTCAGCCAGTACCGAGAACACGAAGTCTGTGTGAGCCTCCGGCAGGTAGAACTGTTTCTGCACGCTGTTGCCCAGGCCGACGCCCAGCCACTCGCCGCGACCAAAGGCGATCAACGCCTGGGACAGCTGGTAGCCGGCACCGAACTGGTCGGCCCAGGGGTCGGCGAAGTTGGTCAGACGTGCCATACGATAGGGTTGCATCTGGATCAGCAGCACCACCGCGGCAACCGCCAGCACCACCATCAGGGAAAACCGGAACAGCCCGACCCCTCCCAGGAACAGCATGGCCGCAGCGGCGCCCATCATTACGACAGTGGCGCCGAAGTCCGGCTCCATCAGCAGCAGGCCTGCCATGGGCAGCAGCACGATGAACGGCTTGAAGAAGCCCATCCAGCTCTCGCGCACTTCTTTCTGGCGCCGCACCAGGTAACCGGCGAGGTAGATCACCACGAACACCTTGGCGATCTCGGAAGGCTGGACGTTGAAAAAGCTGAAGCCGATCCAGCGCATCGAACCGTTCACTTCCCGGCCGATCCCCGGAATGATCACCATCACCAGCAGGCCGAAGGCACCGATCAGCATCAACCAGCCCAGGCGCTGCCAGGTGGCGATCGGGATCATCATGGTGACGATGCAGGCCCCCAGGCCCAGCAGGATGTAGATCAGGTGGCGAATCATGTAGTACAGGGCGCTGCCCGACTGCGCCGCCGCCACTTCAGTGGAGGCCGAGGCAATCATGACCAGGCCCAGGCCGAGCAGGGTCAGGCAACCGGCGAGCATCGGGAAATCGAGGTCGATGCCCCGACCGGTGATGATCGGCGATGGATAGGGCTTGATGATGTTTCTCAGGTTCATGCCAGCTCCTCCACAACGCGGACGAACTGGTGGCCACGGTCTTCGTAGTTCTTGAACATGTCGAAACTGGCGCAGGCCGGCGACAGCAGCACCACATCACCGGGCTGGGCAGTGGCGCGGCATTGCTCCACGGCTTCCTGCAGCGAGCCGACACGAATCAGCGGCACGGCGTCACCGATGGCTTCGCCGATCTGATCGGAGTCGCGCCCCATCAGGATCACCGCGCGGCAGTTGGCCGCCACCGGGCCGCGCAGATCCTTGAAGTCGGCGCCCTTGCCGTCACCACCGGCGATCAGCACGATCTTGCCTTCGATGTCGGCGCCAAGGCCTTCGATGGCCGCCAGGGCGGCGCCCACGTTGGTGGCCTTGGAGTCGTTGTAGTACGCCACGCCATCCAGATCGCGAACCCACTGGCAGCGATGCTCGAGGCCGGCGAAAGTGCGCAGCGCCGCGAGCATGGCGTCGAACGGCAAGCCCACTGCATGACCCAGGGCCAAGGCTGCCAGGGCGTTGGACTGGTTATGGGCGCCGCGGATCTTCAGCTCGCGCACGGGCATCAGGTTCTGGAACTCGAAGGCCAGGTACTTCTCGCCGTCCTCTTCGCGCAGGCCGAAGGCCTTGAAATCAGGCTTGCTCAGGCCGAAGGTCCAGCATGGCAGGCCTTCACCGATCAATGGCCGGGTCAGAGCGTCCTGGCGGTTGAAGACCACCTGCCGGGCGCCACGGAAGATCCGGTGCTTGGCCAGGTGGTAGGCCGGCAGGCCGCTGTAACGGTCCATGTGGTCTTCGCTGATGTTGAGCACGGTGGCCACTTCGGCGCCCAACTGGTCGGTGGTCTCCAGCTGGAAGCTGGACAGCTCCATCACGTACAGCTCGACGTCATCGCTGAGCAGGTCCAGGGCCGGGGTCCCGAGGTTGCCGCCGACCGCCACGCGCTTGCCCGCCGCCGCTGCCATCTCGCCCACCAGGGTGGTCACGGTGCTCTTGGCGTTGGAACCACTGATTGCCACGATCGGTGCCTTTGCGTTACGCGCGAACAGCTCGATATCACCGGACAATTTCACCCCACGGGCAGCAGCAGCCTGCAGGGCCGGGGTCGCCAGGGCCAGGCCGGGGCTCACGTAGAGTTCGTCGGCACGGCACAGGAAGTCCACGTCCAGCTCGCCACAACGCACCTCCACCTGCGGGTAGTCACGCCGCAGCGTGGCCAGCTCAGGTGGATTTTCCCGCGTATCGGCCACCGCAAAGGCAACGCCCCGGCTCGCCAGGAAGCGAACCAGGGACATGCCGCTCTTGCCGAGGCCGACAACGATGCGGAAGTGGTCAGAAGCGATCAGAGACACTCGTTCTACCTCAGCTTCAGGGTGGCAAGGCCGATCAGCACCAGAATCACGGTGATGATCCAGAAACGGACGATCACGCGCGGCTCGGGCCAGCCCTTGAGTTCAAAATGGTGGTGAATCGGCGCCATGCGAAACACACGGCGGCCGGTCAACTTGAAGGAGGCAACCTGGATCACCACGGACAGGGTTTCCATCACGAACACGCCGCCCATGATGAACAGAACGATTTCCTGACGGACGATGACCGCGATAGTGCCCAGGGCCGCGCCCAGCGCCAGGGCGCCAACATCACCCATGAACACCTGCGCCGGGTAAGTGTTGAACCACAAGAAGCCCAGGCCCGCGCCAATCAGCGCACCACAGAAGACAATCAGCTCTCCCGCCCCGGGGACATAGGGAATCAGCAGGTATTCGGCGAACTTCACGTTACCCGACAGGTAGCAGAAGATCCCCAGCGCACCGCCCACCATCACCGTAGGCATGATCGCCAGGCCATCGAGGCCATCGGTCAGGTTGACCGCGTTGCTCGAACCGACGATGACGAAATAGGTCAGGACCACGAAGCCGATGCCAAGGGGAATGCTCACGTCCTTGAGCATCGGGATCAGCAGAGTGGTTTCCACCGGACTCTGAGCAGTCATATAAAGGAAGATCGCCGCGCCCAGGCCGAACACCGATTGCCAGAAATACTTCCAGCGGCTGGGCAGGCCACGGGAATTCTTCTCGATCACCTTGCGATAGTCGTCGACCCAGCCGATGGCGCCAAAGGCCAGGGTCACCAGCAGCACGACCCACACATAGTGGTTGCGCAGGTCGGCCCACAGCAGGGTGCTGATACCGATGGCCGAGAGAATCAGCGCACCGCCCATGGTCGGTGTGCCCGATTTGGACAGGTGAGATTGCGGACCATCGTTACGCACGGACTGGCCGATCTGGCGGTTCTGCAGAGTACGGATCATCCACGGACCCAGGCACAGCGCCAAAGACAGCGCAGTCAGTACCCCGAGGATCCCGCGCAGGGTCAGGTACTGAAAGACCGCGAAGCCTTTGTAGAACTGTTGCAGGTACTCCGCTAGCAGCAGCAGCATCAATGTTTCTCCGTACTGGAGCCGCACAAAGCCGCGACGATGTTTTCCATCACCGCGCTGCGCGATCCTTTGATCAAAATGGTGGTATTTGGGTCTTGCTCGACGCCCAGGGCGGCAATCAGGTCAGCCTGGCTGGCGAAGTGGCGCGCGTGCTCGCCGAAGGCGGCAACGGCATGAGCCATCATCGGGCCTACGGCGTAGAGGGCCGAAACCTTGCCAGCGGCATATGCACCTACTTCGCGGTGCCCCTGCTCCGCCCACTCGCCCAACTCGCCGATGTCTCCGAGCACCAGGACGGTGCGGCCGGAAAAGCCGGCGAGTATATCAACGGCGGCGCACATTGAGGTGGGGTTTGCGTTGTAAGTGTCATCAATGACCCGCATGCCGTTCTTGGCCAGTTGGGCGACGGTACGCCCCTTGACCGGCTGCACCGCATTCAGGCCGGTGACGATGCCGAACAGCGAGACGCCCATGGCGTGGGCCGCGGCTGCCGCAGCCAGGGCATTGGCAACGTTATGGGTACCCAGCAGGTTCAATTGCACCGCCTCCACACCCTTGGGGCTGTGCAACTTGAAGGATGGGCAGCCACGGGCATCGCGACCGATATCGGAGGCAAAGAAATCGGCAGAGCTATCAGTCAGGGCGAAGCTCAACACCTGACGGCCGGCAGCACGGGCCTTCCAGATAGGGAAAGCCTTGTCGTCCAGGTTGAGCACGGCGATCCCGGCGCTATCGAGGCCTTCCAGGATTTCCCCCTTGGCCTCGACAATCTTCTCCGGCCCGCCAAACTCACCGACGTGAGCGGTACCGGCGTTATTGATGATCGCTACGTGGGGGCGAGTCATGGCCACGGTGTAGGCAATCTCGCCGATGCGCGAAGCGCCCAGCTCTATCACTGCGGCTGTGTGTTCCGGGGCCAGTTCCAGCAGGGTCAGGGGCGCACCCAGGTCATTGTTCAGGTTGCCCCGAGTGGCGTGTACCGGACCACGGGTGCGCAGGATGCTGGCGAGCATTTCCTTGACCGTGGTCTTGCCGCTGGAGCCGGTTACCGCAGCGACCGGGCGGCTGAACGCGGCGCGATTGAGCGCACCCAACTGCCCCAGCGCCAGGCGAGTGTCCTTGACCAGCAGTTGCGGCAGCGTGCTGTCGGGAACCTCACGTTCAACCAACGCCGCCACGGCGCCCTTGGCCGCCACTTCATTCAAGTAATCGTGGCCGTCAAAACGTGGGCCGGTCAGAGCAATAAACAGTTGGCCGGCCTGAATCGCCCGGCTATCGATACTGACGCCGCTAAAACGAGCATCGCCCGCGATCAGGCGGGCGTCCAATGGAGCCGAGACTTCACTGAGTTGCAGGGCTTTAAGCATGGCCCACCTCCCACGCGGTCAAGGCTTTGTCCGCCTCGGCGAGATCAGAAAAATCATGTCGCTGGCCGTTTATTTCCTGGTAATCCTCATGGCCTTTACCGGCCAGCACCACCACGTCATCGGCCGACGCGGAAGCGATCAGGCGAGCAATGGCCAGCCCGCGACCGGCTACGAATTCCACCTTTTCTGCCGCGCTGAAACCGGCACGAATATCGTCGAAGATTTGGGCCGGGTCTTCGCTGCGCGGGTTGTCATCAGTCACCAGCACGCCGTCGGCCAGACGCTCGACCACCTCAGCCATCAACGGACGCTTGCCGCGGTCCCGGTCGCCGCCACAACCGAACAGGCACAGCAGGCGGCCCTTGGCATGCGGACGCAGGGCCAGCAAGACTTTTTCCAGGGCATCCGGGGTGTGGGCGTAATCCACCACCACCAGCGGCTGAGTACCGCCACCCAGGCGCTGCATGCGTCCGGCGGGGCCTTCAAGCTTGGGCAGGACCGCAAGAATTTCGTCCAGCGCGTATTCAAGACCCAGCAACGCACCTACCGCAGCCAGCACGTTGCTCAGGTTGAAGCGCCCGAGCAGGCAACTGCGCAGGTGGTGCTCACCCTGCGGGGTCACCAGGGTCGCGCGCACGCCATCATCGTCAAAACGCGCTTCGCGGCAGTACAGGTAAGCAGCGGCGTCTTCGAGGCTGTAAGTGATCAGTCGTGACTCATGTTTGTCCGCCGCCAGTTGCCGGCCAAAATCGTCGTCGAGGTTGATCACCCGGCAACGCAGGTCGTTCCAGGCAAAGAGCTTGGCCTTGGCTGCGCCATAGGCTTCCATGGTTCCGTGGTAATCCAGATGGTCACGGGACAGGTTGGTCAGCACCGCCACATCGAAAGCCAGTGCCGCCACGCGCCCCTGATCCAGGCCATGGGACGAGACCTCCATGGCCACCGCCTTGGCTCCTGCATTCTTCAGGTCTGCCAGGGTGGCCTGCACGGCAATCGGGTTCGGCGTGGTGTGCATCCCGCTTTGCAGCGCGCCATGAAACCCGGTCCCCAGGGTACCCACCAGGCCACAACGCTGGCCGAGCAAATCCAGGGCCTGAGCCACCAGTTGGGTAACGCTGGTCTTGCCGTTGGTGCCGGTCACACCCACCAGGTTCAACTGGCGGCTCGGGTCACCATAGAAGCGCCCGGCTATGTCCGACAGCTGCGCCGCCAGGCCCTTGACCGGAATCAGCGGTACATCGGTCAGCGGCAACACAGTTGCCCCTTCCACTTCATAAGCCACCGCGGCAGCGCCGCGCTGCAGGGCATCGGCAATGTGCGCACGCCCATCGAACCTGGCGCCGGGCACCGCAAGAAACAGGTCCCCGGCCCGCACGTTACGGCTGTCCAGGGTCAACTCACGAATCAGCAGGTCGCGACCGGCGTGGGCGAAAATCTTGTTCAGGCTAAGAGACATCAGCCGCGCCCTCCATTGGCTCGTACAGGGGTGCCGGATGCGGCGTTGGCCTGCTGCGTGGTCGGCAGGTTGTCCGGGGTGATGTTCATCAAGCGCAGGGTGCCGGACATCACTTTGCTGAACACCGGCGCCGATACCAGGCCACCGAAGTAACCGGCTTTGCTCGGTTCGTCGATCACCACCACGATGGCGTAGCGTGGATCACTCATCGGACCGAAGCCGGCGAACAGCGAGCGGTAGGAGTTCTCGGCGTAGCCCTTGGTACCCACCGAAGTCTTGCGCGCAGTACCACTCTTGCCAGCCACGTGATAGGCCGGAACCTGTGCACGGAATACTCCGCGCGGGGCCTCGATCACTTGCTGCAGCATGCCCTGCATGGTCTTGGCGACATTTTCCGGAATCACCTGGGTGGTCTGCGGAGTCTTGTCGGACTTGATCAGTGTCAGCGGCGCAATACGGCCGTTGTTGGCCAATGCGGAAAAGGCGTGCACCAGCTGGATCGCGGTCACCGACAGGCCGTAGCCATAGGACAGGGTCGCGGTTTCCGCCTTGCGCCATTCGCGGTAGTTCGGCAGGTTGCCGACCCGCTCACCAGGGAAGCCGAGCCCCGTGTCCTGGCCTAGGCCGATTTTCTGTGCCAGGCGGAAAATGGTTTCGCCGCCGATATCGAAGGCCACCTTACTCATGCCGACGTTACTGGAGTTGATCAGGATGCCGGTCAAGTCGAGTACCGGACCTTCGGTCTTGGAAACGTCACGGATGGTGTATTTGCCCAACTGCAGGGTGCCCGGGTAGACCTCGACGGTATCGCTGGGCTTCCAGCGTCCGGTTTCCAGTGCGGCACTCATGGAGATCGCTTTCATGGTCGAGCCAGGCTCGAATACGTCGATCATCGCGCGGTTGCGCATCATCGCCGGCTGCAGGTTGCGCCGGTTGTTCGGGTTGTAGGTCGGCTGGTTGACCATGGCCAGGATCTCGCCGGTCTTCACATCCATGATCACCAGGCTGCCAGCCTTGGCACCGTTCTCGACGATGGCGTTGCGCAGCTCGCGGTTGGCCAGGTATTGCAGGCGCAGGTCAATCGACAACGCCAAGGGCTTGCCGGCCTTGGCGTTCTTGGTGACCTGGACGTCCTTGATCAGCCTGCCGCGCCGGTCCTTGATCACCTGGCGCTTGCCCGGAACCCCTGCGAGCCATTCGTCATAGGCCAGTTCCACCCCTTCGCGACCGCGGTCGTCGATATCGGTGAAACCCACCATGTGCGCGGTTACTTCGCCGGCTGGATAGAAGCGTCGGAATTCCTCGATGCCATAGACACCGGGGACCTTCAGATCCAATACGGACTGGCCCTGTTCAGGCGTCAGGCCTCGGACCAGATAGATGAACTCTTTATTGGCCTGGGCTTCAAGCCGCTCGGCCAGGGCTTTCGGGTCTTGGCCAAGTGCCATGGCCAGCGCCGGCCAGCGATCCTTGGCCAGCTGCATTTCCTTGGCATTGGCCCACAGGGTGGTCACGGGCGTACTGACGGCCAGCGGCTCGCCATTGCGATCGGTGATCAGACCGCGGTGCGCGGGAATCGGAATGTGCCGGACACTGCGTGCATCGCCCTGCCCCTTGAGGAAGTCACGGTCGACCACTTGCAGGTCGATGATGCGCCAGGCAATCGCCGACACCATGACCGCCAGCAAACCCAGCACTACACGGAAACGCCATGGATAGAGCGCGCCTTCGAGCTTCATGGCGCCACCATGCGGACTTCGGCCGCGCCGGGAATGTGCATTTTCAACTGTTCGGTGGCCAGCACTTCAATGCGGCTGTGAGCAGTCCAGGTGCTTTGCTCAAGAATAAGACGGCCCCATTCGGCCTGGGCTTTGTCACGCACGCTCAACTCGCCGTACAGCGTATTGAGCAACTGACGGTTCCAGTGGGCGCTGTAGGACACCGCAATTGCGGAAACCAGAACGCCGACGAATAGCAGGAACATGAAAAAGCTTCCGCCCGGAAGTGGCTTGGCGAAAAGCTTGCTCACCGAAGCTTCTCCGCGACACGCATGACGGCACTGCGGGCACGCGGGTTGGCCTTGAGCTCTGCCTCGGAGGCGAACTGCGCTTTGCCGTGGATCTTGATTTTCGGCACAAAGGCTTCGAAACGTACCGGCAGATTGCGCGGCAGGTTGTCCGATTCGCCCTTGACCAGACGACGCATGAACAATTTGACGATGCGGTCTTCCAGGGAGTGGAAGCTGATCACCACCAGGCGACCACCCACTTCCAGGGACTCCAGTGCAGCTTCAAGGCCAGCCTCGAGATCACCCAGTTCATTGTTGACGTGAATGCGCAGCCCCTGGAAAGCACGGGTAGCCGGGTTCTTGCCCTTCTCCCAAGCCGGGTTGGCGACTTTCAACACTTCAGCCAGATCGGCGGTACGCTCGAACGGCTGGATCTCGCGGCGCTCGACCACGGCTCGCGCCATGCGACCGGAGAAACGCTCCTCGCCGTACTCCTTGAATACCCGGGCAATTTCCTCTACCGGAGCGGTGGCGATGAACTGCGCAGCACTGATGCCGCGAGTCGGGTCCATGCGCATATCCAGCGGGCCGTCATTGAGAAAACTGAAGCCGCGTTCAGGGTCGTCCAGCTGCGGCGAAGACACCCCCAGATCCAGCAGGACACCGCTGACCTTGCCCGCCAGGCCGCGCTCGGCAACTTCCGAACCGAGCTCGGCGAAACTGCGCTGTACAACGACAAAGCGGCCGTCTTCGGCCGCTAGCGCTTGCCCGGTGGCAATCGCCTGGGGATCCTTGTCGAATCCGAGGAGGCGCCCCTGGGGCCCGAGCTTGCTGAGAATCAGCCGGCTATGCCCGCCACGCCCGAAGGTGCCATCCAGATAGCAGCCATCAGGACGTACGGCGAGAGCCTCGACGGCTTCGTCAAGCAGTACGGTGATGTGGTTAAAGCCGCTATCAATAGTCACAGGATCAAATCACGCAGTTCATCAGGCATGGCGCCCGGTTGTTGAATAGCTGCCAGGTCCGCTGCGGAAACAGCATTCCAGGCATCCTCGTCCCACAATTGGAACTTGTTCAGTTGGCCCACCAGCATTGCGCGCTTATCCAACTTGGCATATTCACGCAGGCGCGGCGGCACCAGAAAACGACCACTGCCATCGAGTTCAAGGTCGACGGCGTTACCAATCAGCAAACGCTGCAAACGACGGTTCTCTTCACGAAGAGAAGGCAGTGCGCGCAGTTTGGTTTCAATCAGCTCCCACTCATCGAGGGGGTAAACACACAAACAGGGATCAACGGCATCGATGGTGACGATTAACTGCCCGGAACTTCGCGAAACGAGCTCGTCACGATACCGGCTCGGCATGGCGAGACGGCCTTTTGCATCGAGACTGATAGCGTTAGCTCCGCGAAACACGTCAGCGTTTCTCCAAATTTTAGCGTTTTGCGCTCAAAAAACCCACTTCATGCCACTTTCCGCCACTTGCGCACACTATAGGAATGCGCCCACACCACCGTCAAGGCGCGCGGCGACGGAAAAGCCTTATAGAACGGAGATTTAGGAGACTTAAAGGAGAGGTAACGGGAATTCGAAGGGTGCTTCAGAGCATCAACTTCCGACAGCTCAATAAGCTGCAGCGCGAAGTTAAAGTAATTTATTAAGAGTAAGATTTTTTCGGTATTACAAAAACGCTTCTGCTATTGATTCAAGCAGGGAGGGAAAAGGTGGAGAGTCGATCTGTAAGCCGGGTTCTGTCGAGGACAGTCATTCCTCTACGATGGCCATCACTGGACATCTTTAGCAACCTACCCGGTTCCAGCGCGGGCCACGCCTTGGAACCCTATTTGGTCTTGCTCCGAGTGGGGTTTACCTAGCCACGAACTGTTACCAGACGTGCGGTGCGCTCTTACCGCACCTTTTCACCCTTACCGGCACCGAAGTGCTTAGGCGGTTATTTTCTGTGGCACTTTCCGTAGGCTCACGCCCCCCAGGCATTACCTGGCACTCCGCCCTATGGAGCCCGGACTTTCCTCCCCCCTCTAATTTTCATAGAGGGCAGCGACTGTCCAATCGACTCTCCGCCGCGCAGGTTAACGGCAGAGCGAACGAAGAACAAGCGCTAAAAGCCTTTGGCCACCCTGCTACGCAATTTATTGTTCTTTCTGTTTATCCAGGGCCACCTGATACAGCACATTCTTGCGCTCGCCAGTGATTTCCGCAGCCAAAGCAGCAGCCCGCTTCAGCGGCATTTCCTTG
This sequence comes from Pseudomonas sp. 8(2025), assembly GCF_052665325.1. NCBI lineage: Bacteria > Pseudomonadati > Pseudomonadota > Gammaproteobacteria > Pseudomonadales > Pseudomonadaceae > Pseudomonas > Pseudomonas sp. 8(2025). The sequence continues at coordinate 157,602 of NZ_JBQOIE010000005.1, read as the reverse complement.
AGCAACAGGTCGAGGATACGCATCGACTCACTACTGATCGCCTCATCACTTTCCGGTGCTGTCCACCCCGCGACCAGCACCACGCACTCCCCACGCTGCTGATTGCTGTCGGACTCGACGAACTGGCGCAGCTCGGAAAGTGGCAGCCCCTTCAGGGTCTCGAAGGTCTTGGTCAATTCACGCGCCAGCAATGCCGGCCGCTCACCACCGAATACCGACTCCATATCCTGCAGGCATTCAAGTATGCGATGCGGCGCCTCATAGAAAATCAGCGTACGCGGCTCTTCCTTGACCGCTTCCAGGCGCGCCCTGCGCCCGACCGCCTTGGCCGGCAGAAAGCCTTCGAAGATGAACCGGTCTGAAGGCAAGCCCGCCGCCGACAACGCCGCGATCAGAGCACAGGCCCCCGGTACTGGAACCACGTTGATACCCGCCGCCCGCGCCTGGCGCACCAGGTGGTAGCCGGGATCGGAAATCAGCGGCGTGCCCGCATCGGAGATCAAGGCGACATTATCCCCAGCCAGCAGACGAGTAATGAAGCGACTGCCCTCATCACGCTCGTTGTGCTCATGGCAGGCAGCCAGGGGCGTGGAAATACCAAAGTGCTGCATCAGGCGCTGGGAATGCCGGGTATCTTCGGCAGCGATCAACGACACCTCGCGCAACAGCTTCAAGGCCCGGGCGCTGATATCGTCCAGGTTGCCGATGGGCGTCGCCACCACATAAAGCGAGCCAGCAGCGGAATTCAAAGGACCTGGAGCAGTCAAAGCGCACACCTCTTGATCGGCAAAAGCGCCATTGTAGCGCGTTGAAGCATTCTCAATACGCCTTGCGATCAGCCGGTATGGCGCTGTGCCGCGACCTTTCAGGCAGCCAAGCAACATTTGCTTGAGCTAAATCGACGGTTTATCGCCAGTAACATCGCACCCCAGCCAGCGCTTGGGTACAATTCCACGCTCATTTGATCGAGTATCAGGAACACTTACATGATCGCTTGCCTGCGGCTGTTTCTTGCCCTCTGCCTGGCTACCCTTCTGGTGGCTTGCGCCAGCTCGCCCTCTTCCAGCCTTGGCGAACTTCCACGGACACCGGATGCCAGTATCGAGCAACTGCTCGAACAGGCCGCCACCAGCAAAACTCCGGAAAAAGCAGCCCTGCTGCGCCTGAGCGCCGCCGACCTGGCGTATCGTCAAGGCAATGCCGGACGCGCCGGACAAATCCTGCAGCAAGTGCCGCTGGATCAACTCAAGCCTGCCCAGCAAATCTTCGCCAGCACCCTGTCCGCAGAGCTGGCCCTGGTGCGCAACCAGCCAAAGGCTGCCCTCACCGCACTGAGCCATCCAAGCCTGCAACACCTGAGCGAACTGCCGGCAGCTCAACAGATTCGCACCGGCAGCGTTCATGCTCGCGCACTGGAAGCCGACGGCCAGACATTGGCCGCCGCCAAAGAGCGCATCGTTATCGCGCCCTTGCTCAAGGATGATGCAGCAGCCAAAAACCACGAAGCCATCTGGGCACTGATTGCCGCCCTGCCGACCGATCAGTTGCAGCCTGCCGGCAATGACGACCTGGCCGGCTGGATGAGCCTGGCCCTGGCAGTCAAGAGCGCCGGCACCCTGGAACAGCAGCAGGCAGCCATCGATACCTGGCGCGCCCAGAATCCAAAGCACCCGGCTGCCATTCAACTGCCCCAACCCCTGATCAAGCTCAAGGAACTGGCCAGCCAGCCGGTATCGAAAATTGCCTTGCTGCTGCCACAGGACGGCCCCCTCGCATCGGTTTCCAAAGCACTGCGCGAAGGTTTCATGGCTGCTCACTACCAGGCTCAGCAAGCCGGACAGAATCCACCCAGCATCGAGTTCTATGACAGCTCGCGCCTAAGCTCGCTGGATGACTTCTACCGCAAGGCTCAGGCCGCTGGCGTGCAACTGGTCGTCGGCCCACTGGAAAAGCCCCTGGTCAAGCAACTTGCCGCTCGCCCGCAGCTGCCGATCACCACCCTGGCCCTGAACTACAGCGAAGGCGAACAAGGCCCGGCGCAGTTGTTCCAGTTCGGCCTGGCAGCCGAAGACGAAGCTCGCGAGGTTTCCCGTCGCGCCCGCGCCGACGGCCTGCACCGCGCCGCCGCTCTGGTTCCGAAAGGCGAATGGGGCGATCGCGTGCTCAAGGCATTCCGTCAGGATTGGGAAGCCAACGGTGGTAGCGTAATCGGTATCGAACGCGTCGATCAGCCCGTCGCCCTGGCACAGCAGATTGCCGACCTGTTCCAGTTGCGCCAGAGCGAAGGCCGCGCCAAGAGCCTGCAGAGCACCGTAGGCACCCAGGTAGCCGCACAGCCATCACGTCGCCAGGATATCGAGTTCATTTTCCTCGCCTCCACTCCGCAACAGGCTCAGCAGATCAAGCCGACCTTGAACTTCCAATACGCTGGTGATGTACCGGTCTACGCCACCTCCAATGTGTTCAGCGCCAGCGGCGACCAGAACCAGTACAACGACATGAACGGCGTGATGTTCTGCGAAACCCCATGGCTGCTGGATGCCAACGGCCCGCTGCGCCGCCAGGTCACCGCACAATGGCCGCAAGCCGGCGGCAGCCTAGGGCGCCTGTATGCCATGGGCGTCGACGCCTACCGATTGGCGCCACGCCTGGGCCAACTCAAGGCCCTGCCAGACAGCCGGATAGAAGGTGAATCCGGCAGCCTGGGCATGGCTGCCGGGCAACGCATCGAGCGTCAGCTGCCATGGGCCAAGTTCGTCGGGGGCCAGGTGACCCGCCTGCCCGACACGCCGCGCTAATGCTCCAAGGATCAAGCCAGCACAGCGGACGAGATGCCGAAAGCCAAGCGCTTGGGCATCTCCAACAGCACGGACTGCGCCTGCTGGCGCAGAACTGGTTGTGTAAACGCGGCGAGCTTGATCTGGTCATGCTTGACGGCGATACAGTAGTATTCGTCGAAGTCCGCTACAGAAAACACACGCAATGGGGTGGCGCACTGGGCAGTATCGATGGGCGCAAGCGTCAAAAACTGATCCTTGCCGCGCAGCTTTTCCTGCAAAGCGAATCACGCTGGTCCAGCCATCCTTGCCGTTTCGACGTGGTCGCCATTGACGGCGCCTCGGGTGCAGAAGCCCGCTTGAACTGGCTACGCAATGCCTTCGACAGCTGAAAGAAGCCCTCAGGCCGCACCCATTTTCACTCAACTTTTTTGCTCTTTGCTTTGCGGGCTGCACATTTACGTGCCACCAAGCCGCGCCACTTAAGGTCACACAGATGGACATGCAATCCCGAATTCGCCAGCTTTTTCAGGCCAGTATCGACACCAAGCAACAGGCGATGGACGTACTTGCACCGCACATCGAGCAAGCCAGCCAGGTCATGGTCAACGCCCTGCTCAACGAGGGCAAGATGCTCTCTTGCGGCAACGGCGGCTCCGCCGGCGATGCCCAGCATTTCTCCTCCGAACTGCTCAACCGCTTCGAGCGCGAACGCCCGAGCCTGCCGGCCATTGCCCTGACTACCGACAGCTCTACCATCACCTCGATCGCCAACGACTACAGCTACAACGAAGTCTTCTCCAAGCAGATCCGCGCCCTGGGCCAGCCCGGTGATGTGTTGCTGGCGATTTCCACCAGCGGCAACTCCGCAAACATTATTCAAGCGATCCAGGCCGCACATGATCGCGAAATGATTGTCGTAGCATTGACCGGTCGTGACGGCGGCGGCATGGCTTCCCTGCTGCTGCCTGAAGATGTCGAGATCCGCGTCCCGGCCACCGTCACTGCACGCATTCAAGAAGTCCACCTGCTGGCGATCCATTGCCTCTGCGATCTGATCGACAGCCAATTGTTCGGGAGTGAAGAATGACCCCTAATCGCCTTGGCCTCCTGGCCTTGACCTTGTGCCTGAGCATCACTGGTTGCAGCTCGGTGATTACCGCCACCCGCGACAAACCCATCGATGATGACCGCGGCACCCGCACCTTTGGCAGCAAGATCGACGACTCGCTGATCGAGACCAAAGTCGCCGTCAACGTCGCCAAAGCCAGCCCAGACCTGGAAAACAACTCGCACATCGTTGTCACCAGCTTCAACGGCATCGTCCTGCTGGCCGGACAAACACCCCGCCCGGACCTCAAGGCCATGGCCGAACAGGCCGCCAGCGAAGTGCAGCGCGTCAAGAAGGTGCACAACGAACTGCAGGTACTGCCACCTTCCGGCTTCCTGGCCCGCCAGAACGATGGCTGGCTGACCACCAAGATCAAGACCCAGATGCTCACCGACGCCAGCGTGCCCGCCTCGCGAATCAAGGTGGTAACCGAGAACGGCATCGTCTACCTGCTGGGCTTGCTGACCCAACAGGAGGCCACCCAGGCCACCAACCTGGTTCAAGGCGTGTCCGGTGTGCAGAAGATCGTCAAACTGTTCGAATACATCGACTGACACACAACCGCGAGATACAAAAAAGGCGATCCGGATGGATCGCCTTTTTTATTACTTGACCACTTTCAAGCTGGGTCGGCCACTGGGGCGCGGCGGCTCACTGTCCGGTGGCGGCAGGTCGTCATCCGGCTCGAGATCATCCTCTTCATCCAGAGGCGACTCCAGATCGAAGACCATGCCCTGGCCATTCTCACGGGCATAGATCCCCAGGATCGCCGCAACCGGCACATGCAGGCTGTGCGGCACACCACCGAAGCGCCCTTCGAAGGTCACTACGTCGTTATCCATATGCAGATGACGCACGGCACTGGGAGAAATGTTCAGGACGATCTGCCCATCACTGGCAAAGCCCTGGGGCACCTGCACTGCCGGATAGTCGGAATTGACCAGCATGTGCGGGGTGCAATCGTTGTCCACAATCCACTCATAGAGCGCGCGGACCAGATAAGGTCGACTGGAGTTCATAGCGGCTCCTTAAGCCTCAGCGCATATCGCGTTCGACACCAGACAGACTCGCCTGGAAAGCCTCACGCGCAAATTGGCGTTCCATATAATCAAGCAACGGCTTGGCCTGCCGCGGCAGTTCGATACCCAGGACCGGCAATCTCCAGAGTATGGGCAGTAGGCAGCAGTCCACCAGACTTTGTTCCTCACTGAGGAAAAATGGCTTGTCGGCAAACAAAGGAGAAACACCCGTCAGGCTTTCACGCAATTCCTTGCGCGCCTGCACTCGAGCAGCCTCCTTGGTCCGCGGATCAAGAATCAGATCCACTTGCCCGCACCAGTCACGCTGGATCCGGTGTATCAGCAGACGGCTGTTGGCTCGCGCCACAGGATAAACCGGCAGCAGTGGCGGATGCGGATAACGCTCATCCAGGTACTCCATCACCACTGTCGACTCCCACAACGCCAGGTCGCGATCGACCAGCGTTGGCAAGCTCCCATAAGGGTTCACTTCGATCAGCTTCGGCGGCTGACGCCCCGCCTCCACACTGATGATCTCGGCGCTGACACCCTTCTCTGCGAGCACAATGCGCACCCGGTGGGAATAGTGGTCGGCGGGGTCGGAGTAACAGGCCAACCGATTGGTCACGCCCATGGCGATCCTCCTCGCTTGTTGAAATTATCGGAAGCAGAAAAAACGAGCGCGCCCTCAGGGCGCCTCTGGTAACCCCCGAATGATACAGGGTTGTTACAGTTTCAGAGACGCCCTTGGGCGCGCACGTTCAACAACTGATGCTTAAAACGCTATCAATGCACATCCTTCCAGTATTCGCGCTTGAGCAGATAGGCGAACACGAAGAAGAAGGCCAGGTACAGCAGTACGTAGGTACCGATGCGCTGGTGCTGCAGCTTGACCGGGTTGGCCGAGTAAGCCAGGAAGGTCACCAGGTTCTTGACCTTCTCGTCGAACTGAGCCTCGTTGAGAGTCCCGGTGTTCTCCTTGATGGTCAGCTGGTCACAGGCTTCATGAGTCAGCGGCGTGCCGGTCAGCGGATCGTATTGCTTCTTGCCGTCTTCGACGATCTGCACCTGCTTGCAACCGATCACCTGGCGACCCTGCAGGCCAACCAGAACGTTAGGCATGCCCACGTTCGGGAAAACCTTGTTATTCACACCCCAAGGGCGCGCCGGGTCCTCATAGAAGGACTTGAGGTAGCCATAGAGCCAGTCGGTACCCCGCACACGGGCCACCAGGGTCAGATCCGGTGGCGCAGCGCCAAACCAGGTCTTGGCATCTGCCGGCTGCATGCCGATGTTCATGTGGTCACCGATCTTGGCGCCGGTGAAGACCAGCTTGCTCAACATCAGATCGTGAGGGATACCCAGATCGTCGGCAACCCGCTCATAACGCTGGAACTTGGCGCTGTGGCAGCCCATGCAGTAGTTGGCAAAGGTACGCGCGCCGTCTTGCAGGGCAGCTTTGTCGGCCAGGTCGATATCGACCTTCTCCAACTCAGGGCCGCCGTGCTCGGCCGCGAAAGACAATACAGGCATAGCAGCAAGAATCAGTACAGCAAATAGCTTTTTCATCAGCCAGTCACCCTTTCCGGAACCGGTTTGGTCTTCTCGAGCCTGGTGTAGAACGGCATCAGAATGAAGTAGGCGAAGTACAGGAAGGTACATACCTGCGACAGCAGCGTACGGCCCGGAGTCGGTGCCAATACACCCAGCACACCCAGGATCACGAACGAGATGCAGAACACCAGCAGCCAGATCTTGCTCAGCCAGCCTTTGTAGCGCATGGACTTGACCGGGCTACGGTCGAGCCAAGGCAGCACGAACAGCACGGCAATGGCAGCCCCCATGGCAATGACGCCCATGAGCTTGTCCGGCACCGCACGCAGGATCGCGTAGAACGGGGTGAAGTACCAAACCGGAGCAATGTGCTCAGGCGTCTTGAACGGGTTGGCCTGTTCGAAGTTCGGCTTCTCGAGGAAGTAGCCACCCATTTCCGGGAAGAAGAACACGATCGAGCAGAAGATGAAGAGGAACACCACTACGCCGACGATATCCTTCACGGTGTAGTAAGGGTGGAAAGGAATACCATCCAGCGGGATGCCGTTCTCATCCTTGTTCTTCTTGATGTCGACGCCATCCGGGTTGTTCGAACCCACTTCGTGCAGTGCCAGGATGTGCAGCACCACCAGACCGAGGATCACGATCGGCAGGGCAACAACGTGCAAGGCGAAGAAGCGGTTCAGGGTGATACCGGAAATCAGGTAGTCACCGCGGATCCACTGAGTCAGGTCGTCGCCGATGACCGGGATCGCACCGAACAGCGAGATGATCACCTGGGCGCCCCAGTAGGACATCTGGCCCCACGGCAGCAGGTAGCCCATGAAGGCCTCGGCCATCAGTGCCAGGTAGATCAGCATGCCGAACAGCCACACCAGCTCACGGGGCTTCTGGTAGGAACCGTAGAGCAGGCCACGGAACATGTGCAGATAGACCACGATGAAGAACGCCGAAGCGCCGGTGGAGTGGAGCAGACGCAGGATCGCGCCGTACTCGACGTCGCGCATGATGTATTCAACGGAAGCGAAGGCCTCTTCCGCCGAAGGGGTGTAGCTCATGGTCAGCCAGACACCGGTTACGATCTGGTTGACCAGAACCAGCAGCGCCAGGGAGCCAAAGAAATAGAAGAAGTTGAAGTTCTTCGGAGCGTAATACTTGCTGAGATGGTCTTCCCACATCTTGGTCGCGGGGAAGCGCGCATCAACCCAATCCATGAACTTGCTCATCACGCTTTCTCCGTGTCGACGCCAATGACGATGATGTCATCCGACTCATAGGAATGCGGGGGTACTGGCAGGTTCAAAGGCGCAGGTTGCGACTTGTAGACGCGACCAGCCAGATCGTAGTGGGAACCGTGGCAAGGGCAGAAATAGCCACCTACCCAGTCCTTGCCCAGATCCGCGGGCGCCACTTCAGGACGGAAGGTCGGAGAACAGCCCAGGTGGGTGCAGATACCGATCAGCAGCAGAATCTCTGGCTTGATCGAACGCACTTCCGGGTCGACGTAGGTTGGTTGTACTGAGTTCTTGGAGTCAGGGTCAGACAACTGGCCCTCGATCTTTTTAAGATTCCCCAGGATTTCCTCGGTACGGCGGACGATGAATACCGGCTGACCACGCCATTCAGCAATCATCTGCTGACCTGGGTCGATCTTGCTGATATTCACCTTCACCGGTGCACCTGCGGCTTTCGCCTTGGCACTGGGAAACCATGACCCCACGAACGGGACCGCAGCCCCCACCGCTCCAGCAGCACCCACCACGGATGTGGCTGCTACTAGGAAGCGACGCCGGCCTGCATTCACGCCGTCATTGCTCATTCAGTCCTCTCCCATCAGCTTTGTGGCCTGTTAAATCAGGCATCTACTAAGTAAAAATCTGAACTTATAAAAATTTTGCCGAATGGTAATGAAAAGCCCCTATTCTGACAAGGTAATTACCAAGCCGAGCCGGCCCGAAGCCTTGCAGTATAGGGCCTCCGCGGATGTGGCAAGTTGTCACAGAGCAAATTCTAGACAATAAAAAACGCCCAGCTCCGCGAGGAGACTGGGCGTTTTTGAACGCAGTAGCGAATTAACGCTTGGAGTATTGCGGACGCTTACGCGCTTTACGCAGACCCACTTTCTTACGCTCAACTTCACGTGCGTCACGGGTTACGAAACCAGCTTTACGCAGCGCGCTGCGCAGAGTTTCGTCGTAATCCATCAGAGCGCGAGTGATACCGTGGCGGATTGCGCCAGCTTGACCACTTACACCGCCGCCGATAACGGTGACGTAGATATCGAACTTCTCAACGGTCTCGGTCAGCTCCAGCGGTTGACGAACTACCATGCGGGCAGTTTCGCGACCGAAGAAGTTATCCAGGGAGCGGTTGTTGATCGAGATGTTGCCAGTGCCCGGACGCAGGAAAACGCGTGCGGTTGCAGTCTTGCGACGGCCAGTGCCGTAATTTTGAGTCGCCGACATAATGAACTATTCCGTTAAATCTTCAGTTCTTGGGGCTGCTGAGCAGTATGAGGGTGTGCAGCGCCCGCATAGACTTTCAGCTTACGGTACATGTCGCGACCCAGCGGGTTCTTAGGCAGCATGCCTTTTACCGCGGTCTCGATCACGCGCTCAGGGGCTTTGGCGATCAGCTTTTCGAAGTTGATCGACTTGATGCCGCCCGGGAAACCGGAGTGGGAGTAGTACATTTTGTCAGTGGTTTTAGCGCCAGTAACACGTACCTGCTCGGCATTGATCACGACGATGTAGTCGCCGGTGTCAACGTGAGGAGTGTACTCAGGCTTGTGCTTGCCACGCAGACGGCTCGCGATTTCGGTGGCCAGACGACCCAGGGTCTGACCAGCAGCGTCGACGACGAACCAGTCGCGCTTTACTGTTTCCGGTTTAGCAGTAAAAGTTTTCATTCTTTATAGCCTCAGGGGCCGCCCAGCAAAATAGACGGCGGATCTTACTGAATAGTGCTTACTTTGACAAGGTCAAAGGCAGCCGGACACAGACGCTATCGGGGGCTCGGGTCAGCGCGTCTGATATACGGCAAGATTCTTCGGCAGGCGGCGCATCACTTCCACTGCAGAAAGAGCTGCCGAATTATGCAGATTGCGAAAAAAATTTCAACCTGCTTTTATGATTGTTTTGCCAAGGGAGCACCCGATGGACTACCGCCAGCTGGGCCGAACCGATCTGAATGTGAGTGCAATTTGCCTGGGCACCATGACCTGGGGCGAGCAGAACACCGAGGCTGAAGCCTTCGCTCAGATCGAGCGGGCCAAGAACGCCGGAATCAACTTCATCGACACTGCCGAGATGTACCCGGTGCCGCCAAAGGCCGAAACCTACGCCACCACCGAGCGCTATATCGGCAACTGGTTCAAGCAGCGCGGCGACCGCGCCGACTGGGTCCTGGCCAGCAAGATCGCAGGTCCGGGCAACACCATCGACTACATTCGCGACAAACAGCTCAAGCACAACCGCAAGCATATAGTCGAAGCCGTGGATGCCAGCCTCAAGCGCCTGCAGACCGACTGGATCGACCTATACCAACTGCACTGGCCCGAGCGCAGCACCAACTTCTTCGGCCAACTGGGCTACAAGCACCAGGCCGATGAAGACTTCACTCCGCTGGAAGAAACCCTCGAAGCCCTGGACGAGCAGGTCAAGGCCGGCAAGATCCGCCATATCGGCCTGTCCAACGAAACGCCATGGGGCACCATGAAGTTCCTTGCCCTGGCCGAGAGCCGTGGCTGGCCGCGGGCGGTTTCGATCCAGAACCCCTACAACCTGCTCAACCGCAGCTTCGAAGTGGGCCTGGCGGAAATTGCCATTCGTGAACAATGCGGCCTGCTGGCCTACTCTCCTCTGGCCTTTGGCTACCTGTCCGGCAAGTACGAAGGCGGCGCGCGGCCAGCCAAGGCACGGCTAAGCCTCTACAGCCGCTTCAGCCGCTACTTCAACCCTCAGTCGGAAGCGGCCTGCAGCCGTTATGTGGCGCTGGCCCGCGAGCACGGCCTGGATCCGGCACAAATGGCCCTAGCCTTCGTCACTCAACAGCCGTTCGTGACCAGCAACATCATCGGCGCCACCACTCTGGAACAGCTGGACAGCAACATCGCCAGCGCTGCCTTGAAGTTGTCGGAGGAGGTCCTCGCCGGGATCGAGGCAATCCACAAGGATCACCCCAACCCCGCGCCTTAATAGACCCACAGTTGCTGGCTTGCCAGCGAATGGATACGTCGTATAACCCGCTTCGCACCCTTCGCCGGCGGCCCGCTTCCTATAGTGAGCGGGCAATGATCTCCTTCATGATCTCGTTGGTCCCGGCATAAATGCGCTGCACCCGGGCATCGGCCCAGGCCCGGGCCACCGGGTACTCCCACATGAAGCCGTAGCCACCGTGCAACTGCACGCATTCATCAAGCACCTTGCACTGCAGGTCAGTCCCCCAGTACTTGGCCATGGCCGCCGTCGGCACATCGAGCTTGCCCTGCAAGTGCAGTTCCAGGCAGCGATCGACAAATACCCGGCCGATCTGAATTTCCGTGGCCATTTCCGCCAGCTTGAAACGGCTGTTCTGGAAATCGGCAATTGCCTTGCCAAAGGCTTTGCGTTCGCGGGTGTATTCCAGGGTCCACTGCAACGCCGCCTCGGCACTGGCCAGGCCACCAATGGCCACGGTCAGGCGCTCCTGGGGCAACTCCTGCATCAAATAGGCAAAACCTGCCCCAGCCTGCCCCAGCAGATTCTCCTTGGGTACTCGCACATCCTGGAAGAACAGCTCGGAGGTGTCCTGAGCCTTCATTCCCACCTTTTCCAGGCGCTTGCCCTTGGAGAACCCGGGAGTATCGGCCTCAACCAGAAACAAGCTGGTGCCCTTGGCTCCGGCCTTGGGATCGGTCTTGGCCACGACTATCACCAGGTCCGCCAGGTAGCCGTTGGTAATAAAGGTCTTGGAACCATTGATCACGTATTCGTCGCCGTCGAGCACTGCCGTGGTCTTCACCCCTTGCAGGTCGGAGCCCGCCCCCGGCTCGGTCATGGCAATGGCCGTGACCATTTCCCCCGAGACCAGCCGGGGCAGGTACTTGTGCTTCAGCGATTCACTGCCGTAATGCAGGATGTAGGGCGCGACAATGTCCGAATGCAGGGAAAAACCAATGCCCGTCAGCCCCAGCCGGCCAATCTCCTCGATCACCACCGCGCTGTAGAGAAAATCCGCCCCCAGGCCGCCGTACTCCTCGGGAATGTGCGAACACAGCATTCCGGCCTCCCCCGCCTTGCTCCACAACTGACGGTCGATATAGCCCTGTTTTTCCCATTCGCCATGGAAGGGCACTGCCTCTTTCTCAAGGAATGTACGCACGCTGTCACGGAAGAGTTCGTGCTCGGAGCTGAACAAGGTTCTAGGGATCATGCAGGCACCTGTGATGGTTATTGATCATGGGTTGGCTGCCAGAGCCTAAGGCTAGCCACCTGCACGGGACACTGGACACATCCGACAAAAAATAAGACGATCCAGCCGTCTGGTGACCACTTTCCCCTATAAGAACAATTGAATTATGTCTAACCAAACCTCCACGCCCTTGCGGCGCGTCAGCATCCTGGCTATCGACCGGGTTTTCGCTTCCACCCTCATGCAAGCCAAGGATTTCTTCCATCTGGCCAGCCTGCGCTACGGCAAACAACTGGGCCAAGGCCTGACCCCGGCGTTCGAAACCCGCCTGGTCAGCCCCGACGGTCAACCCGTATGCAGTTTCAGCGACGTGATCATGCCGGTGGACGGCCCGCTGGAAGACACCGATATCATCATCCTCCCGGCGTTCTGGGACGACTTCGACACCCTGTGCCAGCGTTACCCGCAGATCTTGCCCTGGCTGCGCGCCCAGCACGCTCGCGGCGCGGTGCTCTGCGGCGAAGCCACCGGGGTGTTCTGGCTGGCGGAAGCCGGCTTGCTCGATGGCAAGGAAGCCACTACCTACTGGCGCTTCTTCAGCGCCTTCAATGAGCGCTTCCCCAAGGTCCAGCTCAATCAGGACAAGCACCTGACCGACGCCGACAACCTCTACTGCGCGGGCGGTACCACCTCGGCCTGCGACCTGTACATCTACCTGATCGAACGCTTCTGCGGTGCCAACGTGGCCCAGGCCGTGGCCCGGGACATTCTCTATGAAGTACAGCGCAGCTACGCCCCAGGGCGCATCGGCTTCGGCGGCCAGAAGCTGCATCAGGACGTGATCATCCTGCAAATCCAGCACTGGCTCGAAGAGCACTTCGCCGACAAGTTCCGCTTCGAGGACGTGGCCCGCGAGCACGGCATGAGCATTCGCAACTTCATGCGCCGCTTCCAGACCGCCACCGGCGACAAGCCCCTGCATTACCTGCAGCGCCTGCGCATCGAAACCGCCAAGGGCCTGCTCTCGGGAACGCGCAAGAGCATCAAGACCATCAGCTACGAAGTCGGCTACGACGACGCCAGTTTCTTCGCCCGACTGTTCCGCCAGCACACCGAACTTTCACCCAACCAGTACCGTCAACAGTTCCAGCAACAGGCGGCATAAAAAAAGGGCCTGCTATGCAGGCCCTTTTTCATCTGGCGGTGCTTATGGCTTGTGCGCCCGCGACAGGAACTCGTGGGACTGCATCTCCAGCAGGCGGCTAAGGGTGCGCTGGAACTCGAACGTCAGGCGGCCACCGGTGTAGAGGTCCTTGAGTTCGACCTCGGCGGAAATGATCAGCTTGACGTTGCGGTCGTAGAACTCGTCGACCATGTTGATAAAGCGCCGGGCGATGTCGTCGGTGGTGACGCTCATCTGCTCCACGCCACTAAGCAACACGGCATGAAAGATCTTGCCCAGCTCGATGTAGTCGTTCTGGCTGCGCGGGCCGTCGCACAGTTCCCGGAAGTCGAACCAGGCCACATCATCGCAGGTACGCAATGCGCGGATCTCGCGGTTCTCGATGATCAACACATCGTTTTCCACCGCCTGGGTGCACTCCGGCGTCAACGCCCGGAAGCTCTTGCGCAAGCTTTCCTGTGCTTCTTCGTTCAATGGATAGTGGAACAGCTCCGCCTGCTCCAGGTGACGCAAGCGATAGTCGACACCGCTGTCGACGTTGACGATCTCGGTGTTCTGCTTGATCAGGGCAATCGCCGGCAGGAAGCGCGCGCGCTGCAAGCCATCCTTGTACAAGCCGTCGGGGACGATGTTCGAAGTGGCGACCAGGGTCACGCCATTCTTGAACAGCTCCTCCATGAGGGTGCCAAGAATCATCGCGTCAGTAATGTCAGACACGAAGAATTCGTCGAAGCAGATCACCCGCGCCTCTTGCGAGAAACGCTTGGCGATGATGGTCAACGGGTTCTTCTCACCGCCCAGGGTCTTCATTTCTTCGTGTACGCGCTTCATGAAACGGTGAAAGTGCGTGCGTACCTTTTCCTTGAACGGCAAGGCTTCGAAGAAGGTGTCCACCAGATAGGTCTTACCGCGCCCCACTCCGCCCCAGAAATACAGACCCTTGACCGGCGTCTGATCCTTCTTGCCAAAAAGCTTGCCGAGCAGGCCCGGCTTGTTTTGCTCGGCCGCGATCAGATCGTCATACAGGCGCTGCAGATGACGCACAGCCGTTTCCTGTGCCGCATCATGAAAGAAATCCGGGCGTTTCAGATCTGCTTGGTATCGTTCTAGGGGCGTCATAATTCGTTAGCAAGGCAACAAAAACGGGCCGTCACTTTAGCGACGGCCCTGGGGAATGGCAATCAGCCCTTGGTCGGGAAGATGCCGATTAGTCCTGCGCCGGGGTCAGAGCGATGCGCAGTGCATCTACAGCCGCGTCACGGGCGCTGGCATCGGCAAAGTCCGGGCTATCCGCCACACAGGCGCCGTCCAGCCAGATACCGAATGCATTGCCCTCGGTCCGCAGATCCAGCTCCTGGCCCGATTGCAGTTGCTTGGTGACAGCACCTGCAGCCTTGCCATCAGCGAAATTGCGCGACAGCAGCAGTTGCTCGCCATCGGCCGACAGCAAACGGAAACGGAAGCTGCCGTCATCCTCTCGAAAGCTGATGAAACGCGCGGCCTTGGCGGCTTTTTTCTTGGAGGTGGCTGCCACCTGTACCTGGGCGGCGAAAGAGCGCAGGCCCACGGCTTCGCGCAGTTCGTTGAGGAACGGCGTGGCCACGGCACGGGCCTTGACGGCGCCGGCACGCAAGATGTCTTCCAGGTCCGAAGGGCGTGCGATCAGTTGGTGATAACGCTCGCGGGCTTCGCCCAGTTCGGCATCCAGCAATTGGAACAGGCGGTTCTTGGCTTCGCCCCAACCCAGGCCCTGAAGCAGCTCGCTGCGGAACTCGGCGGCTTGCGCAGGGGTGGAGAACGCCTGGTACAGGGTGAACAAATGAGAGTTGTCCGGATCCTTGGCCTCGCCTGGCGCCTTGGAGTCGGTGACGATCCGCGAGATCGCGCCCTTCATGTCCTTGGCGCTGGTGAACAGCGGGATGGTGTTGTCGTAACTCTTGGACATCTTGCGGCCATCGAGGCCTGGCAAGGTGGCAACACTTTCCTCGATCAGCGCCTCGGGCATGGTGAAGAACTCCTTGCCCTGGCCGAACAGGTGGTTGAAACGCTGGCCAATGTCCCGGGCCATTTCCACGTGCTGGATCTGGTCGCGGCCCACCGGCACCTTGTGCGCGTTGAACATCAGGATGTCCGCCGCCATCAGTACCGGGTAGCTGTACAAGCCCATGGTGATGCCGGCGTCCGGGTCTTCACCGGCCTCGACATTCTTGTCCACCGAAGCCTTATAGGCATGGGCACGGTTGAGCAGCCCCTTGGCCGCCACGCAGGTCAACAGCCAGGTCAGCTCGGGGATCTCCGGGATGTCCGACTGGCGATAGAAAGTCACGCGTTCCACATCCAGGCCACCGGCCAACCAGGTGGCGGCGATTTCCTGGCGCGAACGCTGGATACGCAGCGGGTCATCGCACTTGATCAGTGCGTGGTAGTCGGCCAGAAAGTAGAAGGAATCGGCATTGCTGTCGCGGCTGGCGACGATCGCCGGGCGGATCGCACCGGCATAGTTGCCCAGGTGCGGAGTGCCGGTGGTGGTGATGCCGGTGAGGATACGCGTACGAGTAGTCATGGGTAATCGCTTATCAGACTGCTATCAATTCGAAAGTCGCGGCAGCACCAGATCTTTCAGATCGGTGAGCTTGCCATGAAAAAAGTGCCCGCATTCTGCCACTTTCAGCAGCTCATGGGGGCGAACAAGCGCGTCGGACCAGTCGTAGACCGCCTGAGGGTCGATGACCTCATCGGTTTCCGGCTGGATCAGGGTCAACGGGCAGTTCTGCGGCAGCAGGTCGCTATCACGCAGGCGGGTGACTGCCGGCGCCACCATGAACAAGTGCTTGAGCTGCGTGCCCTGGCCTTCCAGACGCCCGCCAAGGCTGGCCGCGACAAAGCCGCCAAAGGAGAACCCGAACAGGGTCAAGGGCAGTTGCGGATGCTGGGCCTGCAACCACTGGGCTGCCGCCTGGGCATCGTCGACTTCACCGCTGCCCATGTCGTGGCTGCCTTCACTGGCGCCCACGCCACGGTAGTTGAAGCGCAGAGTGCTCAGGCCGGCATCCCGCGCAGTGCGCTGCAGGGTGGATACCACCTTATTGAGCATGGTGCCGCCCTGCACCGGATTGGGGTGGCAGATCAGCGCCATCCCACGTGCATCGGGCACCTGCAGATACAGGGCTTCCAGTTGGCCCACCGGGCCGGCAATCACTACAGGGGTTTCACGCATAAGCAAGGAAGGAACTCCGTGACCTCGAAGGGGGTCGACTCGTCTAGCAAATGGTCTGTGCCAATCTATTGCGAGTGAATCGCGGTATACAGCGCAGGTTCGAGCCGTTAACGTAAAGCAAAGCCGTTTATAGAGGAAGGACTCGTGGAACACTCGCTCTTAGTTTGGTTGTTGCCGACTCTTGCCCTGGTCGCGGGTGTCGCCATTGGATTCCTGGTCGCTCGCCTGCTGCCCAATGCCGCGCCTAACCGCACGCAGCGTCAGTTGGATGATATTCAGGAACGTTTCGACAATTATCAGAATGAAGTGGTCACTCACTTCAACAGCACCGCAACCCTGGTCAAGAAACTGACCCAGAGTTACCAGGAAGTGCAGGATCACCTCGCCGAGGGCGCCAATCGCCTGGCCTTGGACGAACTGACCCGCCAGCGCCTGCTGGCCGCCTTGCACTCGGAGTCGGTGCAGGCTCCACGTGAGCGCCTGACCCCTCCACGGGACCAGGAACCACCACGGGACTACGCGCCGAAGACGCCGAATGCCCCAGGCATGCTCGACGAACAATATGGCCTGAAGAAGTAATACGCCTCAGCCATTAAAAAAGCCCGCCCGATCTGCATCGGGCGGGCTTTTTTATGCCTGGGGTTCAGCCAGTCCGGTCAGGGATACTGCTGGTATTGCTGACCCTGCTGCTGATAGGGCTGCTGGTACTGCTGGTTCGGTTGCTGGTACTGCTGGCCCGGAATCGCCTTGAGGTTGACCTCGACCCGACGGTTCTGCGCACGGCCGTTGACATCGGCGTTGCTGGCGATCGGGTTGTCCGGACCGGCGCCACGAGCGGACAGGTTGGAACCGCTGACCCCCTGGGACGTCAGGTAGGTCGCTACGCTCTGGGCGCGACGCTGGGACAGATCCATGTTGTGCTGACGGCTGCCGGTGCTGTCGGTGTAGCCGACGATCTCGATCTGGTTCTGGTTGAACTCACGCAGGGAGTTGGCCAGGTTGTTCAGGGGCTGGTAGAAGCTGGGCGCGATATTCGCCGAGTCAGTGGCGAAGGTGATATTGCCCGGCATGATCAGCTTGATCTGATCGCCCTGGCGCTGCACTTCGACCCCGGTGTTAGCCATGCTGGCGCGCAGTTTTTTCTCCTGCTGGTCAGCGTAGTAGCCATAACCTGCAGCGGAAGCACCGACCACTGCTGCACCGATCAAGGCCCCCTTGCCACGGTTGTTGTGGTCGATGGCAGCACCAGCCAACGCACCGGCCAAGGCTCCCAGCCCACCGTACTTGGCGGTTTTACTCATGCCAGACGAGCCGCCGTCGGCCTGCCCCTGGTTGTCATAGGGGTTAGGCGAAGCGCAGCCGGACAACAAGGCCACAGCAGTAGCGACAACAATCAAACGACGTGAGGTGAACATGGAAAGCTCCTACATTTTGCATTCTGTGGTGCAGCGGACGTTGGCAATAGACCTTTGCCGGCGTTGGAACACGCAGAACGGCAAAAATTCCGTGAACCAACGGGCAAATAGTCAGGCTCGCACGAACGGGTTCTGACGCATCTCATCTCCCAGCCGGGTGTCTGGGCCGTGCCCGGCAACCACTGTGGCGTCTTCGTCGAGGGTATAGAGACGCTGCTTGATCGAACGCACCAGCGTGGCCTGGTCGCCACCCCACAAATCCGTGCGCCCGACCCCGCGCTTGAACAGCGTGTCGCCGGCAATCAGAAGCTTAGCCTCGGAAAACCAAAAGCTCATGGAACCTGGGGTATGCCCTGGAGTGTGCAAGGCCACACCGCAACCGCAGGCCAGCTCTTCGTCATCACCCAACCAGCGATCCGGGGACGGCACAGGGGTGTAGGGCACGCCGAACATGCTGCACTGCATCTCAAGGTTGTCCCAGAGAAACTGGTCGTCCTTGTGCAAGTGCAGGGTGGCGCCGGTCTTTTCCTTCATCTGCCCGGAGGCCAGGAAGTGATCCAGATGGGCATGGGTATGGATGATGCTCACCACCTTCAGGCCCAGTGCGTCCAGGCGCGCCATGATCAGGTCGGGGTTGCCGCCCGGATCGACGACTATGGCTTTCTTGGTCAGCGGGTCGCCAATGATGGTGCAGTTGCACTGCAGCGGGCCGACGGGGAAGGTTTCGCGGATGAGGCTGGGCTTGGCGGCGTCCATGGGAAGGCTCCAGAAAAATCGATGGGCCATTCTGTCACAGCTCGCCGCCACTGCTTACTCAGAACGCCAGTTGCAACGTTTCCTCGCCTTCCAGTGCCAACAGGAACTGCTTGGCCTCAAGACCGCCGGCGAAACCGGTGAGGCTGCCCGAGGCGCCGATCACCCGGTGGCAGGGGGCGACGATCGAGATCGGATTACGCCCATTGGCCGCCCCTACCGCACGCACTGCAGTGGGATTGCCGATCTGTCGGGCGATCTGGCTGTAACTGCGGGTCTCGCCGAAAGGAATGGTCAGCAGGGCTTGCCAGACCTGGCGCTGGAACTCGGTGCCGACAAAGTCCAGCTCAAGCTCGAAACGCTCGCGGGTACCGGCAAAGTATTCGCGCAACTGGCGCTCGGTCTCCAGCAACAGCGGATGCTCCGCGGCTTCCTGCAGTGGGCCCAGGCGCACCCGGTTCTGCCGCTCGTGCTCCCACAGAATCGCCGCCAGCTTCGCTCCCCGGGCGACCAGGGTCAGTTGGCCAACCGGGGACGCCATTTTCTTGAATACGCAGGACATCGCAGTTCTCCTTCAATCCGCCAGGGAAATCAGGCCGGCAACCCTGGGGTTCGCCGCCTTCATCTCAGTACGCCTGCACTGTAGAACGAGATTTCAGCGCAAGAACCTCGTTTCTTGCGCTGGAACTCGAAGGCGGATCATTCTGGGCGCTGCCAGGCGGCGAGGCTAGTCGTCTTCGTCCACCAGGTAGCAATTGTCGCTGCTGCTAAGCCGGCCATGGGGGTCGACGATAAAGGCCCCCCGCCCCTGACCACACTCCAGCAAGTGCACCGGCGACAGCTCGCGCTGGCGGTCGATCTGGGCGTTGAAGCGCACGATATAGGCACCCAGGGAAATGGATACACACAGGATCAGCATCAGACACAGCACCAACTGGTCGGTGTAGCCGGCGCCGCTATCGTCAGACGATACCCGCGACATGCTCGGCCTCCGCCCGTTGCAGGTCATGCCCCAGCAGGAACAAGCTCAAGGGGCCGCCGTCCCCAAGGCGCACCATGGGTGCCCCGGACGGCAGGACGCAAGCCATCAGGCCGAGAAGAATCAACACCAGCAGGATGCCTTTGAGCACTGAAGACAGGTTCATGGCTGTGCCGCGCTCTGCAGTTAAGAAGAGCCTGAGCTTAGAGAGCGCCGGGTTAACAGCGGGTAAACATCAATGGAAAAGCCTCGGCTTCCGCTATCCTTCGGCCCATCGAGTGCCAAGGGTCCAAGGGGACGTTTCCGTGCATATTCACCTGCTGCTGGTCGAGGACAACCTTGACCTGGCCAATACCGTCATCGAGTACCTGGAAATCGGCGGCATCGTCTGCGACCACGCCAGCAACGGCCAGACCGGCCTTAACCTGGCCCTGAGCCAGCATTACGACGTGATCCTCCTCGACATCATGCTGCCGCGGCTGGACGGCCAGCAGCTGTGCGAACAACTGCGCCAGAACGGCAGCCAGACCCCCATCCTCATGCTCACCTCGCTGGATGCCCTGTCGGACAAGCTCGCCAGCTTTGCCGCCGGTGCCGACGATTATCTGGTCAAGCCCTTCGAACTGGCCGAGCTGGTGGCCAGGATCCGTGCCCTGAGCCTGCGCCGCAGCGGCCAGGCCAGCCGCCTGCAGGTGGCCGACCTGGTAATGGAGCTGACCACCCGCAAGGTCAGCCGCGCCGGCCAGGAACTGCACCTGTCGCCCATCTGCTGGACCCTGCTGGAATGCCTGATGCGCGCCAGCCCCGAGCCTGTCACCCGGGAACGCCTGGAGGCGACGATCTGGGGCGACGAGCCGCCCGACAGCAACACCCTCAAGGTGCATATGCACCGGCTGCGCAAGACTGTGGACAAGTCCTTCGACCAGCCCCTGATCCACACCCTTCCCGGTATTGGCATACAGCTGAGGTCACATGCGTAACGGCCTGAGTTTGAAATGGGTGATCAGCGGCAGCTTCCTGCTGCTGATCGCCGTGGTGCTGCTGATCTACAGTCTGCTGCTGCCGGAATACAGCGTCCGCGGCCTGCTCTACACCGCTAGCGCGATGATGGAGGAAGAAGCCCAGTACTTCGCCAGGCACTACAACAAGGACCCCACGACCCCGCCGCCGCACAACTATTTCTATACCAGCGTCATCGGCAAAGAGGCGCTGCCCGAGAAGGTCCGCCAATTGCTGGACACGCCCCCGAGCCTGTCCTTCGGTGCAGTCCAGGTCTTTGGCGATCTGGATTCCGATGACGACGATGAAGGCCGGGCGATCCTTGCCCAACCCCTGGCGGACGGCAAGACCCTGTACATGTACGACGTCGACCATGACCAGGAAGAAGGCGGCGAAGTCGAGACGCCACTGTCCGACGCCTACCTGGACCGTGAACTGCACGGGGTGATTTTCATCAGCCTGGCGGTGTTCATACCGGCGCTGATCATCATTGCCCTGCTGGTCTGGTGGCTGGTACGGCCCCTGGGCCGCCTGTCCCAGTGGTCCAGTACCCTCAAGGACCCCGACACGGTGGCCGGCGAACGGCCCAATTTCAGCTTCAAGGAATTCAATATGCTCGCCGACGCCCTGGCCCAGAGCATGCAACAGGTCCAGGCTGCCAGCCTGCGTGAAGGTCGGCTGCTGCGCTACACCAGCCATGAACTGCGTACCCCACTGGCAGTGCTCAAGGCCAATATCGAGCTGCTGACCCTGCAATCCGGCGGCGCCCTGCCGCCGCCCCTGCAACGTATCGAACGCTCGGTGCTGAACATGCAGCGCATCGCCGAGACCTTGCTGTGGATGAGCCGCGAGCTGCCCGAAGCCCTGCCCGAGGAGCCCATCGACATGAGCGGGCTGGTCAACGAGCTGATCCAGGAGCAGCGCTACCTGATCGGTACACGGGATATCGAACTGACCCTGGACATCAGCACCACGCCCTGCCGCCTGCCCCTGACCGCCTGCCGAATCGTGGTCGGCAATTTCCTGCGCAACGCCCTGCAATATGCCGATGACGGCACCATCGAGATCCACTTCGACTACCCGCGCCTGCGCATTCTCAACCGCATCCGCGAAGCCAAGCAGATCGAGCCTTCCAGCGACTACGGCTATGGCCTGGGCCTGGAACTGATGCGCCAGTTGTGTGCCCGCCTGGGCTGGCGCATCGACGTGCTGGTGGAGGAGCAACGCTTCAGCGTCACCCTGGACTTCGACGCCACCCCGACCGAGGAAGCCCCGCCCGCCGACCCCGGCGAGGAGAGTGCCTGAAGCCAAGCGAGGAAAAATGTGCTCGCAAGCGATGAAAAAACTGCCTTGGTCATGCCCTCCCTCCCGGCACTTGTGAGTATTGTTGCGGGACAAAAAAACACGCCGGGGGAGCCTTGCCGGTGCGTAACTTGCTTGCATCAAGCGCACTGCATGCGCGGTGATGCATGCAAGTCCCGGGTCACCCTGACCCGGCCGCCCTTCCCCCGTGCCCGGGCAAAGAACGAGGTTCGCTGTGGCTGCCTACAATCTGCGTCAACTGAAGTACTTCATCACCACCGTCGAGTGCGGCAGCGTCGCCGAGGCATCACGCAAGCTGTACATTGCCCAGCCGTCGATCTCCACCGCCATCAAGGGCCTGGAGGACAGCTTCGGCGTGCAATTGCTGATTCGTCACCATGCCCTCGGCGTCTCCCTGACCCCCAGCGGGGCACGTTTCTACCGCAAGGCCCAGGAGCTGCTGCGCATGGCCAAGGAGTTCGAGCAGAACGCCCTGGCAGACAACGACGTGGTCGCCGGACAGATCGACATCGGCTGCTTCGAAACCGTGGCACCGCTGTACCTGCCACAGCTGATCGCCGGCTTCAGCGCGCTCTATCCCGGGGTGGAAATCCGCATCCGTGATGGTGAGCAGCAGGAACTGGTACAGGGCCTGACCGGTGGCGCGTTCGATCTGGCGATCCTCTATGAGCATGACCTGGACGGCACCATCGAAACCGAGCCACTGATGCCGCCGCAACGGCCTTACGCCTTGCTGCCGGCCGGCCATCGCTACGCCAAGCAGCCCCAGGTATCGCTGCGCGACCTGTGCCTGGAGCCGATGATCCTGCTGGACGTGCAACCGAGCCGCACCTATTTCGTCAGCCTGTTCGAAGAACTGGGGCTGACGCCGCAGATTGCCTTCAGCTCACCGTCCATCGAGATGGTGCGCGGGATGGTCGGCCAGGGCTTCGGTTTCTCGATCCTGGTCACCCGCCCCCACTCGCCTTTTTCCTACGATGGCAAGCCGGTGGTGTGTGTCGACATTGTCGAGGACGTCACAGGTTCAGGCCTGGTGGCCGCCTGGCTCAAACGTGGCCAACTGACCAAGCCGGCGCGGTTGTTCGCCGACTACTGCAAGGAGCACCTGGCCCGCTAGCCCCGGCAGCCAGTGGCGCAGTGCCTACCCCAGCAACCCCAGCTCCTGGGCCCGGGCCACGGCCTGGGTCCGGCGCTCTACCCCCAGCTTGCTGTTGATATGGCTGGCATGGGTCTTCACCGTATGCAACGAGATGAACAGGCGCTCGCTGATTTCCTGGTTGGAGCAGCCCTGGGCGATCAACTGCAACACTGAAAGCTCCCGGGAGCTCAAGGACTCGTTATGGGCCACGATCTCCTGAGGTTCACGCGATGCTGCCGGCAACCGCTCCAGCAACGCCTGGGTCAGGGCTGTCGATACGCCCTGCTGCAACTGCTCACGCATCCAGCCGGGATGGCCATGGAGCAATGCCATGAACGGCTGCACCGCGCCTCCAACCCCGGCCTCCAGAGCCTGGGCCAGGTCCTGGCGGGCCTGCGGACCGCGACCGGCCGCCAGCAACAGTGCGGCTTTCTGGGTCAGGGCCATGACGCTCAGCAACTGCCGGCCGCTTTGCTGACCATGCTCGACCAACCGATTCAAGCGCTGCTCCGCCCGGCTCAGATCGCCTTTGATGCTTTCAAGCTGGGCTTGCTGCAATTCGATGTGCAACGGCAATTGCGGGTGGAACTCCGGTGGCGCCGCCGCCTGTTCGCCGGTGTAGGTCTGGCCCAGGCGGGCCAGCCAGGCTTCGGCCAGATCGGTACGCCCCTGGGCCAGCCACAGCTCGCATTTCACCAGGGTGATCATTGCCAGGTAATAGATCGGTGGCACGTCCCAGATGTGCATCAAGCGCTCGGCTTCCGCCAGCTCGGCGAAGGCTCGGGAGAACTCGCCACCCAGGCCTTCCTGCTTGGCGATCACGCAGTGACCGATCAGCACGCTGATATCGCGACAGGCCCGGGCCTCCACCAGGCCGGCCTGCAAGCGCACCAGACCGGCCTCGGGCTGGGCGCGCAGGGTCAGCAGATAACCGTCATACAGGGTCAACCGGGCCCGCACCGCATACAACCGCTGGGCCGACAGGCCCTGCAAGCGCCGCAGCCCCTGGTGTACCTCCTCCTGCGCCCGCAGCACTTCGCCGCGGGCCTGCAGGACCCGGGCACGGTCGTAGTGGGCCAGGGCTTCGAACAACGGATTGCCGACCCGTTGCGCCAGCTCCAGGGATTCGCGATTGAGGCTGCGGGCCCGCCACAGATCGGCATCGGTAATGGCCAGGTTGGACAAGGTCGACAGGCACATCAGGCGCTGCCCATAACGTTTGGGCGGCAGGCTTTCCAGGGCCTCGCTGCAATAGGCCAGGGTGTTTTCCCGCTGGCCGCGGCCACGGGCGATGATTCCGCTCAGGGCCAGCCATTGCGCCAACATCGACTTCTGCGCCGTGGCCGAAGGGGCCGGCAGGAAACGACTCAGGTGATTGGCCAGTTCCTCCGCCGCATCCAGCTGGCAGGCCAGGCCCAGGGCCCAGCTGTAGAGCACGATCAGCCGCGGCGTGCTGATCAGCAGGCTGTCGGGCAGGTCCATCTTCCAGCGCAGCAGCATGCCGACGTTCTGTTCCGCCAGCAGTTGCTCTTCGGACAGGTTCTGCACCAGGTTGGCCGCCACGTCCAGGTGCCCGGCGCGCAGCGCTTGCTCCACCGCTTCGTCGAGCAGCCCCTGGGCGTTGAACCAGCGGCAGGCGCGCAGGTGCAGGCTGGCCGCTGGCACCAGGGCATTGGCCGTGGGCCGGGTGCGCAGCAGGTCGGAAAACAGGTGGTGATAACGATACCAATGGCCGTGTTCATCCAGGGGCACCAGGAATACCTGGTGGGCCTGGAGGAAACCCAGGATCTCGGCGCTGTCATGGGCTTCGCGCAGGGCATCGCACAGCTCGGCGCAAAACCGCTCCTGGGGCGCCGTGTCATACAGGAATGACTGCACTTCGGCGGGCAGGCAGTCGATGACCTCTTCCAGCAGGTAGTCGCGGATCAGCCCTTCCCCGCCATGCAGGCCCTGGGGTAGCGCGCCCCCGGCTCCCGCCTCGGACGCCGCCAGCAGCCAGAAACGCAGCCCGGCCACCCAGCCTTCGCTGCGCTGAATCAGGTTTTCCAGGGCTTCGCCGCGCAGCGAACTGCTGTGCCGGTCGAGCAGGCTCAGGGATTCGTCGTGGGTCAGGCGCAAATCCTGCTCGTGCAGCTCCAGCAGTTGCCGGGACAACCGCAGCCGCGCCAGGTGCCAGTCCGGGCGTTGGCGGCTGGTGACCAGCACCAGCAAGCCATCGGGCAGGTGATTGAGAAAAAACTGCAGGCAACGATCGAGGACCGGCCCCTGGGCCAGGTGATAGTCGTCCAGCACCAGCAATAACGGACTGGCACCGGTCAATTGCACCGCCAGCTCATCCAGCAGGCCGTCCAGCCACTCTTCAAAGGCGAAGGGCTGGTGGCGCTGACGCATTTTCAACAGGCCCAGGGACTGCCGTCCCAATTGGGGAAAGTACTGCTGCAGACCGGCCAACAGACGCTCGAGGAAACGCCCGGGATCGCTGTCCCGGCGGCTCAACCCCAGCCACAGGCTCTGCCAGTTATCCGGCAGGCCCTGGCAAAACTCCACGGCCAGCGAGCTCTTGCCAAACCCGGCAGGCGCACAGACCAGCAGCAATCGCCCCTTCAACCCGGCGCCCAGGCGCTCGCAAAGACGCGGCCGCTGCACGTATCCATCGGGCAGGGGGGGTCGATAAAAACGTCCCTCCAGAGCGGGGATCACCGCGCTGGCAGGCCGTTGCAGGGGGGACAGGTCAGTCATGGCCAACTCTTATTGATGTACGGTTGTCGGCGTAGCAGATGTCCGCAGACTAGCGGTAAAAGGCCACCTGTTGAAGATTTTTGCGACCATTCGGGTGAAAAAGACTATGAGCAAATTGGTCAGATAACTCTGAATGATTAAAAGATATTTCGTTTATTTATTGATTAAGTGGCTAATTAGCTTCGAGAAAGCTGCCTGTACCTGGATGGATTCCAAGGCCGGGCCCTCAGGCAAAAAAAAGCCCCGAACCAGGTCGGGGCTTTTTCCGAGGATGCGGCCTCTATTTGCAGCGGCTCAGCGAACCCCGTCCTGACGCAGGGCGGCTGGGGTGAAATCGCTGGTGGTGGCGGTGAAACCGAAGTCGTAGGCCTGTTTCTCTTCGTTCTTCATGCCCAGGGCCAGGTAGCGACCGGACTGCAGGTCGTAGAGGGTTTCCAGGGCGTACCACGGCACTTGCTTGTCGTAGTAGTTCTCGGCGTGAGCCTCGGCCACGCGCCACAGCTGGCCACGACCGTCGTAGTGGTCGATCACCGCGGCCTGCCAGGTGTCTTCGTCGATGTAGAAGTCACGCTTGGCGTAGATATGGCGCTGGCCTTCCTTCAAGGTTGCCACCACATGCCAGACCCGGCGCAGCTCATAGCGAGCCAGGTCCTGGTTGATGTGGCCGGCCTTGATGATGTCGGCGTACTTCAGGGTCGGCGAGTCGAGCTTGTAGCTGTCGGAAGCGATGTACATCTCCTTCTTGCCTTCCAGCTTCCAGTCGTAGCGATCCGGCGCACCGTTGTACATGTCCAGGTTGTCGGAAGTACGCAGGCCGTCGGCAGCGGTACCCGGGCCGTCATAGGACACTTGCGGGGCGCGGCGTACGCGGCGCTGGCCAGCGTTGTAGACCCAGGCCGAACGCGGCTCCTTCACTTGGTCGAGGGTTTCGTGCACCAGCAGCACGCCACCGGCCAGGCGCGCCGGCGCGGTCACTTTCTGCTTGAAGTAGAACAGGATGTTGCCCGGGTTCTTCGGATCGTAGTCCTTCATCTTGTCGCGGAACACGAACTGGTCCTGGAAGTACACCAGGCTGTAGGAGCCGTTGGCCTGTGGCGTGGCCTGGGTCACCAGGCGGGTCACACTGCCACCGCGATAGCGGGTGATGTGGTTCCAGATGACTTCCACGCCGCTTTTCGGGATCGGGAACGGAATCGCGGTTTCGAAGTTCTCCAGGCCGTTGCCGCCGGACACCAGGTTGGTGCTGGTGGCGTTGCGCTTGATCGCGGCGAACACGTCAGCCGGCACGGTGGCCCCGCGATGGGACGGGTAGACCGGCATCTTGAAGGTTTCCGGGTAGCGCTTGAACATCGCGTACTGCCCCGGCGCCAGCTTGTCCTTGTACTGCTCGACGTTCTGCGCGGTGATGGTGAACAGCGGCTGCTCGCTGCCGTAGGGGTTGGACAGGAAACCCTTGCTGTCCACGGTGCCAGCATTGGTCGCCAGTGGCTTCCAGGCCGGAATGGTGCCGGCGGCATTGCCGGCCATTTCCGCGCCCATCGGCGTCAGGCTGGTACCCAGCTTGGCGGCTTCATCGGCCGAGACCGCGGCCATGACCCCGGTGGCCAGCAGTGACAGTCCCAGCACACCGACGTGCAACAGACTCTTGGTGATTTTCATATTGTTGTTCTTCCTGAAAATGCAGTGTGCTTAGAAGTTCACGCCAACGCTCAAGGCGAGGAAGTCCCGGTCATCCACGGTGCTGTAGTCGCCACCGAAGAAGTTGGTGTAGGCCAGGCTCGCGGTGTAGGTGTTCTGGTACTCGGCATCCAGCCCCAGGCTGATGGCCTTGCGGCCTTCTTCGAAGTTGCCGCCAGGACCTGGCGAGTAACCCTTGACGTCATGGGACCAAGCCACGTTCGGCTTGAGGTTCACACCAGCGAACACATCCGGGTACTCCCAGATGGCACGGCCGCGGTAGCCCCAGGAGGTGGCGGTGGTGAAGCCATCGTTGTTGCAGTTGGCGCTCAGATTGCTGGCGTCTGCACCAGGACCTGCACCGGCAATGGTGGTGGAGTTAAGCGCACGACAGGTGTTTTGCCCGCCGGTGGCTGGCAAGGCGCCAGGACCAAACACCGGATCACGTCCATAGCGGACATCCGACTTGCTCTCAAGGCCTCCGACGTGGGTAACCCCCACCTCACCCACCAGCGTCAGACGGCTGGCGCCCATGACCTGATCGAAGAAGTGCGTGAAGGTGGTCTGGAACTGAGTGACTTCCTTGCGGCGATAGCCGTGAAGGTCCTGCCCCGCTACACCTTCAAGCAGCGAGGCGTTGGCGAATGCCCCCTTCAGAGGTCGAACGGCGGAATAGAGAATATCGGTAGAGTTGAGTTGTACAGGCGCATTCGGCCGGTAGCTGATTTCACCGCTCCACGCCGTCCCCGTAGGCAGGGTGGTGGAGAAACTCAAGCCATACAGGCGAATGTCTTCTGGATACTCAACGAAGTACTTCGAATTACCGGCGATCCACACCGGCGCCAGAGAGCCAAAGCCAGGAGCGATGTTGTAAGCCGACTGTGGTGCCGCCGTGGCACTGAAGATCGGCGCTCGGCTGTGATAGTTCATGAAGTAGGCACCGAACTCGGTGTCCAGCGGCTCGAAGTTGTAGTGGAACGCCGCACCGAATTGGCCGCTGTCACGGGCATCTCGGTCGCCACTGCGACGCACCAGCGTGCCTTCTTCGTTGACGTCGACGCCACGAGCCTGCATCGCGGCCAGGGCCGCGCGCCCCGGCGCCGTGGCGGCGATGGTCGAACGCTTGGCGAGCAGACGCAGATTGTCGTCACAGCCATCGGAAATGTTGTCCGGCTGCGAGAAGAAGGTTCCGCAGTTATCGGTAACGGTCTGGTCCCACTCCAACTGATAGAACGCTTCGGCCGACAGGTTCTCGGTCAGGTTCTGGGAGATGTAGAACATGTTGACCGGAATCAGACCTTCCTTGACCTCGGCACCAGGACGGCGGAACGCCGACACGTCGATCGGGTTGATCGAGTTGATACCGCCACCAATGAAGGTACTTTCGCCCCAACTCACCACCTGCTTACCGAAGCGCACCGAACCTGGCTCATCGGCAATGGAGTAGTTGTGATAGACGAAAGCATCGAGGATCTGACCGCCGGAAGACTTGGCGCCTTCCTTGCGGTTGTTGTCGCTGATGTTCTTGAAGTCCATGTCTTCGTCTTTGAGCTTGAAGTCATACCAGTACTTGCCACGGACAAACACACCGGTATCGCCGTACTTCAATTCCAGGTCATGGATACCCTTGAAGATCTTCGAGAAGGTCTGGCCCTTGTTGAAGTTCAAGTGGCCGTCATCGGTGGTCTGGGACAGGCCCTTGCCGCCGTTGTTGACCCCGATCAGGTCCTTGTTGCGCCCGGCGGTCGACCAGCTGGCCCCCACCGACAGGGACGAATCGAAGCTGCCTTCGATTTCACCGATGTTGAAGCTGACGCCGAATGCCGGCCCGGCGAGCGTGGAGGCGAGACCGACGGCCAGGGGCAGTTTCGCCCGGCGCCAGAACTGGTTTGCTGATGTCATCGACGCTACTCCATGTGCATTATTGTTATGGCAGTACGCTTTTCTGA
The DNA here is from genome assembly GCF_052665325.1 of Pseudomonas sp. 8(2025). Taxonomy (NCBI): domain Bacteria; kingdom Pseudomonadati; phylum Pseudomonadota; class Gammaproteobacteria; order Pseudomonadales; family Pseudomonadaceae; genus Pseudomonas; species Pseudomonas sp. 8(2025). Next base: position 128,378 of record NZ_JBQOIE010000005.1, on the reverse strand, counting down.
AAACGCTTCGAATACCGGTTGAATGAACACTTGTCCCGGCTCCGAAGTTGCGTGGCGCGAGCCCCCCGCAATGCTCCGTCGTTCAGAAAAATCCGTGAACGGACTATATCCAGCAGGGATTACTGCTTGATCCCTCTAAAGTGTGATTTGCAGCCACCCACCGCACTGGAACAGCCCTTTGCCATAACCTTTGAAAAACGGCGCGGCAAGAATGACTGAAAAATCCGTGAGTACAAGGCAAAGGCTTGCCGGGTGGGCATGCCGTGCCCTGGCGGGCACGGCAGAGGACGCTCAGAGCGTGGAGAGGAAGGTGCTGTTGCTGGCCTGCCACTCGCTGATGTCGACGCGGATGCGCTTCTTGTCGAGCTTGCCAACGCTGGTCTTGGGAATTTCAGTAACAAGGGCGATCTGACTGGGAATCGCCCACTTGCTCAGGTGGCCCAGCTCGACGAAGGGCTTGAGGTGTTCCTTGAGCTCGCGGGCGCCAATCTCATGGCCCTCGCGGATGACCAGCAGGGCGAATGGGCGTTCGCCCCACTGCGGATCGGCAATGCCCACCACTGCTACTTCACGTACCGCCACGTGGCGGCTGATGAGGTCCTCCAGGTCCAGGGAGGAGATCCACTCGCCACCGGTCTTGATCACGTCCTTGATCCGGTCGCGGATGTCGATCACCCCCATGCTGTCCAGGGTTGCCACGTCACCGGTATGTAGCCAGCCGCCTTCCCAGAGCTCGGCGCCTTTTTGCGGCTCGTTGAAATAACCTTCGCTCAGCCAGGGCGCCCGCAGCACCAGCTCGCCCTGGGCCTCACCGTCCGCCGGGAGGAAGTTGCCTTCGGCATCGATGATCGCCGCCTCCACCAGCGGCCCCGGTACTCCGGCCTTGATGCGGTAGGTGGTGCGCTCGTCCTCGCTGCCCGCCATCAGTTCATCGTTCAGGTGTGCACAGGACACCAGCGGTCCGGTTTCCGACATGCCGTAGGCAGCCGTCAGCTGGATGCCCTTGGCCTTGGCCGCCTCGTACAGCGCGCGGTTCAGCGCACTGCCGCCGATGACGATCTTCCAGCCGCCGAAATCGGTACCCTGGGCCGCCTTGGCATTGAGCACCATCTGCAGGATGGTCGGCACGCAGTGAGAGAAGGTGACCTTCTCCCGGCGCCACAGCTCCACCAGGTACTCCGGGTCGTAGCGCCCGGGATAGACCTGCTTGAGCCCGAGCATGGTGGCCACGTACGGCAAGCCCCAGGCGTGCACGTGGAACATCGGGGTGATGGGCATGTACACATCGTTGGTGCCCAGCAGGCGTACGCTGTCGATGGCCCCCATGATGGTGGACACCCCCAGGGTGTGCAGCACCAGCTGGCGGTGGGTGAAGTACACGCCCTTGGGGTTGCCGGTGGTGCCGGTGGTGTAGAAGGTGGTGGCCACCGAGTTCTCGTCGAAATCCTCGAACGCGTACTGAGGGCTGGCGGCGGCGAGCAAGGTCTCGTACTCGCCCACCAGGTTCGGCAGCTCGGCAGTTTTCTCCGGGGCATCGGTGAGCAGCAGGGTTTTCTCCACCGTGGTCAGGTGCCCGGCAATCGCCTGGTACAGGCCGACGAACTCGCTGTTGACCAGCACGAAGCGGTCCTCGGCATGGTTCATGGTGTAGAGAATCTGCTCCGGCGACAGACGCACGTTGATGGTGTGGATCACCGCACCGATCATCGGGATGGCAAACATGCACTCCAGGTAGCGATGGCTGTCCCAGTCCATGACCGCCACGGTGTCCCCCGCCCTGACCCCGGCCGCGGTCAGCACATTGGCCAGGCGCGCCACCCGCTCGATCAGGGTCGGATAGGTGTAGCGCAACTGGTCACGGTAGATGATCTCGCGGGTTTTTTCGTAGCGGGTGCCGGACATCAGCAAGCGCTTGATCAGAAGTGGGTATTGGTAGGCGCCTTCGGCGGGAGGAATAACGCGAGTCTGCAACATAAGAATCCCTTTTCTGACGGCTCGGTCGTGACTGGAGGATAACCACTCTAGAGCTCCTGCGCGCCCGCTAAATCAGCCAAAGGAATGATTTGCAGGGCCGTACAAATACTAGCTTCAGGCCAGTATTGTTACGGCCCTGCACGACCTCAGGCGCTTTGCCCCACTGCCGCTTCCGCGGGGGTGCGGGGAAAGGCCAGCGCCGCGGCAAACGTCAGCGCCGCGACCCCCGCCAGGACCAGGTACAGGCCGCTCAGGCCCTCACGCGGTTCCACCAGAGCAATCAGCGGAATCGCCGTGGCACTGGCACCGAACGACAGGCAGTAACGCAAGGCGAAGACTCGCGACTGCCACTGGGGCGCAACGAAGTTCGCGACCATGGCATCGTTCACCGTGACCTGGCCAAACACCACGAACATGAAGGCCGCACCCAGGACGATCACGCCCCAACCCTGGCTGTCGGCCATCGCCAGCAGCAACGGGGCCTGGAGCAGAGTCAAAATGATGAACGGCCACTTCAGGCTGAAGCGGTGCAATACCCGGCCGATCAACAACTGCGCCACTGCGCCGAAGGCATAGGCCAGGCTGACCACCACCCCCAGGGTCTGCGGCGAGGTGAACAATTCATGCAGGCGTTCCTGGAACAGCTTCGGGTAAGTCATGGTGGTGGCGTTGAAGACCACCCCGCCAGTGGCTGTGGCCAGGGCCAGCACGCCGAACACCAGGAGCATGGAGATCTGCTGCCCGCCCTTGCCCTTGAGCGACACATGGGCGCGTGCGGGGGCAGGCTCGTCACGCACCTGCAAGGCAAAGCCGACACCCAGAAGGATGGCCACGCCCCCTGGCAGGATGAACGCCGAGCGCCAGCCGAACTGCGCCACCAGCAAGCCGGTAATCAAGGCCGAGAAGGCCACGCCGAGGTTGCCCCACATACCGTTGATGCCGATCTCGCGCCCGCGATTCTGCGCATAGGCCACCAGCATCGCGGTGCCCACCGGATGATAGATAGCGGCGAATATTCCCATCAGGGTCAGCCCGATCACCAGCATGCTCGGGCTATTACTGAGCCCGGTGAGGATCGAAGCGCCACCGATGCCGAAAAAGAACAGCAGCATCATCTGCCGCCGACTCCAGTGATCCCCCAGCCAACCGGCCGGTAGCGAACAGGCGCCAAAGGCGATGAAACCGCCCAGGGACAGACCGATCAGCCCGGCATAGTCCAGGCCAAAGGCCTGGGTCATGCCCAGCACGGCAGCGGGAAAGATCAGCATGAACATGTGATCGATGACATGGGCGGCGTTGACGTAGCGGATGACGTTTCGGGCTTGATTCATGGCGACACACCGGGGGTTGGTTGTTGTACCGCCTATGCTAATTTGGCAATCCACCGCATTTCTGACAACAAAGTCATTGGACCGGACATGTTAATCGACCACTTCCACCATGGGCCGGTCAGCGCCTATCCCCGGGACTACCCCGACGCCGCGCATCAACCATTGCACCGCCATCGCGAGGCGCAGTTTCTCTACGCCGCCTGCGGCACCATGCGCCTGGTCACCGCCCAGGGCGCCTGGGTGATCCCACCGAGCCGGGCGGTGTGGATCCCGCCCCTGGTGGAGCATGAAATCTTCATGGTCGGCGAGGTGCGCATGCGCTCTCTGTTCATCGACCCGGAGCTGTCAGCGCCCGCATTGCGCCAATGCTGCGTCCTGGCGGTCACACCGCTGCTGCGGGAGTTGATCCTGCGTGCCGTGCAAGGTCCGGAACAAGCGGAAAACCCCTTGATCCAGCAATTGATGCTGGAAGAAATCGCCGCCCTGGAAAACCTTCCGCTGCACATTCCCATGCCCCAGGACCGGCGCTTGCAAGCCATCTGCCGGACCTTGATACAGACCCCGGATCACCCCCACACCCTGGAAGACTGGGCGCAGCAGGTCGGCGCCAGTTCACGAACCCTGGCGCGGCTGTTCCAGCAGCAGGTGCAGATGAATTTCAATGCCTGGCGCCAGCAGGTGCGCCTGATGGAAGCCCTGCCACGCCTGCTCGCCGGGGAAAGCGTGCACAGCGTGGCCGACTCGCTGGGATACGGCAGCGCCCGGGCCTTCAGCGCGATGTTCTGCCGTTTGCTCGGGGATACGCCACGGCATTACGTGGCGGCCCTGAATCAGCTCAGCGCAATCAATGCATCTCGGTGAAGGCCAGCTTCACGCCGATGGCGATCAGTACTGCGCCCATGGTGCGGTCGAACCAGTGGCCCATGCGGGCAAAGCCGGCACGAACCCGCTGCTGGCTGAAGAGCATGGCCACCAGGCAGAACCAGACAGCGGTGGCCACCGCCAGATACACGCCATACCCGGCCTGGATCGCCAGCGGCGTATGCGGGTTGATCACCACGGTGAACAGCGAGAGAAAGAACAGCGTCGCCTTGGGGTTCAGGCCATTGGTGACAAAGCCTGAAGTGAAGGCCCCACGCGCAGTGCGGACCCCGGCTTCCTTGTGCAGGTCGTCGGCCGCCGGTTTGGCCGGCTGGGCACGCAGGGCCTTGTAGCCGATGTACAGCAGGTAGGCCGCAGCCAGCCACTTCAGTGCGTTGAACAGAACGATGGACTGGGAAACGATCAGGCCGATCCCCAGCAGCGAGTAACCCACGTGCAGGAAGATTGCGCAGCCCACGCCCAGCGCGGTCCAGGTGCCGGCTCGACGGCCGTGGGTCACGCTTTCACGCACCACCACGGCGAAGTCCGGGCCGGGGCTGGCCACTGCCAGAAGATGGATGAGGGCAACGGTCAAGAACTCGGTGAAGTACATGCAGGCTCCTGTGTATGTCTAATTATTTCATCTGTTAGGCTCGGCAGATTACGCCTTAGAACCCTCGTGCAAAAGGTACAGTTCATGTCTAACAATCGCCGCGCCGTCTTCCTCGATCACAGCTCACTGGACCTCGGTGACCTGGACCTGGGTGCGCTGCATGACAGCTTCAGCCCTCTGCAAGTACATGCCCACACAGCGCCGGAACAGGTCGCCGAACGCCTGCAGGGAGCCCGGGTGGCCATCAGCAACAAGGTGGCACTGACAGCCGAAACCCTGGCCGCCTGCCCCGAACTGCAACTGATCCTGGTGGCCGCCACCGGCACCAACAATGTCGACCTGGCCGCAGCCCGCAAGCAGGGGATCACCGTCAGCAACTGCCAGGGCTACGGCACTCCCTCGGTGGCCCAGCACACCCTGATGCTGCTGCTCAACCTGGCCACCCGGGTCGCCGATTACCAGCAGGCCGTGGCTGCCGGGCGCTGGCAACAGGCCAGTCAGTTCTGCCTGCTGGACTACCCGATCATCGAACTGTCGGGCAAGACCCTGGGCCTGCTGGGCAATGGCGAACTGGGCAGCGCGGTGGCCCGCCTGGCCGAAGCCTTTGGCATGCGTGTGCTGCTGGGGCAGATTCCAGGCCGCCCGACCCGCCCGGACCGCCTGCCACTGGAGGCACTGCTGCCGCAAGTGGACGCCCTGACCCTGCACTGCCCCCTCAACGAGCACACCCGCCACTTTATCGGTGCCCGGGAACTGGCCCTGCTCAAGCCCGGAGCCCTGGTGGTCAACACCGCCCGCGGCGGGCTGATCGATGAACAGGCCCTGGCCGATGCATTGCGCAATGGTCACCTGGGTGGTGCGGCCACCGATGTGCTCAGCGTCGAACCCCCGGTGGCTGGCAACCCCCTGCTGGCCGGCGACATTCCGCGCCTGATCGTCACTCCACACATCGCCTGGGGCAGCCGCGAGGCCCGCCAGCGAATCGTCGGTCAATTGACGCAAAACGCCCACGCCTTCTTCAGCGGCGCCCCGCTGCGGGTCGTGAGTTGATAAACTTCGCCACTTTTTTCGGGGGCGGATCATGGACACACGCAGTGAAGTACTGTTGCGTCAGGCTGAATTGTTTCAAGGCTCACTGCTGCTGGCCGGCCTGGCCGCCGACGATCTGCTGGGCCGCCTGCCCAATGCCCGGGGCTGGAGCTGGCACGCCGGCGACCAGGCAGCCCTGGAGGCGCGCTTTCCCGGCCGCAGTCACTTTGGCGTAGACGCACCGGCCCAATCCTTCGACAGCGCCGTGCTGTTCCTGCCCAAATCCAAGGACCTCACCGACTACCTGCTCAACGCCCTGGCCTCGCGCCTGGCCGGGCGCGAACTGTACCTGGTGGGCGAGAAGCGCAGCGGCGTGGAGAGTGCGGCCAAGCAACTCAACCCCTTCGGCAAGCCGCGCAAGCTCGATAGCGCCCGGCACTGCCAGCTGTGGCAGGTCACGGTGGCCAATGCTCCCGAACCGCTCACCCTGCAGAGCCTGGCCCAGGAGTACGAGCTGCCGCTGGCCGAAGGCCCGCTGAAAGTCATCAGCCTGCCGGGGGTGTTCAGCCATGGCCGGCTGGATCGCGGCACTGCGCTGCTGCTGGAGCACCTGGACCACCTGCCCGCCGGCCACCTGCTGGACTTCGGCTGCGGTGCCGGAGTGCTCGGGGCCACAGTGAAACGCCGCTACCCGGACAGCCGCGTGACCCTGCTGGATGTGGACGCCTTCGCCGCCGCCAGCAGCCGCCTGACCCTGGCGGCCAACGGCCTGGAAGCCGAGGTGCTGACCGGTGACGGAATCGACGCCGCGCCCATGGGGCTGAACGGCATCCTGACCAATCCGCCCTTCCATACCGGGGTCCATACCGACTACCAGGCAACGGAAAACCTGCTGCGAAAAGCAGCCAAACATCTGCAAAAAGGTGGAGAACTGCGAGTAGTTGCCAACAGCTTCCTGCGCTACCAGCCGCTGATCGAAGAGCACCTGGGGCCCTGTGCGATCAAGGCCGAAGGCCAGGGCTTTCGCATTTATCGGGCCAAGCGCGGCTGAAATCCTTTTTCGCAAACAAGGCTTGCCGAAAGGGTTTTGCCTAGGCAGAATCCGCTCCGTCCTAGGGGAGTAGTCTCCCACGAGCGCCACGCTCGTCCGGCATGCGTCAACATACTTGGTCAACAGACCATGGCGCATGCGACCCAAGAGTCCGCACAGACGGACCGCAGGGTTTGACAAGACCTATGACACGCACACCTTACCCGGGGCGGGAAGGCTGTACGTGTCATAGCCGTGTCGACCCGCCCCTTAGGAAAACCCTGATGATGCTGGATTCTCTCCTCGTTCCCACCGCAATCGTTGCCTTGGCCGAAATCGGCGACAAGACGCAACTGCTTGCCCTGATTCTCGCCGCACGTTTTCGCAAACCCTGGCCGATCATCGCCGGCATCGTTGCCGCGACCCTGGCCAACCATGCGGCGGCCGGTGCGGTAGGCGCCTGGTTCGGCAGCTTCTTCTCGGACTCGACCCTGCACTGGATCCTCGCCGCCAGCTTCACCGCCACCGCGCTGTGGACCCTGGTTCCGGACAAGATGGACGACGACGAAGCCAATACTGCACGCAAGTTCGGCCCATTCCTGACCACCCTGATCGCCTTCTTCCTGGCAGAAATCGGTGACAAGACCCAGGTCGCCACCGTCATGCTGGCGGCGCAGTACCCGGATCTGTGGCTGGTGATCATCGGTACCACCCTGGGCATGCTGATTGCCAACGTACCGGTGGTCCTGGCAGGCAACTTCGCCGCAGACAAGCTGCCCCTGACCCTGATCCGTCGCCTGGCGGCGTCGGCCTTCTTCATCCTCGCCGTGGTGGCGGTGTACAAGGCCATGCAGATCAGCGGCTGGGTATAAACGAAATCGCCGGCAAGCTGGCCCCTACACAACCCGTAGGAGCCGGCTTGCCGGCGATAGCGTCATCGACAATGACGCGAAGGGATCAGGACTTCTTGGCGGCCTGATACAGCGGCATCACCTTGGGAATCGCCGCCTGCAAGGAAGCGATACGGCTGGTGGAAGCCGGGTGAGTGCTCATGAACTCGGGCGGCGCGGAGCCACCGGCAGCCTGGCCCATCTTGTTCCACAGGCTGATGGCCGCATTCGGGTTGTAACCGGCACGGGCGGCCAGTTCCAGGCCGATCAGGTCCGCTTCGTTTTCATTCTCGCGGCTGTTGGGCAGGGTCATCAGCAGGTTCACCCCGTTGTCGCCCAGGGCTACGGTTTCCTGCGGAACGCCGAACAAGGTGGCGATCTGCTTGCCGGCACCGACCGCGTACTGCTTGGACATGGCTTCGCGACCGTGCTCGCGCAGGGCGTGGGCAATTTCATGGCCCATGACCGCGGCGATTTCATCGTCGGTGAGTTTGAGCTTCTCGATCAGCCCGGAGTAGAAAATGATCTTGCCGCCAGGACCGCAGTTGGCGTTGAGCTCGTCGCTCTTGATCAGGTTGACTTCCCATTTCCACTGCGCGCAGTCGGGGCGGAAAGTCGGCGCCTGGGCAATCAGGCGGTTGGCAATGACCTGCAGGCGCTTAGCGTTGGCGCTGGTCTTGTCCAGTACGCCCTGGCTGCTAGCTTCACCCAGAGTCTGCTGATAGGACTGGGCATAGGACTGGTTCACTTCAGCGCTGGAAACCATGCTGAACATGGATTGCTTGCGATCCACACCGACCACGCCACCGCTGGTGGTATTGACCGTTTCACAACCGCTGAGCAGTACTGCGGCACTCAATGCACATACGACCAATGACTTCTTCATCATGAAACCTCCCTGAAAACGTGGCGCGTATCCTAAGGGCGGAAATGTATCCGCGCCAGATGTAAAAACAGCAATCGGTCGCATTTCAGATACATATCTGCCTTGCAGGAGAAAATTCATTCCTCCCGCAAATCCCGCCCGGGTTACCCCCACAGCTTGCCAAGAACGACATCAAGCTCCCTGAAACAGTCATTTTTCCGTGTAAGGCTAATGGCCAGCGCTGCAGCGGCCGATACAGCTCGGCAGACCTAAATTCCTGCGCCCGGAGCCTCTATGAAGTTCAAGTCGATCCAGTTTTCCGTCGCCGCCCTGGCCGGCGCCATCGTTCTCAGCGTGGTTGCAGCCCTGGTGCTGTACGCCCTGTTCTCCGGGGCCAGGACCCAGCAGATGGTGCAAGACCGTACCCAGGCCCAGTTCGAACAGGTCATCGAACAACGCCTGAGCGGCCTGGCGCAGACCCAGGTCAGCCAGATCCAGCGCGAACTGGAAGCGCCCCTGCTGATCGCCGGCGGCCTGGTGCGGGTCAATGCGCTGATGGGCACCCAGGACTCGCAAGGCCATGCCGGGCTGAGCCTGAGCCGTGAACAGCTGATTGCCCTGATCAAGGAAAACGTCACCCAGAACCCGAAGATCCTCGGTGCGTACATTGGCTGGGAACCCGGCGCCATCGACCATGACGACGCTGCCTACATAGGCACCTCGGTGGTGGGTATCGATGCAGCAAACGGCCGCTTCCTGCCCTGGTGGTTCCGCAATGAAGACGGCAGCCTGGGCCTGGACAAACTGGCCGACGTCAATGATCGAACCCTGCTTTCCACCGGCGTGCGCGCCAGCGAGTACTACCTCTGCTCCCAGGACAGCCTAAAGCCTTGCGCCATCGACCCCGCTCCCTACAAGGTCGGCGACAAGGTGGTGATGCTGGCCTCCTTTATTCAGCCGATCCTGCTCAACGGCAAGTTCCAGGGCATCGTGGGTGCCGACCTGTCAGTGAACTTCATCCAGGACATGCTGGTGGGCGCCAACCAGAAGCTCTACGGCGGCGCCGGGCACATGGCCCTGATCGGCGGTAACGGTCGCCTGGTCGCCTATACCAAGGACTCGAGCAAGTTCGGTGAAAAAGTCAGCGACGTGCTCAGCAGTGATGCACTGACCAAGCTGTCCAGCCTCAAGCGCGGCGAAGTGACCTACGACGTCGACCAGGCCAACGGCACCATCAGCCTGTACCTGCCCTTCGGCATCGGCCAGACCGATGCGCACTGGACCCTGATGCTGCAACTGCCGCTGAGCGCGGTGATGGCCGACCTCGACAAACTGCAAGGTGACCTGGCCGAACAACGCAAGGCCGACACCTTCGGCATGGCCATGGTCGGGCTGGTGATTGCCGGCCTCGGCTTGCTGGTGATCTGGCTGGTGGGCCACGGCATTGCCCGGCCGCTGCGGCAGATGGTGGCAATGCTCGACGACATCGCTCAGGGCGAAGGCGACCTGACCCGACGCCTGACCAGCGATCGCGCTGACGAGCTGGGCTCCATCGCCAAAGGCTTCAACACCTTTTTGGCCAAGCTGCAGGCGATGATCAGCCAAGTGGTGACCTCGGTTCAGAGCGTCAGCGATTCTTCGGAACACACCGCAGACATCGCCATTCGCACCAACCAGGGCGTGCACAAGCAAATGGTTGAAATCGATCAGGTAGCCACCGCGGTGCACGAAATGACCGCCACCGCCCAGGACGTCGCGCGCAATGCCACCCAGGCCGCGCAAGCCGCCAGCCACGCCGACCAGGCCGCGAGCCAGGGCATGCAGATCGTGCGCGACACCTCCAGCGCCATCGGCGCCCTGGCCGAGGAAATCGGCCGTGCGGTGGGCGTGGTGCAGACCCTTGCCAAGGACAGCGAGAACATCAACGCCATCCTCATCGCCATTCGCGGGATTGCCGAGCAGACCAACCTGCTGGCGCTCAACGCGGCAATCGAGGCGGCGCGGGCCGGCGAGCAAGGCAGGGGCTTTGCGGTGGTTGCCGACGAGGTGCGCAACCTGGCGCAGAAAACCCAGCAGGCCACCGAAGAAATCCAGTCGATGATCCAGCAACTGCAACAGGGCACCCGGGAAGTGGTACGGGTGATGGAGGACAGCCAGCACAAGACCGACCAGAGTGTGGAACACGCGGCCAAGGCGGCCCAGGCCCTGGAAACCATCACCCAGGCGGTGTCGGTGATCAACGACATGAACACCCAGATCGCCAGCGCCGCCGAGGAGCAGAGCGCGGTGGCCGAGGACATCAACCGCAATGTGATAAATATCGGCCAGGTGGCCAATGAAGTGGCGGGCGGCGCCGATGAGTCCAGTGCGGCCAGCGCCGGGCTGACCAAGCTCGCCGAACAGCAACGACGCCTGATCAACCAGTTCAAAGTCTAATCACGGACCTGCAGGAGCCGGCTTGCCGGCGAAAGCGATCCTGGCTTGGGCAGCAAACCAGGGGGCCTCTTCGCTGGCAAGCCAGCTCCTGCAGTTGATGCTTCAGGCGGGGGTCAGGCACTCGGGGCCGTTGAGCTTGGGGTCATTGACCAGGTTGGCCAGGACCCGCTCGCGCAGGGCTGCCGGCGGGCTGGCCAGCAAGGCTTGCAGGGCATGCAAGGGGGTTTCGGGATCGAGCCAGGCTTGCTGGCCGGCGGCATCGAGGATCAGCGGGCGACGCAGATTGGAAGCCGCCTGGGTTACCACTGCAGTGCTCAGCCAGACCTGCTCCTGCACCGGGTAGGCCTCCCATATCGCGGCAAAAAAGATCGACGAACCTTCCCCCGGCGTCAGCCAGTAGGGGCGCTTGCGGGTGCCGCCGCGCCATTCGTAGAAACCATTGGCCGGCAGCAGGCAGCGCCGCTCGCGAAAGGCCTGGCGAAACATCGGCTGCTCCGCCAGGGTTTCCGCCCGGGCATGGGCGGGCGTCCGGGAAAGGTCCGTGAGCCACGGCGGTGTCAGCCCCCAGCGGGCCCGGGCCAGGGTGCGCTGGCCATTTTCCGCGCGCTGGATCAGCACCGAATCATTGGGCGAGATGTTCCACTGCGCCTTCTGGTCAGCGGGAAATCCCGGCAAGGCGGCAAACGCGGGGTTCCAGCGAAACAGGGCATAACGTCCACACATGGGGCAATACAACTCTCGGCAAATCGGCGCTCAGCCTAACAGACCAGCACCCCGGCAAAATTGTCCGGTTCATCAAAGGGCAACGGCAGGGCCGCATTGTACGCAGCGATCAGCTCTCGCGCCTGTTGCGCCTGGTGGTTTTCCACCGACAGCCCCAGCAGCCCGAACAGCGGCAGCTCCCCTGCCCCGCCCAACAGATCGCGCCCCTGCAGATGGGCCTCGATCCCCTCGCTGGCCAGCATGCACTGGAGCAACTCGCCTTCCAGCAGGTTTTCCGGCTCGTAGATGCGCCGCATAAGGGCCACTCCCCATTCAGTCGTTTTCACTGTGAACGTCGAGCATCCATTCCCGACCGTCGGTTTGCAGGGTGAATACAATGGGCCGGCAGCACACCGGGCAGTCTTCGATATAGGTCTGGTCGCCGCCAGACAGGTCCAGCACCGCCTCTGCCTGTTCGCCACAGTAAGGGCACTGATAATGGTCGGTTTCCAGCATCGCCGTCTCCAGAGTGACTTATGCGTATAATCGCCGGTCTATTTGCAGGGCTTTTTTTGTTTGAGCTGAATTTTCAGACCGTGCCCGGCTTTTTTTCGATCCGAACCTTTTCTTACCCTAGCCGTTTCTAACAAGAGAGCATGATGGGCGAATTCGATGCCATCCGACCTTACCACGACAGCGAAGTACCAGCGGTGCTGGCCCGGCTGCTCGGTGACAAGGCGTTTCTAGATATCCTCACCCACTTTCGCTTCCCGCGTTTTGCCAAGACTTTCGGCTGGCTGCTCAAACCCCTGATCGCTCACCGCCTGCGCCGTGAGTTTGCCGGGGTCACTTCGGTGGCCACCCTGCAGGACAAGGTCGAATTCTACGTCGACCACACCATCGAGCGGGCCACCGACGGCGTGACCTACACCGGCGTCGAGCAGTTCAAGTCGGGCACCGCCTATGTGTTCCTGGCCAACCACCGCGACATCGTCATGGACCCGGCCTTCGTCAACTACGCGGTGTACCACGCCGGCCTGCCGACGCCACGCATCGCCATTGGCGACAACCTGCTGCAGAAGCCGTTTGTCAGCGACCTGATGCGCCTGAACAAGAGTTTCATCGTGCACCGTTCCATCAGCGGTCGCCGGGAAAAGCTCGCGGCCTACCAACTGCTGTCGGCCTATATCAACCATTCGATCCGCAACGACGGCCAGTCGATCTGGATCGCCCAGGCCGAGGGCCGGGCCAAGGATGGCGACGATCGCACCGAATCGGCGATCCTCAAGATGTTCCACATGAGCCGCAAGGACGAGCCGTTCGGCGAGGTCATCCAGTCGTTGAACCTGACGCCGGTGTCCATCAGCTACGAATACGACCCCTGCGACCAGGCCAAGGCCCGCGAGCTGTACATCCGCGCCACCACCGGCACCTATACCAAGGCACCAGGCGAGGATGACGTGAGCATCGCCAAGGGCATCACCGGCTATAAAGGCCGGGTCCACGTGAACTTCGCCGCGCCCATCAGCGAATCCTTCGAGGACACCAAGCAACTGGCCATGGAAATGGACCGGCAGATCCTCGGCGGCTACCGCCTGTTCCCGGTGCACTACCTGGCCTATGCCCAGTGGAGCGATGCCGATCCACAACTGCAGGTGCCAACGGCCGCCGAGGTCTTCCCGGCCCAGGAGCTGGCCAAGGCCGAACAGGAATGGCAGCGCCGGCTGGATGCCTGCCCGGCAGAACACCGGCCGTACCTGGTACTGCAATACGCCAATCCGGTGCGCAACCAGTATCGGGTCAAGGCCGGTCTGGCGCTGTAACGGCCGGACTGGAAAGCACAACGGCGCCTGCGGGCGCCGTTGTCGTTTCTGCAACCTGGGGGTTGATCAGAACCGGGTGCTGATCCAGGACACCAGCAACGCCAGGCCAAGGCAGGCGAAGCCGAAGCGGTAGAAAAACCTATTGATGCGCAAGGTTGCGGGATCCAGCATCAGCAGCGGCTGATCCACCGCCCGTCCCTCGCTCTGCACGGCCAGATTGGCCAGGGCCCGCAGTTCACGACGGCGGGTGGCGTGCAGCAGCCAGCTGCCTGGGCAGGCGAACAGCAGGGCAAGCAGGTTGATCAGTTTGGCGGGATGGGCGTTGAACATCGACCAGATCAGTTGCAGCGACATCATGAACCTCGGAGGAAAGCCGTATACGGGCCGTCGAGTGCACCCGCGGCGCGGATTCTACTCAATCCCCGACAAAACGCGGGGGGCTTTCCGACCAGTAACGAGACGCCGGTCCATTAATTTAAAGCGTCATCTTTTCGTCATCTAAACAAGCCAGTCTGTCGCCCCTCGAAACCCACGGAGCTTGTCATGCTGCACGCCGAAAACCAGGACCGCCTTTACCTGATCGCCCCCAGTGAAGAACAGCAGGCGCTGGTGGGCGCCCTGGCGTTCAACGTGCAGGACCGGCACTGGCTGGTGTATTGCGCCCTGGGCGGGCACCAGCACGCGGACCTGCCGGAAACAGACCTGCTGACGGGCGTCAGTATGCTGGACTTCTACGTCGAGGCGGCCTGATCCGCGCCCATAAAAAAGCCCGGCGCGCCATCAGGCAGCCGGGCTTTTTCGTTGCTTGGCCAGGGCTCAAACCCCGGCCAGGCGCGGGTTACTCGCCGAGGATCTGGCCCACGGTCGGATCCTTGAACAGGCGGGTCAGGGCATCGCTGAGCACATCACCCACCAGCTTGGTATTGGTGTCCTGGTTCGGCGCCATGCCGAAACGCTGGTCCAGGGAAGCACCGTAACGGCCGCTGTAACGACGGTTGGCGTTCTGCACATCCGAGCGGAAGGTGGCACCGATGGTGGCCTCGGTCACGTACAGGCCTTCTTTAGGCGACTGGTACTTGAGCTCGGCCAGGGTCACGGTCAACTGAGGGGCGTTGGCGCCACCGGCGGTCGGGGTAAAGCCCAGCAGGCGCACTGCGGCTTCGGCCTGGGCCTGCAGCTTGGGCAGGATCTGCGCGCTCTGCACGGTGATGGCACTGGTTTCCGGGTACAGGCCGCCACGGGTGCCCAGGGTCGGCGAAGGACGTCCATCAACCACTTTCACCACCACCGGCTGGCCATGGCCGACAGGCGCCAGCTGGGCAGTGAGCTTGGGCTCCGGGCTGAGTTGTTGCGGGCTGTGGGCGCAACCCACCAGCGACAGGCTGGTCACAGTGATCAAACCGAACAACAGGCGTTGCAACATGCTCATCTCTCCAGGAATCAGGCACAAACAGGCCCGCAGTATAGCGGTGCACAAGGACGGCAAACCAGCGCCAGGCATGACTTAGTCAAGACTCAGACAGGTCCCGTACAACCGGGTTCCTGTAACCTGCCGTTCACTGGCAATACATCATGATGTAACGGCTCAAGGGCATTCTTATCGTCAATGACACACTCAGGTACCTGGTCATGAACTTCCTCCGCTCCCTGTTCGCCCCCCGTCAACAGTTTCGCAGCTTCGCCCTGCTGGACAGCCAGGGACGTTGCCAGGCCTTCAAGCACTGCCTGCTGGCCCCGGTAGGCGATGGCTGGGTGGAAATCCAGGAAATTCGCCTGAACTGGTTGCACCAGGCGCTGCCCGCCAGCGCCCGGGTCAGCCCGCGCTGCGCTCGCTCCCGGGTGCAACCGATACTGGCCACCTGACCAAAAGCCTAATAAAAGTCGCGAAACAGGATCATTTCTGCGCATTTCTTCGTTACAATCTCCCCCCGATTATAAGGACGTCTCCTGATCGGGCCTCGCAGTACCGCCAACGCCACTGCTTTGGCACCCCGCACCGCCCACAGAGAGCCGCCCACACAGTTCGAGTGAAGCTGGCGTGCTTGCTGTTCACCTTGCAAACCTCCACTTTTCGCGAAACTGCAGAGCTGCCGTTGCTCGGCCACTTAAAGCTGTTTGCCCGTCGTGCCCGCATCCTTTGCCGGCATCACCGCGCGGGCCAGGTGCCAGGCTGAGGCAGCCCTTTTTTGAGGTTCACGTCTTCAAAAGAGCGTGAAAAAACGGGTTTTCACAACTTCACAAGAGTGTGGCGAGCAAATGAATAGTTTTGCGTCTGAACTGGCACCATTGGCCTCTACAACAGCCCGATTACACAGGACCGAGCACTCCTCAAGAACTGGTGCTTGAAGCCTGTCCGCTGACGGATTTGGTTGCACGAGCGGATGTATCGACCATAAGTCGAATTGCCCGAGGCTCCCCGAGATGCGTTCATACGCACCTTGAGGCCCGGTTGGCAGCGTCCGTGGTAGTTGCAAAAAATTGCGAAGATTCGGACATGGCGATCCTGGCCATGGGTAACCTGGGGCATTACGTGAACCGCCCCGTCACTCCTGGCAGCCATGCCGTCAATTTGGTGCTGCAGATTTTGGAGACGCGTTAATGGCGCATAACGAAGCAGTAGACGTCGTATTGGTCGGGGCCGGCATCATGAGTGCCACCCTTGCTGTACTGCTCAAAGAGCTCGACCCCGCGATCAAGCTGGAAGTCGTCGAGCTGATGGATTCGGGTGCCGCGGAAAGTTCCAACCCGTGGAACAACGCCGGTACCGGCCATGCCGGCCTCTGTGAGCTGAACTACACGCCACAGGCCGCCGATGGCAGCATCGACATCAAGAAAGCCGTGCACATCAACACCCAGTTCGAGGTGTCGAAGCAGTTCTGGTCCTACCTGACCAAGAAAGGCACCTTCGGCTCGTCCAAGTCCTTCATCAGCCCCGTGCCGCACCTGAGCTTCGTACAGGGTGAAAAAGGCGTTTCCTTCCTCAAGAAGCGCTTTGAAGTACTGAGCCAGCACCATGCCTTCGCGGACATGGAATACACCGAAGACAAGGCCAAGATGGCCGAGTGGATGCCGCTGATGATGCCGGGCCGCCCAGCGGACGAAACCATCGCCGCCACTCGCGTGCTCAACGGTACCGACGTCAACTTCGGCGCCCTGACCAACCAGTTGCTCAAGCACCTGACCAGCGCTCCCGATGCCCAGGTCAAGTACTGCAAGCGTGTCACTGGCCTCAAGCGCAACAAGGCCAACGGCTGGACCGTGAGCATCAAGGACGTCAACAGCGGCAGTACCCGCGAAGTCGACGCCAAGTTCGTGTTCCTCGGCGCCGGTGGCGCGGCCCTGCCCCTGCTGCAGGCCTCGGGCATCGAGGAAAGCAAGGGCTTCGGCGGTTTCCCGGTGAGCGGCCAGTGGCTGCGTTGCGACAACCCGGAAGTGGTCAAGCAGCACCAGGCCAAGGTCTACAGCCAGGCGGCCGTGGGCTCGCCACCGATGTCCGTGCCGCACCTGGACACCCGCGTGGTCGAAGGCAAGAAGTCCCTGCTGTTCGGGCCTTATGCCGGCTTTACCACCAAGTTCCTCAAGCACGGCTCGTTCCTCGACCTGCCGATGTCGGTACGCGCCGGCAACATCGGCCCGATGCTGGCCGTGGCCCGGGACAACATGGACCTGACCAAGTACCTGGTCAGCGAAGTCATGCAGTCCATGGAACAGCGCCTGGAATCCCTGCGCCGCTTCTACCCCGAGGCCAAGGCCGAGGACTGGCGCCTGGAGGTGGCCGGCCAGCGGGTGCAGATCATCAAGAAGGATCCGAAGAAAGGCGGCATCCTGCAGTTCGGTACCGAACTGGTGGCCGCCAAGGACGGCTCTCTGGCCGCCCTGCTCGGCGCCTCGCCAGGTGCCTCGGTGACCGTTTCGATCATGCTGGAGCTGATCGAGCGATGCTTCCCGGCCAAGGCCAGCGGTGAATGGGCTGCCAAGCTCAAGGAAATCTTCCCGGCACGGGAAAAGGTCCTGGAAACCGACGCAACGCTGTACCACCAGATCAACAGCGAAAACAACCTGAGCCTGGAGCTGGTCGAGCCAAGCAAGGAAACCGAAAGCTGCATCTGATCCGCGCTGAATGAAAAACGCCCCGTCCTTCGCAGGACGGGGCGTTTTTTTATGCCTGGCGAGAAGATCAGCCGCGGGCGTTGTCCATCAGCTCGATGTAGTCGGCGGCGTTGCGCTGATCGCGGATCAGGTCGACGAAGGTCTGGCCGTGCTCATCCTTGCCATCCAGGTCGAAACCGGCCTCGACGAAGAAGGTCAGGAAGCGTTCGAAATCATCGATGCGCAGGCCACGATAGGCCTTGATCAGCTTGTGCAGGGACGGCGAAGTTGCATCGACCGGCTCGAAATCGAGGAACAACTTGATCTGCTCGTCGCTGATCTCGTCACCAATCACTTGTTTCTTATCTTTACGCATTGCCGACTCCAGCTCGCAGACATTTCACGGGGCGGGCAGTTTACCCCCAGCCCGCATATGGCCTCAACGCGAACGCACGCTGCCGGTATGCAGGTCAGCCCAGATGTGCCCGTTGGCATAGCTGAGGAACTGGCAATACACCGTGTCGTTGCGCAACAGGTCCATCACCGCACGGTACTGGGCCAGCGGGTAATACAGGGTCAGGGTCCGGGTCTTGGCATCGAACTGCGGCTTTTTCAGGCTTTTGCTTTCACCGTCGAAGTTCACCAGCACCTGGCTGATGGTGGCGCCCTTGTTCAACGGCTTGCCCTTGAGCCGCACCCACACTGGCGAAGTCACGGGAATCGGTTGCTGGTTCGATTGGCGCTGGCTGCCGATCACCACCGAATACTCGGTGACCTGCAACAACTGCTGCTGTTGCGGGACGCTGTCGCGCAGGGTCAGATCATCGGGAGGCAGGAACTGCCCGTGCAAGGGGGCCGGGGCGGCTGCCAAGGGCAGGCTCAAGCACAGAAGAAGGGCCGCGCTACTGCGAATCAACAGGCTCATGACAGGCTCCAGACAAGGGCCGAGCACTCTAGCACGGGTTTTTACCGCAAATCTTGCACCGTTACCGACGGTAGGCCGCTGTCACGGGCGCGGGCCTGTTCAGTCGAACTGGGCGCGCATCCAGGCCTGGTATTCGGCCACGCCGGGCTCGCCTTCACGGGGCGCCCAACTGGCCTGCTCACCGTCGCCCACTGGGCGATAAGGGCCGGCCTTGCATTCGAACATCAGGCTGTCGGGCTCCAGCACCACCAGGCCGTGGAAAACCCCGGCCGGCAAGTCCACACCAACGCAGTCGCCGCCGGCCTGCAGCACCCGCTTGCCCTGGACCTGGCCCGCTTCATCGAAAATCAGCACGCCCAGGCGCCCCTTGAGCACCAGCAGGGTCTCGGCCTTGTCAGCACTCAGGTGGCGATGCGGCGGAACATAAGTGGAGGGTTGCAGCCCCACCGCCATGCGGTGGCAAGGCTCTTCCATGGCATGGAAGTTGTGGTGCTGACGACCGCGGGGGTTGGCCGCGGCTTTCTCAGCCAGGTCGTTGAACAACGCTTGATCGAGAAAGCTCGGCCCGGTCATCGCTTACATGCCCTTGACGGCATAGATGCCGGCAGCGTTACGCCAGTAGCCCTTGTAGTCCATGCCGTAGCCGAACACGTAGCGGTCCACGCAAGGCAGGCCCATGTAGTCGGCCTTGAGGTCCGGACGGGCCTTGCGGTCGTGGTCCTTGTCGATCAGCACGGCCGTGTGCACGGCGCGGGCGCCGGCGTGTTTGCAGAAGTCGATGATCGCGCCCAGGGTGTGACCTTCATCGAGGATGTCGTCGATGATCAGCACGTCGCGGTCGATAAAGGAGACTTCCGGCTTGGACTTCCAGAACAGCTCACCGCCGCTGGTTTCGTTGCGGTAGCGGGTAGCGTGCAGGTAGGAGGCTTCCAGGGGAAAGCGCAGGTGGGTCAGCAGCTTGCCCGCGAAGATCAGGCCACCGTTCATGACGCAGAACACCACCGGATTGCGCTCAGCCAGTTCTTCAGTGATTTGTGCACCGACCCGGGCGATGGCCGCCTCGACTTCAGCTTCGGTGTACAGGCAGTCAGCCTCGCGCATGATTTGACGGATATGCTCGAGATCAGCGGACATGGCGCTCTCCAAGGGGTGGCAGTTTCGGAAAAGCGGGCAAAGGTACGCATCCGGCCCGGTCAGATCAAGCGTTTCTGGACTAACGTACTTTATGTCTATAGGACAACAACCCCGGATAGATTAATCTAGGCCGTTTTTTTTGCCCGCCGCCGGAGCCTTTCCCTATGCCCATCCGTGAGATCCGCCATCCGCTGATCCGACACAAACTTGGCCTTATGCGCCGCGCAGACATTAGCACGAAGAACTTTCGCGAGCTCGCTCAGGAAGTCGGTGCCCTGCTGACGTACGAAGCCACCAAAGACCTGCCCCTGGAAAGCTACGAGATTCCAGGCTGGTGCGGCCCTGTCCAGGTCGAGAAGATCGCCGGCAAGAAGATTACCGTGGTACCGATCCTGCGTGCCGGCATCGGCATGCTCGAAGGCGTGCTGAGCCTGATCCCGGGCGCCAAGGTCAGCGCCGTAGGCGTGGCCCGCAATGAGGAAACCCTGCAAGCCCACACTTACCTGGAAAAACTGGTACCGGAAATCGACGAGCGCCTGGCGATGATCATCGACCCGATGCTGGCCACCGGCAGTTCCATGGTCGCCACCATCGACCTGTTGAAAAAGGCCGGCTGCCGTGACATCCGCGCCATGGTCCTGGTGGCCGCCCCCGAGGGCATCGCCGCCGTCGAGCAGGCGCACCCGGACGTGACCATCTACACCGCTTCCATCGATCAGAAGCTCAACGAGCATGGCTACATCATTCCTGGCCTGGGTGATGCCGGTGACAAGATCTTCGGCACCAAGCAGAAGGATTCCTGATCATGCAGGACGAGTTCAACGATCCGCTCTGGCGCCAGGTACTGTCTGGCGCGCAGATGCTCTTCGTGGCCTTCGGTGCCCTGGTGTTGATGCCGCTGATCACCGGTCTCGACCCGAACGTGGCGCTGTTCACGGCGGGTCTCGGGACTCTGTTGTTCCAGGTGGTGACCGGGCGCCAGGTGCCGGTCTTCCTGGCGTCGAGCTTTGCCTTCATCACCCCGATCATTCTCGCCAAGGGCCAGTTCGGCCTCGCCGCGACCATGGGCGGGGTAATGGCGGCGGGCTTCGTCTACACCTTTCTCGGCCTGGCCGTGAAGATCAAGGGCACCGGTTTCATCGACCGCCTGTTGCCGCCGGTGGTCATTGGCCCGGTGATCATTTCCATCGGCCTGGCCATGGCCCCCATCGCCGCCAACATGGCCATGGGCAAGGCCGGTGACGGCAGCGAGCTGATTCATTACCAGACGGCGATGATGATCTCGATGCCCGCGCTGCTCACCACCCTGATCGTCGCGGTGTTCGGCAAAGGCATCTTTCGCCTGGTGCCGATCATTTCCGGCGTGCTGGTGGGGTTTGCCCTGTCGTTCTACTTCGGCGTGGTGGACACCGCGAAGATCGCCGCCGCCCCCTGGCTGGCACTGCCGCACTTCACCGCACCGGAGTTCAACTGGCAGGCGATCCTGTTCATCGTCCCGGTCGCCCTGGCACCGGCCATCGAGCACATCGGTGGCGTGATTGCGGTCGGCAGCGTCACCGGCCGCGACTACCTGAAGAAGCCCGGCCTGCACCGCACCCTGTTCGGTGACGGCATCGCCACCACCGCTGCCGGCCTGTTCGGCGGGCCGCCCAACACCACCTACGCCGAAGTCACTGGCGCGGTGATGCTGACCAAGAACTACAACCCGAAAATCATGACCTGGGCGGCGCTCTTCGCCATCACCCTGGCCTTTATCGGCAAGTTCGGCGCGCTGCTGCAAAGCATCCCGGTGCCCGTGATGGGCGGGATTCTCTGCCTGCTGTTCGGCTCGATCGCTGCGGTGGGGATGAACACCCTGATCCGCCACAAGATCGACCTGGGCGAAGCCCGCAACCTGGTGATCGTCTCGGTGACCCTGGTGTTCGGCATTGGCGGCGTGCTGGTGGGAACCGGTACCGGTCCGGATGATTTCGGCCTCAAAGGCATCGCCCTGTGCGCCGTTGTCGCCATCGTGCTGAACCTGGTGCTGCCGGGGAACGACGGCTGGAAGAACAAGAAGGCCGATGAGCCGTTGATCTAGAGAACCCTTCGCCGGCAAGCTGTCTCCCCCGCAGGAGCCGGCTTGCCGGCGAAGCTATTTACAACGCCAGCGGCGCTCGCTCGCACAAGGCGTTCAAGGCCTTGGCCCATTGTGGGTCGTCATTCAGGCAAGGGATCAACACCAGGTCCTCCCCTCCCGCCTCGCGAAACTGCTCGCGACCGCGATCACCGATCTCCTCCAGGGTTTCGATGCAGTCGGCGACAAATGCCGGGCACATCACCAGCAGCTTCTTCACCCCTTGTTTACCCAGTTCATCAAGGCGTGCCTCGGTGTAGGGCTCGATCCATTTCGCTCGCCCCAACCGTGACTGGAAGGAAACCGACCATTGCCCGTCGGCCAGGCCCATCTGCTGGGCAAAGGCCCTGGCGGTACGGAAACACTGGCCGCGATAACAGTTGGCAAGCACCTGGGGCGATGACTCTGCGCAGCAGTCCCCGGCACCATCGAGGGAGTGCCCCGGGTTGAGCTTGTTCAAGTGCCGCTCGGGTAGGCCGTGGAAACTCAGCAGCAGATGATCGAAGGGCTGTTGCAGGTGCGGCCGGGTGCTGGCCACCAACGCCTCGATGTACTCGGGTTGATCGTAGAAGGGTTGCAGCACGCTGAATTGCACGTCCAGCTTATGCTCGCGTACCACACGCCTGGCCTCCTCGACCACGGTGGTGACCGTGCTGTCGGCAAACTGTGGATACAGCGGGGCCAGGGTGATCTTGCGTTGCCCTTGGGCCACCAGCTTGAGCAGCACGGACTCGATCGAAGGCTCGCCGTAGCGCATGGCCAACTCTACCGGGCCCTGCTTCCACTGCTCGCTCATTACCTTCTGCAGACGCCGGCTGAGCACCACCAGCGGCGAACCCTCTTCCCACCAGATCGACGCGTAGGCGTGGGCCGATTGCTCTGGCCGCTTGATCAGGATCAGCGACACCAGCAAACGTCGGACCGGCCAGGGCAGGTCGATCACATAAGGGTCCATGAGGAATTGGTTGAGGTAGCTGCGCACGTCCGCCACCGAAGTGGAAGCCGGCGAACCCAGGTTGACCAGGAGCAACGCGTGATCGGTCATGCAACGTCCTATTTCAGAGGCGGCTGGACACAGGCGTCCAGGGCCGCAGGCAAATCAGTGAACTGGAAAGTGAAACCCGCTTCCAGCAACCGCGCGGGAACGGCACGCTGGCCTCCCAGCAACAGCAACGACAATTCACCCAAGGCCAGGCGCAGGAAAAACGCCGGCAGCGGTATCAGTGCGGGCCGGTGCAGCACCCGCCCCAAGGTCTTGGCGAACTCGCGGTTGCGCACCGGTTTTGGCGCGCAGGCATTATAAGGACCCTGTGCCCCAGGCTGATGCACAAGAAAATCAATCAGGGCGATTTGATCGTCGATATGAATCCACGGCATCCATTGCCGGCCGTTGCCGATCGGCCCGCCCAGCCCCAGCTTGAAGGGCAGCAGCAGGCGCGACAAAAAGCCGCCCTCGGGCGACAGCACCAAACCGGTGCGCACCAGCACCACACGCACGCCCATGGCTTCGGCGCGCTGGGCAGTTTCTTCCCAGGCTATGCACAACTGGCTGGCAAAGTCCTCGTTGACCGGGGGCGAATCCTCGCTCAGTTCCCGTTCTCCACCGTCGCCGTACCAGCCCACCGCCGAGCCCGACACCAGCACACCGGGTTTGTGTTCGCGGCTTTCGAGCCAGGCCAGCAGGGTTTCGGTCAGGGCGATGCGGCTGTGCCAAAGCAGCGCCTTGCGCTTGTGGCTCCAGGGCCGATCGGCGATCGGCGCCCCGGCCAGGTTGATCACCGCGTCCACCGGGACCTGGTCCAGCTCTTGCAGCGTCTTGACAGCCCGCACCTGGGGACCGCATAGGGCGGCGACCTTATCGGGTTGGCGAGTCCATACACTCAACTGGTGACCCTGGGCCTGCCAGTGACGACACAGGGCACGCCCGATCAAACCAGTACCGCCGGTCAGCAATATATGCATGACATCTTCCTCGCGTGGCGTTTTACCCGAATCACTAGTCTATTTTTATAAGCAGGGATCTTTTCAATCGGACAGGCTGTGTTTTAACGATAGACAACCTGAACAACCGATGACGCCGAAAGCTATACCAAAAAACAATATTGTACAGGTTTTGGCGGCGGCGTAATCTGTACAGAAAGGTAAACGAGGCCCCTATGACAGTACCCATCGCAATCATTGGTACCGGCATCGCCGGACTCTCCGCCGCCCAGGCGCTACGAGATGCCGGGCATACCGTCCACCTTTTCGATAAAAGCCGCGGCAGCGGCGGGCGCATGTCGAGCAAACGCAGCGATGCCGGCAGCCTGGACCTGGGAGCCCAGTACTTTACCGCCCGTGACCGTCGTTTCGTCACCGAAGTCCAGCGCTGGCAAGCCAAGGGCTGGGTCGCCGAATGGACGCCACAACTCTACAACTCCCACGGCGGCCAGCTCAGCCCCTCGCCGGATGAACAGACCCGCTGGGTCGGCACTCCCCGCATGAGCGCCATCACCCGCGCGCTGATCGGCGACCTCGAGGCCCACTTCGCCTGCCGCATCACCGAAGTCTTCCGCGGCGAACAGCATTGGCATCTGCAGGACGCCGAAGGTTTCACCCACGGCCCTTTCAGCCACGTCGTGATCGCCACGCCGGCACCACAGGCCACTGCCCTGCTGGCCGCCGCGCCGAAGCTTGCGGGTGTCGCCGCCGGGGTGAAAATGGACCCGACCTGGGCCGTCGCCCTGGCCTTCGATACCCCTCTGGAAACCCCCATGGAAGGCTGCTTCGTGCAGGACAGCCCGCTGGACTGGCTGGCCCGCAACCGCAGCAAGCCCGGGCGCGACAGCCACCTCGACACCTGGGTCCTGCATGCCACCAGCGCCTGGAGCCGGCAGCACATCGACCTCTCGAAAGAAGCCGTGACCGAACAACTGCACGGTGCCTTCGCCGAGCTGCTGCACAGCGTCATGCCCGCCCCCACCTTCAGCCTGGCCCACCGCTGGCTCTACGCCCGCCCGGCCACCAGCCATGAATGGGGCGCCCTGGCCGACGCCGATCTGGGCCTGTACGTTTGCGGCGACTGGTGCCTGTCCGGCCGCGTCGAAGGCGCCTGGCTGAGCGGGCAGGAGGCCGCGCGCCGGCTCCACGAGAGCCTGCAGTGAATCGCCTCAACCCGCGCAAACTGCTGCTGTCGAAGTGGACAGCAGCCCACCCGCAACACCGTGAGAAACACTTCCTGGTCACTGAGCTTTTCTGCGACGAAGAAGGCACTGTGCTGGACATCGAACTGCAAGCCGTACTCACCCGACGCAGCCAGCGCATGAGCTGGCAAACCCTGCTCAACGACAGCGACTGGCGAATGGGCTGGAAATAACCCGACAACCTACGAGGCAATACCTATACAAAAAATTTGACTTGTACAACTTTAATTCTATGATGAAGACAAGTTGTACAGCGTTACTTTTTTGTACAGGTAAGCCCCGGAGGTTGCACCATGTCCGCCAAGCCGAAAATTGCCATCAGCGCCTGCCTGATGGGCGTCGAGGTCCGCTACAACGGTGGGCACAAGGAGTCTCGCCTGTGCAGCCGAGTACTCAGTGACTACTTCGATTTCGTGCCTCTGTGTCCGGAAGTTGCGATCGGCATGGGCACCCCCCGCGAACCTATTCGACTGGTCGGCGACCCCGAGCAACCCCGGGCCGTAGGCACCGTGGATGCCAGCCTGGATGTCACCCTGCCCCTGGCGGAATATGGCGAGCGCATGGCGGCCCAGGTAGACGATATCTGTGGCTATATCTTCATGCAGAACTCACCATCCTGTGGTCTGGAGCGGGTCAAGGTGTACCAGGCCAACGGCATTCCCCACCGAAACGGCGGCCGGGGAGTCTATGCCCAGGCATTCTGCGCACAGCATCCCAATCTGCCGGTGGAAGAAGCCGGACGCCTGAACGACCCGGTACTGCGGGAAAACTTCCTGACCCGGGTCTACGTCTATCGCGACTGGCAGGCGTTGCTCAAGCAAGGCCTGACCCGCCGCGCCCTCACCGACTTCCACTCGCGCTGCAAATACCTGCTGATGGCCCATCACCCCGAACAGTACAAGGCCCTGGGCAATCTGCTGGGCAGCATGGGCAAGGGCGATGCGACGCTGCTCGGCCCACGCTACTTCAGCCAGTTGATGGAAGCGCTGAGCCGCTGCGCCACCCGTGGCACCCACAGCAATGTGCTGCAGCACATCAGTGGCTACTTCAAGCGGGCCATCAGCAGCGAGGACAAGCAGGAAATGCAACGCCTCATCAGCCAGTACCGCCAGGGCATCGTGCCGCTGGTGGTGCCCCTGACCCTGCTCAAGCACCACTTGCGCCAGAACCCCGATCCCTACATTGCCCAGCAACTGTACCTGCAGCCGCACCCCGAAGACCTCAGCCTGCGCAACGCGATCTGAGCCATGAAACTCTCCCCCCCTGCGGTCGACGAAGACACCGCCCCGGATACCGACTGCCAGGAACAGGGCTGGCTGCCGATCCGCGAGGTGGCGCGCCAGACCGGTGTCAACGCAGTCACCTTGCGGGCCTGGGAGCGCCGCTACGGGCTGATCGTGCCCCGGCGCACGCCCAAGGGCCACCGGCTGTATTCCAGCGAGCAGGTGCAGCAGATCCTGACCATCCTCACCTGGCTCAATCGAGGGGTTGCGGTGAGCCAGGTCAAGCCCTTGCTGGACAGCGACACCGGCTCCAGCCCCCAGGTGGAGAATGACTGGCTGCACCTGCGCGCCGCCCTCGCCCGGGCCATCAGCCAGCTGGCCGAGCGCAAGGTCGACGACACCTTCAATCAGGCCATGGCGCTGTACCCGCCACGGACCCTGTGCGAGCACCTGTTGATGCCGCTGCTGGCGGAACTGCAACAACGCTGGCAAGGCCAGTTCGGCAGCCAGATGGAACAGGTGTTCTTCTATTCCTGGCTGCGCAGCAAGCTCGGCGCCCGGATCTATCACAACAACCGCCAGGTGCAGGGCGCCCCGCTGCTGCTGGTCAATCAGTCGGACCTGCCACTGGAGCCGCACCTGTGGCTCACCGCCTGGCTGGCCAGTAACGCCGACTGCCCGGTGGAGGTCTTCGACTGGCCGCTGCCCGGCGGCGAACTGGCCCTGGCCACCGAACGCCTGCCGGCCCGGGGCCTGCTGCTGTATTCCGGCAAGGCACTCAACCCCGCCCAGTTGCCCAGGCTGCTCAGCGGCGTGGCCTGCAAAAAATTCATCGTCGGACCCGCGGTGTGCATCCACCCCGCCCAGTGGTCCGTATGTACCACTGAAATCGCCGATCTGTACCTGGCCCAGGACCCGATAGCGGCCTGCCAGCTACTGCTCGAGCGAGGACTTTTCTGATCCGGGAACCGACATGCAATTGATCTGGCTGCGCAGCGACCTGCGCCTACATGACAACACCGCCCTGAGCGCCGCCGCCCAGCGGGGCGCGGCCGTAGCGGTGTATCTGCTGAGCCCGGAGCAGTGGCTGGCCCATGACGATGCACCGTGCAAGATCGATTTCTGGCTGCGTAACCTGCAGTCGCTGAGCACCGCCCTGGGCCGCCTGAATATCCCGCTGCTGATCCGCAGCGCTGCGACCTGGGAGCAGGCGCCTCAGGTCCTGCTGGAGCTGTGCCGGCAATTGCAGGTGCAGATGCTGCACTTCAACCAGGAATACGGCATCCACGAAAGCCACCGCGATGCGGCCGTGACCCGGGCCCTGCAACACGCCGGAATCAGCGTCCAGGGTCATCTCGACCAATTGCTGTTCCAGCCCGGCAGCGTACTGACCAAGAGCGGCGGCTACTTCCAGGTCTTCAGCCAGTTTCGCAAGGTCTGCTACAGCCGCCTGCATACCGCACTGCCGGCCCTGGTGAAGGCACCCGGGGCTCAGTTGCCGCTGTCGATCAACGCCGATCCGCTCCCGCAGCGGGTCGAAGGCTTTCCCAGCCCCACCCAAGCCCTGCGCGAGCTGTGGCCCGCCGGCGAGGACGAGGCGCAAAGGCGCCTGGAGCAGTTCAGCGATGAACAGATCCACTACTACCAGAGCGAACGCGACTTCCCGGCCAAACCCGGCACCAGCCAGCTTTCGCCCTACCTCGCCGCCGGCGTGATCTCGCCCCGCCAGTGCCTGCACGCCGCCTTGCGCGGCAACCAGGGCGAGTTTGAAAGCGGCAGCCCCGGGGCCGTCACCTGGATCAACGAACTGCTCTGGCGCGAGTTCTACAAACACATCCTGGTGGGCTACCCACGGGTGTCCCGGCACCAGGCCTTTCGCCCGGAAACCGAGGCGGTGAAATGGCGCCATGCCCCCGAGGAACTGGCGGCCTGGCAGGAGGCCCGCACCGGCCTGCCGATCATAGATGCCGCCATGCGCCAGCTGCTGGAGACCGGCTGGATGCATAACCGCCTGCGCATGGTGGTGGCGATGTTCCTGACCAAGAACCTGCTGATCGACTGGCGCGAGGGCGAGCGTTTCTTCATGCGCCACCTGATCGACGGCGACCTGGCGGCCAACAACGGCGGCTGGCAGTGGAGCTCGTCCACCGGCACCGATTCGGCGCCCTACTTCCGCATCTTCAACCCCATCAGCCAGTCGCAGAAGTTCGACAGTGAGGGGCGCTTCATCAAGCACTGGCTGCCGCAACTGGCGGGGCTGAACAAAAAAGATATCCACAACCCGGCGGCCATGGGCGGCCTGTTCGGCGTGCCTGGCTACCCGGCGCCGATCGTCGATCTTTCACGCTCCCGGGAGCGGGCCCTGGCGGCGTTCAAGGCGCTGCCCGCGCGAATGGATGCAGGGGTGAGCCATGAGTGACTTTCTCGACAACTTCGCCCGGGAGTTCGCCGCCCTCGATCGGCACAATCTCGACCGACTGGAGCGGCTCTACAGCGATGACATCCAGTTCACCGATCCTCTGCACGAGGTCCAGGGACTGGCTCAGTTGCGCGGCTACTTCGCCGAGCTCTACGCCAACGTCCGTGAGCTGCGCTTTGACTTCCACGGCAGCGACCTGTGCGCCGAGGGCCAGGGCTATCTGCGCTGGACCATGAGCTACCGCCACCCGCGCCTCAACGGTGGCGGCCTGATCCAGGTGGCGGGCTGCTCGTACCTGCAATGGCGCGACGCCAGGGTCTACCGCCACCGCGACTATTTCGACGCCGGTGCCCTGCTCTATGAACACTTGCCGCTACTCGGGGCGATGATCGCCTGGCTGAAACGGAGGCTCGGATGAAGCCTGCCATGCCACGAAGGGTCTGGCTCACCGGTGCCAGCAGCGGCATCGGCGCAGCCCTGGCCGAAGAACTGCTCAAGGCCGGGGCCCAGCTGGCGCTCAGCGCCCGTTCCCGCGAGCCCCTGGAGGCCCTGGCCAAGCGCTATCCGGGCCGAGTGCTGGTGGTGCCCGGCGACCTCACCGATGCCTTGCAGGTACGCGAGATCGGCAAGCGCATCGCCCAGGCCTGGGGCGCCCTGGACACTGTGATCCTGAATGCCGGGACCTGCGAATACATCGAGGTACAGCAGTTCGACGCAGCGCTGATCGAACGGGTGCTGAACACCAACCTGCTGGCCGCCAGCTACTGCATCGAGGCCGCGTTGCCGCTGTTGCGCGCAGGCAATCGCCCGTACCTGGTGGGCGTGGCCAGTTCGGTGACCTGTTTGCCACTGCCCCGGGCCGGTGCCTATGGCGCCTCCAAGGCGGCGCTGCGCTATCTGCTGCAGTCCCTGCGTATCGATCTTGCTGCCGAAGGCATCGACGTGACCCTGGTCAGCCCGGGTTTTGTCGACACGCCACTGACCGCACGCAACGATTTCCCGATGCCCATGCGCTGGACCGCCGAACAGGCCGCCCGGCATATCCACCGGCATCTGGGCAGGCGCCCCCTGGAGATCGCCTTCCCAGGTCTGTTCATCTTCGGCCTCAAGCTCTTGGCCTGGCTGCCCGGTCGCCTGCAACTGGGCATTGCCAGGCGCCTGGCCCGTAGCGGGGAAACATCGTGAAAATCGCCATCATCGGCAGCGGCATCGCTGGCCTGACCTGCGCCTATGTGCTCAACCGCCGGCATGACATCCGGGTCTACGAGGCCGGCAGCTGGATCGGCGGCCATACCCACACCGTGAACGTCAGCCTCAATGGCGAGACCCAGGCCGTGGACACCGGCTTCATCGTCTTCAACGACTGGACCTACCCCAACTTCATTCGCCTGCTGAAGCAGCTCGGGGTGCGCTACAAAGCCACCGAGATGAGCTTTTCGGTGTGCGACCCAGCCTCCGGGCTGGAGTACAACGGCAACAACCTCAACAGCCTCTTCGCCCAGCGGCGCAACCTGCTGTCACCGGGGTTCTGGGGCATGCTGCGGGACATCCTGCGCTTCAACCGGGCCTCCCAGCAGGACCTGCTGCAACAACGCATCGCCGCCGACACTACCCTGGGCCAGTACCTGCAAAGCCAGGGCTACGGCGAGCGTTTTATCCGCCACTACATCGTGCCCATGGGCGCAGCGATCTGGTCGATGTCGCCGGGGCAGATGCTCGGTTTCCCTTTGCAATTCTTCGTGCGCTTCTTCAAGAACCACGGCTTGCTCTCGGTGAGCAACCGCCCGCAATGGTGCGTGATCGAAGGTGGCTCCAGCCGTTACATCGAGCCGCTGACCGCAAGCTTTCGCCAGCACATCCATCTCGACTGCCCGGTGCGGCGGGTCGAACGCGATGAGCAGGGCGTACTTATCCACAGCGACGCCGGCAGCGAGCGCTTCGACAAGGTGGTGTTCGCCTGCCACAGCGACCAGGCCCTGCAACTGCTGTCCAGCCCGAGCCTCGCTGAACAGGAAATCCTCCAGGCCCTGCCCTACGCCGACAACGACGTGGTGCTGCACACCGACACCCGCCTGCTGCCACGCCGGCGCCTGGCCTGGGCCAGCTGGAACTACCGCCTCGACGCCAGCGCCGAAAAGGCCGCAGCCGTGACCTACGACATGAACATTCTCCAGGGCCTGCAAAGCAGCAGCACCTTCTGCGTCAGCCTCAACCAGAGCGCCGCCATCGACCCTTCGAAGATTCTTGCCCGCTACACCTACGCCCACCCGCAATACAGTCTCGGCGCGCTGGCCGCACAAGCGCGCTGGGGCGAACTGCAGGGCGCGCACCACAGCTTCTATTGCGGAGCCTACTGGGCCAACGGCTTCCATGAAGACGGCGTGGTCAGCGCCTTGCGCGTGGCCCAGGCCTTTGGAGAGCAACTGTGAACAGCGCCCTGTACAACGGCTGGATCAGCCACCGGCGCTTCGCCCCCAAGGACCATGCCTTCCGCTACCGGATCGGCCTGCTGTACCTGGACCTGGACGAGCAGGAAGCGGTGCTGGGGCTCTCGCCCCTGGCAGGCCGCAGCCGTTTCGCGCCCTTCGCCTTCCGAGAAAGCGACTACCTGCCGACCTTCACCGGGCAGGGCATGCGCCTGATCGACGCGGTACGCCAACAGGTGGCCGCGGCCATCGGCCACGCCCCCAGCGGCGCAATACGCCTGCTGACCCAGGTGCGCAGCTGGGGGCTGGCGTTCAATCCGGTGAGCTTCTTCTATTGCTTCGAGGCCAACGGGCAACTGGCGGCGATTCTCTGCGAAGTCACCAACACCCCCTGGCGCGAGCGCTATCACTATGTACTTCCGGCCCGCCCGGGCACTGCCACAACGCCCGAGCACCAGCACTTCGCCGTGGCCAAGGCCTTCCACGTATCGCCATTCCTGCCCCGGGATCTGGAGTACCGCATGAGCTTCAGCCCGCCGGCCGAGCGGCTGGGCGTGCACATGGCCGACTGGCAGGGCGAGCTCAAGGTGTTCGACGCCACCCTCAACCTGCAACGCCAGCCCCTGGATCGACGCAGCCTGCACCAGTACCTGCGACATTTTCCATGGATGACCGCCAAGACCTGCCTGGCGATCTACTGGCAGGCCCTGCGCCTGGCCGCCAAGGGCATGCGCTTTTTTCCCCATCGGGCCGCCGTTGGCGCCTATCGCACAGCCGCCGTACAACCCAAGGATCGCCGCCATGAAATCCTCTAGCATCTCGGCCAGAACCCCCTTGCTCAGCACCCACAGCCTCACCGCCAGCCTGCTGCGCCGTGGCGTGCTGCGGCAACTGGCGCAGCTCAGGCACGGCCAACTGGTGGTCTGCGAAGAGGGCGAACGCCTGGTGTTCGGCAGCAGTGGTGCCGCCCTGCTGGGGGAAATCCACATCCACGACTCCAGCGCCTGGGGCCTGGTGGCCAGCAGCGGCTCGATCGGCGCCGGCGAGGCATTCATCCACGGCTACTGGAGCACCCCGGACCTGACCGCGGTGATCCGCGTGTTCGTCAGCAACCTGGACGTGCTGGACGCCATGGAAGGCGGCCTGGCGAAACTGGGCCGGCCGCTGATCCGCGGCCTGCACTGGCTCAACCGCAATACCCGCAAGGGCTCGCAGAAAAACATCGCGGCCCACTACGACCTGGGCAACGAGCTGTTCGAGCAGTTCCTCGACCCCACCATGATGTATTCCGCCGCGCAGTTTCGCAGCGCCGAAGACAGCCTGGAGCAGGCCCAGCTGAACAAGCTGCAACGCATCTGCCAGAAGCTGGCGCTCAAGCCCGAGGACCACCTGCTGGAGATCGGCACCGGCTGGGGCAGCATGGCCCTGTATGCCGCGCAACACTACGGCTGCCGGGTGACCACCACGACCCTGTCCAGGGAGCAGTTCGCCTATACCCGGCAGCGGATAGAGGCCGCCGGCCTGCAGGACCGGGTAACCCTGCTGCTGGAGGATTACCGCGACCTGCGCGGCCAGTACGACAAGCTGGTGTCGATCGAGATGATCGAAGCCGTGGGCCACCGCTTCCTGCCCACCTACTTCAAGCAATGCGCGCACCTGCTCAAGAGCAACGGCCTGATGCTGCTACAGGCCATCACCATTCGCGACCAGCGCTATGAGCAGGCGAAAAATGGCGTGGATTTCATCCAGCGCTACATCTTTCCCGGTGGCGCCCTGCCCTGCGTACAGAAGATGCTCGAAGTGGTCAGCCGCGACACCGACATGAACCTGCTGCACATGGAGGACTTCGGCCTGCATTACGCCCGCACCCTGCGCCTGTGGCACGAGAACTTTCGCCGCGCCCATGGCCGTCTCGGCGAACTGGGCTACGACGAATACTTCCTGCGGCTCTGGGAGTTCTACCTGTGCTATTGCGAAGGCGGCTTCCTGGAACGCAGCATTGGCACCGCCCAACTGCTGCTGGCCAAACCTGCGGCCGCGCCACAACCGCTGCTCGGGCGCCTCGATGCCTAGGCAACTGGTCAATGCCCTGCTGTTCCAGCTGGGCTGGTTCATCTGCGTGCTCAGCGGCGACAGCCTCTGGCTGCTGCTGGGGGTGGCGATCCTGCTGGCGCATCTGCACTGGATCGGCCGCTGGGCCGACGAAGGCCCGATGATCGTCGGCATTGCCCTGATCGGCATCGCCCTGGACAGCTTCCTCAGCTGGCTCGGGGTGTTTCAGTTCCAGCAAGTCAGCCTGCTGGTGCCCTGGTGGCTGATGCTGCTCTGGGCCCTGCTGGCCACCACACTGCGCCATGGCCTGGCCTGGAGCGCCCGGCCCTGGTGGCTGGGGGGTGTGCTGGGGGCATTGGGCGGGCCGCTTTCCTACTACGCCGGGGGGCGCCTGGCGGGAGTGACCTTTCCCTACGGCACCGGCCCCACCCTGCTCGGCCTGGGGCTGCTCTGGGCGCTGCTATTGCCGCTGCTGCACGTGCTCGCGCGGCCGGCACCGCAAGAGCCGCCACTGGTCACCGGAGACTGAGCATCCGTCCGGGCTTTAACACAGCCCGGGCTCACTGCCTTACACTGCGCGCCTATGACCACCATCCCCGTTACCTCCATCGCCGCCGAACCCGCCGTCAGTTGCTCCACCTGCGCCGCCTGTTGCTGCCAGTTGGAGGTCATGTTGATCACCGACACCGGGGTGCCCGAGCGCTTTATCGATACCGACGATTGGGGAGGGGAAGTCATGCGCCGCCTGGATGACGGCTGGTGCGCGGCGCTGGACCGCGACAGCATGCGTTGCAGCATCTATGAGCTGCGGCCGCTGATCTGTCGCGAGTTCGAGCTGGGCGAGGCCGATTGCTTGAGCGAACGCCGGGGAATTGCCACGGCGTATCGCTGATAGTGGCCTCAGAGCGGCATCGTGTAATGCAGCGCGTAGCTTTCGATACCGTCGTTGGGGGTCTTGATGCCGGCGTTGGAGTAGTGCGTGGCGCGGATGCCGACTTCATGGCCACCGGCGAAGCGCAGGCCGAAACCGATGCGGTCTTCGAACTGGAAGGATGACCCCAGCTTGTTGTCCTCGACCTGGGTATGGGCAAAGGCCGCTACCCCGATGCCGGCCTCGATGTAGGGCTTGACGCTAGCCCCGGCGAATTCGTAGACCAGCACCGGGGAGAACGACAGGCTGTGGTTGCTGGAGGTCTTGTCGCCATCCCAATAGGTGTAGGCGCCGCTCCAGTAACCCGTGAGACGGCCGACGTCACTTTGCAGCCAGCTCTTGTCCCAATCCCATTGCATACCCAGCCGATAGGCCTGGGTCGAATCGCCAGTTTGCCCCACGGAGAACTCGACTCCGGCCGCCTGCGCGGAAAAACTGTGCCCCAACAACCCGGCCGCAAGTGCAGCCAAACACAACAGTCGCTTCATCAGGAACATCCTTTTCGAACGGTTTTATATGGTGTTGTACAACCCTGTGGATAGGCTATAGAAGCCAGCGCGCATTCAGAAGTTCAGCGCCAGCGAAGGGATTTTTCACGATTTTTTCACAACTGCAAAGACAGGACTTCAGCAGATTCTTTCCACAACAGAGGCAGCACCCGGGCAAAGTGCGGGACATCGCCACTGGTCCAGAAACAGGTTTCCCGGGCTGGCCCCTGGGCGCGCAGATCGCCTTCGTCGAGCAGCCGCTGCAATTGCCGGGCAACCGCGGCGCCGGTATCGATCAGGCTAATGGGCCCGGGCAGCATCTGCGCCAGCAGCGGCTTGAGAAACGGATAATGGGTGCAGCCCAGGATAATGGTGTCGCAGCCGGCAGCCAGCAGAGGCTCGAGGTAGCCGTGCAACAGTTGGCGCAGAGCGGCACTGTGCAAGTCGCCATTCTCGATCATCTCCACCAGCCCCGGGCAGGGCTGCGTGACGACCTTCACATCAGTGGCGAAACGGTCGAGCAAGGCGGCGAACTTGGCACTCTGCAAGGTGCCGGTGGTGGCCAGCACCCCGACCACGCCGCTGCGGGTCGCGGCCGCCGCCGGCTTGACCGCAGGCTCCATGCCAACGATGGGCCAGTCCGGATAATCGCGGCGCAAGTCGGCAACTCCGGCCACGGTGGCGGTATTGCAGGCCAGGACCAGGGCCTTGGCGCCCTGTTCACGAAAGAACCGGGCCATCAGGCTGCAACGCTGGCGAATGAACTCCGGGGTCTTTTCGCCATAGGGAATATGCCCGCAGTCGCCGAAGTACAGCAGCGACTCGTGGGGCAGCAACTGTTGTATTTCCGCCAGCACCGAGAGGCCGCCGACGCCGGAGTCGAACACCCCGATCGGCGCTTCACTCACGATGGGTACCACAGACGCTGCACCCCGGATCGCGCTTGACCCGCAACTCGCGAAAGCGCGTGCCCAGGGCATCGATCAACAACAACCGGCCCACCAGCGGCTCGCCAAACCCGGCCAGCAGTTTCAGGGCTTCCAGGGCCTGCAGGCTGCCCACGGTGCCCACCAGCGGGCCGAGCACCCCGGCTTCGCTGCAGGTCAGTTCGGCTTCGCTGCCATGCCCATATAGACAGTGGTAGCAAGGGCTTTCCGGGCGCCGCGGGTCGAAGACCGACAATTGCCCTTCCAGGCGGATCGCCGCACCGCTGACCAGGGGCTTGCCGGCCGCCACGCAAGCGGCGTTCACCGCCTCGCGGGTACTGAAGTTGTCGGAGCAATCGAGCACCAGGTCCACCGCCGCCACGGCAGCGGCCAGGGTATCGACATCCAGCGCCTGGCGATGGGGCACCAGGCGGACCTCCGGGTTGAGGGCAGACAGGCGATTGATGGCCGAGTCCACCTTACTGACCCCGACGCTGTGGCTGTCGTGGATGATCTGCCGTTGCAGGTTGGTCAGGTCCACGCTGTCGAAGTCGGCCAGGTGCAGCTCACCAACCCCCGCCGCCGCCAGGTACAAGGCTGCGGGAGCACCGAGACCGCCGAGGCCGACGATCAGCACGCGGCTTTCCTTGAGGCGCAGCTGGCCGTCGATATCGACATGCTGCAACAGAATCTGTCGGCTATAGCGCAACAGCTCCTGGTCGGTCAGCACGGCCGGCACCCGAGGCTGATGCGCTCGTGCCCACCGAGGTCGACCCGGCTGTGGACCTCGATGAAACCCTGGGCAGCCAGCAACTCGCGGACCGCCGCGGCCTGATCGTAACCGTGCTCCAGCATCAGCCAGCCACCGGCCTCCAGGTGCTGCGGAGCCTGGGTGACGATCAGGCGCAGGTCGTCCAGGCCATCCTTGCCCGCCACCAGGGCGCTTTCCGGCTCGAAACGCACATCGCCGGCCACCAGATGGGGGTCGGCTTCGGCAATGTAGGGCGGGTTGCTGATGATCAGATCAAAGCGCCGGGACTCAATGGAGCTGAACCAGTGGCTGCTGAGCACGCAGACGTTGTCCAGTTGCAGGCGCTGGCGGTTGCGTTCGGCCAGGGCCACGGCTTCCAGTACCCGGTCCACCGCCGTGACCTGCCAGGCCGGGCGCTCGCTGGCCAGGGCCAGGGCGATGGCACCACTGCCGGTGCCCAGGTCAAGGACCGTGGCTGGGGTCGCGGGCAACAGTTCCAGCGCCGCTTCCACCAGTAGTTCGGTGTCGGGGCGCGGGATCAGGGTGTGGGGCGCCACCTCCAGGTCGAGCTTCCAGAAGCCCTGCTGGCCAAGGATATAGGCCACCGGCTCGCCGGAGCGGCGTCGCTGCAGGTAGTCGGTGAACACCAGGGCCGCCTCGCTGGGCACGATGCGCTCCGGCCAGGTGTGGAGAAAGCTGCGGGGCTTGCCCAGGGCCGCGGCCAGGAGCAGCTCGGCATCCAGGCGCGGGGTCGGCGAGTCGGGCAGTTGGGCTGCGCGCAGCAAGCTGGCGATGATGGTCATTTACTCACCCAATGCCGCAAGTTGATCGGCCTGATATTCAGCCAGCAACGGCTCGATGACGGCTTCCACGCCCCCGGCGAGGATTTCGTCCAGGGAATACAGGGTCAGGTTGATGCGGTGATCGGTGACCCGGCCCTGGGGGAAGTTGTAAGTGCGGATGCGCTCGGAACGGTCCCCCGAGCCCACCAGCAACTTGCGCTCGCTGGCAATGGCATTGGCCGCGGCACTGGTCTGCTGGTCGTTGAGCTTGGCCGACAGCCAGGACATGGCCCGCGCCCGGTTCTTGTGCTGGGAACGCTCTTCCTGGCACTCAACCACGATCCCCGAAGGGATGTGGGTGATGCGGATCGCCGAGTCGGTCTTGTTCACGTGCTGGCCACCGGCGCCGGAGGAGCGATAGGTGTCGATGCGCAGGTCCGCCGGGTTGATCTCGATGGCTTCCTGTTCATCCGGCTCGGGCAGTACTGCCACGGTGCAGGCCGAAGTGTGGATGCGGCCCTGTGATTCGGTGGCCGGCACTCGCTGCACGCGGTGCGCGCCGGATTCGAACTTCAGCTTGCCGTAGACGCTCTCGCCTTCGACCCGGGCAATGACTTCCTTGTAGCCGCCGTGCTCACCCTCGTTTTCCGAGAGGATCTCCAGCCGCCAGCCACGCCGCTCGGCGTAACGGGAATACATGCGGAACAGGTCGCCGGAGAAGATCGCCGCCTCGTCGCCGCCGGTGCCGGCACGGATTTCCAGGAACACGTTGCGTCCGTCGTTGGGATCCTTGGGCAGCAGCATGCGCTGCAGGCTGCTTTCCAGTTCGGCCAGTTGTTCCTTGGCCTCGCGCACTTCCTCGGCGGCCATTTCCCGCAGGTCCGGGTCGTTGTCCTTGAGCAGCGCCTGGGCGCCTTCAAGGTCCGCCTGGACCTTGAGCACCTGTTTATAAGTAGCCACGATCGGCTCGACTTCCGCGTATTCCTTGGAGTAGGCGCGGAACTTGGCCTGATCGGAAATGACCTCAGCATCGCCGAGCAAGGCGGTCAGTTCCTCGAAACGATCCTGGAGAATGTCCAGCTTACTGAGCAGTGACGCTTTCATTACGGGGTTTTATCCGATGAGCCCTCACCGAGGGCAAAGAGTTCTTGGGCCATGGCCAGCGCATCGAGGCGGCCTTCGGCGGAGAGCTTTTTCAACTGCACGCTCGGCGCGTGCAACAGTTTATTGGTCAGGCCGCGGGCCAACTGGGCCAGCACGTCCTCGGCGCCGCTGCCGTTGGCCAGCATGCGCAGGGCTTTCTGCAGTTCTTCATCGCGCAGGCGTTCGCTCTGCTGACGATAGGCCTTGAGCACATCCACCGCCGCCAGTTCCCGCAGGCGCACCATGAAATCCTCGGCGCCGATGTTCACCAGTTCCTCGGCGGCCTGGGCCGCGCCCTGGCGGCTCTTGAGGTTTTCTGCCACCACTTCGTGCAAGTCGTCGACGGTATAGAGGTAAACGTCGTCCAACTCGCCGACTTCTGGCTCGATATCCCGGGGAACGGCGATGTCCACCATGAAAATCGGCTTGTGCTTGCGCAGCTTCAAGGCACTTTCCACTGCGCCCTTGCCGAGGATCGGCAACTGGCTGGCGGTGGAACTGATGACGATGTCGCTGTGCACCAGTTCCTGGGGAATATCCGAGAGCAGCACGGCGTGGGCACCGAATTGCTCCGCCAGGAGGCTGGCGCGCTCCAGGGTACGGTTGGCCACCACGATACGCTTGACTCCCAGGTCGTGCAGGTGCCGGGCCACCAGGGTGATGGTCTCCCCGGCGCCGATCAGCAGGGCCTGGCTGCGTTGCAGGTCGCTGAAAATCTGTTTCGCCAGGCTCACCGCGGCGAAAGCCACGGACACCGGGTTCTCACCGATGGCGGTGTCGGTGCGCACCTGCTTGGCGGCGCTGAATGTGGCCTGGAACAGCCGGCCCAGCAGCGGCCCGACGGTGCCGGCCTCGCGGGCCACGGCGTAGGCGGACTTCATCTGCCCGAGAATCTGCGGCTCGCCCAGCACCAGCGAATCCAGCCCCGACGCCACCCGCATCATGTGACGAACTGCCGCATCGTCCTCATGCACGTAGGCACTGGCGCGCAGCTCGTCTAGGCTCAAATGGTGATATTCCGCCAGCCAGCGCAGCACCACATCCGCAGAAAGATGATCCTGTTCTATATAGAGCTCACTGCGATTGCAGGTGGAGAGGATCGCAGCTTCGCGGCTGTCGGTGAGTCGGCAGAGCTGCTGCAAGGCCTCAACCAACTGCTCAGGGGTAAAGGCCACGCGCTCGCGGACGTCTACAGAAGCAGTCTTATGGTTAATACCGAGTGCAAGGAAGGCCATTCAAGGTCGCTGATGATGTCGAGAAGCCGGCAATTGTCCTACTTCGCCCGACTCAGAACAACTACCGCCGACTATTGTCCTAGTTTTGTGCCAAAACTCGCCGAGCGAAGATCAGGCAAGGCGAAAACAGGCGAGGAAGCGGAGTTTAGGAGCCTAAATGAGCATTCCGAGCCTGTTTCTGCGTAGCGCCAAGGCCGCCCAGCGCGCAGCATGGTCGAAGCGCAGGCAGTTTTCGCGCA
Source organism: Pseudomonas sp. 8(2025) (assembly GCF_052665325.1). Classification (NCBI taxonomy): domain Bacteria; kingdom Pseudomonadati; phylum Pseudomonadota; class Gammaproteobacteria; order Pseudomonadales; family Pseudomonadaceae; genus Pseudomonas; species Pseudomonas sp. 8(2025). The sequence goes on along the minus strand of NZ_JBQOIE010000005.1, from coordinate 88,763 downwards.
GAAACTAATAGACTGCCTCTGTTCTGGCATCCCGTTGAGTCTCGGTTATGTTTGGCCGAAGGCTTGTGTCATGATGATCCGACCGCAGGTTAGTCGCCCTCTTCCTATATGAATAGATCTTCCGCGTTGCTCCTCGCCTTTGTCTTCCTCAGCGGTTGCCAATCTCTGGCACCCGTTTCATCGGACGCTACGTCGCCGGTGGAAGACAGCACCTCCGCCCCTGAAAAGCCCAAGGTCTATTCCTCGTTCAGCGAAGACACCGTCTTCAGCCTGCTGAGCGCTGAACTCGCGGGCCAGCGCAATCGTTTCGACATTGCCCTGGACAACTACGTGACCCAGGCCATCAACACCCAGGATCCGGGCATCTCCGAGCGGGCCTTTCGCATCGCCGAATACCTGGGCGCCGACCAGGCTGCCCTGGACACGTCGCTGATCTGGGCGAAAAACGCCCCCGACGACCTGGAAGCGCAGCGAGCCGCCGCGATCCAGCTGGCCCGGGCCGGGCGCTATGACGACTCGATGGTCTATATGGAGAAGGTCCTGCAAGGCAAGGGCGATACCCACTTCGACTTTCTTGCCCTGTCCGCAGCCGATACCGACCAGGACACGCGCAACGGCCTGATGAAAAGCTTCGACCGCCTGCTGCAGAAACACCCGCACAACAGCCAGTTGATTTTCGGCAAGGCCTTGCTCATGCAACAGGACGGCGACGCCAAGGAAGCCCTGGCCCTGCTGGAACAGAACCCACCGGAAGACGGTGAAGTTGCGCCATTGCTGCTGCGCGCCCGCCTGCTGCAAAGCCTGAACCGGGGTAAAGAAGCCCTGCCGCTGCTGGAAAAAAGCATCCGCAAGTACCCGGACGACAAGCGCCTGCGCCTGACCTACGCCCGCATGCTGGTGGAGCAGGACCGCATGGAGGATGCCAAGACCCAGTTCTCCAGTCTGGTCCAGCAATATCCGGAAGATGACGAACTGCGCTATTCCCTGGCACTCGTCTGCCTGGAGGCCAAGGCCTGGGAAGAAGCCAAGGGCTACCTGGAAGACCTGATTGCCCGTGAAAGCCACGAAGACTCCGCGCACCTGAACCTGGGCCGGATCGCCGAAGAACTCAACGACCCGCAAGGGGCCTTGATCGAATACGGCCAGGTCGGCCCGGGCAATGACTACCTGCCCGCACAGTTGCGCCAGGCCGATATCCTGATGAACAACGGCCGCACCGACGAGGCGCAAAAACGCCTGGTGGCGGCCCGCGACGCCCAACCCGACTACGCCATCCAGCTGTACCTGATCGAAGTCGAGACCCTGTCGGCGAACAACCAGGGCGAGCGCGCCTGGAAAGTCATCCAGCAGGCCCTGCAGCAATACCCCGACGACATGAACCTGCTGTACACCCGCGCCATGCAGGCGGAAAAACGCAATGACCTGGCGCAGATGGAAAAGGATCTGCGCCTGATCATCCAGCGCGAACCGGACAATGCCATGGCATTGAACGCCCTGGGCTACACCTTGTCTGACCGCACTACACGCTATGCCGAAGCCAAGACCCTGATCGAGCAAGCCCACCAGCTGACTCCGGAAGACCCGGCCGTCCTCGACAGCCTGGGCTGGGTGAATTTCCGCCTGGGCAACCTGGACGAAGCCGAACGCCTGCTGCGCCAGGCCCTGGAACGCTTCCCCGATCAGGAAGTGGCGGCGCACCTGGGTGAAGTGCTGTGGAACAACGGCAAGCAGCGCGAGGCCAAGCAGATCTGGAGCAAGTTCCTCAAGGATCAGCCCGACAGCCCCGTGCTACGCGGCACCATCAAACGCCTGACCGGATCAGAGACTCTTTAAGACCATGTTTTTGCGCCACTTTATCGTTTTCAGCTTTATCGCCCTGCTGGCCGGCTGCGCCGGCTTCGGTGCCCGCGAGTCCGTCCAGGGCCAGGGCAACCCTGCGCAATGGCGCTTGCACAAGGATCAACTGACCGGCCTCGACGGCTGGCAGATCAACGGCAAGATCGGCATTCGTGCCCCCAAGGATTCCGGCAGCGGCACGCTGTTCTGGCTGCAACGCCAGGACTACTACGACATCCGCCTGTCAGGCCCGCTGGGCCGTGGCGCCGCACGACTCACCGGTCGTCCCGGCCAGGTCAGCCTGGAAGTGGCCAACCAGGGTCGCTATGAATCCGCAAGCCCGGAAACCCTGCTGGAAGAACAGCTGGGCTGGAAGCTGCCGGTCTCGCACCTGGCCTGGTGGGTTCGCGGCCTGCCCGCGCCCGACAGCAAAAGCCGCCTGACCCTGGACGGCGACAGCCATCTGGCGAGCCTGGAGCAAGATGGCTGGCAGGTGGAATACAGCAGCTACTCGCAGCAGAACGGCTATTGGCTGCCCGAGCGGATCAAACTGCACGGCAGCGACCTTGACGTCACCCTGGTGATCAAGGAATGGCTGCCGCGCAAGCTGGGGCAATGAAATGTCCGTGGAAAAACTGACCCTGCCCTCCCCGGCCAAACTCAATCTGATGCTGCACATCCTCGGTCGCCGTGAAGATGGCTATCACGAGCTGCAGACCCTGTTCCAGTTTCTCGACTACGGCGATGAAATCACTTTCGCCCTGCGCGATGACGGCGTGATTCGCCTGCACACCGCGTTCGAAGGCGTGCCCCACGACAGCAACCTGATCGTCAAGGCGGCGAAGAAACTCCAGGAACAATCGGGCTGCACCCAGGGCGTCGACATCTGGATCGACAAGATCCTGCCCATGGGCGGCGGCATCGGCGGCGGCAGTTCGAATGCCGCCACCACCCTGCTGGGCCTCAATCACTTGTGGCAACTGGGCTGGGACGAAGACCGACTGGCCGCACTGGGGCTGACCCTGGGCGCCGATGTTCCGGTTTTCGTCCGCGGGCATGCTGCCTTCGCCGAAGGTGTGGGGGAAAAACTGACCCCTGAATATCCCGAAGAACCCTGGTATCTGGTACTGGTCCCGCAAGTGTCTGTTAGTACAGCAGAAATTTTTTCCGATCCTTTGTTGACACGGAACACCGCGCCCATTAAAGTGCGCCCCGTTCCCAAGGGAAACAGCAGAAACGACTGCCTTCCGGTAGTCGCAAGGCGTTATCCAGAAGTACGTAACGCATTGAATTTGCTAGGTAAATTTACCGAAGCAAAACTGACTGGAACTGGAAGTTGTGTGTTTGGGGGCTTCCCAAGCAAAGCTGAAGCTGATAAAGTCTCGGCCCTTCTTACAGAGACCCTTACAGGGTTTGTAGCCAAAGGAAGCAACGTTTCGATGTTGCATCGCAAGCTGCAAAGTCTGCTCTAAAGGAACCGAGTGCCAGGCATTCGAAGCAACAGATACAGGGGCGTCGCCAAGCGGTAAGGCAGCAGGTTTTGATCCTGCCATGCGTTGGTTCGAATCCAGCCGCCCCTGCCATTTTCCTATACTCATCCAGGTATACCCTCAGCCTTCAGGTACTGCGCGTGTCCAAGATGATGGTCTTTACGGGGAACGCTAACCCCGATCTGGCTCGGCGTGTCGTACGTCAGCTGCATATCCCTCTCGGTGACATCTCTGTTGGAAAATTTTCCGACGGCGAAATTACTGCCGAGATCAATGAAAATGTCCGCGGTAAAGACGTCTTCATTATTCAGCCGACTTGCGCTCCGACCAACGATAACCTGATGGAACTCGTGGTGATGGCCGACGCCTTCCGCCGTTCCTCAGCTACTCGTATCACTGCTGTTATTCCTTATTTTGGTTATGCCCGTCAGGATCGCCGTCCGCGTTCCGCACGTGTGGCTATCAGCGCGAAAGTCGTCGCTGACATGCTCACCGTAGTCGGCATCGACCGTGTTCTCACGGTTGATCTGCATGCTGACCAGATTCAGGGCTTCTTCGATATTCCGGTAGATAACATCTACGGCTCCCCGGTTCTGGTGGATGACATCGAAGATCAGCGTTTCGAAAACCTGATGATCGTGTCCCCGGACATTGGCGGCGTCGTGCGTGCACGTGCCGTGGCCAAGTCCCTGGGCGTTGATCTCGGGATCATCGACAAGCGTCGTGAGAAAGCCAATCACTCCGAAGTGATGCATATCATCGGCGACGTCGAAGGACGCACCTGCATTCTGGTCGATGACATGGTCGATACCGCCGGCACCCTGTGCCACGCGGCCAAGGCCCTGAAAGAGCATGGCGCAGCCAAGGTCTTTGCCTACTGCACACACCCTGTGCTGTCGGGTCGGGCCATCGAGAACATTGAAAATTCCGTGCTGGACGAGCTGGTGGTGACCAACACCATCCCGCTGTCCGCTGCAGCACAAGCCTGTGCGCGTATCCGTCAACTGGATATCGCACCGGTAGTTGCCGAGGCGGTTCGCCGTATCAGCAACGAAGAATCGATCAGCGCGATGTTCCGCTAGGGCCCGTCCCTGGCAGAACATCCCGATGACGAAAAGCGCCCCGTCCCAACCTGTGTTGGGACGGGGCTTTTTTGCCCATATCGCCTTTAGCGCTGGTCGCAAACGCTGGGGCGAGTGTGGTTATTTTGGAGATACAACATGAACGATTTTACTCTGAATGCTGAAGTGCGTTCCGACCTGGGGAAAGGTGCGAGCCGCCGCCTGCGTCGTCTCGCAAGCCTGGTTCCAGCTGTAGTTTACGGTGGCGACAAAGCCCCTGAATCCATCAGCATGCTGGCCAAAGAAGTTGCCAAGCTGCTGGAAAACGAAGCTGCCTACAGCCACATCATCGAACTGAACGTTGGTGGCACCAAGCAGAACGTCGTGATCAAGGCCCTGCAACGTCACCCGGCCAAAGGCCACGTGATGCACGCTGACTTCGTTCGCGTGGTTGCTGGTCAGAAACTGACCGCCATCGTTCCAGTGCACTTCATCAACGAAGCTGCTCCGGTCAAGAAAGGCGGCGAGATCTCGCACGTAATCGCGGAAATCGAAGTTTCCTGCCTGCCCAAAGACCTGCCTGAGTTCATCGAAGTCGACCTGGCTGACGCTGAAATCGGCACCATTGTTCACCTGTCCGACATCAAGGCCCCTAAAGGCGTTGAATTCGTGGCCCTGGCACACGGCAACGACCTGGCAGTAGCCAACGTCCACGCTCCACGTGTTGCTCCAGAAGCTGCAGAAGGCGCTGCAGAGTAATTCACTCTGACGCGGGAGTTAAGCGGAGTACATCGCGGACTGGAACGTAGCGAGAAAGCGGGCGAGAACGCGAAGTTTGCCGCAAGGCAACCCAGCTCTTGTCGTCCACTTTCGCCGTAGCACCGGTTGCGGCGATGTCATCCACCACTCCAAAGAAGGGCCCCTATCGTGACTGCCATCAAACTGATCGTTGGCCTGGGTAATCCAGGCACCGAATACGAACAGACCCGGCATAACGCAGGGGCCCTTTTTGTTGAGCGCATCGCCGAAAAACAAGGGATCAACCTTGTCGCCGATCGCAAATATTTCGGCCTGACCGGGCGCTTCAGTCACCAGGGTCAGGACATTCGTCTGTTGATTCCCACCACCTACATGAACCGCAGCGGCCAGGCCGTGGCGGCGCTTGCCGGCTTCTTCCGCATCAAGCCGGAAGAGATCCTGGTGGCCCACGACGAACTCGACTTGCCGCCAGGCGTCGCCAAGCTCAAGACCGGCGGCGGCCATGGCGGGCACAACGGACTGCGGGACATCATCGCGCAGCTCGGTAATCAGAATACCTTTCACCGCCTGCGGCTCGGCATCGGCCATCCGGGCGTTGCCAGTATGGTTTCAAACTTTGTCCTGGGTCGTGCGCCACGCGCCGAACAGGAAAAACTCGATGCCAGCATCGATTTTGCCCTCGGCGTGCTGCCGGATATCTTCGCCGGTGAATGGAACCGCGCGATGAAAAACCTGCACAGCCAGAAGGCCTGACTCTACTCCTCGGGGAATACACCATGGGATTCAATTGCGGCATCGTCGGCCTGCCTAACGTCGGCAAGTCCACCCTGTTCAACGCCCTGACCAAATCCGGGATCGCGGCCGAGAACTTCCCCTTCTGCACCATCGAGCCCAACAGCGGTATCGTGCCGATGCCCGACCCGCGCCTGGACGCCCTGGCCGCCATCGTCGTGCCCGAGCGCGTGCTGCCCACCACCATGGAGTTCGTCGACATCGCCGGCCTGGTGGCCGGTGCTTCGAAAGGTGAAGGCCTGGGCAACAAGTTCCTGGCCAACATCCGCGAAACCGACGCCATCGCCCATGTGGTCCGCTGCTTCGAAGACGACAACGTGATCCACGTGTCCAACAGCGTCGACCCCAAGCGCGACATCGAAATCATCGACCTGGAACTGATCTTCGCCGACCTCGACAGCTGCGAAAAACAGTTGCAGAAAGTCGCCCGCAACGCCAAGGGCGGTGACAAGGATGCCGTGGCCCAGAAAGCCCTGCTGGAGCAGTTGATCGCCCACTTCACCGAAGGCAAGCCGGCCCGCAGCCTGATGAAGGACATGAGCAGCGATGAGAAGCTGATCATCCGTGGCTTCCACCTGCTGACCACCAAGCCGGTGATGTACATCGCCAACGTTGCCGAAGACGGCTTCGAGAACAACCCCCTGCTGGACGTGGTCAAGGCCATTGCCGAGGAAGAAGGCGCGATCGTGGTGCCGGTGTGCAACAAGATCGAGGCGGAAATCGCCGAGCTCGATGACGGCGAAGAAAAGGACATGTTCCTCGAGGCCCTGGGCCTGGAAGAGCCCGGCCTGAACCGGGTGATCCGCGCCGGCTACGAAATGCTCAACCTGCAGACCTACTTCACCGCAGGTGTGAAGGAAGTTCGCGCCTGGACCGTGCGTGTCGGTGCTACCGCGCCCCAAGCGGCCGCGGTGATCCACACCGACTTCGAGAAAGGCTTCATCCGTGCCGAAGTCATCGCCTACAACGACTTCATCCAGTTCAAGGGTGAAGCCGGTGCCAAGGAAGCCGGTAAATGGCGCCTGGAAGGCAAGGAATACATCGTCAAGGACGGCGACGTGATGCACTTCCGCTTCAACGTGTAATGCCCCTTCAGCCCCATTGCCTGGCAATGGGGCTGATTCCCCCCGCTACATCCAGCGGCCTCAGAAGTAAGTGGTCGCCCCCGCGAAGAACGCCCGTCCGGGCACATAGAAGTTGGTCGATCCGTCCCGCAGGTCTTTATCCAGCAGGTTCTGCACGCCGCCATTCAGGGTCAGCCACTTGGTCAGCGCCAGGTTCGCCGTCAGGTCGTAGGTGGTGTAGGACTGCACGAAATCATTGCCCAGGCCCCGCTGCTTGCCTACGTGCTGCGCCGACAGCTCGGTGCTCAAACGGTCGGTGACCTGCCAGTCCAGCGCACTGAATGCCGACAGTTTGGGTGAACTGATCAGGTCTTCACCGGTGGACAGGTTCTTGCTTTCCAGCATGTAGGTGGCGTTGGTGCGCCAGTTCACGGAGTCGCCCAGCGGCACCCGGGCGGTGCCTTCCCAGCCACGGGTACGGGCCTTGTCGACGTTTTCCAGCATGGTCCACCAGCGGCCCTGGTACTGGCCCAACGGGCCGTATTCGATCTTGTCGGTGAAATCGGTGTGGAAGTAGGTCAAGCCCGCTTCCCAGCCATCGTGGTCGAACGAAAGGCCGATTTCCTTGTTGGTGCTGGTTTCCGGTGTCAGGTTCGGATTGCCCGCCATCCAGCAACTACCAGTGACATAGCCCAACGGCCGCAACGAACCACAGCCCCGGCCTGCGGATTCGGTAGCCGCCCCCGCACTGCCCTCCTTCAGGCTTGGCGCACGAAAACCCTTGGAAACACCGCCACGCACGGTCCAGTCCGGGTGCGGGTGATAGACCACATACGCCCGCGGGCTGTTGTGGTTACCGTACTTGTCGCTGTGGTCGAAGCGGTTGCCCAGGGTCAGGGACAGGTTGTCCAGCAGGAACAGTTCATCCTCGATAAAGGCCGCCGAGTAATCGCCCTTCAAGGTCGAGCCACTGACCGGCGCACCCTGATAATCCACGGGTACCGTGCCGAGGGTATCGGTGTTGGTCAGCTCTTCACGCTTCCATTGCCCGCCCACCGTCAGGCGCTGGTCCAACAGCAGTTGGAAGGGAATATTCAGGCTGCCCTCGACGATCTTCTCTTCCGAGTTGGCTTTGCCCAGGTCAAGGTCGTTGCGGTACTTGTTCAGGTAGGCATCGAGCTTCGAGGTACCAAAGCTCCAGTCGCCGGCATGGGACAGAATGTAGCTGTCGCGGGTCAGGCGGCTGGGGCCGAAGGCGCCACCAACGGTCTCGTTCCAGTCACCAAAGGTCTTCTTTGATGCCCAGGAATGCTCAACGCCATGCACCGCCTCGAAGGACAGGCTCTGCTCCTGGTTGATCTGCCAGTCCAGCAGTGCATTCACGCTCTGATCCTTGGAGCCGCCCGCGCCATCGTCGTACATGAAATCGCCCTGGGCATCGCGCCGCGCCTCTACCTCATCCGCAGCCCGACGCGTGACGTTGGCCCCCAGGCGCAGCCCCAGGGACTCCGTCAGCGGACCTGCCGCATTCACGCTGTACTGAGTGGTCTGGCCGCGGTCGGAATCCTTGGGCACGGTGATATTGGTGCTGGCCGAGCCGCTCCAGGTCCGCGAGACCTTGCGGGTGATGATATTGATCACCCCGCCCATGGCGTCCGAACCATACAGCGACGACATAGGCCCGCGGACGATCTCGATGCGCTCGATCATGTTCGGCGAGATCCAGTTCAGGTCCTGGCGCGCCAGGTCGCGGCGATAACTCAGGTCCGCGGAACTGCCGACCCGCTTGCCATCCACCAGGATCAGCGTGTACTTGTCGTCCAGCCCCCGCAGCTTGATCTTCGACTGCTCGCCCACCGGGCCGAAACCACCGGTCACCCCCGGCACCCGGCGCAGCAGGGTATTGAGGTCATAGACCGGCTGGCGCTCGATTTCCTCGCGGGTGATGACGCTGACACTGGCCGGAGCATCCTTGAGATCCGTGGCACCGCCAGTAGCCGTGACAAAGGCGGTATCCAGTTCCAACGATGCAGGCTTGGCCTCTTCAACCGCATCGCCGGCCTGCGCCAGCGGGGCCAGCAGGCCGACACCGGCGCTGAGCAGAAGCGAATTGAACAGGCAGGAGCTGACTTTCATTACAAACGATCCTTGTCGATTCAATGCACCCGGATGGTGCATCAAGGGAGAGAGGGATCGGAGTGTAATGCTAATGAATATCATTTATAAATAGGAATGTTTCCGCACTGTTACATTACGGCTTGCCGCCCGTTGCAGGCAGCGCCCTGAAACGGCCCACTGCATGCGGGTCGCTTCAGGGTCGTGGGCTCAGCAGATTTCTTCGTAAGGCAGGCCCACATAGTTCTCGGCAATGTTCACCAGGCCAGCGTGGGAGTTGAGGAAATATTCGCGATCGGCCTGCTGCATCTTGTGGTCCCAGGCATCCTGCCGGTCGCCGAAATCGTGCAGCAGATTGGTCATGAACCAGCTGAAGCGTTCGCCCTTCCACACCCGGCGCAAGGCCAGTTCGGAATACTTTTCCAGCAGCTCGGTACGCCCTTCGCGGTAGACCTTGACCAGGATCCGGTACAGGTAGCACACATCGGAGGCCGCCAGGTTCAGGCCCTTGGCCCCGGTAGGCGGAACGATATGGGCCGCGTCCCCCACCAGGAACAGCTTGCCGTACTGCATGGGCTCCACCACATAGCTGCGCAGCGGCGCGATGCTTTTCTCCAGCGCTGGCCCGGTCACCAGGTCAGCCGCCACCTCTTCTGGCAGACGGGCCTTGAGCTCGTTCCAGAAGCGCTCGTCGGACCAGTCCTCGACCTTGTCGCTCAGCGGCACTTGCAGGTAGTAGCGGCTGCGGGTCAGGGAGCGCTGGCTGCACAGCACGAAACCACGCTCATGCTGCCCATAGATCAGTTCGTGATTGACCGGTGGGGTATCGGACAGCAGCCCCAGCCAGCCGAAGGGGTATTCGCGCTCGTAGTGGGTCAGCACGTCTTCGGGGATGCTCTTGCGTGCCACACCATGAAAACCGTCGCAGCCGGCAATGTAATCGCAGTCGATGCGCTGCAGCTGGCCGTCTTTTTCATAGGTGATATAGGGCTGCGCGCCCTTCATGTCATGGGGCTGCACCTTGTCCGCCGAATAGATGATCGGCGCTGCGCAGGCAGCGCGGGCCTCCATCAGGTCGCGGGTGACTTCGGTCTGGCCATAGACCATCACCGTCTTGCCGCCGGTCAGGGCCTTGAGGTCGATACGCACGCGCTTGCCGCCCATCAGCAGCTCCACCCCTTCATGGACCAGGCCTTCAGCGTCCATGCGGCGGGCCACACCGGCCTCGCGCAGCATGTCCACGGTGCCCTGCTCCAGCACACCGGCACGGATGCGGCCCAGCACGTAGTCCGGGGTCTGGCGCTCGACAATCACGGTGTCGATGCCGGCCTTGTGCAGCAGTTGGCCCAGCAGAAGGCCGGAAGGTCCGGCGCCGATAATCGCAACCTGAGTTTTCATTGTTGTCGTCTCATAAGGGCATTCCAGTCACCGTGCAGGCGAAATCCGGAATTTATGGTTATTGTTGTACCCCTGCATTTTTGCCGACAAAAATCGCAAAAAATGGTGATTAACCGCCGTAAAAATGCACTTTTGAAAACAGCGTTCGATTATCGAGCATTCCAATCCCTCACCCCCAGGGCCGCGCCCGATGAAAGCCAGTCGCTCCAGCATCCCCGTATTCAAGCTCTACGGCGAAAACCAGGCCTGGCCGACTCCGGACCTGCTGCACTGTGAATCCATCCCCAAGCGCAGCAGCCTGCACCACTGGGAGATCAAGCCGCACCGCCACGCCGACCTGTATCAACTGCTCTATGTGCAAAGCGGACAGGCGCTGGTGGAAGTCGAAGGGCGCCGCGAGGACGTGCGCGAAGCAACCATCCAGGTGGTGCCGCCGCTGATGGTCCACGGCTTTCAGTTTTCCGAGAACATCGAGGGCTACGTGCTGACCCTGGGTGCGCCGCTGGTGGCCCAGCTGGAAAGCCAGCTGGGTGCGCCGCTGGCGGTACTGGCCGCGGCCGGGCGCTACCCGGTGGGCCGTGACCGGCAGCGCCTCAACAGCCTGTTCAAGACCTTGCTGGAGGAATACGAAGGCAGCGCCTCGGCGCGGGACCTGCTGCTGCATTCGCTGGTCAACGTACTGCTGGTGTGGATCAGCCGCCGACGCCAGCAGAACGTGACGCCCAGCAACCGCAGCGAGCGCAACCAGCAACTGCTGGGGCACTTCATCAAGCTGGTGGAGCAGCATTACCAGGAGCACCCGACGGTGGAAGCCCTGGCCCATCGCATCGGCCTGTCCAGCGTGCACCTCAATACCCTGTGCCGGGAACTGGCCGGGCAGACCGCGTTGCAGATCATCCACCAGCGCCTGATGCTGGAGGCCAAGCGCAACCTGATCTACACCAACATCAGCATCAGCCAGCTCTCGGACAACCTGGGCTTCAGCGACCCCACCTACTTTTCCCGCTTCTTCAAGCGCCTCGGCGGCCAGACACCCAACGCCTTTCGCCAAGGCACCGGGCACACCCGCCAGGGCGGCTGAAGCCCAGGCAAAAAAAAGCCCGGGGCCAGAACCCCGGGCGTTCTATCGCCAGCACGCCTCAAGCCATCAGGCTTTGCGGGTACGCGGCAGGAAGATCGCCAGTACCCCGAACAGCGGCAGGAACGAGCACAGGTAGTACACATACTCGATGCCATGAATGTCCGCCAGGTGCCCCAGCAGCGCCGCACCGATCCCGCCAAAACCGAACATCAGGCCGAAGAACACCCCGGCGATCATGCCAACGTTGCCCGGCACCAGTTCCTGGGCGTACACCACGATGGCGGAGAATGCCGAGGCCAGGATAAAGCCGATCACCACGCTCAGGACGCTGGTCCAGAACAGGTCGACATGGGGCAGCAACAGAGTGAACGGCGCCACCCCGAGGATCGAGAACCAGATCACTGCCTTGCGCCCGATCTTGTCGCCGATCGGGCCGCCGAAGAAGGTTCCCGCCGCCACGGCTCCCAGGAACAGGAACAGATGCAGTTGCGAGCTGGCCACCGACAGGTCGAATTTCTCGATCAGGTAGAAGGTGAAGTAGCTGGTGAAGCTGGCCATGTAGAAATACTTGGAAAACACCAGCAGCCCGAGGACCACCAGGGCGCTGATCACCCGGTTCCTGGACAGGCCGTGAGTCGCCGCCTGGCCCTGCTTGAGCTTGTACAGGCGCAGGTGGTTGGCATACCAGCGGCTGATGGCGTACAGCACCACCAGGGCAAACAGCGCGAACAGGCCGAACCAGGCCACATTGCCCTGGCCGTAGGGAATGATGATGGCCGCAGCCAGCAAGGGGCCGAAGGCGGTGCCGGCATTGCCGCCGACCTGAAAGCTCGACTGGGCCAGGCCATAGCGCCCGCCCGAGGCCAGCCGCGCGACCCGCGAAGCCTCCGGATGGAAGGTCGAGGAGCCAATGCCGATCAATGCTGCTGCCAGCAGGATCAAGGGAAAGCTGCCGACCTGGGACATCATCAGGATGCCGATCAGGGTGCAGATCATTCCCGCCGGCAGCAGGAATGGTTGAGGCCGGCGGTCGGTGTAGTAGCCGACCCAGGGCTGCAACAGCGACGCGGTCAGCTGGAAGGTCAGGGTAATCAGGCCGACCTGGGTGAAGGTCAGGCCGTAGCTGTCCTTGAGCATCGGGTAGATCGCCGGCAGCACTGCCTGGATCAAGTCGTTGATCAGGTGCGCCAGGGCCACCGCACCAATGATGCGCAGGACCAGGGGACTGCTTTGCGAAGCCGGGGAAGCCGTCGCGGCGACGCTCGGGGAGTTGCTGCTAGCCATAGGATTTTCCGTACAACGGGTGGGTGCACAGGGGCAGGTGCGTCAATGTGCCATTTTTCGGTGCAGTCGCGCCATCCCATTAGCTTGCTAACGAACCCCGATTCGCGCCTCGGGGAAATCCGCTTCCAGCTCGGCCTTGAGCCACTGGATAAACCATTCCACGTCCTCCGACCACTCGCTGGCCGGGGTCAGCACCCGGTAGCTTTCCAGCTGCACCTGGTCTTCCAGCACCCGCACCAGGGTGCCGGCCTTGAGCTCCTCGCGCACCAGCACTTCGTTGGCCAGGGCAATACCACCGCCGCTTTCAGCCACCGACAGCGCATGGTCGTTGTTCACGTAGATCAGGTCGGACGTGAGCTGGATATCCAGGCCATTGGCGGCGAACCACATGTTCCACCACTCGCCGTCATCGAAGTGGATCAACTCATGGCGGGCCAGGTCCGCCGGCTCGCGAATCGCCTCGATACTGGCCAGGTAGGCCGGGGTGCAGATGGGAAACACCCGGGGGCAGATCAGGCTGACCCGGGACTCGGCGTATTGCCCGTCCAGGCCGTAGGCGATCCCCAGGTCGCTGCTCTTGGCATCCACTTCGCTAAAGGTCGAGTTCGGCTCGATGGCGAACTTCAGGCCCGGGCGCACGTGGCGCAGCGCCTCCAGGCGCGGGGTCAGCCAGCGCTTGGCAAACCCCGGCACGACCATGATCCGCAGCCAGCGCTCGGCGGCCCTGGGCTGTACCTCGCGCCCGGCCTCGATGATCAGTTGCAGGGCGGCGGCGATCTTGCGGTGGTACTTCTCCCCCGCTGGGGTCAGGTTCACGCCGCGGGACGTGCGCTCGAACAGCTGCACCCCGAGCCAGTCCTCCAGCAGCTTCACGTGGCGGCCGATGGCCGGTTGGGTCACATGCAAGGCCCTTGAGGCTTCGACATAGCTGCCAAGACGGGCGGCGGCATCAAAAGCACGCACTGCATTCAACGGTGGCAAACGCTGCTCGACCATGATTTCGTCCGTCCCTTGCTATTAAATTTTTTAACAGCCGGTATGTTAAAATTGATGTTTCGCCCCCGCAACCCCTCACTGATAATCAGCCCCAGCAGAACCCGGTAAAACCCGCGCAAAGCCTGCAAAGACAAGCTTTCCACGCACCCGACACATTTCGATCCTGCCCAAGAAAAACAAGATCCATGGCCTGCACGACAGCTCATGGGGGAATCGGAGGTAAGGCATGAATGCCCTGCATGCGCTGCAAACGCTGGCGGTGTCCATCCGTTCAGTGCGCAAGGTCTACGGCGATCCACACAGCGGCCCGGTGGCCCTGAAGAACATCGACCTGGATATCCGCGACAACGAATTCTTCACCCTTCTCGGCCCCTCGGGCTGTGGCAAGACCACCCTCTTGCGGATGATCGCCGGGTTCGAGTTCCCGACCCAGGGCGAGATCCTTCTCTATGGCGAGAACATCGCCGACCGGCCGCCCTTCGAGCGCCCGGTGAACACGGTGTTCCAGCATTACGCACTGTTCCCCCACATGACCCTGGCCGAGAACCTGGCCTTCGGCCTGGAATCGCGCCCTATGGGCCAGGTATTGAGCAAGGCGCAGATCGCCGAGCGGGTGCGCGAGATGCTGGCCCTGGTGCAGATGGAGCGCTTTGCAGCACGCAAGCCCAACCAGCTGTCCGGCGGCCAGCAGCAACGCATCGCCCTGGCCCGGGCCCTGGCCCCCCACCCCAAGGTACTGCTGCTGGACGAGCCGCTGTCGGCCCTGGACCTCAAGCTGCGCCAGGCCATGCGCGAAGAACTCAAGGCCATCCAGGCCAAGACCGGTATCACCTTCATTTTCGTCACCCACGACCAGGAAGAAGCCCTGACCCTGTCCGACCGCATCGCCGTGCTCTCCGAAGGCGAAGTGCAACAGGTGGGTCGCCCGGAAGAAATCTACGAGCAGCCGCGCAATCGCTTCGTCGCCGACTTCATCGGTGAAACCAACTTCATCCCGGCCACGGTCAGCCGTGTCGAAGCGGGCCTGGCCTGGTTCAGCGGGCCCGCCGGGCAGGCGCTGCCGGCGCAACCCTGCACCACCGCCAAGGTCGGCCAGCAGGTCACCCTGTCGGTGCGCCCCGAGCGCTTGCACCTGCGCGGTGATGCCTCGCAAGGCGCCCTGGCGTGCCGCATCGAAGCGCTGATCTACCTGGGTACCGACCTGCAATACCAGGTCAGCCTCGGCGACGGCACGCGCCTCACCGTGCGCACGCCCAATAGCCTCGAACACCACCCGCGCCTGAGCGTAGGCAGCAGCGCCGGGCTGCTGTTCGAACGCGGCAGCGCCAGCGTCCTGCTGGATTGACCACGAGGATTCGCCATGCACGCTTCTTCGATTTCCCAGCACCTGGAACGGCGCAAGGCCCTGCGCAGCTTTCTCGGGGTCAGCCCGGCCCTGGTCGCCATCGGCCTGTTCCTGATCGTGCCGATCCTTATCGTCATCGGCTATTCGTTGATGGAAGCCAACCCCTACGGCGGGGTGAACAAGGTCTTCAGCAGCGACGCCTACACCTCCCTGCTGTTCGAACGGCAACTGGACGACAGCCTGGCCTTCGCCGACTCCTACCTGCTGATCGCCCTGCGCTCGATCGGCATCGCCGGGCTGACCACCCTCATCACCTTGCTGATCGGTTTTCCGGTAGCGGTGTGGCTGGCCATGCAGCCAGTGCAGCGCCGGGGCTTGCTGATCTTCCTGATCACCGTGCCGTTCTGGGCCAACCTGCTGATCCGCACCTACGCCTGGATCCTGCTGCTGCGCAACACCGGGGTGATCAACAACAGCCTGATGGGCCTGGGGGTCATCCACGAGCCGTTGCAGTTGCTCTACACCGACGGTGCGGTGCTGCTGGGGCTGGTCTACACCTACGCGCCCTTCGTGGTGCTGCCGATCTACGCCACCCTGGAGAAAATGGACACCCGCCTGCTGGAAGCGGCCCAGGACCTCTACGCCGGACGCATTCGGACCCTGCGCAAGGTGGTGCTGCCCATTGCCAAGCCGGGAATTTTCGCCGGGGCGATCCTGACTTTCGTGCCCTGCCTGGGGGCGATGATCGCCCCGGAACTGCTGGGGGGCGGCACCCGGATGATGCTTGGCAACCTGATCTTCCGGCAGTTCAGCGATGCCCGTAACTGGCCCTTCGGCGCAGCCCTGTCGCTGGTGCTGATGGCTGCGGTGATGCTGGTACTGACCGTCTACGCCCTGCGCGCCCAGCGCCAGAAAACCCTTCAGGAGGGTGCATGATGATCCGCCTGTTCAAGCGCAACGGCCTCGGTGTCCAGGACTTTCCCGGCTTCGGCGGTTTCAGCTTCCTGTTCTACCTGTACCTCTACGCGCCGATCCTGGTGCTGGTGGTGTTCTCCTTCAACGCCAACCAGTCGGCCACGGTGTGGAGCGGCTTCAGCCTCGACTGGTACCGCGCGGCGTTCGCCAACCAGGCCCTGCGCCAGGCGGCAGGCAACAGCCTGCTGATCGCCGTGTGCGCCAGCATGGCGGCCACCGCCATCGCCACCCTGGCGGCCCTGGGCACCTCACGCGGGGCGAAGTTCAAGGGCCTGCAACTGTCCATGGGCGCCATCATGCTGCCCCTGGTGCTGCCGGAAATCGTCGTCGGCGTGGCCACCCTGGCGCTGTTCTCCACCCTGGGGCTGTCCCTGGGCTACGGCAACCTGATCATCGCCCACACGGTGTTCTGCATCCCCTTCGCCTATTTGCCGATCCGCGCCCGCCTCAACGACATGGACCTGTCCCTGGAACACGCCGCGGCGGACCTGTACGCCGGCCCCTGGCGCACCTTCCGCAAGGTGACTCTGCCGCTGCTGATGCCGGGGATCGTCTCCGGGCTGATGCTGGCCTTCATTGTCTCCCTGGATAACTTCGTGATCTCGATGATGGTGTCCCAGGCCGGCACCACCACCCTGCCGATCTTCATCTTCGGCCTGTTGCGCATGGGCGTGACACCCGACGTCAACGCCGTGTCGACGCTGATCCTCGGCGTCTCGGTGCTGTTCGTCAGCCTCTCTTATCTGCTGAGCAAGAAACACGCTTGAACCTTCCACTGACCTTGGGGAAATGACATGAGCAAGTTGATCGCAAGCCTGGGTACCTCGTTGTTGCTGAGCCTGCCACTGGCGGTGCAGGCCGCCGAGAAACTCAACGTCGTGAGCTGGAGCGGCTACTTTTCGCCGGAAATTCTCGCCAAGTTCCAGAAGCAGACCGGTATCGAGGTCACGGTGGATTCCTACGATTCCAACGAAACCCTGCTGGCCAAGCTGAAACAGGGCGGCACCGGTTATGACGTGGCGATCCCCTCCCACCAGTTCATCCCGATCCTGATCAAGGAGCAGTTGCTGGAGCGCTTCGACCCGGCCAAGCAGCCCTATTACGCCAGCGTGGTCGACAACCTGAAGAACCCGACCTGGGACCCGGAAGGCGCCTACTCGGTGCCCTTCATCTGGGGCACCACCAGCGTGGTGCTCAACGGCGAACGCTACAAAGGCCCGAGCGACAGTTACAAGGTGCTCTACGAGCCGCCAGCGGAGCTGCAGGGGCGGATCAACATGTTCGACTCGGTGAGCGAAGTGATCGACATGGCCAGCCTGTACCTGAACATTCCGCTGTGCAGCGAAGACCCCAAGCAGATGCAGCAGATCCTTGGCCTGCTCAAGGCGCAGAAGCCCTTCGTCAAGACCTACAGCTCCAAGGCCGGGGCGATCCGCGAGAACCTGGCGGCCGGGGAA
This sequence comes from Pseudomonas sp. 8(2025), assembly GCF_052665325.1. NCBI lineage: Bacteria > Pseudomonadati > Pseudomonadota > Gammaproteobacteria > Pseudomonadales > Pseudomonadaceae > Pseudomonas > Pseudomonas sp. 8(2025). Next base: position 71,110 of record NZ_JBQOIE010000005.1, on the reverse strand, counting down.
ATCGACATGTCGATGTTCTGGGGCGGATCGTCCATGCGCGCCCGGGAAATGAAGCCCGGCCTGAAGTACCTCTACCCGAAAGAGGGCGTGCTGGCCTGGGTGGACAACATGGTCATCCCCAAGGGCAGCAAGAATCCGGCGAACGCCAAGGCCTTCATCGCCTTCCTCAGCCAGCCTGAGAACGCCGCCATGACCCAGAACTTCCTCAAGCACCAGAGCCCGATCAAGGGCGTCGAACCCTTCCTCGACGCCGGCCTGAAGGACGCCCCCGAGCTGCACATTCCCGAGGGCACCAAGGTGGTCTTCAGCCAGACCTGCGGCGAAGGCGCAATCCGCCTTGCCGACCGCCTGTGGACCAACCTGATGCGCTGAGCAGCGTTGACTTGCCGCCCCGGTCTGGATGCCGGGGCGTTTCTAAAGCCGTTTGAAAGGCCCTCCTGCCATGATCGCCAAGCCCCCCAGCGAACTGGTCCTGCTTCAGGCCCATGAACTCGCCGAGCGTATCCGCCTGCGTCAGGTTTCCTGCCGGGAAGTGATGCAGACCTACCTTGCCCACATCGAGCACTACAACCCCCTGGTCAATGCCCTGGTCAGCCTGCAACCGGCCGAAGCCCTGCTGGCCGAGGCCGACCGGCGCGACGCCGAACTGGCCCGTGGCGAATATCGCGGCTGGATGCACGGCCTGCCCCACGCGATCAAGGACCTGTCCCTGACCCACGGCATCCGCACCACCCTGGGTTCGCCGCTGTACCGGGATTTCATCCCAGAGCGCGACGGCATCATGGTGGAACGGATCAAGGCCGCCGGGGCGATCCTGATCGGCAAGAGCAACACCCCGGAATTCGGCCTCGGCTCCCAGACCTACAACCCGCTGTTCGGCGCCACCGGCTGTGCCTATGACCCGAGCAAGACCGCCGGCGGCAGCAGTGGTGGCGCCGCCGCGGCCCTGGCCCTGCACCTGGTGCCGGTGGCCGACGGCAGCGACATGATGGGTTCGCTGCGCAACCCGGCGGCCTTCAACAACATCTTCGGTTTTCGCCCGTCCCAGGGCCGGGTGCCGTTCGACGACAGCAGCGACCTGTTCATCGACCAGCTCGGCTACGAAGGCCCCATGGCCCGCAGCGTGCGCGACGCAGCCCTGCTGCTGTCGGTGCAGGCCGGGGGCGATGCGCGGGCGCCACTGTCCATCGCCGAATCCGGCCAGGGCTTCGCCGCCCCGCTGGAGCGCGACTTCAAGGGCACGCGCCTGGGTTGGCTGGGGGACTTCAACGGTTACCTGCCAATGGAAAAAGGCCTGCTGGAGCTCTGCGAAAAGGCCTTGGGCGATTTCCGCAGCCTGGGCTGCAGCGTAGAACCGGCCAGCCCCGACTTCGCCCTCGAACGCCTGTGGAGCAGTTGGCGCACCCTGCGCCACTGGATGGTCGCCGGGTCCTTGGGCGGCGCCTATGCCGACCCGCATAAGCGTTCACAACTCAAGACGGAAGCCATCTGGGAAGTAGAGAACGGCCTCAAGCTGTCCGCCAGCCAGGTGTTCGAGGCCTCGGCGATCCGCAGCGACTGGTACCGCGCCATTTCAAAACTGTTCGAACGCTTCGACTACCTGCTGCTGCCCAGCGCCCAGGTCTTCCCCTTCGACAAGAACATACCCTGGCCGCGCAACATCGAAGGCGTGGCCATGGACACCTATCACCGCTGGATGGAGGTGGTGATTCCCGGCACGTTGTCCGGCTGCCCGGTGGCCAGCGTGCAGGCCGGCTTCAATGCCAACGGCCTGCCCATGGGCTTGCAGATCATCGGCAAGCACCAGGCCGACTTCGCCGTCCTGCAATTGGCCCACGCCTACGAACAGGCCAGCCGCTGGTTCCAGCGCTGCCCATCGCCGCTGATTTTCGGGGGGAAGGGATAAACGGTTGATAGCGTAGATAATTTTTTTATAAAAACGCTTGACGCATTGTCGTTCTGCGCGAATAATGCGCGCCACTTGGCTACATAGCTCAGTTGGTTAGAGCATAGCATTCATAATGCTGGGGTCCGGGGTTCAAGTCCCTGTGTAGCCACCAAGTACTAAAAACGGCTTACCGCAAGGTAGGCCGTTTTTTTATGCCCGCAGAAAAGTGCCGGAGATTACGCCGCATTGATCCACAAACGCGACACCTGCATTGAGCCCCCGCCCGGGGTGAGATAGAACACCGGGGCAGTGTTTGTGAGAGCTGCGCAATCCTCACTTCAAGGGCTCGATAATGACAATAAAAAACCACAGGACTTCAGTCGCCCCCTGGCTGTTCTCGCTCCTGGCAATCACCTGTACCCCAGCCTTCGCCGAACAGGCCCCTACCCCGCCCTCCAACCTGCTGACCGCCGCCGTCGCCTGGAAACAGACCGCCGCCGAATTCGAGGCGCTGTACTACCAGGGCTTCAACATCGCCCGCCTGCAACTGGATCGCGCCCTGCAGGAACACAAGGCCGGCGACCGCCCCCTGGCGATCATCAGCGACGTTGACGACACCGTGCTCAGCAGCAACAGCTACTGGGGCTACATGATCAATTCGGGCAAGGAGTTCTTCGACGACGAGGCCTGGGACAAGTGGGTCGCCGACAATGGCCCGGTAGCCACCCCAGGCGCAGTGGAATTCCTCAAGTACGCGCAATCCAAGGGCGTCGAGGTGTTCTACGTCACCAGCCGCGATCAAGGGGAAAAAACCTACGAGTACGCCCTGGCCAACCTGCGCAAGAACCAGCTGCCCTATGCCGATGAGCAGCACCTGACAGTGTACCGCGACAGCTCCAACAAGGAGCCGCGGCAGCAGGAGATCGCCAAGGACCACAACGTGGTGCTGATGCTGGGCGACAACCTCAACGACTTCAAACGCAAGTACTACGTGGCCGACGTCAAGCAGCGCAGCAGCCTGATGACCGAGGACAAGGAGCAGTTCGGCCGCAAGTTCATCCTCTTCCCCAACCCCACCGACGGCCATTGGCTGAAGGCGATCTTCGGCGACTCCGAACCGCCGGCCACTCCGGAAAATCGGGCCAAGTTCAAGGCCGCGGCCAGCTCGACGGCCTGGCAGATGAAGCCCTGACAGGGCGTCGCAACATCAGCGCAACGCTGGCCCGCCATGGCCAGTGTTGCGCCAAGCCCCCAGGGATGTCATAAACGCCAGCCCCTGCACTCAGGCAGGAACAAGGAGTCGTTTTCTCATGTGGGCAAGGAAGCTGCTGTTGCTGATCTCGTGCGGGGTACTTGGGGCCTGCAGCACTCCCGAGCCGATCCAGTACCTGCCCGGCCGGGTCATCTACCGCATCGACTCATCACGCTTTTTCGAGATCGACCGGACCACCTTCAAGCTCTGCAACGGTTCCTCGCCGGTCATCGCCAGCAGTGGCGACATGGTGCACTACACCGACACCCGGCTCGGCATCCACACCCCGGTTGCACCCTTTGGCTCATTCAACGGCATCACCGTGCATGGCCGTGGTTCGCACTTGATGATCGATGCTGCCAACTCCAACTACCTGGTGATTCCGATTGCCCAAGGACCGGGCTTCAGCAAGGGCGGTGCCGGCTTGCCGCGCCTGTACTTTTCCCAGGATGCGGGGCGTACCTGGCTGCGCATCACCGCGCCCAGTTACCTGGAAAGCCCTGAGCGAACCTGGCTGACCGGCTCCGTCCTTTCGATCGACGGCCCCCTCCTGCACGGCGCCGCGCAGATCGACCTGTCCTTGAACTACGAGACGCTCAAGGACCACTCGCCCTACTCGATGCTGTCTTACCCACAACGCTGGCAACGCACCGATAGCACTCGTACACCTGGCTACTTCGAACCCGCTCGCCAAGCCCCCATCGATGACCGGTTCAATTGTGCCACGGGGGCCAAACAGGGCTGACCCAGCACGTGGGACTTGAAAAACCGCAGCAGGCTGCGGTTTTTTTCGCTCAGTTGAACGGCTGCGGACGCGGTGTCTGCGCCGAGGACGGCGGCAGGATCGGCAGCTTGAAGTCCGGCTGGTCACCGGTCAGGGTTTCAAGGAAGGCCACGATCTGGCTGACCTCCTCGGTACCCAGCTTGCGTCCCAGTTGCAGACGGGCCATCACGTCCACCGCCTCTTCCAGCTTCCAGTAGGCGCCGTCGTGGAAGTAGGGATAGGTCAGCGCCACGTTGCGCAGGGTCGGCACCTTGAACAGCATGCGGTCGGCATCCTTGCCGGTCAGCCCGGCCACGCCCTGGGCCGGGTTCTGGGTGACATAGGGCTCGATCATGCCCATCTTCTGGAATGAGCCACCGCCCACGGCCTCGCCGTTGTGGCAAGCCACGCAGCCGATGGACTTGAACAGTTGGTAGCCCTTGAGCGCGGTGGGGCTGATGGCCGCCTTGTCGCCCTTGAGCCAGCGGTCGAACGGCGCATTGGGGGTAACCAGGGTTTCTTCGAACGCAGCGATGGCGTTGGACACGTCGTCAAACTTGATGCCGTCGTCGCCGTAGACCTGCTTGAAGGAGGCCCGGTACTGGGGAATGGAACGCAGCACGTCCACCGCCAGGTCATGGGTGAAGCCCATCTCCCCCGGGTTGGCGATGGGGCCACCGGCCTGTTCCTGAAGCGTGGCCGCGCGGCCGTCCCAGAACTGCGCGATGCTCATGCCGGAGTTGAGCACCGTGGGCGAGTTGATCGGCCCCTGGTGCCAGTTGTGGCCAATGGAGGTGGGCAGGTTGTCGCTGCCGCCCATGCTCAGGTTGTGGCAGGAGTTGCAGGATATGAAACCGGACTTGGACAGGCGCGGGTCGAAGAACAACTGCTTGCCCAGCTCCACCTTGGCCACATCGGTGATCTTCACCGGCTGTACCGGCAGGATCGGTTCGCTTGGCGTTTCCCCCCTGACCTCACCCCCCAACAGCAATCCGAAAACAAGTAACCACTTACAACGGTGCATGACGTCCCCTCATCAGGCTTATAGTTTGTTTCACCCTGTACCCAACGCCCCCCTCCCGCCCTGACTCAGATCAATCGACGGCCGGGTGAAAGACTGCCTGCGACCCTGTGTACAGGGGAGATGGCCCACTCCAGCCAACTGCCCAGGGCTACATCCGGGTCCAACTGCCGGCGCCACTGCTGTACATTCCCCCGCACGGACGACCCCTCATTTCCCTGTGAACGGAGCTCAACGCGTGTTCTCGAACTTCCCTCCCCGTCACCGCCAACTGCTCGGCCTCAGCCTGCTGGCTGCCGCCCTCAGCCTTGGCGCCTGCCACAACCCGCCTTCTTCCAACGCTCTGCCTGCCGCCCCGGAAATCGCCTCGGGCTACCGCACCGACATGCAGACTCGCCATGCCGACAAGCACATGGCCGCCGCTGCCAACCCGCTGGCCGCCGAGGCCGGGCGCGAAATGCTGCGCAAGGGCGGCTCGGCCATCGACGCGGCGATTGCCATGCAGGCCGTGCTGACCCTGGTGGAACCGCAGTCCTCGGGGATTGGCGGCGGCGCGATGATCGTGCTCTGGGACGGCAAGGCCGTGCGCACCTATGACGGGCGGGAAACCGCGCCGGCCGGCGCCACCGAGAAGCTCTTCCTGCAAGCGGACGGCAAGCCCATGGCCTTCCCCCAGGCGCAGATCGGTGGACGCTCGGTCGGCACCCCGGGCGTGCTGCGGGCCCTGGAAATGGCCCACCAGAAACACGGGCGCCTGCCCTGGGCGCAATTGTTCGAACCGGCGATCCGCCTGGCCGAGCAAGGCTTCGCCATTTCGCCACGGCTGCACGCCATGATCAGCGCCGATCCTTTCCTGGCGCGCTCGCCGGACATGGCCGCGTATTTCCTGAATGCCGACGGCACGCCGAAAGCCGTGGGCACCTTGCTGAAGAACCCGCCACTGGCAGCGGTGCTCAAACGCATCGCCGAGGAAGGCCCGGACGCTCTGTACAAGGGCCCGGTGGCCGCGGAAATCGTCGCCAAGGTCCAGGGCCACGCCAACCCCGGCAGCCTGTCGCTCAACGACCTGCAAGGCTACCGCGCCAAGGAACGCGCGCCGCTGTGCAGCGACTACAAGCGCTGGCAGGTGTGCGGCATGCCGCCGCCCTCCTCCGGCGGCGTGGCGGTGGCGCAGATACTCGGCACCCTGCAGGCCCTGGAACAGCGCGACCCGCGCTACGCCCTGGCCAACCTCAAGCCGCAGAAAACCAACTTGCCCGCCGGCCTGGAGCCCGCGCCACAAGCGGTGCACCTGATTGCCGAAGCCGAGCGCCTGGCCTATGCCGACCGTGGCCTGTACGTGGCCGACAGCGACTTTGTGCCTGTGCCGGTGGCCGGCCTGATCGCCCCGGACTACCTGGCCAAGCGTGCCGCACTGATTGGCGAGCGCAGCATGGGCAAGGCCGAACCGGGCAAGCCCCAGGGCATCCAGGTGGCCTATGCACCGGACCGTTCGCCAATGCGCATCTCCACCTCGCAAGTGGTGGCGGTGGATGACCTGGGCGGCGCCGTATCGATGACCACCACGGTGGAAGCGGCCTTCGGCTCGCACCTGATGGTCCAGGGCTTCATGCTCAACAACCAGATGACCGACTTCTCGTTCATTCCCGAGGAAAACGGCCAGCCGGTGGCCAACCGCGTCCAACCGGGCAAGCGCCCGCGCTCGTCCATGGCGCCAACCCTGGTCTTCGACCGTGCCAGCGGCGAACTGCTGGCCAGCGTCGGCTCCCCCGGCGGCTCGCAGATCATCGAGTACGTGGCCAAGTCGGTGGTCGGCATGCTCGACTGGAACCTGGACCCGCAAGCCGCCGTCGGCCTGCCCAACTTCGGCAGCCGCAACGGGCCGACCGAACTGGAGAAAGGCCAGTTCAGCCCGGCCCTGAAGCAGGCACTGCAAGCTCAGGGACATGAGGTAAACGAGATCGACATGACCAGCGGCACCCAGGCCATCGTTCGCGTGCGTGATGCACAGGGCAAGGCGTCCTGGGCCGGCGGCGCCGATCCACGGCGTGAAGGGGAAGCACTGGGGGATTGAGAGTAATCGGATGAACCCGAGGGCTGGCGGTGAGGCTGGCCCTTTTTTGTGGGCGGTGAACGAGGGCTCTGTATGCAAGATTTTGCGGCGGTCTGTGTCTGATCCGGCCTTTGGATCTGCCCTAGCATCGTCCCTGTCCACCGAGGAACCGACGATGAACACGATTGCAGCCGACCTTGATATCCCGGGCCTGAGCCCACGCCGCCTGACGCCCCAGGACCTTGAACTGATCTGCCGCCATCGCCAGGCGATGTTTCTCGATGCGGGTAAGGATCTCTCCACCTTGCAAGTGATGACCGAGCACTTTCGCCCCTGGTTGCGTGAACGCCTGGAGGACGGCCGCTACTACGGCTTCGCCCTGATGGACGCCGAACAGAGCGTGGCCAGCATCGGCCTGATGAGCATCGACTGGCCGCCCCACCCTTCCCATCCGACCCAGGATCAACGCGGCTACGTGCTCAACGTCTACGTCGAACCGGCCTACCGGCGCCGCGGCCTGGCTTCGGCGCTGATGAAACTGGCAGAGGCCGAGTTCAGCCAGCGCGGGATGGGCTTTGCCGTGCTGCATGCGACCGAGGCTGGCAAGCCGCTGTATCAGGGGCTGGGTTGGGCGGCGACCGGTGAGATGGCGAAACAGGGCTTTCTGTAGCCGCTGCCGCAGGCTGCGACAAGGACCGAAGGGCCTTCGGCGCCTGGGAGATCGCTGCGACCGTTCCGGTCGTTCGCAGCCTGAGGCAGCGGCTACAGGGTTGGTTCACAAAATGTCGCAGTAATGCCGTTGCGACTCCCCCTACTCAAACCTATGGTTCGACCGTCGCTGCAAAATCAGCGAACAGGCTTGGCGGCCTGATAGAATCGAGGCGCAACAGCGCCCCACCCACATGCGGGCGCTTTTTTTGCGCCCGCATACCTGCGTTATGGCGGGTTGCGTGGGAGAACCTTCGGGTTCGCCGGTTCCTTGATTCCCGGTCCGCCAATCCTGCGCAATCCGCCACCCTGATCTGCTTGGCGGCAGACGGTGACGGTCCTTCGAATCAAGGAGTCGTGACCATGAACTGCTACTGCAATCTGTTTCTCCATTACCTCCCGTCACAAAAAACCGGAGGTGCCCGATGACCACTCAATCGCCCCTGACCACCCTCGGTGAAATCCGCTTTTCCCACTGCGGCGAACACTCGCATCCGCTGTTTCGCGTGAATGCCGATGTGCCGGTCAGCGATGCCCTGGAACATGCCTCGGCGCTGTTGCATCCGGCAAAGCAATTCACCCTGGAGGCGGCCATGGAGCCCCGGTGCGACCGCTATGCTTGGGCGGCACACTACCTGGCAGAGATGGGCAAGGCACTGATGGACGACGTGCACGCCACGCTCTCTGCATGACCTGATCGTCCCTGAACCGACGTCGCCTGCGCGGGCAGATCCAGCGATCTGCCCGTACATCGCTTGACGCACTCAGCGACTTGTTTAAGTCCCAGGACGGGACTAGGATCACGCCATGAGAATTATTGCAGTCAGTCAGTTGAAGGCCTTCTGGGAGAAGTACCCGGACGCAGAACAGCCCTTGCTGGCCTGGGTCGATGAAGCAAAGAAAGCCGAGTGGTCCAACCCTGCGCAGATCAACGACCAGTATCGCAACGCGAGCATTCTCAAAAGCCGCAGGGTGGTCTTCAACATCAAGGGCAACGAGTATCGACTGATCGTTGCCGTGGCCTACCGCTTTGGTGCGCTGTACATCAAGTTCGTGGGCACTCACCAAGAGTACGACGCCATTGATGCCGACAGCGTAGACATGGAGCAACCCGCATGAACATCCGCCCCATCCACACCGACCAGGACTACCGCGCCGCGCTGAAAAGCGTCTCGCCCCTGTTCGACAACGAACCGCAGCCCGGAACACCTGAAGGCGATTACTTCGACGTCATGATCACCCTGATCCAGGCGTACGAGGCCAGGCAGTTTCCCCTGGACCTGCCCAACCCGATCGAGGCGATCAAGTTCCGCATGGAACAATCCGGCTTGTCCGCCGCCGACCTGGCCCCGGCCATCGGCCGCACCAACCGCGTCTACGAAGTGCTCAACGGCAAGCGCGCGCTGACCCTGCCCATGATCTGGAAACTGCACCAGCTGTTCGGCATTCCTGCCGAAAGCCTGATCAAGCCGATCAAATCGTCCTGAGCCGCGCTGCCGGGCTTGAGCTTGCCCTTGGGTAAAGGCTCAGCATGCCCCGCAGCCCAACAACACCAAGGACGCTCCATGCTCACCATCGGACAAATGGCCCGCTGCCACGGCCTTACCACCAAGACCCTGCGCCATTACGACAGCATCGGCCTGTTCACCCCGGCCCTCACCGGCCGGGACAACGGCTACCGCTACTACAGCCCGGAACAGATCGTGACCCTGGGGCGCATCGCCTGGCTGCGGCAGTTGGGCATGTCCCTGGAAGACATCCGCACTCTGGCGGACCAGGGCGGCCTGGACAGCGTGCTGCACATGCAGCAGTCACTGCAGGCGCATGCCCGGCAGTTGCAAAGCGAGATCGCCCGCAGCCAGAAAGTACTGGGCCATCTGCAGCGCTACCTGGCCCAGCCGCAGCGCCAACTCCCAGCCGCGCAGACACCACAGAAGGTATTCCTGGCGCCGCAGCGGATCATCGGCATGGCCTGGCAGCAGGATGACCCGGGCACCATCGCCGAGCTCTGGCAACGTTTCGAACCTCGGGAACAGGAGATCCAGCGCCTGGCCGAGCCGGTGGGCACCTATGGCATCTGCCAGCCCCTGGAAGACGGCCAGTGGCGTTATGTGGCCGGCCTGCCGGTCGCCGCCGACGCGCCCCTGGTGCCCGGCATGGTGGAGCTGGAAATCCCTGCCCGCCATTACGCGCGAGTCGAGCATCACGGCAGCGTGGCCACCCTGCCGGAAACCTTTCGCGCCGCCTACAGCGAGTGGTTGCCCGCCGCCGGGCTGATGCCCATCGACGCGGTGGAGTTCGAGTACACCGGCGAGCGCTTTCTGGGGCCCATGCACCCGGACAGCGTGGTGGAACTGTATATCCCGCTGAGCGCCTGAAACGCCCGGTGAAGGGGCCGACCAGCAGGCTACCGCTGGTCTGCCTCGGCCTATCCAGCGTTGTCTGTCAGCAAAAGTACCTCGGATACCGCTATGCTCTGCAGCCATTCCCAGGTTACCGAGCGAAGGCCCGATGAGTTTCCAGGCAGGTGTGTTGAACCAGATATCCGGCATCCGTCATGCGTTTTCGACCCTCGGCGCCGCCCTGCCGGCCAACCTGTTCTTCTGCTCGCAGATCCACAGCGGCGAGGTGGTGCAAGCCAGTACCACGCTGCCCAGCGGAATCATCCGCGGCGACGCGGTACTCACCCATTCCAGCCGGCCCATCGCAGTGGTCACCGCCGACTGCCTGCCGTTGCTGATCAGCAGCGAGGACGGTTCCTGGGTCGCGGCAGTGCACGGCGGCTGGAAAGGCCTGCATGGCGGGATCATCGCCAATGTGCTGCAACACTTCGCCAGCAAGGGCATCACCCCACAGCAATTGCGGGTGGCCATCGGCCCATCGATCAAACCCTGCTGCTATGAAGTCAGCGCCGATTTCATCGACACCCTGTCCGCCACTCAGGACCCGCTGTGGCCGGCCGCACAGGCCCCCTGGAGCCGTGAGCAACCGGCCCCGCTGCTGCCGCCGCAGATTCCGCCACCGCAACCGACCCAGGCCGATTCCCTGTGGTTCGACCTGAGCCGCTATGCCGTGCACTTGCTGCACGCCGCTGGAATCAGTGATGAACAGATCGAAATCAGCGAGCTGTGCACCTACTGCTCGACCCCGGCCCTGGCCAGCTATCGTCGACGCGGGCACCGGGGTGAAGCCAAGGCCTTCCAGTACTCGTGGATCGGCCGGACATGAACCTCGAGAGTGCACTGCTCCCGACCTCCCTGAGCGACCTGGAAACCCTGGTCCAGATGCGCATCGCGGCGATGCGCGAAAGCCTTGAGCGCCTGGGGCGCTTCGATCCGCAGCGGGCCCGGGAGCGTTTTGCCGCAAGCTTCGCGGCCGAACGCTGCCACTTCATCCTCAGTGACGGACAGCCCGCAGGCTTTATCCAGAGCCAATCACACGGCGATCACCTGCGCCTGCAGCACCTGTACGTCCTACCGCAATTCCAAGGGCGGGGCCTCGGCGCCAAGGCCCTGGAGCAGCTTTTGGAACGCTCCGCCAACGAGCAGCTACCCATCCACCTGGATGCGTTGCGCGGCAGTGACTCGAATCGTTTTTATCGACGCCTGGGTTTTGTTCAGGTGGGTGAAAGTGAATGGGATATTCACTACGTTCGGCCGGCGGATCCACCCCGGGCCTGAACCCGGTTCCGGTTGGCCACCGAGCCCCTGCTGGTTCTTGGCCAGCAACCTGAGCTAACGTTGCCTCCCCCCTCAGGCTCAACCCAAGGAGTGCCCGTGTCTGACAACCTCTATGCCCCGCCCCAGGCGGATCTGGTCGCCCCCTCGCCCGAAGCGGCGCAACAGCCGTTCTACGTGGTGTCCAAGGCCAAGTTCCTGACCCTGTACATCCTCACCTTCGGTATCTACCAGGTGTACTGGGCCTACAAGAACTGGCATCAGTTCAGGCACGCCAGCGGCCAGGAGCTGTGGCCGGTGGCCCGGGCCTTCTTCGCGATCTTCTTCACCCATGCGCTGTACCGCGAAGCCGATGCGACGCTCAAGCGCGACGGCCGCAGCCATGACTGGCGGCCCGGTGAACTGGCAACCCTGTTTGTGGTGGGGATGATCATCAACAACGTGGTGGACGCGCTGTCACGCAAGAACATCGGCTACCCGGTGACCGACATTGCCAGCCTGGCGCTGCTGCCGGTACTGGCGTGGATCACCTGGCTCGGCCAGCGCGGCTTGAATGCCGCTGCGGGAGATCCCGAAGGCCGCAGCAACGCCCGTTTCACGCCGCTGAACTATGTGTTCATCGTGCTCGGGGCGGTGCTGCTGGCCCTGGCGTGCATCGGGGTGATGCTGCCGCCGGAGTGAGCCGAAGACTCAGGCGCTGACGTAGACCCAGGCCTGGATGCCCGAGGTCAGGGTCACGCTGACCCGCTTGTAGTCCGAGACTTCATAGCTGTCGGCCGCTGCCAGCTCCTCGGGGGTGATGCAGAACACGGTGCCGGGAATCGGCGCGCTGTCCGCCGCCCCCGGGCGCAGGATCGGGTGGTGGGTCTTGCCGCTGGCCGCCAGCACCTCGGGGTCGGTGATTTCCACCCAGCTCTGTTCGTAGCCAAGCATGGCATCCGCGCTGCCACTCAACTCACGGCCAAAGTTGGCGATCTGCACCGCCTTGTCTTGCAGGGTGCCGTAGGAAAAAAGATAAACCGATGCATCTGTTGCCGAACTCATTCGTCACTTCCTTAACCACGATGATCCGCTTCAGCGGTTGATTTTCAGCCCTTGTCGTTCAGCGTGACGCTCCAGCGCCAGCTCGATCAGGCGGCTCACCAGCTCGCTGTAGCTCATGCCGGTGGCCTGCCAAAGTTTGGGGTACATGCTGATCCGGGTGAAGCCCGGCAGCGAGTTGATTTCGTTGATCAGCACTTCCCCCTCATCGGTGAGAAACACATCGACCCGAGCCAGCCCGGAGCAGCCCAGCACCTGGAATGCCTCGACGGCCAGGGCCCGAATGCGCTCGCTGTGCTCGATGCTGATGTCCGCCGGCACCAGCACCTGGGCCGCCTCCCCGTCGATGTACTTGCTGTCGTAGGAATAGAAACCGTTGCTGACCACGATCTCGCCGCAGCCACTGGCAATGGGCTGGTCGTTGCCCAGCACCGCGCATTCGATTTCCCGCCCACGCACGGCCGACTCCACCAGCACCTTGTGATCGAAGCCCAGGGCCAGTTCCACCGCAGCCTCGTATTCGGCCTCGTTGTCGACCTTGCTCACCCCCACCGATGAACCCTGGTTGGCCGGCTTGACGAACAGCGGCAGGCCGAGTGTTTCCCGGGCCCGGGCAAAACCGTAGCGAGCACGGGTGGCCCGGGTCAGGGTGATGAACGGGGTCACCGCCAGCCCGGCGTCGCGCAGCAGGCGCTTGCTGATGTCCTTGTCCATGCACACGGCCGAACCCAGCACGTCGGAGCCGACAAAGGGCAGGTCGGCCATGCGCAGCAGGCCCTGCAGGCAACCGTCTTCGCCCAGGGTGCCGTGGACGATGGGGAAGATCACATCGACATGCCCCAGCAGTTCCTGGCTGGAGGTTTCCACCAGTTGCTGGCTGGCCTTGCCCGGCACCACCGCCAATTCGCGATTGGACTGGTTGAGGGCGATCAGCGCCGGGTTTTCCTGGTTGATCAGGAAGTTCGAGGTGTCGTTGAGGTGCCAGTGCCCCTGTTTGTCGATGCCGATCAGCACCGGCTCGAAACGCGTGCGATCCAGGGCATCGACGATATTGCGCGCCGACTGCAGCGACACTTCGTGTTCGGCCGAACGGCCACCAAAAATAATCCCGACCCGCAACTTGCTCATGTCTGCTTCCCGTTGAAAAAATGATTGCTGACGGTTCTTCAATTCAGCTGGGGCTGTAGCGCAAATGGATCAGCGCCACTCGCTCCTGCTCCTTGTTCTTGCGCTCTTCGATGGCGAACGGCACAAAGCCCAGCTTCGGATAGAGCAGCAACCCCGCCACGTTGCTGTTGAAGCACGACAGCGTCACCTCGCAGGCCTGGTGCTTGCTGTGGGCGATGTGGATCATCTGCCCGATCAATTGCGCCGCCAGGCCCGCGCCGCGCACCTCTGGGTCGACGATGACATTGCCGATGGTACAGGTGCCGCCCTTGGCCCAGCGGTAGAAGTTGGCAAAGCCCACTACCTGCCCGTCACGCTCGATCACCGTCGAGTCGCTGCGCTGGGCGATGGAGTCGCGCAGTTGCTCGTGGGTCAGTGGCCAGGTGGCGGCGGGAAAGAAGAAATACAACTCCTGGGGATTGCCCACGAAACTGCAGATCCGCGGAATGTCCGCCTCTGCCACCGGGCGAAAAACAACAGCCATGTTCGGTCTCCTGATACGGGGACGGGTCGTCCTTGTTGGGGGCGGATACTGGCCGGCGCAAGGCACCGGCCGTTCAGCGATTGGCCAGCAGATGCCCGCCGAACAGCACATAGCAACCACCGGCCAGGCGGTCCAGCCAGCGCCGGGCCCGGGCATAGAACCCGGCCACCCGGCTGCTGGCGAAAAACAGCGCCACGCAGCAGTACCAGGACAGCGACAGACCGGCCATGGTCAGCACCGCCAGCCCCAGTAGCAGAGGTGGCGGGGAGGCCGGCATCGAAGTGGCAAAAATGGTGGCCACGAACAGCGCCGACTTGGGGTTGGTCATGTTGCCGAGAAAGCCCAGCCGGTAGGCCGAGAACAGGCTGCGCGCAGCATGGCTCGCGCCATCGGTGGTCGGGGTCTCCAGGGCCGGCTTGCGCTTGAACTGCTTGAGCCCCAGGTAGATCAGGTAACAGCCACCGGCAACCTTGAACAACACGAACAGCGCCGGCGCCGCGCTGAACAGCGATTTGATGCCCAAGCCTCCCGCCAGCCCCCAGAGCACGGTGCCGCTGGCCACCCCCAGGGCGGCGAACAGGCCATGGCGCCGCGAACAGCCCGCCGCCAGTTGTGCAGTGGTGAAAAAGTTCGGCCCGGGGGTGATCACCGCCACGCTCCAGAGCAGGGCCAGCGACAACAACGGGGCGAGGTAAACCAGGTGTGAGGCGTACATGGGAACAGATGGCCATGAAGAGGGTCCGGGGGAACGACGCTACTCCACTCGCGCCTGCCCAGGCAACCGCCGATTGGCCTCGCAACCCGGCTCAGGCAGCAAGCCATCGTGCAGCGCCGGAACCCTCCTGCAAGCCGCCCTTCTTCCGGCAGAACCGCTACGGCGTAGAACCGAGGGGCAAGACAGCCAGCGCGCCCCTGAGTTAACGTACGGCCCTTGGTTTCATCCATCAGGACCGTTCCATGGCCAAACCCGCAGCTGTCACCGACTGGGTTCACCGCGCGCCGCCCGCCCGGGGCCTGGAGCGCATCGAGGCGTATTTCGCCGGCCATGGCTATGACATGCACCGCCATGACACCTACGCCATCGGCCGCACCCTGCACGGGGTGCAGAGCTTCCAGTACCGCGGCGGCTGGCGCCACAGCCTGCCCGGCGCCACCATGGTCCTGCACCCCGACGAAGCCCACGACGGCGAGGCCGGCACCCACGACGGCTTTCACTACCGCATGCTGTATGTCGAGCCGGCGCTGATCCAGCAGATCCTCGGCGGCCAGCCGCTGCCCTTCATTACTGGCGGCCTGTCCAACGACCCGCGGCTGTTTGCCGCCACCGAGGCCCTGCTGCGTGGGGTCGACAGCCCCCTGGACCCGCTGGAACAGGAAGACGCCCTGTTCGACCTGGCCCATGCCCTGAACAGCGTCTCCGGGGTCGCCCAATCACGGCAACGTTTCGACTATGTGGCGGCCGAGCGGGCCCGGGAATACATCCACAGTGCCCTGGACCGCACCCTGACCCTGGAGGAACTGGCGGCCCACAGCGGGCGCGACCGCTGGAGCCTGTCCCGGGATTTTCGTTTGCTGTTCGGCACCAGCCCCTACCGCTACCTGAGCATGCGCCGCCTGGACCTGGTCCGCGCGCTGCTGGTGCAGGGCCAGACCCTGGCCAACGCCGCACTGATCGCCGGCTTCACCGACCAGAGCCACATGACCCGGCAGTTTCGCCAGACCTACGGCCTGCCACCGGCGCGCTGGCTGAAGATGCTCGGCCGCTGAGGCCACACACGATCGTTCAAGAAGCCCTGGCCCCTGGCTGTTTACCCTCAGCGCTCATTCATCACTGAGGTGGACCACACCATGCAAAACCCTGCCCCGCAAGACGCCTACCAGAGCATCAACTTCGCCAGCAAACTCGGCCTGTTCAGCGAACACTGGACCCCCAAGGTGATCGCCGAGATGAACGACTACCAGTTCAAGATCTCCAAGTTGCAGGGCGAATTCGTCTGGCACTCCCACGCCGACACCGATGAAACCTTCATCGTGCTCGACGGCCAGTTGTACATCGACTTCCGTGACGGCCGGGTGGCCATCGGCAGTGGCGAGATGTTCGTGGTGCCCAAGGGCGTCGAGCACAAACCCTGGGCCGAGCAGGAGGTCAAACTGCTGCTGATCGAACCCAAGGGCGTGCTCAACACCGGCGATCAAGGTGGCGAACGCACCGCCCAGAACGACGTCTGGATCTGATCCTCACCGCTGAACCTGCGAGACGGAAAAAGGAATTTCTGCCTCTTGAACACAGTCAGACACAGCAACACGTCATCGATCGACTACCCTTGGCCGACCAATGGTGCGTCAAAAACTGTACGTCAGTGCAAAAAGCACAGGTAGAGTGACGCTCTTATTTTTCTGTGCGATGGCTCTAGTGCAGGGACTACAGCCTGGTCCCAGCTTTCGATGACGCCCATGGCGCGTCCATTACCTGTTGCGACCCCTGACCCCTGAATGCCCAAACCGCACCAAGACACCACCGCCCCCACCCTGCTTCAAGACCTGCGCGCCGGCACCGCGACCTTGCACGTGGCCCTGGAAAAGCGCCTGCCGTTCTTCTCCGAGCATCTCGATGCGGCCTGGTACCGGCGCCTGATCCAGGCCTATTTCGGCTTCTATCAGCCCCTGGAGGCGGCCCTGCATGACAGCGGCCTGATCCCTGCCGGCTACGACCCGGAGCAGCGCCGCAAGACCCCGGCCCTGGCCGGCGACCTGCAGGCCCTGGGCCTGGCCCCGGAGCGCATCGACGCCCTGCCCCGCTGCGACCATCTGCCCGCACTGGCCAGCCCCGGCGCGTGCCTGGGCGCCCTCTATGTACTGGAGGGCGCGACCCTGGGCGGGCAGATCCTGCGCCGGGAAATGGCCCAGCGCCTAGACCTGCACGGGGATAACGGCGGGGCTTTCCTCGACGTGTATGGCGCCGCCACCGGGCGGCGCTGGAAAGACTTTCTCGACTACCTGGGGCGCATGCCCGAGGACGCGAGCGCACGACAACAAGTGGTCAGCGCCGCGCAATCCACATTTGCCTGTTTCGAGCACTGGCTCGACAGCCGCGAGGTGCTGCTATGACCCCACAAGACGCCCAAGCCTTCGAACAACTGCTGGCCAACTGCGCCGATGAGCCAATCCGCTCCCCCGGGGCGATCCAGCCCCATGGCGTGCTGCTGACGCTGTCGGAGCCGGAGCTGCGCATCCAGCAGATCAGCGCCAACGTCGAGGCCCTGCTGGGCCAGCCTGCCGCGCAGGTCCTCGGCCAGCCCCTGGAGCAACTGCTGGGAGACACCGACGGCCAACGCATCCGCGAGGTGCTGCAACTGCCGCGGTTGTCCGATGCGCCGCCGCTGCACCTGGCCGTCAATGGCGCGCGCTTCGAAGGCTTGCTGCATCGCCACCAGGGAGTGCTGATGCTGGAGCTGGAAATCCAGCTCGAACACCTGCAGCCCCAGCACCTGAAAGAGCAGACCGAGAACCTGGGGCGCCTGCTGCGGCGCTTGCAGACGGCCAAGACCCTGAATGAGCTGTACGCCATCAGCGTCAGCGAAATCCAGGCGATGACCGGCTACGACCGGGTGCTGATCTACCGCTTCGAAGAGGAAGGCCACGGCCAGGTGATCGCCGAAGCCACCCGCCCCACCATGGAAGTGTTCAATGGCCTGTTCTTCCCGGCCTCGGACATTCCCCAGCAAGCCCGCGAGCTGTACCGCAGCAACTGGCTGCGGATCATCCCCAACGCCGACTACCAGCCGGTGCCCCTGCTGCCGGCGCTGCGCCCGGACACTCAGCAGGCCCTGGACCTGAGCTTCGCCACCCTGCGCAGCGTGTCGCCGATCCACTGCCAGTACATGAAGAACATGGGCGTGCTGTCCTCCATGAGCATTTCCCTGCTCAAGGGCGACCAGCTCTGGGGCCTGATCAGTTGCGGCAACCGCCAGCCGCTGCTGGTGCCCCACGAGCTGCGCATTGCCTGCCAGACCATCGGCCAGGTGCTGTCGTTGCAGATCAGCGCCATGGAAGCCCTGGATATCAGCCGCCAGCGGGAAGAGAAAGTCACCGCCCTGGCCAGCCTCGACCAGGCCATGCGCGACACCCCCGACAGCGTCTTCGACGGCCTGACCCAGGTGCCGCAACTGCTGCTGGACCTGACCCAGGCCGGTGGCGTGGCAATCATCGAAGACAAGCAACTGCACTGCTTCGGTAACTGCCCGCCCCAGGACGAAATCCGCGCCCTGCACCGCTGGCTGCAAGGCACCGGGCACGCGGTGTTCGCCAGCCATCACCTGTCCAGCGTCTACCCGCCGGCGGCGAGTTATCAACAGGTGGCCAGCGGGGTCCTGGCCATGACCCTGCCCAAGCCTGTGGATAACGGCGTGCTGTGGTTCCGCCCGGAAGTGAAGGAAAACATCAACTGGAGCGGCAACCCGCAAAAGCCCCTGGACCTGGAAAACTCCGACGCCGGCCTGCGCCTGCGGCCGCGTACCTCGTTCGAGATCTGGAAAGTGGAGATGGCCGGGATCGCCACCAAGTGGAGCCACGGCGACCGCTTCGCCGCCAATGACCTGCGCCGCTCGGCCCTGGAGCACGACCTGGCGCGCCAGGTGCTGCGCGAGCAACAGGCCGTGCGCGCCCGGGACGAACTGGTGGCGGTGGTGTCCCACGACCTGCGCAACCCGATGACTGTGATCTCCATGCTCTGCGGCATGATGCAGAAGGCCTTCAGTTCCGATGGCCCGCATACCTCACGGCGCATTTCATCGGCCATCGACACCATGCAGCAGGCCGCCAGCCGCATGAACAATCTCCTGGAAGACCTGCTGGACACCTCCAAGATCGAGGCCGGGCGCTACAGCATCGCCCCGCAGCCGCTGGACGTCAGCCAGATGTTCGAAGAGGCCTATTCATTGCTGGCGCCACTGGCCCTGGACAAGGCCATCGACATCAGCTTCCACGCCGAACCGGACCTCAGGATCAACGCCGACCCCGAGCGCCTGTTCCAGGTGCTGTCGAACCTGGTGGGCAACGCCATAAAGTTCACCCCCAAACAGGGCAAGGTCGGGGTGGTGGCGATGTCCGACGGCGAGCAGATCGTGTTCAGCGTGCGCGACTCCGGGGAGGGCATTCCCACCGACCAGTTGCCATTCATTTTCGACCGCTACTGGACCATGAAGGAAGGCAACCCCAACGGCACCGGCCTGGGGCTGTACATCACCCAGGGCATCATCCACGCCCACGGCGGCAAGATCGAAGCCCACAGCGAAGTGGGCAAGGGCAGCGAGTTCCGCTTCAGCGTGCCGCGCGCCAGCCTCTGACCCATAGCCCGGGGCTGGCCATTGGGCCCCGGGCGCTCATTCAGCCGCCTGGGCCACCAGCCAGTCGCGAAACAACTGGCCGCTGGCGGACAGGCGCTTGTGCCGCGGATGCACCAGAAAATCCGCCTGCCCGGTGCGGAACGCCCACTCGCCAACCCGCAGCAACTCGCCCTGGGCCACCAACTGGCTGGCCATGAAATCCCAGCCCAGCCCCACGCCCATGCCCTGCTGCACCGCGCTGAACATCAGGGTCAGCTGGTTGAACCCCAGGGCCCCCGGTGGCGCGCTGTAGTCCAGCCCGAAATGATGGAACCAGTCCCGCCAGTCGATGCAGTTCCACTCCGAGGCGTCCAGCTGGATCAACGGCAGTTCGGCCAGTTGCGCCAGCTCCTTGACCACAGGCAGCTCCAGGCGCCGGCTGACGATGGGGTAGACCATCTCGGCGAACAGCGATACCGCCGCCAGGGACGACCAGTGCCCCGCACCATAGAGAATGCCGAAGTCATGCTCGGCCACGCTGGACTCGTCCATGTCGTTGTTGGCATGGATGCTCACGGTGATGTCCGGGTGCTGCTTGTTGAATGCCAGCAGGCGCGGGAACAGCCAGAACTGCGCCACCGCGTGGGTGCATTGCACGGTGATGGTATTGGCGTCGCGCCCGGCCCGCAGGCGGCTGACGCTGCGCAGCAAGGCTTCGAGCTGGGTGCTGACCTCGACGAACAGCGAGGCGCCGCTGGCGGTGAGCTTCACCCCCCGGGCCTGGCGCTCGAACAGTTCGGTCTTGAGCGACAGCTCCAGGGCACGGATCTGCTTGCTGACCGCGCTCTGGGTCAGGCACAGCTCGGTGGCCGCACGGGTGAAGCTGGCGTTGCGGCCCACCGCCTCGAAGGTGACCAGGGTTTCCAGCGGCGGCAGATGACGGGCGAAGCGGCTCACAAGGCATTCCCCAGGAGAATAGGTAGGTGCCTATATATCCTTTGTCCATCCGGTCAGCAATGACTAGCCTGCGCAGCTTGATGACTAGGTACGAGTGTTTGCATGAAACGTGGAGTTGCTTATGCCGCCCTGGCCGGTGCGGTCTGGGGCCTGGCGATTGTGGTGCCCAGCCTGCTGCCTGAGTTCAGCCCGTTGCTGCTCAGTTGCGCGCGCTTCAGCCTCTACGGTGCATTCTCCCTGCTCCTGGCTGCGCCTCAGGCCCGGGAGCTGCTGCAACGCCTGACCTGGGGCGATGCCGTACTGTTGGTGAAGCTGGCGCTGACCGGCAACCTGATCTACTTCATGCTCCTGGCCAGCGCCATCCAGTGGGCCGGCGTAGCCAGCACCGCACTGATCGTCGGCTTGCTGCCGCTGACCATCACCCTGGCCGGCCGCGGCGATGCCGATGCCGTGCCCCTGCGCCGGCTGCGCTGGCCGTTGTTGCTGGTGTTCGCCGGCATCTGCTGCATCAACCTCGACACCCTGCTCACCGCCCACAGCGATTCGGTGGAACTGGGCCAGCGCGCCCTGGGCCTGCTCTGCGCCTTCGGCGCCTTGCTGTGCTGGACCTGGTTTGCCACCGACAACGCCCGCTACCTCAAAGGCAGCCGTTTCAACAGCAGCCAGTGGTCGACCCTGTGGGGCATTACCACTGGGCTGATGAGCGCCCTGGTCTGGCTGCTGGCGGACGGGTTCTCATTGCCCGGCACCCGGGCCGAGGCCAGCGAGCAGCGCTGGATGCTGTTCTGGGGCCTGAGCCTGTCCAGCGCGGTGCTCGGCTCCTGGTTCGGCAATCGCATGTGGAATGCCTCGACCCGGCGCCTGCCGCTGACCCTGAGCGGCCAGTTGATCGTGTTCGAGACCCTGTTCGCCCTGCTCTATGGCTTCATCTGCCTGCAGCACCTGCCCAGCCTGCTGCAAAGCAGCGCCGCCCTGTTGCTCCTGGCCGGGGTGCTGTGGGCGGTGCGCCGCCACCTGCCACAGGCCCATGGCTGACGCCCTCAGCCCTGGGCCACGGAACAGGCCGGCAAGGCCACTCCAGCCCGGGGCAGGCGCAGCGCCAGCAAGGCCCCGAACAGCGCCAGCAGGGCACTGGCGGCGGTAGCCATCTCGATGCCATAGGCCTGATTGCCGCCGGCGCTCAAGGTGTTGGCCAGGGACACCAGCAGCGCCAGCCCCAGGGCGCCGCCGATCTGCTGGCTGGTGGAAGCCACGCCCGCAGCCACCCCTTGCTCGGACGCCGCGATACCTTGCCCGGCCGAGACCCACATCGAGGTCCAGGTCATGCCCTGGCCGATGCTCATGATCACGATCCCCGGCAGCAGGCCGACAAAGCCGCTACTGCCCGGCAGGGCCAGGTACATCAGGCCGATGCCCAGCGCCCCGAGCAGCAAGCCGCTGACCAGGGTCGCCCGCAAGCCTACGCGCAGCAGGGCCCGCTCCGCGACCCAGATCCCGGCCGTGCACAGCAGGGTCGAGGGCAGGAACGCCAGTCCGCTCTGCAACACACTGAACTGATAGACCTGCTGGAAATACAGGCTGAGGAAGTAGTACTGCACGCCGAAGCTGCTCATGAACAGCGCGGTAATCACCATGGCCATACGCAGTTGTGGATAACCCAGCAGGCGCAGGGGCATCAGCGGGTCGGCGCTACGCTGTTCAAGGCGCACGAACAACCCGAGCAGGGCCAGGGACAACGCCAGGCAGCCCAGGGTCGCCGGGGCGCTCCAGCCCCACTCCGGGCCCTGGACGATGGAAAACACCAGCAGGGTGCCACCCAGGGTCACGGTCAGCGCGCCGCGCAAGTCGAACTGACGGCCGCGCTGGCGCGCAGGGTCGGCGGGTATCCAGTGCCGGGCCAGCAACGCACAGGCCCCAGCCAGGGGCACGTTGACCAGGAACACCGCCTCCCAGCCCCAGTACTGGGTCAGCACCCCGCCCAGCAGCGCCCCCAGGGCCAGCCCCGCCGCCGAGGCTGCGCTCCACACCGCAAAGGCCCGGTTGCGCGCCGGCCCCTCGGCGTACCAGGTGTTGATCAGGGCCAGGGTCGCGGGGAACAGCATTGCCCCGCCCACGCCCTGCACCGCCCGGGCCAGCACCAGCAGCAGCGCGCTGCCGCCCAGACCGCCGGCCAGCGAGGCCAGGGCGTACAAGGACTGGCCGACGATGTAGAAACGCCGCTTGCCCAGGAGGTCCGCCGCCCGTCCGCCCAGCAGCAGGAAACCACCGAAGGCCACGCTGTAGGCACTGACCACCCATTGCAACTGCTGGGCGGAGAAGCCCAGGTGGCTGCCGATTTCCGGCAGGGCGACAAACACGATGGTGGCGTCCAGGGCGATGATCAATTGCGCGGTGGCCAGCAGTAACAGCATCCAGCCCGACGGCTTGGCTAACGGGGTCGCGGACATCGCGAAGATCCTTGTGTGGAAATAACCGGCGGCCAGTGTCATCGATGCCGTTTAAATGATAAACAAGCCATTATCTCTTTCAGTAATGACTTTAATCATGGATCTTAACGCCCTTCGCCTGCTGGTCCGGGTTGCCGAAACCCGCAGTTTCACCCGTGCCGCCGGTGACCTGGGGCTGACCCAGTCCGGCCTGTCCCGAGCCATTTCCCGCCTGGAACAGCAGCTCGGGGTCCGCCTGCTGCAACGCAACACCCGCAGTGTCAGCCTGACCCCGGACGGCCAAGTGCTGGTCGAGCGCGCCGCGCCCCTGCTGGCGGAACTGGCCCATGCCGAACACCTGCTGCTGGACCGGCGCGAATCCCCCAATGGAATGTTGAAGATCAGTACCCCGTCACTGTTCGGGCGCAAGGTGGTGATGCCGGTGATCGGCGAGCTGACGGCCCAGCACCCGGGGCTGAGCATCGAAGCGGTGATGACCGACCGGGTGGTGGACATCATCGATGAAGGTTTCGACGCGGTGGTGCGCACCGGGGTGATCCAGGACCAGCGCCTCATTGCCCGGCCCCTGGCGCCCCTGCGCTGGGTCACGGTGGCGGCGCCAGGCTACCTGGAGCGCCATGGCACGCCCCGGCACCTGGCCGACCTGCAGCAGCACAACTGCCTGGCCGTGCGTAACCTGCGCAGCGGCCGGCTGGTGGACTGGCAGTTCATGGACCAGGGCAAGCCCCTGGACCTGGCCGTCCAGGGCCGGCTGATCTTCGATATTGGCGATGCCCTGGTGGACGCGGTGCTCGGCGGCTTCGGCATTGCCCAACTGATGGAGTTCGCGGTACGCGAAGCCCTGGACACCGGCCGGCTGGTGCCGGTGCTGCAGGAACATGCCGGGCGCAGCCGCGAGCTGTCGCTGGTGTATCCGCCCTCGCGCCAGTGCTCGCCGAAGCTCACCGCCTTTGCCGAGGCCCTGGTTCGGTTGAGCTGGTAGCCGCCTTCAACCGGGCTGGGCGCTGTCGCTCTCCAGGTCCCGGGTCACGCTCAGCAGCAGCGGCTGGGCGACCCTCAGGTAGTCCTGGGTATCGAGCACCATGGAGGCATCCAGGCGCCCGGCGTTGAAGGCGATCTCGCTGTAGCGGGAGGTCAGTTGCGGGTCGACGATCAGCCGGATGCGCGGATCGAAACTCAGCGGAGCTATGGCGCCGATCACGCAACCAGTCAGCTCCCTGGCCAGCTCCGGCGATACCAGTTGCGCCTTCTTGCCCCCCAGGGCCGCGCCGACCTTTTTCATGTCCAGCTTCTGGTCGCCGCTGAGAATCACCAGCCCATACACCTCGTCTGTGCCCTTGAGGCTGCAGAGCATGGCCTTGGCCCCCTGCCCAGGTTCGGTGCCGCGGATCTCGGCAACCCGCGCCGACTGCCCTTCGGCCGGGTGAAAAATCACCCGATAGCGCGCCTGGTGGCTGTCCAGCAGGCTCACCAGTCGTTGGAAAACTGCATGCATGTTCTGTCCTTGGAAAAGTCGCCAGGGGGTTGATTCAAGCATCCGTCGCCACGCCTGACCAGTGGCGGCTACAAGCGCACCCGCTGTGCCAGGAAGTCGATGAACACCCGCACCCGCGACGGCACGTGGCCGCCCTGGCCGACATACAGCGCATAAAAACTTTCCAGCGGCGCCTGGTTGAAGGCTTCCAGTACCGGTACCAGCCTGCCGCTGGCCAGGTCATCGGCGATGGTGAAGGCCGCCAGTTGCGCCAGCCCGGCACCGTGTAGCGCCAGATGGCGCAAGGCTTCGCCGTCGCTGGCCTGCACCCGGCCATTGGGCTGCAGCAGTTGGCTCTCGCCCGCCGCGCCCAGGCGCCAGCCCGGCACGGCCCGCGCGTAGTCGAAACCGAGCAGGTGGTGCGCGGCCAGATCCTCCGGGGTCTGCGGTACGCCACAGCGAGCCAGGTAGGCCGGGGAGCCAACGACAACGCCGCGGGTTTCCCCGAGCTTGCGGGCAATCAACTGCGAATCCGCCAGCGGCCCGGTGCGGATCGCCACATCGGTCTGTTCTCCCAAGAGGTCTACCAGGGCATCGCTGTGCACCAGGTCCAGGGACACCTGCGGATACAGCTGGAGAAACTCCGCCACCAGGGGCGCCAGCACATGCAGGCCAAAGGAGGCGCTGGTGTTGATCCGCACCCGGCCCACCGGAGCCCGGGCGCTGCTGGCCTCACCCTCCACTTCTCGCAGGTCTGCCAGCAGGCGCACGCTGTTTTCATAGAAGCCGCGGCCTTCCGCGGTCAGTTGCAACTGGCGAGTGGAGCGGTTGAGCAAGCGTACGCCCAGGCGTGCTTCAAGCCGCGCCAGCAGCTTGCTCACCGAGGAAGGCGTCACCTGCCTCAACCGCGCAGCGGCCGACAAGCCGCCACACTCCACCACCGCGACAAAGGTTTCCATCTCGGCAAACCGGTTGATCTCGCTGCCCGCCATATGAATTCAACTCACAGATGCTGTTCCGGCCGGCAGTCTATTTCACTCAAAGACCCGACTCTATGCTGGCGATCCCTTTATTCGAGGTATCCAAGATGAGCGTTTCAACTTCCCCGGACCGTCACTTGCTGGTGATCGGCGGCTATGGCGTGGTCGGCACCGCAGTGGTCGAGCTGATGCACCGTACCCCGGGCTGGCAACTGACCACCGCCGCCCGTCGCCGCCCACCGACCAGCCTGCTGGACGGCAGCCCGGCACCGGCGCACATCAGCGCCGACCTGCTGGATGCCGCCGGCACCACCCGCGCCTTTACCGGACTGGGCAGCGTCACCGACCTGGTGTTCTGCGCCTACAGCGAGCGGGAAAGCATGGCCGCCACAGTGGCGCCGAACCTGGCGATGCTGGAGCACAGCCTCAAGGCCCTGCGCCAGGCCGGAGCCAGGTTGCGCCAGGTGGTGCTGATCGGTGGCGGCAAATCCTACGGTGAACACCTGGGGCCCTATAAGACGCCAGCCAAGGAAAGCGACCCGCGCTTCATGGGGCCGATCTTCTACAACGATCAGGAAGACCTGTTGTGGCATGAAGCCGAACGCGAGGGTTTTGCCTGGACGGTATTGCGTCCGGACGGGGTCATGGGCCCCAGCCTCAACTCACCGATGAACATCCTCACCGGCATCGCCAGCTTCGCCGCCATCAGCCAGGCACTGAACCTGCCACTGCGTTTTCCCGGCAGCCTGCAGGCCTGGTCGGCGCTGCACCAGGCCACCGATTCCCGGGTGCTGGCCCAGGCCGTGCTCTGGGCCCTGACTTCACCGAATGCACAGCAGCAGGTCTTCAACGTGACCAATGGCGATCACTTTCGCTGGCAGCACCTGTGGCCACAGATCGCCGGGTTCTTCGGCCTTGCCAGCGCCGCTCCGCAACCGATGAACCTGGGGGTGCAGATGGCCGACAAGGCGCCGCTGTGGGCGCGCATTGTCCAGGAGCAGCAACTGCGCCCCACGCCCTGGGAGCAGATCGCCGCCTGGCCCTTCGTCGATGGCTGGCTCAATACCGGCTACGACATGGTGCAAAGCACCATCAAGATCCGCCAGGCCGGCTTTACCGGTTGCATCGACAGCCACCAGAGCGTGCTCGAACAGTTGCAGCGGCTGCGTGATTACCGGCTGATTCCCTGACTCAGGGCTCGCCGACCAGGGGCAGTTGCCGACCGTCAACGGCGTCACCGATGGTCAGGAAATGCCCGCCCGCAACATGGTGCAGGGTACGCAGCCGGTCGTGCCCGTCGAAGTGCCAGCGCCCTTCGCTGAACACCCGGGCATCGGCCTGGGCGGCAATCACTTCGCCAAGGAACAGGTCGTACTGCTGGTGGTTGTGGGGCTCGGGCAGCAGCCGGCATTCCAGCCAGGCCACGCAACCTTCCAGCAGCGGCGCCGCCAGTTGCTCGCCGGCAAAGGCCTGCAGACCGTAGGCGGCGAACTTGTCGCTACCGCCCTGGCTCAGCTCCAGCCCGGAGCTGTTGCCCAGGCTCTGCACGATATCCACCTGGGCCACGCAAGGCACATTGAGCACGAAGGTGCCCGAGGCCTCCAGCAGTTGTCGGGTCCAGGTGGACTTGTCGAGCACCACGGCGACTTTCGGCGGCTCGAAATCCAGAGGCATGGCCCAGGCCGCGGCCATGATGTTGCGCTGCCCGCCATGGGCTGCGCTGACCAGCACCGTTGGGCCGTGGTTGAGCAAGCGGTACGCCTTGTCCAGCGGTACCGGGCGACGAAGATCGGACATGACTGGCTCCTGAAAAAAACTGCGATTGTAGCCCCATCGCGGCCGCCGGCAGGCAAGGTCATTGGCCGGATTTTCTGGATAATCCGTCCAGCCGCCGACGGCTTATCAACAGCGGTGCAGACACTAGACTCAGCCTTCACCCCAATTGTTGAAGGACCCGCGCCATGACCGATCACTCCCTGAACAACAAAGTCGTGCTGATCGCCGGTGGCGTGAAGAACCTCGGCGGCCTGATTGCCCGCGACCTGGCCAGCCACGGTGCCCGGGCGGTGGCCGTGCACTACAACAGCAACGCCAGCCGGGCCGACGCCGAGGCCACGGTGGCGGCACTCAAGGCCCTGGGTGTGGAGGCCCAGGCGTGGCAGGCCGACCTCACCCGCGCCAGTGCCGTGGAGCAGCTGTTCAACGAGGCCAAGGCGCGCTTCGGCAAGATCGACATCGCCATCAACACCGTGGGCAAGGTGCTGAAGAAACCCATCATTGAAATCAGCGAGGACGAGTACGACCAGATGTTCGCGGTCAATGCCAAGAGCGCCTTCTTCTTTATCAAGGAAGCCGGCAAGCACCTGGAGGACAACGGCAAGCTGGTGACCTTGGTGACTTCGCTGCTGGGGGCCTTCACTCCGTTCTATGCCGCCTATGGCGGCTCCAAGGCGCCGGTGGAACACTTCACCCGGGCCGCGGCCAAGGAGTTCGGTGCCCGCGGCATTTCAGTGACTGCCGTCGGCCCCGGGCCCATGGATACCCCATTCTTCTACCCGGCCGAAGGCGCCGACGCCGTGGCGTACCACAAGAGCGCCGCAGCCCTGTCGCCTTCGAGCAAGACCGGGCTCACCGATATCGAGGACGTGGTGCCCTTCATTCGCCACCTAGTCACCGAAGGCTGGTGGATCACTGGCCAGACCTTACTGATCAACGGCGGCTACACCACCAAGTAATCCTGGCGCCCAAGGGGTAAATTGGCCTGCCGAGCCGCAGCATCGATCGCCTCGGCCGATGCTGCGATCCACTGCCGTCAGGCGCCCCCGAACCAGGATCGTTCAAACGATGGATAAGCTTGAGCAATACCGCGTGTTCATCCAGGTGGCCGACATGGGTAGCTTCATCAAGGCTGCCCATGCCCTGGAACTGCCACGGGCCACCGTCTCTTCCGCCGTGCAGCAACTGGAAACCGGCCTCGGCACCCGACTGCTGCACCGCACCACCCGTCACGTGCAGTTGACCGCCGACGGCGCCATTCTGCTGGAACGGGCGCGGCGCCTGCTGGCAGACGCCGCCGAACTCAACCAGTTGTTCCACCACCGCCAGATAGACGTCAGCGGGCGCTTGAACATCGATGTGCCCAGCCGCATCGCCCGGCGCCTGATCGTCCCCGCCCTGCCCCGATGGCTGGCGCAATACCCCGGCCTGCAACTGGCCCTGGGCGCCAGCGATCGCAGCATCGACCTGGTCCAGGAAGGCATCGACTGCGCGATCCGCGTCGGCAGCCTGGCCGACAGCAGCCTGGTCGCCCGCCCCCTGGGGCAACTGGCGCTGATCAACTGCGCCAGCCCCGCCTACCTGGCCGAACAGGGCGAGCCCCACACCCCCCAGGACCTGCAGAACGGCCAGTGGATGGTCGGTTATGCCTCCCCGGACACCGGCCGCGAGCAGCCCTGGGAATACCTGCTGGAAGGTCGCGAGCACCTGCTGGGGCTGCCCAGCCGGGTGATCGTCAACAACGTCGAGAACTACATCGCCTGCTGCCGGCAGGGGCTGGGGCTGATCCAGGTGCCACGCTTCGACGTGCAGCACCTGCTGGACCGTGGCGAGCTGGTGCAGGTGCTCCGTGAACTGCCGGTGGCGCCCATGGATATCTGCGCGCTATACCCCGACCGGCGCCATCGCTCGCGCCGCCTCAACGTGTTCATCGAATGGTTCGCCGAGCTGATCAAACCGCACCTGGAGGCTTGCTGAACACCCGCGGATCGTGAGAAGAAAGCGCCTTCACGGATTGAGGCACTGGCACCATGACCCACCTGCACATCAGCGCTCCCCACCTCGACGACCTGGATGACCTGCTGGCCTTCGAAGGGGAAAACCGAGCGTTCTTCGAAGCCTCGATCAACGCCCGGCCTGCCACCTACTACTCCCGCGAAGGGGTCGCCGAAGCCATAAACCAGGCGTGCGAGGATGCCGAGGCAGACCGCGGCTATCAGTTCCTGATCCGCGACAACGCTGTGCTGGTGGGGCGCGTCAACCTGCACCGGGTGCAGCGCCCCTACTTCAATTGCGCGGAACTGGGCTACCGGGTCGGCGCCCGCTTCAACGGCCGCGGCATTGCCCGCACTGCGGTGCAGCAGGTGCTGCTGCGCGCCTTCGGCGAACTGCAACTGAGCCGCATCGAAGCCAATGCGCGGCCGCAGAACACCGGTTCGGTGCGGGTGCTGGAAGCCTGCGGCTTCTCTTGCTACGGCCATTCGCGGCGCAGCTTCCTGTTGCACGGCGAGTGGTTCGACCGCTTGCACTACGAGTGCCATGGGCCTGCGCCACGCTAGCAACCCGGGCGTGCGCCCCCAAGACGCACGCCCACGCCCTCAGGCCGACAGCTGGTTGGCGAACTGGCCGACCGCGCTGACCACTTTCTGCGCACCGTCCTGAATCTCGACGATGACCGTGCCGGCCTCCGCTGCCAGGGTCAGGCCCTGTTCCGCCTGCTGCCGGCCCTCGGCCATCAGCTCCACCGCCGAGCGGGCCATGTCCTGGTTCTGGCGCACCACGCCGACGATCTCGTCGGTGGCATTGCTGGTGCGCGAGGCCAGTTGCCGGACCTCATCGGCGACCACCGCAAAACCCCGCCCCTGTTCACCGGCCCGGGCCGCTTCGATGGCCGCATTGAGGGCCAGCAGGTTGGTCTGTTCGGCAATCCCGCTGATGGTCTTGACGATGCTCGCTATCACCAGGGACTGCTCGTTCAGGGCTTCGATGCCGTCCCCGGCCTGCTGCATGCAGGTAGCCAGGTCACGCATCACGTCCAGGGTCTCGGTGACCACCGCCGAGCCGCGCTGGGCGCTGGTGTCGGTCTGTCGGGAGATGCTGTAGGCGATGTCCGCCGCCTCGGCCACCCGTTGCTCCTGGTTCACCTGATCGGTGATCAGGATGGCGAACTTCACCACCTTGTAGAGCTGGCCACTGGCGTCCAGCACCGGGTTGTAGGAAGCGTCGAGCCACACCACCCGGCCCTGGCTGTCGATGCGCTTGAACCGCTGGGCGATGTATTCGCCGGCGTTCAACCGTGCCCAGAACTCCTGGTAGCCGGGCCCTTCGTATTCCTGCGGTTCACAGAATAGGCGGTGGTTCTGGCCCTGGACCTCATCCAGCCGGTAGCCCATGCAGGCGAGAAACCGCGAGTTGGCCGTCAGCACCCGGCCTTGCAAGTCGAACTCGATCACCGCAGAGGAGCGCAGCAGCGCCGCCATCAGGTTTTCATGCTCGCAGGCACTTTCCACCGAAGCGCTCTGGTCGGTGCAGATCAGGTTGTAATGATCGAGCCGCCCGGCACCATCGCGGATCGGCTGCACGCAGACCTGCAGCCAGGCCTCGCGGCCGCCTCCGCGTTGCAGGCGCAATTGGCCGGTGTAGCTTTCGTTGCGCCCCAGGGCCGCCTTGAATTCGCGATACAACGGCACAGCCTGCGGGTGGCGCGAGATGATGCTCTCCAGGGCCACGCCGGCCAGTGGCTGGCCATCGAGTTCCAGGGCCTGGATGAAGTTCTGGTTGGCCCGGCGGATGGCCCCCTCGCCATCGAGTTCGAGATTGAGCACCTGGCTTTCCAGGCAGGCCTTGAATTGCTGCAGAGCGTTCAGCTCGTCGCTCAGGGTGGCAAGTTGCTGCTTCAAACGTTTGTTGAACATGGATACACCGACAGACTAGGAGTGGATACAACAACCCCTAGCCATCGGCGCAGTTTGGGCTTTCTCCAAGCCTCGCAGCGCTTTCCAGATACTTCCTACAAGCCTCTAGGAAATTTCTTGGTTTTTCTTGGGCGCAGCCGTCGCCCGGGGCCCTATCGGTCAGGCCCGAGTGTCTCAGCGTGGGAAATGAATGGCGCCAAGGGCGCCGGGGCTGGCCGATGCCGCCCTGAAATCCACAGTGCCCCGTGGCGGGAGCACTGTGCTGGGGAGCAATCAGGAGGACAGTTGGTTGGCGAACTGGCCGACCGCGCTGACCACCTTCTGCGCGCCGTCCTGGATCTCGACGATCACGGTGCCGGCTTCCGCCGCCAGGGCCAGCCCCTGCTCGGCCTGCAGCTTGCCTTCGGCCATCAGTTCCACGGCTTCGCGGGCCATATCCTGGTTCTGGCGCACCACGCCGACGATTTCCTCGGTGGCCTTGCTGGTGCGCGAGGCCAGTTGCCGGACTTCATCGGCCACCACCGCGAAACCACGTCCCTGCTCACCGGCCCGGGCCGCCTCGATGGCCGCGTTGAGTGCCAGCAGGTTGGTCTGTTCGGCAATCCCGCTGATGGTCTTGACGATGCTGCCGATCACCAGGGATTGCTCGTTGAGGGCGCCAATGCCTTCGCCGGCCTCCTGCATGTGCTTGGCCAGATCGCGCATCACGTTCACCGCCTCGGTAACCACCGTGGTGCCGCGCTGGGCGCTGTTGTCGGTCTGCAGCGAGGTGTTGTAGGCAATGCTCGCCGCCTCGGCCACGGCCAGTTCCTGGTTTACCTGGTCGGTGATCACGGTGGCGAACTTCACCACTTTGTAGAGTTTGTTGTTGGCGTCCATGACCGGGTTGTAGGAAGCCTCCAGCCAGACCACCCGGCCATGAGCGTCGATGCGCTTGAAGCGCTCGGCGATGAACTCCCCGGCGTTCAGGCGTTTCCAGAAGGCCTGGTAGGCCTGGCTGTTGTACTCCTCCGGCTCGCAGAAGATGCGGTGATGCTTGCCCTGAATCTGCGCCAGGCTGTAGCCCATGCTGGAAAGGAAGCGGTCATTGGCCGTCAGCACGTTGCCGTTGAGGTCGAACTCGATCAGCGCGGTGGAACGCATCAGGGCGCCAATCAGGTTCTCGTGCTCCCGAGAGGCCTCGATGGTGCGGGTCAGGTCGCTGGAGAAGATCGCGAAATACTTGATCCGCCCCTCGGAGTCGCGAACCGGCTGGGAGATGGAACGCAGCCAGGCTTCCTGGCCATTGCCGCGCAGCAGCCGCACCGCCCCGGCAAAGTGTTCGCCCCGGGTCAGGGTCGCCTTGAACCGCAGGTGAAACTCATCATGCTTGACGTGTTCCGGGACGATGTCCTCCAGGGCCCGGCCCACCAGATCGCCAGTCTTGTAGAGCATTTCCTGGGCGAAATTGTGATTGACCGACTGAATCCGTCCATCGGCGCTCAGGTTGATGACGAGCATCTCGCTTTCAAGGCTCTCCTTCACTTGCTGAAGGCTCGAAAGTTCTTCGCGTAGAGTCGACAACTCCTGCTTCAAGCGTTTATTGAACATGAGGATGTACCGGGGGGGGCTGAAAAAGTGGACTGCTTTGGGCCTAACATCGGCCCTGAAAGATTTTTCTTAATAGCCATTGAGGCTTGTCTGACAAAAATAATTCCGCAGCCAGCAAGGCCGCGGAATTCGGGCCCGCAGCCGGGGATTTCGCGCAACCAAGGAGCGCGTATAGTCGGCGACGGGAAATTCCAGGGCGATCGACGGAGTTGGACTATGGATGCATCACGCAAGGCACTTTTCCAGCAGGCCGCAGCACAGGTCGGACACAGTTTCGAAGGCGAGATGCGCATTGGCGGCAATTACGTGCCGGCGGTGCGCAATGGCGATGAGGTGTATGTCAGCGGGCAGATCCCGCGTATCGACAATACCGTGATGGTGGTTGGCCGGGTCGGTGCCGAAACCTCCCTGGAGCAGGCCCGGCACGGGGCGCAGATCTGCACCCTGCGGGCCCTGGCGATCCTCGAGCAGATGCTCGGCGACCTGCAGCGGATCAAGCGCATCCTGCGGATCAACGTCTATGTACAGAGTGCGGCGGACTTCACCCAGCAGAGCGAAGTGGCGGACGGCGCCTCCGCAGTCCTCTATTCGATCTTTGCCGACGCCGGCGTACACACCCGGACCTCGGTGGGGGTCTATCAATTGCCCAAGAATGCCTCGGTGGAAGTGGACATGATCGTCGCCCTGCACCCCGGCTCCGGCAACGACTGAGTACAGCCACGCTGGCCGGGCCCACCCCTGCGGGCCCGGCACAGCAGCGCCGGCGGCCCATCAACTGCCGTTGTTGCGGCACTGGCCCATGACATGGTACTCGATGGTCTTGAGCTGGCCGGCGGAATCCTCATACGTCATGCGCGAAGGCACCACCTCGCAGGACTTGATCGGCGGGGTCACGTTGACCACTTTGGCGACATCCAGCTTCATGCCGTAGCGGTACGCCTGCACCACCGGCGCCGGCTTGCCCTGGTTCGCCGCATAGCGCTCCATGGCCTTCTGGTTTTCCACCATGGCCCGGGCGAACGTACGGTCGCCTCCCCCTTCGGCCTGCGCCAGGGAAGCCAGGCTCAACAGCAGCGCGGCGAGACTCAGGTTGATTGCTTTCATCACAGTTTCCTCGTCCAGTTGACGCCAGCGAGGATAAGCAACCGACCCTGTCAGGATGATCGCGGGCAGATTACTTATCTGTAATGGGCGCTGCCGACAGCCCGCCCTACCCGGGATAACCCCCGGCCCGTCGGGGTTTTGGCCCGGGCCCTGGACGGCTTTCTTGCACAATTGTAATGACCGGGTCACCCCGCCGTTATCTGCCGTTTGCAACTATCGACAGCGACTGGGCTGGCGTTGCGACGCCTGCCGGTCGAGCCCAATAAGAACGCCTCTGGCGATATAAAAGTTGATAGCTGCCAACACTCAGGAGCGACCCCCATGCGTATCAATCCCCCCTTGTCCCTGTCCGTGCTCGCTGCGGTACTGGGGCTCAGCCCTATGGCGGCAGTGGCCGCCGAGGAACGGCCCGAAGGCTTTGTCGAAGGCAGCCGCCTCGACCTGCTGCTGCGCAACTTCTACTTCAACCGCGACGACCGCAAGGGCCAGTCCAGCCCCACCGGCAACGGCTATTCCGAAGCCTGGGCCCAGGGCCTGATCGGCCAGTTCGAATCCGGCTTCACCCAGGGCACGGTGGGCTTTGGCCTCGATGCCTTTGCCATGTACGGCCTCAAGCTCGACTCTGGCACCGGCCGCAGCGGCGGCGGTGGCTCCTTCGGCATGCTGCCGCTGAACCACGACAACCGGCCCGCCGACAGCTACGGCAAGGCTGGGGGGGCGGTGAAAATGCGGGCCCTGGATACCGTGGTGAAAGTCGGCGATGTGTTTCCCAAGACCCCCGTGGTGCACTACGGCGACTCCCGCCTGCTGCCGGAAAGCTTTCGCGGGGTGACCCTGGAGAACACCAGCATCGACGGCCTCAACCTGCAGGGCGGCCGCCTGCATGCCATGAGCCAGCCCGACAGCAGTGGCATGCGCGATGGCTTCGCCACCTTCTACGCCGGCAAGGTGGACTCGCCCTGGGTCGGCTACTTCGGCGGCGACTACCGGCTCAACTCCAATCTCAACTTCAGCCTCTACAGCAGCCGCCTGAAGGACGCCTGGGACCAGTACTACTTCGGCGTCGCGGGCAACTACCCGCTGTCCGACCAACTGAGCCTGTTCAGCGGCTTCAACTATTACAAGGCCGTCGATGAAGGCAAGAAGCTCCTGGGCGAGCTCGACAACAACATCTGGAGCGCCAAGGTCGGAGCCACCTACGGCGCCCACACCCTGGCCCTGTCGCATCAGCGCAACAACGGCAACGACGACTTCGACTACCTGCGCCAGTCGGACTCGATCTTCCTCGACAACTCGATCCAGTACAGCGACTTCAACTCGCCCAAGGAACGCTCGTGGATGGTCCGCTACGACCTCGACATGCAGCCCCTGGGCATTCCCGGCCTGTCGTTCATGACCCGCTACGCCCGCGGCAGCGGCGCCGACTACAGCCACGCCAACTCGGTGTACATGCGCCGCGATGCGGCAGGTGACCCACTGACCGACCAGCGCCGCTGGGAGCGGGATATCGAAGCCAAGTACGTGTTCCAGGGCGGCAGCCTCAAGGATCTGTCCCTGCGCATCCGCCAGGCGACCATCCGTTCCAGCCAGTTCGAATCCGACCTGGAAGAGTTTCGCCTGATCGTCGAGTACCCCCTGGCCCTGCTCTAGAGAGCGGCTCCGGGCAGGCGCCAGGCCTGCCCGGTGTTAAAACTTCTTCACAGACTCATGCCTTTCAGAACTGTAATATCGGCCTCACCTTCTCGTTAGGTTGGCCTTCATATACTCCCGGACACACTGGCAGCCACCGTGTTTTTCACGGCCGCCCAACGTGTCAGGAGAAGCTCATGCGCCCAACCCAACTGTTATTGATCGGCCTACTGGCCACAACCAGCTCCGCCACCTGGGCCGCTGATGGCAGCGAACGCCCACAGCAGGTCCGCGAAGCTTTCCTGGCCAGCCAGGAACAGATCCACGGCGACGCCAACCAGGAAACAGCCGCCACCGGCAGCACCGGCAAAGCCCCTCGCGATGCTTCTGCGCCTACCACGGCCGAAGAAGACATCTGACAGCGATTGCCTACCGAGCACATTCATCTCTTGAAGCGTTTTTTCTGATGCTCCTTTGGAAAGAGATGAATTTTTAGCGCCCCCTTGGGGCGCTTTTTTTTGCCCGAAAATTGCCGCAGGACTGACACCTGTAGCCGCTGCCGCAGGCTGCGAACGACCGCGAAGCGGGCGCTGCTTCTGAGGATCGCTGAAGGTCCTGCGGACCTTTTCGCAGCCTCGCAGGCTCGGCAGCGGCTACAGGGACATATGTGCTAATGGGATACATCTGTTAACAGGCAAGGCCGGAGCTAGGTTGAAATGGATCAATCACGCGAAGGGAGAGCAAGGCCATGCAGGTCCTATCCAATGGTTACCGCCTGTTCAAGGGGCGGCGCTCGGAGATCGGCAGGATCTACAGCGTGACCGCCGTGACCGAACAACGGTGCCGGGTGTTCAGCGACTTTCGCCTGGGGCGGCTGGTGGTCGACCAACTGAGGGAACAGCACGAAGCTGGCCTCACCCACTCACTGGCCTGGGTGGTAATGCCTGATCACATTCACTGGCTGTTCCAGCTGCAGAAATGCTCGTTGGAAGAGGCCCTGTGCAGGCTCAAATCCCGTAGCGGGCGCACCATCAACCAATGCCTTAACCGACGCGGTCGGCTGTGGCAAAAGGGTTATCACGAACGCGCCATACGCCGAGAGGAAGACCTCAAGGTGATAGCGCGTTACATCATCTACAACCCGGTTCGCGCAGGGTTGGTCGAGCGCGTAGGCGACTACCCCCTGTGGGACGCCACCTGGCTTTAACCACAACGATCCATGTAGCCGCTGCCGAGCCTGCGAGGCTGCGAAAAGGTCCGCAGGACCTTCAGCGCCCCCAAGAGCGACGCCTCCTGCGCTGCCGTTCGCAGCCTGCGGCAGCGGCTACAAGAAGCGGCAAGCGATCAGTCTTCTTCCCTGCGATGCGCCCATTGGTACAGGGCAGGCAGCACCAGCAAGGTGAGGATGGTGGAGGACAGGATGCCGCCAATCACTACCGTGGCCAGGGGCCGTTGCACTTCGGCGCCGGTGCCGGTGGCCAGGGCCATGGGGATGAAGCCCAGGGAGGCCACCAGGGCGGTCATCAGTACCGGGCGCAGTCGGGTCAGGGCGCCTTCATGAATCGCCAGGGACAACGAGCGCCCTTCCTCTCGCAGGTTACGGATAAAGGCAATCATCACCAGGCCGTTGAGCACGGCGACCCCGGACAAGGCAATGAAGCCCACCCCCGCCGAGATCGACAGCGGTATGTCCCGCAGCCACAGGGCCATGATCCCGCCGGTCAGGGCGAAGGGAATCCCGGTGAACACCAGCAGGCCATCCTTGAGGTTGTTGAACATCATGAACAGCAGCCCGAACACCAGCAGCAAGGCCACCGGTACCACCACCTGCAGGCGCTGGGAGGCTTCCTGCAATTGTTCGAACTGACCGCCCCAAGTGGTCCAGTAGCCGGCCGGGATTTTGACCTTCTCGGCAATCAGGCCCGTGGCCTCTTCGACGAAGGAGCCGATATCCCGCCCGCGCACGTTGGCGCTGACGATCACCAGGCGCTTGCCGTTCTCGCGGCTGACCTGATTGGGGCCCAGCACCAGATCGAGGCTGGCCACTTCCGACAGGGCGATGAAGCCGATCTGCCCGTTGGCCGTGCCCGCCGTCGCCGGTATGGGAATCAGCAGCCGGGACAGGCCGTCGATATCGGTGCGCAGTTGATCGGACAGGCGTACCACCATATCGAAGCGCCGGTCGCCTTCATACAGGGTGCCGGCCTGGCGCCCGCCCACCGCAACGGCGATGGTGTCTTGCACGTCCCCCACGTTGAGGCCGAAACGCGCGGCCTTGTCGCGGTCGATATTGATGGTCAGCACCGGCAGCCCCGAGGTCTGCTCGACCTTGACTTCCGAGGCGCCAGGCAAGCTCTGCAAGGCCGTGGCAATTTGCGTGGCGGTCTTGTTCAGCACCGCCATGTCATCGCCAAACACCTTCACCGCAACATCGCTGCGCACCCCGGAAATCAGCTCGTTGAAGCGCAGCTGGATCGGCTGCGACAGCTCGTAGGCGCTGCCCGGCACCAGGGCACTGGCACGCTGGATATCAGCGATCAGCGCCTCTCGCGACTTGTTCGGGTCCGGCCACTGGGCCTTGGGCTTGAGCATCAGGTAGCTGTCGGAAATATTCGGCGGCATCGGGTCCGAGGCGATCTCCGCGGTGCCGGTGCGGGCGAACACCCGCTCGATCTCCGGCACTTGCGCCAGCAGGGTTTTCTCCAGGCGCTGCTGCATGTCCACCGACTGAGTGAGGCTGGTGCCGGGCACCCGCAGGGCCTGCTGGGCAAAGTCGCCTTCGCTGAGGCTGGGGATGAATTCACTGCCCATACGGCTGGCCAGCAGCGCACTGCCGGCGAGGATCAAGCCCGCCAGGGCGAAGGTCAGGCCACGCCGGGCCATCACCCAGTCCAGCACCGGGGCGTAGCCGCGCTTGGCGCTGCGCATCAGCAGGTTTTCCTCTTCCTTGACCTTGCCGGTGACGAACAGAGCGATGGCCGCCGGAACGAAGGTCACCGAGAGAATCATCGCCCCCAGCAACGCCATGACCACAGTGAAGGCCATGGGGTGGAACATTTTCCCGGCCACCCCGGTAAGGGCAAAGATCGGCAGGTACACCACCATGATGATCAACTGGCCGAAGATCAGCGCGCGCCGGGCTTCCTTGGCCGCGGCAAAGACTTCATGCAGGCGTTCGGAGCGGGTCAGCATGCGCCCGTGGTGCTGCTGGGCATGGGCCAGGCGGCGGATGGCGTTCTCGACGATGACCACCGCGCCGTCGACGATGATGCCGAAGTCCAGGGCACCGAGACTCATCAGGTTGGCGCTGACCTTGTTACTGAACATGCCGGTGAAGGTGAACAGCATGGACAGCGGGATCACCAGGGCGGTGATCAGCGCCGCGCGGATATTGCCCAGGAACAGGAACAGAATCACGATCACCAGCAGCGCGCCCTCGAAGAGGTTCTTCTTCACCGTGGCGATGGCCTTTTCTACCAGGTTGGTGCGGTCGTACACCGTGACCGCCACCACGCCTTCGGGCAGCGAGCGGTTGATCTCCTCAAGTTTCTTCGCCACCGCCTGGGACACGGTACGGCTGTTCTCGCCGATCAGCATGAACACGGTGCCCAGCACCACTTCCCGGCCATTCTCGGTGGCCGCGCCGGTGCGCAACTCGCGGCCGATCTGCACGTCGGCCACGTTGCGCACGCGGATCGGCGTGCCGTCGCTGCTGCTGATGACGATGTTGGCGATGTCCTCGATGGACGCCAGTTGCCCCGGCGCGCGGATCAGCAACTGCTCGCCGCTGCGCTCGATGTAGCCGGCGCCGACGTTGGCGTTGTTGCGCTCCAGGGCCGTCACCAGGTCGCTCAGGGTCAGCTTGTAGGCCGCCAGGCGCTTGGGGTCCGGGGCAATCTGGTACTCCTTGGCAAAGCCGCCGATGGTGTTGATCTCGGCCACGCCCTGCACGTTGCGCAGTTGCGGCTTGATGATCCAGTCCTGGATCACCCGCAGGTCGGTGGGGGTGTAGGGCGTGCCATCCTCCTTGCGGGCGCCCTCCTCGGCCTCCACGGTCCACAGGAAGATCTCCCCGAGCCCGGTGGAAATCGGCCCCATCACCGCCTCCACACCGTCGGGCAATTGCTCGCGAGCCACTTGCAGGCGCTCGTTGACCAGTTGGCGGGCGAAGAACAGGTCGGTGCCGTCCTTGAAGATCACGGTTACCTGGGACAACCCCGAGCGCGACAGCGACCGGCTCTGCTGCAACCCCGGCAGGCCGGCCATGGCCGTCTCGATGGGAAAGGTGATGCGCTGTTCGGTTTCCAGGGGTGAGAACCCCGGCGCCGCGGAGTTGATCTGCACCTGGACGTTGGTGATGTCCGGCACCGCGTCGATCGGCAGCTTCTGGTAGCTGGCGATGCCGACGCCGGCCATCAGCAGCACCGCCAGCAGGACGATGATGCGCTGCTCGATGGCGAATTGAATGATGCGTTCAAACATGGGAAGTCACTCTCTGATGAGGCCGATCAATGGCCGTGGTCGGCCGCGCCCTTGCCCAGTTCGGACTTGAGGGTAAAGCTGCCGCGGGCGGCTACCTGGGCCCCGGCTTCGAGGCCCTCGCGGATCTCGACAAAACCGTCCTGGCTGGCCCCGGTGACCACAGGCGTGGCCTGGAACCCCTCGGCCACGCGGACGAACACCGAGGGCCGGTCTTCCACGGTCTGGATCGCCGTCTGCGGCACGCTGACCGGTGCGTCGAAGGCTTCGGTGGCCACCTGTACCGAGACGAACAGCCCCGGGCGCCAGGCGTCATTGGGGTTGGCCAGGGTCACCCGCACCGTGGCGGTGCGGGTCTGTTCCCCCAGCAGGCTGCCGACGTAGGCCACCTGACCCTGGACCTGGGTCCCCAGCTCACTGGAGCTGACCTGCACCGGCTGGCCGACCCGGACCTTGTCCAGGTCCTTGGGAAACACGCCGAAGGTGGCCCAGACCCGGGACAGGTCCGAGAGGGTGAACGCGGCGCTGGTTTCGCCCACCACTTCGCCCACGCTCAGGTGTTTTTCCACCACCACACCGTCGAACGGCGCGCGCATTTCATAGCGGTTGCCGCCCACCAATTGGGCGCTGCCGCTCAGGGCATTCATCTTCTGCCGGGCATTGTTGAGGGCGATTTCCGCCTCTTGCAGGGCCTGGCGTGCCAGCAGGTAATCCTGCTCGGCGGAGATCTGGTCGACCCACAACTGGCGCTCGCGCTGGAAGGTGGTACGGGCCAGTTCCACCCGCCGCCCGGCGGCGGCCAGCTCGCTGCGCTGATCGGAGATCTGCTGGCTGGCGATCACCGCCAGCAGTTCGCCGCGCTTGACCGCCTGGCCGAGGTTGACCTGTACCGACTCCACTACACCGGCGGCCCGGGGCACGATGTGCGAGGTACGGTCCTCGTCGAAGCGGATCTCTCCCGGCAGGCTGAGTACCCGGTTGAGGCGCCGCGGACCGGCTGCGGCCAGCTCGATGCCGGCGGCCTGGATCTGTTCCGGGCTGAGTTCCAGATGGCCCTCGGGCTCCTGGGCGCCGTGCCCGGCCTCCTCGGCCTGGGGCACCGTTGCCGGGCTGGCGAA
The DNA here is from genome assembly GCF_052665325.1 of Pseudomonas sp. 8(2025). Taxonomy (NCBI): domain Bacteria; kingdom Pseudomonadati; phylum Pseudomonadota; class Gammaproteobacteria; order Pseudomonadales; family Pseudomonadaceae; genus Pseudomonas; species Pseudomonas sp. 8(2025). Next base: position 30,264 of record NZ_JBQOIE010000005.1, on the reverse strand, counting down.
CAGGCCCGGCAGCAGCAAGGCCGCCAGCCCGAGGCCGACCACTGCCGTGCTGGCCAGAACAAGGCTGCGTTTTTTATCCATGGGGACTCCTGAATCGATCGAGGGTCGGTAGCGCCAGGCGCTGCCTTACGGGGTAGAGGGAAACAGCCATTGACCAATGGCCCGATGCAGCTCATGCACGCACCAATGCGCGGGTGGGTCTTCGGGGGCTGTCGGGGGTGCGCCACTGCAGTCGCTCACCAGCAACGCGGCAAGGCACGCCAGGCCCATCAGCCAGGGTTTCACCAACGGCTGAGGTCGCCGTAGATGCGCTCGATCCGTACCCAGGCATCGGTGGTTTGCGCCACCGCGGCGAGGTACTGGGTGCGCGCGCCGATCAGGGTGCGTTGAGCATCGAGAACGTCGAGAAAGCTGAACTTGCCCATCTCGAAGCCCTGGGTGGCGCTGTCCACCGCACGCTGGGCGGCGGGCAGGATGGTCTGGTTGAAGGACTGCACCTCGCCCCGGGCGGTGTTCCACTGTTCCAGGGCCTGGCGGGTTTCGGTACGCAAGCGCAATTCGGTGGCGTTGCGCAGGTCCCGGGCCTGGTCGGCGCGGCGGGCGGCGGACAGCACGTTGCCCTGGTTGCGATTGAACAGCGGCAAAGGCATCGACAGCCCTACCAGGTTGACCCGCTCCCGGGCGCTGGCGTCGTACTGGCTGCCCACGCTGACGTCCAGGTCGGGAATGCGCTGGGCCTTTTCCAGTCCCAGGGACGCCTCGCGCTGCACCACTTCCTGCTCCGCCAGGCGCAGTTCGGTGGTTTCCGGCAGGCGGCCAAGCAACTGTGCCGGGGCCGGCAGCGCCGCCAGTGCCCGGGGCTGCTCCTGCACCCCGGCAAAGTCGCTGGTGGCCGCGCCAGTGACCATGGCCAGGCGTCGGTAGGCATTGTCCTGCTCCATCTGCCCCCGGTTCAGTTCCAGGCGCACCTCGGCCAGTTGCACCTGGGCCCGGGTGGCTTCCACCGGCGAGGCCTTGCCGGCGTTGACCCGGCCCTGGGCTACCGCCACGCCCCGTTCGGCCAGGGCCAGGGAGCGCCCGGCCAGTTGGGTGCGCTCCTGGGCCCGCAGCGCCGTGTAATAGGCATCCAGAACATCCGCACGCAACTGGTTGCGACGCCGCTCCAGCTCCAGGGCCGCCAGTTCCTGACCGCGACTGGCCACGTCGATCCGTGCTCCGCGCTTGCCCCCCAGCTCCAGGGCCTGGCTGAGCTTGACCGAACTGGTGCGCGAATCCCGGCGGGTGTCCTCGGCGTCCACCGACAGCACCGGGTTGGGGATGAGCCCGGCCTGCTGGCGGGCGCCCTGGGCGATGTCGATCTCCCAGCGTGCGGCGGCCAGTTCAGGGTTGTTGGCAAAGGCTCGGGCCAGGGCGCTGTCCAGGCTCAACAGCGGTTGCTCAACGGCGCTTGCAGATTGGCTCGCCAGGGCCAGCAACAGGGTCAGGACGCAGGTGCGTGCTGCCCGGGCAGATATTCTCGGGAAAGTCGGCATAACAAGTTCCGGCCCCTATGGAGGCAAAGTGTCTGCGAAGTTGCAGCGCACCATATCGACGCTTATCCACAGGAGTTCCGGCCGATATGAAACTGCAGCAGTTCGCCCATTGACAGGGAGAGTTTCAAGTTCGGCCAACTGTAACTTTCAGTGCTTATCAGCAGGGTGGCGCAAAGATTACAAATCCGTTAGCAAAGGCTCTGGCTCAAGGTTCTGTATTAACATCCGGCTATTCGAAGTGAACATCAAGAGCACTTTTCAAGTGCCAGCAAGCGAACTTTAAAGAACACGAATACGGCACGGGGCCGCACAACTTTCGAGCATTGGCCCGCTGATTACTCGCGTCTTTTCGTTACTGTCCCCCACCTGCCGAGAACCTCATTTCCATGCGTATTCTGGTCATCGAAGACGAACCCAAGACCGCTGACTACCTGCATCAGGGGCTGACTGAAAGTGGCTACGTGGTGGATTGCGCCAACAACGGCGCGGACGGCCTGCATCTGACTCGCCAGCATGCGTACGACCTGGTGATCCTCGACATCAACCTGCCGCACATCGACGGCTGGGGCGTGCTCGGGCAGATCCGCCAGGACAGCAGCACCCGGGTGATGATGCTCACCGCCCAGGGCCGGCTGGCGGACAAGATCCGTGGCCTGGACCTGGGCGCCGACGATTACCTGGTCAAGCCGTTCCAGTTTCCGGAATTGCTGGCCCGGGTCCGCACCCTGATGCGCCGCAGCGAACAGGCGCCGGTGCCGGATGTGCTGCGGGTCGCCGACCTGGAGCTGGACCAGGGCCGGCACCGGGCCTTTCGCGGCAAGCAGCGCATCGACCTGACCACCAAGGAGTTCGCCCTGCTGCACCTGCTGATGCGCCAGAGCGGCGTGGTGCTGTCGCGGACCCAGATCATTTCCTTTGTCTGGGACATGAATTTCGACTGTGACACCAATGTGGTGGAAGTCTCGATCCGCCGCCTGCGGGCGAAGATCGACGACCCTTTCGAACGCAAGCTGATCCACACCCTGCGCGGTGTGGGTTATGTCCTTGAAGAACGCGACTGAGGCACGGCCGTGTTCGCCGGCAAGCCGGCTCCTGCACAAGACGCAAGCGCGGCTCCCTCAATGTTCATGCACCTGCTCATGAAACCCTGCCTGCTCCACCTGCAAGGTGACGTGGGCAATGTCGAAGCGCTCCTGCAGCAGCTCGGTGACCTCGGCCAGGATCGCCTGTTCATCCCGCCCTTGCAGGTGCGCCACCAGATGCGCGCTAAGCACGTTCTTGCCGCTGGTCAGGGCCCAGATATGCAGGTCGTGCACGTCGCTGATCCCCGGCACCTGGCGTATGGCCTGCTCCACCTGGTCGATGTCGACCCCGTCCGGCACCCCTTGCAGCAGCACGTTCATGCTCTCCTTGAGCAGGGTCCAGGTCCGTGGCAACACCCACAGGCCGATGGCCGCGGCCACCAGGGAATCGACCCAGCCCCAACCGGTGAACATGATCACCAGCGCGGCGATGATCACCCCCAGTGAACCGAGCATGTCGCTCCATACCTCCAGGTATGCACCCTTGACGTTGAGGCTCTGGCTGCTGCCGGAGGCCAGCAGGCCCATGGAGATCAGGTTGACGATCAGCCCCAGCACCGCGATCACCAGCATTCCCGTGGACTGGATCTCGGCCGGTGCCTGCAGGCGTTGCCAGGCCTCGAACAGAATGTAGAACGCCACCACGAACAGCAGCAGGGCGTTGAACGCCGCGGCGAGGATCTCGAAGCGCGCATAACCGAAAGTACGCTTGCGGTCCGCCGGGCGCTTGGCGACCTGGATCGCCACCAGGGAGATGGCCAGCGCCAGGGTATCGGTGAGCATGTGCGCGGCATCCGACAGCAGCGCCAGGCTGCCGGTGACAAAGGCCCCGATGACCTCGGCGAGCATGAAGCTGCCGGTCAGCCCCAGGGCCATCCACAACTTGCGTTCATGCCCGGCCCGTACCTGGCCGTGACTGTGTCCTGCGCCCATGAAAGATCCTCGGTTGGCTGGTAAAGCGTGGCCCTGATGATAGTTCGATTGGCCAGGTGCCCAGGGCTGGATAAGCGAATTGTCATCTGCCGGTTATCCGCCGGTTATCCAGGGCAGGCCCATAGTTAGCCGGCTAACGAATGCACCAAAAGTGCGCATAAGCCCTCTGCGGCGGGCGCCTCGGGTATGCTCCCAAAAAAGTGAAACAAAACGTAACAGATAAAAATAGCCGATTGAGGAGTCCCGCCTTGGATGTATCGACTGCCGCCTGGATGGTCCACGACACCCGCCTGATCATCTGCTGCCTGGTGGCCATCGCCAGCATCATTGTGCTGATCAGCGCCACCAAACTGCCGCCGTTCCTGTCGATCCTGATCGGCACCTTCATTGCCGGGGTGGGCGCAGGCCTGCCGCCGGAGGAAGTGGCCAAGGCCTTCAGCAAGGGCGCCGGGGCGATTCTCGGCGAGGCCGGGATCATCATTGCCCTGGGCTCGATGCTCGGCGCATTGATGGCCGAGTCCGGCGCCGCCGACCGCATCGCCTCGACCTTGCTGGGCCTGGGCAAGGGCAAGTCGCTGCCCTGGGTCATGGCCCTGGTGGCGATGGTCATCGGCCTGCCGCTGTTCTTCGAAGTGGGGCTGGTGATGATGGTGCCGATCATTTTCGTCATGGCCCGCCGCTCGGGCCTGCCGCTGCTGAAAATCGCCATTCCGGCCCTGGCCGGGATGACCACCCTGCACGCGCTCATGCCCCCGCACCCGGGCCCGCTGATTGCCGTCAGCGCCCTGCACGCCGACCTCGGCCTGACCATGCTGCTGGGCTTGTGCCTGGCCGTGCCGGCGGTGATCCTGGCCGGCCCGCTGTATGGCAACTGGTTGTCCAAGCGCCTGCAGGTCAGCGAACCGGCGGAGCTCGGCGCGCTGTTCAGTGCTGCGCCCAAGGCCCCGCGCCAGCCGGGCTTCGGCGTGTCGCTGCTGATCATTGTGCTGCCGGTGCTGCTGATGCTCGGCAGCACCCTGGCCAAGGTCGCCATGAGCCCGGAGAACACCCTGGCCCTGACCCTGAAGTTTCTCGGCGAACCCCTGATCGCCCTGGGCCTGGCGGTGATCGCCGCGGTGATCTGCCTGGGCTGGGCCAACGGCATGGCCCGGGACCAGGTCGGCAACACCCTGCGCAAAAGCCTGGCACCGATTGCCGTGCTGCTGCTGACCATTGGCGCCGGCGGCGGGCTCAAACAGACGCTGCTGGATGCCGGGGTCAGCCAGACCATCAGCAAGGTGGCCGAAGGCGCGCACCTGCCCTATATCCTCCTGGCGTGGCTGATCGCCGTGGCCCTGCGCCAGGCCACCGGCTCGGCTACCGTGGCCACCACCACGACCGCCGGCATCCTGGCGCCGATGATGGCCGGTCTGGCCGCCACCCAAAGCTCCCTGGTGGCGCTGGCCATCGGCGCCGGCTCGGTGTTCTTCTGCCACGTGAACGACGCCGGGTTCTGGATGGTGCGCGAGTATTTCGGCCTGCAACTCAAGCAGACACTCTGGGTCTGGTCGGTGCTGCAGACCATTGTTTCCGTGGTCGGGCTGGTGGGGACGCTGCTGCTCTGGCACTGGCTGCAATAACCGCTGGCCGTGGTGGGCAGGCCAGCCCTTCTGCATTGGGAACAGCGCTGTAGAATGCCCGCTTCATTCTCAGCGCAAGGGACCGACATGCCTTATCAGCCCTGGATCTTTGGCCTCGTCATCGCCGTAATTGCAGGCGCCGCTGGTTGGGCGCCTGCCCAGGCCGCAGCGCTGGATTGCGAGCACATCAGCGTCAGCGAACAGGTCGACCGCTGCGCCCAGCAGGACAAGGAGCGGGCCGACGCCGCACTCAACCAGAGCTATCAGGCGCTGCTGGTCCGGGTGCACAACCTGTACCCCAGCAGCCTGCTGCAAGAACAGGAATACCTCGGCAAATTGAAGAACGCCCAACGCGCCTGGATCAAATACCGCGACAGCACCTGCGTGCTGGAGGCCTTCGAAGTGGAACCGGGCAAGCCGGCCCATGTGACCCTGATCAACCTCTGCGTGACCCGCCTGAGCACCGAACGCACCCGCTATCTGGAACAACTGCTGCCCGAATGACAGCAGGCCCGGGGGCCTCTTCGCCGGCAAGCCGGAGCACCTGCAGGAACGGGCTTGCCCGCGAAAGCGGCCTCAGGAGCCCGCTCGCGGCCAGAACGGTCGATGCCCCGAGCCATGCAGCAGCCCGCAAATCAGGCTGACGAGCCAGGCAAAGCCCAGCATGCCAACACACGAGTCGCCCTGGCGCAGGCGCTGCTGGCACTCTGCGGCGCTGGAACACAGGGCGCTGCACCCGGGTTGATCGTCGCGGCGACAACTGAGCAGGTACCCCCGCAGGTGGCTGAGTACCAGGGTCTGCCCCGGCAGTTGAGCGAGTGGCAGCTGGAGCCGGGTCAGTTCGCGGTTCAGGCGCAAGCGCTGGCGCTCCCCGGTGTCGAGTTCCTCCACCAGCAGCGCCCCGGCCTCCACTGCGATCACCCGGGCGCGCAAGCTGTCGGGGCTGGCGCCCTCCAGGCCGTAGTCCAGTTGCGTGCAGGTCCAGGCCTGGATCAGGGCAAACACCAACCCCAGCACGAAGCTCATCAGCGCCACTTGTAACAGTGGCGCCAAGGCGGAGAAATTTCGCAAGGAACACAGCGTCGAACGAATCAAGACAGCTCCCGGAAACCCAAGCGCAGGCCGCGCGTTCCGGGAGATTAGCGGGAAAAAACCGGGGGCTGAAAGCCCTTTTCCAGCCCGGTTTCACGCGGGATCAAGAGGCGTTTTGGTGAAGGCTCTAGCTCGCCGCTTCGCTGAATCACAGCAGGCCGAAGAAAAGTCCTAGCGTTGGTCAGCCATGCAGCTTTCTCTCGCTGCCGCAGGCCCTTCCTCACCCACACGGCCGCCGAAGTAAGCGGCGCTGACGACTCCCACCGCTCCCATCACTGCGCAGTAGATCACGCAGATCCAGGGGCTCCAGGGCATCAGGGCGATCAGCAGCAACGGCGTGGTACTGGCCCAGAGGGCATAGGCGATGTTGTAGGTGAAGGAGATCCCCGACACGCGAATCCGCGCCGGAAACAGGCCCACCATCACCGACGGCACCGCCCCCACCACGCCGCAGCCCAGGCCGGCGATGGCATAGGCCAGGCCGATCCAGGCGCCGCCGCTGATCAGGCAGCCATAGAGCACGGCGATGCCCAGTGGCAGCAGCAGGCTATAGAGCATCACCGTGCGCCAGGCGCCGAGGCGGTCGACGACCAGCCCCGCCAGCACGCAACCAATGTTGAGAAAGACAATCCCTAGGCTGCTCAGGGCAAAAGTGTGGCTGGCGCTCATGCCGAAGCTTTTTTGCATCATGGTCGGGGTGATGACCACGAACACCACCACCGCCGAGGTCAGCACGCAGGTGAGGATCAGCGCCGGCAGGATCGCCAGCCGGTGTTCCCGCAACACGGTGCGCAGGGGCAGTTCGGCGGCGGCATCGCGCTGGTGCTGCAGCGCCACGAACACCGGGGTTTCGCTCAACCAGCGGCGCAGCCAGACGCCGATCACGCCGAACACGCCGCCCAGCAGGAAGGGATAGCGCCAGGCGTGGTCGAGGATTTCCTCGGGGCTGAAGACCCGCGCCAGCAGGGTCGCGGTCAGGGCGCCCAGCAGGTAGCCGAAGGTCAGCCCGGCCTGGAGAAAGCCCAGGGCATAACCGCGATGGGCCCGCGGCGCGTGCTCGGCGACGAACACCCAGGCGCTGGGCACTTCGCCGCCCACGGCGGCACCTTGCAGCACCCGCAGCGCCAGCAGCAGCAAGGGCGCGAAATAACCGATCTGGGCATAGGTCGGCATGATGCCGATCAGCAGGCAGGGCAGCGCCATCATCAGGATGCTCAGGCTGAAGACCTTCTTGCGCCCCAGGCGGTCGGCGAAATGGGCCATGAGGATGCCGCCCAGGGGCCGGGCCAGGTAGCCGGTGACGAAGATCCCGAAGCTCTGCAGCAGGCGCAGCCATTCGGGCATTTCCGGGGGAAAGAACAGCTGGCTCAGGGTCAGGGCGAAAAATACGAAGATGATGAAGTCGTAGATTTCCAGGGCACCGCCCAGGGCGGCCAGGCCCAGGGTCTTGTAGTCGGAGCGGGAAAAGCGCGCCGGCGACGACTCAGTGGAAGGGGTCATAAAGCAACTCGATGGCAGCACAAAGCAAAGGCGCTCATGGTCTACGCAAAAGATCCGGGGAACAACCCGTTCCCGGCCCTGGGTTGGTTTTCCGGGGTTTTCTGTACCTTGAACGGCCGCGCGCCAGGCCAATAATCGGGCACTTTCCCACCCAAGCAGAATCAGGAAAGTCGTCATGAGCAGCCATACCCGCACCCAGCGCCTGAGCGTCCCGCAACTGGTGGCCATGAAAGGCCGGCAGAAGATCGTTTCCCTCACCGCCTATACCAGCCACATGGCGCGGCTGATGGACCCCTTCGTGGATTTCATCCTGATCGGTGATTCCACCGCCATGGTCGGTTACGGGCGCACCTCGACCCTGGACATGAGCCTGGCGGAAATCATCGCCCACACCCGCGCGGTGGTGGCCGGCAGCCGCCTGGCCTGCGTGATTGCCGACATGCCCTTCGGCAGCTACCAGGAATCCCCGCAACAGGCCTACCGCAATTGCGCCGAGGTGATGGCCCGCACCGGTTGCGCCGCCCTCAAGCTGGAGGGCGGCCGGGCCCTGGCGCCCACCGTGGAGTTCCTGGTGCAGCGGGGCATTCCGGTGATGGCGCATATCGGCCTGATGCCGCAGTTCGTCAACCAAATGGGCGGGTTCAAGGCCCAGGGGCTCGACAGCGAGGCGGCCCGCAAGATCGAGGAAGATGCCCGGGCCCACCTCGAGGCCGGCGCCTTCAGCCTGTTGCTGGAAGGGGTTGCGGAGCCCCTGGCGCGGCGCATCAGCGACTTCTCGCCGATGCCGACCATTGGCATCGGCGCCTCCCCGGCCTGCGACGGCCAGGTACTGGTGACCGAAGACCTGCTGGGGCTGGGCGGGCCCCAGGTGCCGCGTTTCGTCAAGCAATACGCCGATGCCGGCGCCCTGATCAGCCAGGCCTGCGAACGCTTCGCCGCAGAGGTTCGGGAGCAGGCCTTTCCGCAGTTGCAGCATTGTTATGGGGTGGTTCAGGAGGCCTGACTCACCGCCCGCGCCAACAGCCCGAGGGCGCCCTGGATATCCTTGCTCCAGTCCAGGGTAAAGCTCAGGCGCAGGTGCTGCTGCCACAAGCCCTGCTGGCTGAAGATCGCCCCCGGGGCGATGACGATGCCGTCGGCCAGCAGGCGCTCGTAGACCCGGGTCATCGGCACCGGGCGCCTGGCTTCGACCCACAAGGTCGCGCCGCCGGCGGCAAGCGGCGCATGCAACAGCCCGCCGGCCTGCTCGTCCAGCAGTTGCTGCAACTGCTTCATCCGCTGTTGCAGCATGCCCCGCAGTTTCAGCACGTGCTGGTCTACGCGACCGGAACTCAAGAGCCGGGCCACGGCCTTCTGGCGGATCGGCGACAGGCGAAAGCGCCGCTCCAGGCACTGGCGCTGCAAGGCCGGGCCCAGGCTGCGGCTCAGCACGTAGCTCAAGGGCGCCTCGGCGCCGATGGCCTTGTCCAGGCTGGCGAACACCAGCAGGCGCTCGGGGTCGGCGAAATCCCGATAGCGAGCAGCGCCGGGCACGAAGCTGAATGCTCCGTAGCTGTCGTTCTCCAGCAGCCAGATCCCCCGCTCGGCGAACCAGCGGCACAACTGCTGCTTGTCGGCGGCGGGCATCAGGCTGCCGTGGGGGATGTTCACCGTCGAGGAGAACACCGCCAGGCGCACCGGCTCGCGCTGAAGCAGCGCTTGCACCTGTTGCAGATCGAAGCGCCCGCCGGCATCCAGGGGCAGCTCGATAATCCGCAGGCGCGCCGCCCGCAACTGGCGCAGGATCGCCCAGGAACACGGGGACTCCACCAGCACCACGCCGCCGTCCAGGTCCAGCGCCCGCAACGCCAACTCCACCACGCTGTGCAGATCGGCCCCCAGGAACACCTGGTCGGCCTGCCAGTAGTCGCGGCTGGAGCAGGTGTAGCGCCGGGCCAGTTCGCTGCGCAGCTCCTGCTCGCCCAGGGGCTGGTACAGCGGTGCCTGGTTGCGCGGGTACTGGCGGGCCAGTTCGCGCTCGGTCATCAGCAAGGGTTGCTCCAGCGACAGCAGCATCGCCGGCGCATCGCTGCACAGCGCCAGGCGCCCCGGCAGGCGGGCCTGGGCATAGAGGTTGTCGAGCAGATCCTCACCGGCCTCGGGCACGGTCGCGGCGGCCAGGGCCCGGGTGAAATAGCCCTGGCGCGGCCGCGAACAGATGCGCCCCTCGTCTTCCAGCAGGGCGTAGGCGTACTTGATGGTGGACAGGGAAACCTTCAGCCGCTGCGCCAGTTCGCGCAATGACGGCAGGCGTTGCTCCTGATCGCTGGCGGCGTTGTCGATCCACTGCAACAGGTAGCGGTAGACCGCCTGATAGGCGAAAGACGGGTGGCGCTGCACCGCTTCAGTTGCCTTTGGCCATGGCGATCGCCGCCTGGATCGCCGCGCGGGCCTGGGGGCTGTTCTTCCAGCAACTGGAACCCACCAGGGCCGAAGCCTGGGTGACGATGTGCAGGGCATCGGCGGCGGCCAGCTGGGCCAGGGAAGTGATGCCCAGTTGTTCCAGGCGAGCGACCACGGTAGAACCGACACCCTTGACCTTGAGCAGTGCGGCGCGTTCTTCGGGGGAAAATGACATGGGCGTTGAGATCCTTTGCAGTCCGTGGCAATTGCCGCATTCTTGCACAGTTCTCGGCCGCCTCTGCCTGGGGCGGCCGACCTCCTTATAAACATAAGAAATCCGAGGTACTCACGTGGCCGCTGATATTCAAGATAGCCGCTCCGCCCGCTTTGCCCTGCGCTGCTCGAACTGGGCCGAACGCTGGTTTCCCGACTCCTGGGTGTTCGCCGCGCTGGCGGTGATCATCGTTGCCCTGGCCACGCTGGCCATGGGCGCCAAGCCCACCGATGCCGCCATGGCGTTTGGCGACGGCTTCTGGAGCCTGATCCCCTTCACCATGCAGATGGCCTTCGTGGTCATTGGCGGCTATGTGGTAGCCAGCTCGCCGCCGGCGGTGAAGCTGATCGACAAGCTGGCGCGCATTCCCAGGAACGGCCGCTCGGCGGTGGCCTGGGTGGCGCTGATTTCCATGGTCGCCTCCCTGCTCAACTGGGGCCTGTCCCTGGTGTTCGGTGGCCTGCTGGTGCGGGCCCTGGCCCGGCGTACCGAACTGCGCATGGACTACCGCGCCGCTGGCGCTGCCGCCTACCTGGGCCTGGGCGCGGTCTGGGCCCTGGGGCTGTCGTCTTCGGCGGCGCAGTTGCAGGCCAACCCCGGCAGCCTGCCACCGTCGATCCTGGCCATCACCGGGGTCATTCCCTTCACCCAGACCATCTTTCTCTGGCAATCCGGCGTCCTGCTGCTGGCCCTGGTGGTGGTCTCGCTGATCGTCGCCTACGCCACGGCGCCCGGCCCCGGCAGCGCCCGGGATGCCCAGGCCTGCGGGGTCGACCCGAGCTTCAGCATGCCCAAGCCGCAACCCCGGACCCGACCTGGCGAATGGCTGGAATACAGCCCGCTGCTGACCCTTCTCCTGGCGCTGCTGGCGGCCGGCTGGCTGTATCACGAGTTCGCTACCAAACCGGCGATCACCGCGATCTCCGGGCTCAACACCTACAACTTTCTGTTCCTGATGGCCGGCGCCCTGCTGCACTGGCGGCCGCGCAGCTTCCTCGATGCAGTGGCCCGCGCGGTGCCCACCACCACCGGGGTGCTGATCCAGTTCCCGCTGTACGGTTCGATCGCCGCGCTGATGACCGTGGTCAAGGGCGTGGACGGCCAGACCCTGGCCCACCACATCTCGACCTTCTTCGTGCAGATCGCTTCCCACGACACCTACGCGCTGCTGATGGGGCTGTACTCGGCGGTGCTGGGTTTCTTCATTCCTTCGGGCGGCGGCAAGTGGATCATCGAGGCGCCCTACGTGATGCAGGTGGCCAATGACCTGCAGTACCACCTGGGCTGGGCGGTACAGATCTACAACGCCGCCGAGGCCCTGCCGAACCTGATCAACCCCTTCTACATGCTGCCGCTGCTGGGGGTGCTGGGCTTGAAGGCCCGGGACCTGATCGGCTTCTCCTTTGTCCAGTTGCTGGTGCATGCGCCCCTGGTGCTGGTGCTGCTCTGGGCCCTGGGGACCACCCTGTCCTACCTGCCGCCGGTCATTCCCTGACAGAGCCACAGGCCCGCTGCACAGCGGGCCTGTGGATAACGGCCCGCCGGCCCAATCGCAGATTTATCCAGGGCCCAGACAGCCAGGCCGTGCCGCATTCCTGTAGCCTTTGCGTCATATTCGGTTGTTACCGTGCGACCGAAATACTTTGTAACGAATCCTCAGAGAGCCGAGCAAGGAGCCGACATGAGCGACGATACCGACCTGCGCGACACCCCCGAATCCGCCACCGACCAGCCTGCCGATACCAGCCGCCGCCGCTTCCTAGGCGGCGTTGCGGTTCTGGGGGTCGGCGCCACCCTGAGCGCCTGCGGCCAGCCCGGCGAGCCAGGAGGCAAACCGCCGGTGGAACGCCCCTTGTCCCCGGCCGAACTGGACAAGGCGCTGCAGGAGCAGGTGAAAAACGTAGTGGTACTGTTCGCCGAGAACCGCAGCTTCAACAACCTGTTCGCCAACTTTCCCGGGGTGGAGAAACCGCTCTCGGCCCTCAAGCCCGAAGACTTCCAGCAGCGCGACCGCGACGGCAACCTGTTGCAGAAACTGCCGCCGATCTGGGGCGGCATTCTCCAGGTGGGCCCGCAGACCCTGGACGGCATCACCTACCCGGTGGAAACCCAGTTCCAGGAAAACCTGCCCAATGCCCCCTTCGCCCTCAAGGGGCCCAGTGGCGAGGACCTGCCCCTGGGCCTGGTGACCCGCGACCTGTGGCACGTGTTCTACCAGAACCAGATGCAGATCAACGGCGGCAAGAACGACAGCTTCGTGGCCTGGGCCGACTCCGGCGCCCTGACCATGGGCCACTATGCCCAGACCCGCTACTCCCTGCGCCTGTGGGACGTGGCTCGGGAGTTCGTGCTCTGCGACAACTTCTTCCAGGGGGCATTCGGTGGCTCGTTCCTCAACCACCAGTACCTGATCAGCGCCAAGGTGCCGTTCTACCCCGATGCCGCCAACTCGGTGGCCAAGTCGCAGATCGCCACCCTGCAGGGCGACGACCCCAAGGGCACCCGCCTCAAGCCCCTGGACAAGTCCCCGGCCAGTGCCATGGATGGCGCTCCGCAGTTCGGTCCCAGCGCCCTGACCCCGGACGGTTACGCGGTCAATACCATGGCCCCGCCCTACTGGCCAACCTGGATCCGCGACCCGGAGCGCCCGGACTACGCCAAGCCGGACCTGCCCAGCGTACTGGTGCCTCAAACCCACGAACACATCGGCGACAAGCTGTCGAAGAAGAACGTCGACTGGGCCTGGTACGGCGGCGCCTGGCAGGCGACCCTGGAGCAGTTCAAGGATTCCGGCGGGATTCCCAAGATCCCCAACTTCCAGTACCACCACCAACCCTTCAACTACTTCGTGCGCCAGGGCCCGGAAAACCCCGCCGAACGGGCCAAGCGCCTGCGCGACGGCGGCCTGGGCGATGAGTCGAGCACCAACAAGTTCTTCGCCGATTCCGAGGCCGGCAAGCTGCCGGCGGTGACCTTCTACAAACCCCAGGGCAACCTCAACCTGCACGCCGGCTATGCCGATGTGGCCGCCGGCGACCGGCATATCGACCGGGCATTGAAAGTGCTGCGGGAAAGCCCGCAGTGGAAAAACATGGTGGTGATCGTCACCGTTGACGAAAACGGCGGCTGGTGGGACCACGTGGCGCCGCCCCAGGGCGACCGCTGGGGCCCGGGCACGCGGATTCCGGCCCTGGTGGTATCGCCGTTCGCTCGCAAGGGCACGGTGGACCACACGGTCTACGACACCGCCTCGATCCTGCGGCTGATCACCCGGGTGTTCCAGCTGGAAACCCTGGACGGCATCAAGGAACGTGACCAGGCCATGATCGCCCGGGGCCAGAAGCCCATGGGCGACCTGACCAACGCCCTGCACTTCACGGCCTGACCCCGGCCGGGCCCGCAACGGGCCCACCTGCCACCGCAGAACCGAAACCCAAGCCCGGCTTCGGTTCTGCGGCACCGGCACAAATGATAGCCATATAACATCACCCACTTTACCCATCCACCCGGCGGGTAATATCCTGCGCGCCACCTATTTGTTTCATCTGTTTTCCGATTGGAAAGGGAGTTCGTCGTCATGATCGTAGGTATCGACCTGGGGACCACCAACAGCCTGGTCGCGGTCTGGCGCGAAACCGCCAGCGAGCTGGTGCCCAATGCCCTGGGAGAACTGCTCACCCCCAGCGTGGTGGGCCTGGACGACGAAGGCCGGATCCTGGTGGGGCAAGCCGCCAGGGAGCGCCTGCACACGCACCCGCAGCTCACCACGGCGCTGTTCAAGCGCTATATGGGCAGCGCCACCGAAGTGCGCCTGGGGGAACGTACCTACCGCCCCGAAGAACTCTCGGCCCTGGTGCTCAAGAGCCTCAAGGAAGACGTTGAGCGGGCCTATGGCGAACCGGTGGAGGAAGCGGTGATCAGCGTGCCAGCCTACTTCAGCGATGCCCAGCGCAAGGCCACGCGGATTGCCGGCGAACTGGCCGGGCTCAAGGTGGAAAAACTGATCAACGAACCCACCGCCGCAGCCCTGGCCTACGGCCTGCACCAGCGTGACCGGGAAACCTCGTTCCTGGTCTTCGACCTCGGTGGCGGCACCTTCGACGTGTCGATCCTGGAGCTGTTCGACGGGGTCATGGAAGTCCGCGCCAGCGCCGGCGACAACTTCCTCGGCGGCGAGGACTTCGACAACCTGCTGCTGGAACACTTCCTCGAACAGCAGGCCCAGGCCGCGGGCTTTCCCGAACGCCAGAGCGTGCTCCAGGCACTGCGCCGGGAAGCCGAGCGCGTGCGCCGCGCCCTCGGCCAGGAGCCCAGTGCCGAATTCAGCCTGCGGGTCGATGGCCGGCAATGGACCCAGACCATCACCCAGGCGCAACTGGCCAGCCTCTATGCGCCGCTGCTGGAGCGCCTGCGGACGCCCATCGAACGCGCCCTGCGCGATGCACGGATCCGCGTCAGCGACCTGGATGAAATCCTCCTGGTGGGCGGCGCCACCCGCATGCCCCTGGTGCGCAAGCTGGCGGCCGGGCTGTTCGGGCGCTTTCCCTCCATCAGCCTCGATCCCGACCAGGTGGTGGCCCAGGGCGCGGCGGTCCAGGCGGCCCTCAAGGCACGCTCGGCGGCCCTGGAAGAAGTGGTGCTGACCGACGTCTGCTCCTACACCCTGGGGATCGAGACCTCCCAGCAATACGGCAACCAGATCGAGAGCGGGCACTACCTGCCGATCATCGAGCGCAACAGCGTGGTGCCGGTAAGCCGGGTCAAGACCGTGCAGACCCTGCATGACAACCAGGAGCAGGTGCTACTGAAGATCTTCCAGGGCGAAAGCCGCCTGGTACGCGACAACGTCGCCCTGGGCCAGCTGGAAATGCGCGTGCCCAAGCGCCCCGCCGGCGAAGTCTCGCTGGACGTGCGCTTCACCTACGACATCAACGGCCTTCTGGAAGCCCAGGTGAGCATCCCGCTGACCGGGGAAAGCCATTCCCTGGTGATCGAAAACAACCCCGGCGTGCTGACTCCGGAAGAAATCCAGGAGCGCCTCAAGGCCCTGGCGCAATTGAAGATTCACCCCCGCGACCAGCAGGTCAACACGCTGCTCAGCGCCCGACTGGAACGCCTGTATCAGGAGAGCCTGGGGGAGTTGCGCGAACAGATCGGCTATTGGGCCGGGCAATTCCAGCAAGTGCTGGAAACCCAGGACGAACGCAAGATCCGCGAAGTGCGCAGCCAGCTCAGTGAACAACTGCAACACCTGGAAAACGGCCACTGGCACTGAGGAGCGGCAACATGGATTGCTGGTCCCTGCTGGAGTTGCCCGAGGACGCCGACGAACGCAGCATCAAGCGCAGCTATGCCCGGCAGTTGAAGATCACCCGTCCGGACGAGGATGCCGAAGGCTTCCAGCGCCTGCGTGAAGCCTATGAGCAGGCGCTGCAACTGGCCCGCTGGCGGGAAGAGATCGCGGATGAAGTCGAGGTGATCCAGACCGCCTCCACTAAGGCACCGCCCCCGGACAACCTGCAGGCCTGGTCGGGCCTGATAGAGATGGACGCGGCCGCCCCGCGGCCAACGCCGAGGGGCCCTTCCCAGGCCCAGCAATGGGCCAGCCTGCTTGAAGACGTCCCGCTGTCCGTCGAACCGCTGGCGGACTGGGTCCCGCCCGCCCCGCAGGATCCCGCCCCCCTACCCGCTCCAGCCACTAGCGCATTGCCGCTGCTCAAGGGGCTGGGCGTCGAGAACCTGCCAGAGCGCTGGCAACAGGCTCGGCAGGAGGGTTGCGAGGACGATTTCCTGCAGCGCCTGCTGGTGGCGTGCTGCGCCCACCCCGAGCAATACGCCGCGATCATCGGCTGGGCCGCCGAGCATCTGGACTGGCTGACACCCTGGCAACAACCGCCCATGGAGGCCTGGCAAGAGGCATTCCTGGTCAAGACGCTGTTGCAGGAATACCGCCGGACGCTGGAAGCGTTGCTGCAAGCCGGCCAGGAGCGGGCCTTCCTCGAACGCCTGACGAGCTACTGCGCACAACCCTGGCTGCGGATCTTCGATCATCGCCAGAACTGGCAGCATGAAATGCTGCAGTTGCTGCAGCAGCAAGCCTGGCAGGTACCC
Source organism: Pseudomonas sp. 8(2025) (assembly GCF_052665325.1). Classification (NCBI taxonomy): domain Bacteria; kingdom Pseudomonadati; phylum Pseudomonadota; class Gammaproteobacteria; order Pseudomonadales; family Pseudomonadaceae; genus Pseudomonas; species Pseudomonas sp. 8(2025). The sequence goes on along the minus strand of NZ_JBQOIE010000005.1, from coordinate 13,739 downwards.
TTGTTCGATCGGGTATGCCAGTTGTTCGGCTGGGACGAAAGCCGTGGCAACACCCCTGAACCGGCGTGGCTCTGGCAGTCGCTGATCGAGCGCTGCCAGCAGGAGGCCTTCTATCAGAAGCTGCTGGCCAACGCCGGGGAACCCGGCGAAGCGACGCCGGACGTTGCCGCGTCTCGCCTGCTGCTGAACCCCATGCCCCGACGTCGCCAGGTCGCCCTGACCCGGCACTTCGAAGACGAACACTGGCAGGCCTGCATGGAGCTGTCGCAGACCCTGGCCTCGCGTTTCCCGGCGCTGCTGGAGCGGCTGCCTCGCAGCGATGTGTTTTTCTGGCAGAACCTGATGCCGCGTCCGCAGGGCGTGGACAGTTGGATCAGGTCAGGGGTCGCCATGGGGTTGGCCCTGAGCCTGTACTTCATGAACAAGCCTCAACACAGCAAAGAACTTGCAGTGATGATGGGGCTGTTCTGTGGGGGTGTCCTGGCGATTTTCGGGCTGATCCTGCTCAACACCTGGGCCCCTGCGATCGCCCGCCTGCTGGCCATCGACCTGTGGTTGAGCGAGCGCCTGGTGCCCAAGCGCCTGAATCCGCACCAGCACTGGCTGGTGCTGCGCCACGGGGTGCCGCAAGCGGTCATGCTGGGCCTGTTCGGCTATTGGCTGGGGGCCCTGGGGATACTGGCCTACCTGGGCTTTGTGCTGATCGGCCTGCTGCATTCGCGGCGCATCGGCCAGCCGGACCCGGATTTCTGTGCCCGCAGCCCCTGGCTGGGCGCCTTGCACTGGAATCACTTCAGCCCCTGGCAGCCGATCTATCTGGTCGTCATGATCGTGGTCATCCGGGTCTGTCAGCTCCATGCCCCGGGGTTTCCCTGGACGCGCCTCATGCCTGGTTGAACCCTGCGCGGCCGGGGCAATGGATATTTTTTCACTCCCGGCTGTTTCTCCGCTCGGTGCTGTTTCAGTATGTCCTGCCCCCCCCTTCGAAGGGGTTCACGCTGAAAAGGATCTGAGCATGTTCAAATTCGCAGGAATGACCCTGGCGCTGACCGCTGCTGCCCTGAGCGCGACGGCACAGGCCGATGTCGAAGTCGATCTGGGCAGCCCCCAGCGCGTCACCCAACTCTTCGCCTACCCCAACAACTGCAACGTGATCTGCTATCGCAACTGGACCCTGGAGGAGACGGTGGCTCACTACCTGACCCAGAGCGTGCAGCGTGACGGCTACAGCGCTGCAAAAGTCAGTGTCAAGACCACCGGCGACAAGGTCCTGGCCTCCATCAGCGGTGTGCCGGACGGCTACGACAAGCCCCTGAGTGCCCTGCTGGATGCCGGCGACCTGGCCTACAAGGGCGCCAGCCAGCTCAATGCCGATGGCAAATGGGCCTACAGCTGGTACCTGTTCCTGCCCCTGGGCATGGCCCTGGAAAACCGCAAGAGCGTCGAGCTGCTGCACTTCCCGCCGGACTATTCATTGACCCAGGCCCAGGACTATCTGGAGTCGGCCACCACCGACCACTGGGCAACCCTGTTGACGGCCAACGGCATCGCCGCCGAGCAGACCCCGGCCTACCAGACCATCGTCGACATCGCGCCGATTGCCGCGCCATCGAGTGCCGGCAAGGACCTGGAGGGGGTCTACAGCTACTTCAACAGCTACCAGACCAGCATGGTCAAGCAGATCAGCCAGAGTACCAGCGGCGCGGCCCTGCCGATGGTGGCCTTCGGCGCACCGGTGCGCAATTGGCTCAAGCAGCAGTACGGGGTCACGGTGAATGTGCTGGGCCTGGCACAGATCAGCCCCAGCGAGGGGGTCAAGGTGCCGGTGCTGGGCTCCAACCACCCGAGCTATATCTGGTACGCGGCAGACCCGGCGAACTACGACGATGACCAGGCCAAGGCCGATGCCGCGGGGTTGAAAGTGATGGGCCAGGACCTGAGCGCGGCCTGCTGGCAGGCCGGCATGGGCAGCAAGCCGGGGACGGACCCGAGCACCCTGCTCGGCAGTTGCACCCAGACCTGGCAGGTGACGCAGAAAGTGCAGACCTGCGAGCTGTTCTACACCTCGGTGCGCAAGCTGAGCGAGCAGCAAGCCGCGGCCAAATGCACCAGTGCACCGGTCAAGACCCAGCTCAACCAGCTCAAGGCCCCGGCACCGGCGCCAAGCACCGAGGTACCGCACCTCTGAGCCGGCCGCTCAACCTGTAGCCGCTGCCGCAGGCTGCGATCGACCCGCAGGGTCGCGGTGCTCTGACAGAGCCCGCAAGCCTGCGCCCTATCGCCGCCTGGGGCCAGCGACGATCAGACCGCGCCCACCGGACGCAGCCGATACTGCGGCGGCAACTGCTCGAAGCCGCTGATGGTGGCATTCAGGCTCTTCCAGCGACCGTCCTTGATGCCATAGATGCAACCGTGGATCGACAGGCTCTGCCCGCGATGCCAGGCGTTCTGCACGATGCTGGTATGGCCGACGTTGGCCACCTGCTGGATCACGTTCAGCTCGCACAGGCGGTCGACCCGCTCTTCTTCCGTGGGCAACTGCCCCAGCGCTTCACGGTGCTCGTAGTACAGGTCGCGGATCGAACGCAGCCAGCCGTCGATCAGGCCCAGCTGGCGATCCTGCATAGAGGCGCGCACGCCGCCACAGCCGTAGTGGCCGGTAACCAGGATGTGCTTGACCTTGAGTACATCCACCGCGTACTGGATCACCGACAGGCAATTGAGGTCGGTGTGCAGTACCACGTTGGCCACGTTGCGGTGCACGAACAGATCGCCCGGCAGCATGCCGACGATCTCGTTGGCCGGCACCCGCGCGTCCGAACAGCCGATCCACAGGTATTCCGGGGTCTGCTGGCGAGCCAGTTTGGAGAAGAAGTCCGGATCTTCCTGCTTGATCGCTTCGGCCCAACGCTCGTTGTTATCAATCAGATCTTGTAGTTCGTTCATGCTGTGAAGCCTCAAGAATGATGCGCTGGTTTGACAGACGGCCGCCCGTCGAGGTCACGCCTATTGCTACAGATACCGGCCATCCCTTGCGGGGGAATCTTCAGGGGCGTGCAAGGGTCCACCCTTTATCCAGTCCCGAAGTATGAGTAATCGCCATGAACGAATCACGACGCCCCTACAACGCCCCCCAGCCCGAACCCATCGACGACGATCAGGACCGCATGGGCTCCATGGAGGAGCTGCATTTCGATGACGACGAACCCGCCGCCCGCGCCAGCAACCGCGTCACGGACGACGGTGCAAGCGATGATGACCTGAGCCCGGAAACCCTGATCCGCGAAGACGGCGCCCGCTCCGCCCATGAGGCCGGTGCCGACAAACCGGCCGACTGGGACCTGAGTATTGTCGAAGAAGAGAACATTGGTGGCGGCAATGGCCTGGATGAAGCCGAACTGGCCCGCCGCGACCCGCTGGACGGCAAGCCCTGAGCCCTGCACCGCATTCAATGACGCGCTCTCCCGCAGGAGCCGGCTTGCCGGCGAAGAGGCCCTCAAGCCGTGCATCGCCCCGAATGGCGCCTTCGCTGGCAAGCCAGATCCTGCAGCGGCCCGCGTGCGGTTAGAGGCTCAGTCGACCAGCGTGCAGGCCATGACCAGGGCGTCTTCGCGACCGCCTACCGCCGGGTAGTAGTCGCGGCGGCGCCCCACTTCATTGAAGCCATAACGCTCGTATAACCGATAGGCGGTCTGGTTGCTGGAGCGCACTTCCAGGAAACACTCCCGGGCGTCCTTCTGGTAGGCGCGCTTCATCAGCTCTTCCAGCAACCGCAGGCCCAGGCCGCGGCCCTGGCTTTCCGGCTTGACGGTGATGTTCAGCAGATGCGCTTCGTCGATGATCACCTGGATCACCCCGTGGCCCACTTGCTGGCTGCCTTCGAACATCAGCCAGACCTCGTAGGACTTGAAGGCATCCATGAAAATGCCCCGGGTCCAGGGGTGGCTGAACGCCGCATATTCGATTTTCAGGATGCTATCCAGGTCCGCTTCGGTGGCCAGGCGGAAGGTCAACGCGTCACTCATTGGTCATTTTGCTCATCAGTGCTTTTCCAGCGCGTCATCAAGCGACGCATGGCTTGCCAGACATCAGCCTTACGCTGTGGCTCTTCCATCAATAGTTCCAGGCCAGGCAGGGCCCAGGCCGAACCCAGGCCTTCGACCTGGAGTTCGCGGTTGTAGGATTCGGCATTCGCCTCGCCGGCAAATCGCACCGCCGGCAGGCCGATCAGCCACAGGCAGACACAGGGTTCCTGCTCGATCCGCACGCCGACAAAGGCCTGGACGAAATCCCGCGCAGCCTCGGGGCCCTGGTCCAGGTTGCCCCGGGTCAGCATCGGCCAGCGCACCGGCTCGGCGAGGATCTGCGGGCTGTCCGGCAGGCCGGCGGCGCGCAGCATGTCCTTGAGCAACAGGTAGGCCGGGTCGCGGCTCTGGAAGGCTTCGCCTGTGGGTAACTCCACCAGCAGCAGGCAACGGCCGGCCCGCAGCAACTGCAGGGCAAAACGCGGCGGCGGTACCACCGGGGCCTTGACCACCGGGGCCGGGGCCTCTTCGCCCTCGATCGGCGCCTTGCTGGCTGGGCGCGCAGGGGCGGTGGAGGGGCGCGGCACCTCGATCTTCGGCCGTTCGACGTTCCTTGCAGCCGGCGCCGCGGGGGCCTTGGCCTCGACCACAGGGGCAGGCGGCGCCTCCACCTCCGGTTCCGGCAGGGCCAGCAACTCGGGGCGCGAAGGGGCGGCAAAGGGCAATTCGCTGCGCGGCAGCCAACTGACCACCTGCATGGCGGACAGATAAGCGCGACGACGGGACTCGATAAGCAAAGGTCGGCCACTTGTGGATAACTGAGGAGGGGGATTCTACCGTCCTTCGCCGAAGATCGCCCGCAGTTGATTGCGCACAAAAGCGACTGTCCGTCTCATACCTGGACCTGGGGGTGAATCGTCAGCCCCCTGATGCAGTACAATCGCCGCTTTTCATTGCCAACCAGCCGGCCATTCCGATGATCGAACCCAAGCGCGTCTTGCGCGCCCTCGCCGAACACTGGGCACTTCTGGAGCCGCTGTGCGAGCACTTCGACCAAGGCACCCTGAGTCTTGCCGAACTGCGTTCACAGCTGTCTGCCCAACAACTGGACAGCACGCCCCAGGACATCACCCACCTGCTGGATGTATGGATACGCCTGGACATCCTGGTCCCGGTGGCGAAAAGCCCGAACCGTTTCGAGCTCAATGCGCAGATCCACGACTTCCTCGCCTACCTGCGCCGTGAGCACCGCCTGGGCCTGTGCCTGGAAATCGAAGCCTACCTGCGCCACCTCGAGCGCCTGGCCGGTTACATCCAGGACGCCTTCGACGTGCGCGACGGCAACGACCTGGCGCGCCAGCTGCGGCTGCTGGACATGCGCGTGCGCGATGTCCTGAAGAAGCTCGCCAACGACGAACAGGCCCTGGTGGCCGTGGCCGAGCGGGCCAAGACCAGCGACCGGCAGATCCCCCTGCGCCAGCGCTATGCCGAGGTGCTGGCCACCTGGGACGAATACGTTGAACCGATGATCCAGCTGGTGAACGCCGACGGCGCCTTCGAACAGGGCGTGCGCAAGGTGGAGAACGTCCTGCTGCGCATGCTCACCGAACAGCAGCGCCTGGGCCACCTGGTGGACGACGACATGTTGCTGCGCACCCACGCGCGGATCCTGGAAATGCAGACCAGCGCCCAGCTGACCCTGCGCCATGCCCGGGAACTGCTGCTGCCGCTGCGTGAGGAGGCGCGCCGTCATAACGCCGTGACCCGCGGCGCGGCGCTGGCCCTGTCGGCCATCCGCCGCAAGGGCATCGACGCCGTGCCCCAGGCCGCCATGCCGATGTTCACCCGTCCGCAAAGCACCTTCCTCGGCAGCTCCGGCCAGGTGGAAGCCTATGTCTACGCCCTGGCCCGCTTCGAACCCAAGCCCGCGCGCTTCCCCAAGGCCCACAAGACCCACAAGGGCGTGGCCCCCAAGGCACCGCGCACGGTCCGGGAAATGCTCGAGCGCTGCGAAGACGCCCTGCCGATGCCGGACCTGATGAGCTGGCTGCTGGACCAGGAGCCCGATGGCGCCACCGACGAACTGCTGTACTGGTTCTCGCGCCTGTCCCGGGAAAAACGCTTCAAGCGCGAGCGCCTCGAACGCCGCGACTACCACACCCAGGAGCACCAGGTCAGCCTGCGCTCCTTCGCCCTGCTCTCGGCCCGCGATGACGCCGCCGAGCATTCTGCGAGCAACGCCAATGCATCTTGATCTTTCCGAACTGTCCCAGCTGGCGCCGATCTTCCGCGAGCTGTTCAAGGGTTACCACGTCAGCCGCCGCGACCCGGAGCTGTACGCCCAACTGTCGAACTTCCAGGACCAGTACCGCACCCTGTTCAAGGCCCTGGGCTTCGAGCTGGTGTGCGATACCCGCGGCTTCTACTACTTCGTGCCGGACAACGCCGCCGCCCAGGTGAACAAGACCGCCCAACGCCTGGCGCTGTTCACCTTCATCCTGGTGGAGCACCTGGCCGACCAGGGCCGCGACCCGATCGCCGTGCTCGACGGCGGCAGCCTGGGCCGCGACGAACTGCCGTCGCTGCTGGAAAAATACCGCGACCTGTTCATCCAGGCCGAAGTGCAGACCCAGGAAGAGCTGGAAGAAAAGATCATGCGCCGCATGACCCAGCTGGGTTTTGCCGCCGAGGAGCCGGGGATCTATCGCTTCCTGCCGCCGATGCACCGCTTCCTCGATGTCTGCCTGTCGGTGCAGCAGGACCGCGACCTGGCCGCCAGCCTGCACAGCGTGCTGCCGTTGCCGACCCCGGTGCTGGTGGACAACGACAGCGACGAGAAACTGCTGCAGACCGATGACCCGCTGGACCTGAGCGAATTCGACGAGTCCGAAGAAAGTGAAGAAGACGCGCTGGCCCGAGCCATCGCCGAAGAACAGGAGCTCGACGCATGAGCAAGGAACGCTACGGCATCCGCCGCTTTGCCCTACTGAACACCGCCGGCTACAGCCTCGGCCTGTTCCCCCTGGAAGAGCCGCTGTCGGTCTACGGGGCCAACAACCTGGGCAAGTCGGCGTCGATCAACGCCCTGCAATTCCCGATCCTGGCGCGCATGTCGGACATGAGCTTCGGCAAGTACAGCCTGGAACAATCCCGGCGCTTCTACTTCGCTTCCGACACCAGCTACATCCTGGTGGAAGTCTCGCTGCCCCACGGCCCCCATGTGATCGGCGTGGTCGGGCGCGGCCCGGGCGGCGGTTTCGGCCACCAGTTCTTCGCCTACGCCGGCCAGCTGGACCTGGCGCACTACCAGAAGGACGACACCTGCCTGCGGCAGAAAGAGCTGTTCACCAACCTGGAGCGCCAGGGCCTCAAGGCCTATGAGCTCAAGCCCGATGAACTGCGGCGCCTGCTGGTGGGCGGCCACACCTCGATCCCCCTGGACCTGACCCTGATCCCGCTGCGCTCCACCAGCGAACAGAGCCTGAAGACCTTCCGTGCGCTGTTCATCAACCTGCTGCACATGCGCGAGATCACCGCGGCCAAGCTCAAGCAGCTGTTCCTCGACGCCTTCGAGCACAGCCTGCGCTCCGGCAGCGTCGACTACATCGCCGCGTGCGACGAAGCTTTCCGCGACGTACGACGCATGGAGCAGGACTACAACTCCCTGGTGGCCGCCGGCCCCCTGGTGGAGGCCCTGGCCAACGGCGTGAAGCAGCGGGACATTCTGCGGGGCAAACTGCATCGCCTGTCACCGTTGCTGGACTCGCTGCTGGGCACCTGGTCGGACTACGCCGGCGCCCGCAAGGAAGAGCTGACCATCCAGGCCGAGCATTACCGCAACGAGCAGGACGCGCTGCAGAACGACCAGCGCAGCAGCACCCAGGAAATGATGCGCCTGGAGCGGGAAATCACCGGCACCCAGCGCTGGCTGGGTGAGCTGTCGGTGCTCAAGCACCGCTTCGCCCTTGTGGATGACGTCAAGGTCCTGGAACAGCAACTGCTGGCGGCCAAGGATGCTCACGACGAACTGGCCGGCGCCCTGGCCCAGTCCCGGCAATTCTCCGCCGAAGACCTGGAAGAGCGCCTGCGGGACCTGGAAAAACGCCTGAAGTCGGTGAAGCAGCAGCTCGATCATGCCGACAACAACAGCTACGCCCGCCTGCGGGAAGAGTTCTCCCAGCAGGACGTGGAGCGCCTGATGCGCCTGTTCAACAGCGCGCTGTTCAGCCTGCCCCTGGGCGAGCATGGCATTGCCCTGGACGACAACGGCGAGTGGGTGAAGTCGGTGGAGCTGATCCTCGACGGCTTCAAGGGCGAGCGTTTCGAAGTGCCGGGGCTGTCGATCGACATCTCCCACATCGAACCGCCAGCCTTGCAGGCACTGGCCGACCGCGCCGCCCTGCGGGATCAGAAAGAACGCCTGGAAAAAGAGCTCAAGCAGCTCAAGACCCAGGCCGCCGTGGCCGCCGACCGCGCCGCCAGCAAGACCCAGACCGAAGCCCTGTACCAACAGGTACTGGATGCCCAGAAGGCCCTGGAAGACTTCCGCCGCGCTCAGACTCTGAGCGCCGAGGAAGGCGAGAAGCTGGAGCAGCTGGCACAGATGGAGGCCGCCCAGGACGAACTCAAGCGCTCCAGCGACGCCTTCACCGAGCGCGTCCAGCAGTTGTCCGCCAAGCTGCAACTGGTGGGCCGGCAGATCGCCGACATGGAAGCCAAGCAGCGCACCCTGGACGACGCTCTGCGTCGCCGTCAACTGCTGCCGGCAGACCTGCCCTTCGGCACGCCGTTCATGGACCCGGTGGACGATTCCATGGACAACCTGCTGCCATTGCTCAACGACTACCAGGACAGCTGGCAGGGCTTGCAGCGGGTCGACGGGCAGATCGAGGCGCTGTATGCCCAGGTGCGCCTCAAGGGCGTGGCCAAGTTCGACAGTGAGGATGACGTAGAGCGGCGCCTGCAGCTGCTGATCAACGCCTACGCCCACCGCACCGACGAAGCCCTGACCCTGGGCAAGGCGCGCCGCGCCGCGGTCACCGATATCGCCCGGACCCTGCGCAATATCCGCAGCGACTACGACAGCCTGGAACACCAGCTGGCGCTGTTCAACCGCGAGATCAACAAGCGCCAGGTGTCCAACCTGCAGAGCTTCCGCATCGTCCTGGCGCCGAACAAGGAAGCCCTCAAGCACATCGACCAGATCATCCACAGCGCCGGGCAATACGAAGAAGGCGAGACCCTGTCGGTGTTCGACCTGAGCCAGAGCGCCGAGCAGGACAACAAGAACGAAGAAGCCAAGGAGTACCTGGCGCGGCTGGTGGCGGCCAACCACAACCAGCTGGGCCTCAAGGACCTGTTCGAACTGGCGTTCGAGATCACCAAGGTCAACGGCCAGCCGGTCATCCACACCGACATCGATGGCGCGGCGTCCAACGGTACCACCATGACCATCAAGGCGCTGACCAACATGTACCTGTTGCTGCACTTGATGGACCGCGACCAGGCCGGGCGCATCCGCCTGCCTTACTACCTCGACGAGGCGGCGGACATCGACGAGCGCAACCAGGCGGCGCTGCTGGAAACCAGCCTGCAACTGGGCTTCGTGCCAATCCTGGCCAGTGTGAAGCCCCAGGTTTCGGCTCAGGTGGCCATCGACCTGGAAGGTGGCAGCGGACCGAACGGCATCTACATCGACGAGGCCGACTGGAAGTTCATCCGTCGTCACGATCAGGTCAAGGCCGTGCTGAACGCAGAGCCGGAAGCAGAAGCGGAGCTGGACGAAGTCTGATTTCGTAACGCTGCAACGAAAAAGGCCGCGCTCTTCCGAACGCGGCCTTTTTTATGGGAAAGCTGTTGTAGGAGCTGGCTTGCCAGCGAAGGCGTCCTCTGGCGCGACGCAGGGCTGAGGGCCTCTTCGCCGGCAAGCCGGCTCCTACAGGAAGGTTATTTGCCCAGGGGGATCTTCGGTGCCCAGGTCAGCCATTCCTCTTCGAACTTGTCGAACAGCGGGAAGGTCTGCTGAGGCCGCGCCGGGTTGCCCATGCGCTCGCCATCTGGCGTCGCGAAGGCAATCCCCCCCTGGATCAGGGTCTCCAGGGATTCGGTACGCACCGTCGCCCCTTTGAACAGGCCAAAGTCGACACCAAATCCACTGCTGTTCCAGAAGCGCGTACCACTACGAATCAGCGGTGCGTACTTGGGTTCGATGAGGATGTGGATCAGTACCCGATCGGCCGTCTGGCCCAGCTCGTAACCGGTCACCTTGCCCACCGCCACTTCGCGGTAGGTTACCGGCACTCCGACTTTCAGCGAGCCACGCCGAGCAGCGCTCAACACCAGGCTCAGGCCGGCTTCCTGAACGCTGGCTTCCGGCGGTTGCGGCAAGGCGACAAAACTGGTCTGCACGCCCTGGCTCTTCGTCGCAGGCTGGACCTCGATGTATTGGCCGGTGACCAGGGTTTCCAGGTTCGAGGTCTTCATCAGGCCCAACTCCGGCTTGACCACCCAGAACTGGCTGCCGACCCGGGCGATGCGCTCGGGCACTTCGGTGATCCGCGCCTTGAGCATGACCGATTGCATGTCGGCGCTGAGGGTCACTTCTTCCAGCTTGCCCACGTCCAGGCCCTTGAAGCGTACAGGCGTGCCGGCCCGCAAGCCGTCGGCGCGATCAACCTTGATGCTCACCAGGGTGCCGCGCTGCGCCGCCTCCTCCTGGTTGGCGAACAGGCGGAAACGTGGAATGCGCTTTTTCAGCGGCACGTTGGGCAGCGGGGTCTCGAAGGCGATGCCACCCGCCATCAGGCTTTGCAGCGACTCGCTCTTGATCTGGATACCACCGGTCAGGCCCCCGGTCAGGGTGATGCCACTGACGTTCCAGAAGCGCGTCGAACCGTTGACCAGCCCTTCATATTCCTTCTCGATGTGGACGCCGATCACCAGTTGCTTGCGGGTGTGGGAGAACTGGTAGCTCTGCACAGACCCGACCTTGACCTGTTTATAGAGAATCGGGCTGCCGACATCCAGGGACCCCAGGTTGTCGGTGAACAGCACCATGTGCAGGCCGGGGGCACGCAGGTCCAGCGGCGGGGCCTTGGCCCGGGCCTCGAACTCGCGCTGGGGCGCAGCGCCCTTGTCACCGGGACGGATAGCGATGTAGTTACCCTTGACCAGGGCCTCAAGACCGGTGATGCCGGCCAGGGAGATCGAAGGCTTGACGGTCCAGAACTGGGTGCCCTGGACCAGGTAATCCTCGGCCAGGGGATCGAGAGTCAGCTCGGCGGTGGCGCTGCTCAGGTCGGAGTCGACCTTTAGGGCCTTCAGGCTGCCCACCTGGATGCCCTTGTACATCACCGGGGTGCGCCCGGCCTGCAGGCCTTCGAAATCGGTGAGCTTGACCTTGACCCGGATCCCGGCCTGGGCGGCGTCAAAGTCCTCATACAGACGGAACGGCAGGCTTGGGTCGGTGGGCGGGCTGTCCTTGCGATTCTCCGGCGTGGCAAAGGCGATCCCCCCGGCGACGATGCTGGACAGGGACTCGCTGCGTACTTTTACCCCGGACAGGTTGGCGTCGATGCTGATGCCGCTGGCGTTCCAGAAACGTGTGTGTTTGCGCACCAGATTGGCATAGGTGGGCTCGATATAGACCTTGAGCTCTACCGTGTTCTGGTCTTCGGAGAGCAGGAAGCTCTTGATCTGGCCAACCTGGATCTGCTTGTAGAACACCGGGCTGCCACGGTTCAGCGACCCCAGGCGCTCGGCCTTGATGGTCAGGTGCAGGCCCGGTTTGGCATCAGATAAAGGAGGTTCTTCGGCCAGGGCCTTGAACTTGCGACTCGGCTCGCCATCCCCGGGGCTGACGGCGATGTAGTTGCCCGAGACCAGGGTTTCCAGGCCAGTGATCCCGGCCAGGCTGACACTGGGTTTGACCAGCCAGAAGCGGGTGTTGGTCTTCAGGTACTGTTCGACGTCCTTGTTCATCTCGACCGTGGCAATCACTCCCTTGGAGTTGCCCTCATCGTCCAGAGCCAGGGTCTTGACCTTACCTACGGGCATGCCCTTGTAGACCACTTCAGTCTTGTTGGCCTGGATCCCCTCGCCGCTTTCAAAGCGCAACTGGATCTCGATACCGGTCTGGCTGTAGGCACGCCAGCCCAGCCAGCCGCCGATGATCAGGGCAATCAGGGGCAATACCCAGATAGCCGACCAGTTGGAGGCCGGGCGGGTTTTGGCGGTAGGCAAATCACTCATGGTCGTCGTCCGACTCCGTGTTATCCCAGATCAGTCGGGGATCGAAAGTTACTGCAGCCAGCATGGTCAGAATCACCACGCTGGCAAAGGCGACCGCACCGAGATTGGCCTCGATGCTGGCCAGCCGGCCAAAGTTGACCACCGCCACCAGGATGGCGATGACAAAGATATCCAGCATCGACCAGCGGCCGATGAACTCGATAAAGCGGTACATGATGATCCGCTGTCGGGCCGAGAGCGGCTGGTGACGCTGCACCGAAAACAACAACAGGGCAATGCCCACCAGCTTGAAGGTGGGCACCAGGATACTGGCGACGAACACCACCGCAGCGATGGGAAACATGCCGTGCTGCACCAGCTGGATGACCCCGGACATGATGGTGCTGGGGTCACCCTGGCCCAGGGAACTGACGGTCATGATCGGCAGCACGTTGGCCGGGATGTAGAGGATCGCGGCGGTGAGCAGCAACGCCCAGGTGCGCAGTATGCTATTGGGGCGACGAGGATGAACCGTGGCCCCGCAGCGAGTGCAGGTCTGCTCTTCGCTGTCAGCCTCCTGCCGATTCAACTCGTGGCATTCAGTACAGATCAGAATCCCTGCCTCAATCGCCCGCATGTATGTCCTCTCCCGATAACGCTTGCCAGATCTGGTGAGGCGACATCACCACCTCCAGCCAGACCTGCACCAACAACAGACTGATAAAACACACCAGGCCCAGGCCCACGGTAATGGATGCCATGTCGGCCAACTTGACGATGGCCACCAGCACCCCCATCAGGTAGACCTCGAGCATGCCCCAGTCGCGCAGATGGTGATAAATGCGATAGAGCAGCAGGCCGTAACTGCGGCCGATGTCCCAACGAATACTCAGCAGGACTAAAAGCTGGCAAATCAACTTGAGCAGGGGAATGCCCATGCTGCACAGGAACACCACCACCGCCACGCCTTCCATACCGGTGTCGAACAGCCCCTGCACACCGCTCCAGACCGTGTCTTCGGAAGACTGTCCCAGTAGATTGAGCTGCATGATGGGTAGAAAGTTCGCCGGCACATAGAGCAACAAGGCCGCGATCACCAGGGCCAGGCTGCGTTCGACCACATTGTGCCGGTGCGCGTAGAGCTCATAGCCACAACGCGGGCACTGGGCTTTCTCACCGAGGGCGAGCTTGGGCTTGCGCATCAGCAAGTCGCATTCATGGCAGGCAACCAGGTCGTCCAGTGGTAATTCTGACAACCCGGGGGCGTCAACCGGTTCTGGCATAGAAGGCTCTGGGAGTGGAGAAAGTAACGGTTATTCTAGTGTTCCAATCCGAAAATAACTGTGCAAATTTGTTTGCGAATAAGAGCAATTTTTTTGCGCGCAAAAACAAAACCCCAACTGCATGTGCAGTTGGGGTTTCGGAATTTAATCTTGACGATGACCTACTCTCACATGGGGAAACCCCACACTACCATCGGCGATG
>NZ_JBQOIE010000004.1:0-452001 GCF_052665325.1 Pseudomonas sp. 8(2025) | reverse complement strand
GGCCCGCAAACCCTGCGCCGGTTCCGGAAACGCCTTCGCTGGCAAGCCAGCTCCTACCAGGGGCACCCACCGCTATTTCATGTAGGAGCCGGCTTGCCGGCGAAGGGGCCCGCAAACCCTGCGCCGGTTCCGGAAACGCCTTCGCTGGCAAGCCAGCTCCTACCAGGGGCACCCACCGCTATTCCATGTAGGAGCCGGCTTGCCGGCGAAGGGGCCCGCAAGCCTTGCGCCGGTTCCGGAAACGCCTTCGCTGGCAAGCCAGCTCCTACGGGGGTGCCTGCGAGGCGGTTCCTTGCCGGCGAACGAGCACCATTGCCCTCGTCATCCAGAGGCGCATGCCCGTACACTCGATGGCCACTTCGACTTCAAGGATGACCTCGCCATGCCCAACGCCCATCCCACCATCGTCATCGAGCGGTGCAACGAAGCTCATATCGACGGCCTGACGGCGCTGTACAGCGAACCCAGTGTGGCGGCCCAGACCCTGCAACTGCCTTATCAGTCCCGCGAGTTGTGGCGCAAGCGCGTCGGGCTGGGGCAGGAAAACGAAGGGCTGGTGGCCCTGGTTGCCCTGCACCAGGGTGCGGTGATCGGCAGTTGCAGCCTGCTGCAGGTGGCGCGGGTGCGCCGGGCCCATTGCGCCGATATCGGCATGGGCGTATCCCCGGCCTGGCAACGCCAGGGCATCGGCAGCCGCCTGCTGGCGGCCGTGCTGGAGGTGGCCGACAACTGGATGAACCTGCGCCGGGTGGAGTTGACGGTGTATGCCGACAACCAGGCCGCCATCGGCCTGTACCGCAAGTTCGGCTTCGAAACCGAAGGCCAGCTGCGCGACTACGCCGTACGCGACGGCGGTTATGTCGATGTGCTGAGCATGGCGCGCTTGCGTCGTTGAGGCCGGGTTCGTGTAGCCGCTGCCGCAGGCTCGGGCCGCGTTCGGACGATCGGCTCCGCAGCAGAGGCAGGGATCCTGTGGCCGCCCGAGGTTCGGCAGGCGATCGCCATGCAAGGCCCTGCGGGCCTTGACGTTCACTCCAGCAAAGCGAAATCCACCGCCGCCCGGGCATGCAATTCGGTGGTGTCCAACAGGGGCAGGGCGCTGTGCTCGGGCTTGAGCAGCAGGCCGATTTCCGTGCAGCCGAGGATGATCGCCTCGGCACCACGGGCCTGGAGCCCGTCGATCACGTGTTGGTACAGCCGCCGCGAGCTCTCGCTGACAACGCCCACGCACAGCTCCTCATAGATGATGCGGTGCACCGCCTGGCGCTGCGCTACATCGGGCACCAGCACCTTCAGGCCCTGGTCTTCCAGGCGGCCTTTGAGGAACGCCTGCTCCATGGTGAAGGCTGTGCCCAGCAGCCCCACGCTCAGGGTGCCGGCTGCCTGGGCGGCCTGCACCACGGGGTCGGCAATATGCACAAAGGGCACTCCAATGGCGGCCTCTATTTGCCCGGCGACCTTGTGCATGGTGTTGGTGCAGAGCACCACGCATTCGGCGCCGCCGGCTTCCAGGCGCCGGGCTGCCTCCACCAGGATCGCCGCCGCGTCGTCCCAGCGCCCGGCATGCTGGGCCTGTTCGACAGGCCCGAAGTCGACGCTGTACATTAACAGCCGCGCTGAACGCAGCGGCCCCAGTCGATCGCGAACCTGCTGATTGATCAGGCGATAGTATTCGGCGCTGGACTCCCAGCTCATGCCGCCGATCAGGCCGATGGTGCGCATGGGCAACTCCTCTGTGGTGCGGTTGGGTAAGCCTCAGTTTCACGCCGCCACGGGTGGCGATCTATCAGGAAATTTCACATGCCCCAGGTGCTCGAACATCGCCTGCTGGACGGCCGCCTGCTGCTGCAACTGCTGCCGGCCGCGGCCTACAGCGCCCGCGATCCGGCCCAGTGGCAGACCTTGGGGGTGACCCTGGAACGCCAGCGCGGGGTGCATGCCATCGACTCCGACCGCCGCGAGGATTTCGATACCTGGCCCGGCACCCTGGCCCTGACGCCCGCAGGCATTGAGGTGTTTTCCGAATCCGCCATGGGCGGCGAATACCTGCTGCTGCGCTGGCAGGGCGCGACGCCGCTGGTTCCTGGGCAGCGCCGGATGCAGAGCCCGGGGCATGCCCGCGCCCTGGCCCTGGGGCGCGAAGCCAGGCGCCTGTTGCTGGCGCCCGAGGCCGATGAGCTGGCCCTGGAGCAATGCGCGCTGACGTTTCTGGGGCTGGCCCAGCCCGGTCGTGCGGCGCCAGCCCCGGCCCCGGATTTGGGGCAGGTGCTGCAACAGATGGCCGATGAATACGCCCGGCCCCTGTCACTGGCGCAACTGGCCCTGACCTACGGCCACAACGAACTGCGCCTGCTGCGCGACTTTCGTCGTGCTGTAGGCATCACGCCCCATGCCTGGATCACCGAGGTGCGTCTGCAAGCGGCCCGGCGGCTGCTGGAGCACACGGATCTGCCCCTGGCGGCGGTTGCCCAGGACTGTGGTTTTGCCCATCAGTCCCACCTGGGCAGCGCCTTGCGCCAAGCCACCGGCCTGACGCCGCGTCAGTACCGGCTGCAGTTTCAGTGCCGAGCGGCGGATACTGCGCTGTAGATTTTGCCTGGTAATGCCTTGCCAGTGATCGTCGCCAGCGGCCCGCAGGATCATCATCGGTGGGCGCAGCTACAGGGCTCGGCGAGCCGGCGGGCAAACAACTCAACGCCCGACACCGGCATCTGCCATGCTCAGGGCCGGCGACCTGCTGTTCTCAAAGGTCGAAGCCAGGGACACAGCACAATGGACGATATCCAGCAACTGGGCGAGATGCTGCGCCACTACGCGGCCAGTGAAGCCCACAAGAAGCAGCTGTTCGACAGCCAGTCGGTAGTCTGGGCGCGTCGCATTCATCAATTGTTCGGGCAGATCGAAGACTGGCTGGCGCCGGTGTTGCTGCCGGACCTGCTGGCGTTGCAGCGCGAGCCCTATGTGGCCTTCAGCCCGGCGGTGCCGCTGGAGGTCTCGACCTTCAAGAGCGAGAAGCTGACCATCCATATCGCCGGCAAACCGGTGGAGTTCGTGCCGGATGTGATGGGCCCCCAAGGGCAGATTTCCCTGGCGGTGATCGGCCTGACTGCGGCGCGGCTGGGCAGCGTGTCCCTGGTCGGCGAGGCTTCGGGCGGCTGGCAATGGCGCAAGACCAACGGCTTGAAGGACCCTGACGTCTTTGCCTTTGACGGCAATTTCCTCGCCGCTCAGTTGCAGAGCCTGATCCCCCGCGAGCGCGCCTGACCCGGCCAATACCCCCACTGTAGGAGCTGGCTTGCCAGCCAAAGCGCTCTACATATCCAGGTTTATCCAACCCGGCTTGGCTTCCTCCGGCGCCACGGCGTTGATTTTCTTGCCCGTGGCCAGCTCCACCCGGCGGGCTACGTCGGGGTCGTCGGCGAAGGGGATCAGGCTGGCGTCGTCCAGGCTCTTGGCACTCTGGTGACGCAGGCAGTACTCGATGCAGAGGTAGAGAAACGCCACCCCCAGCAGGTTGAGCAGTATATCCATGGGTTTTCAGGCTCCCTGAGACGCAACACGCCGGCCACGGGGGCCGGCGTGGGGCAGGTGGGTCAGGCGATCCGGGCGTCGCTCAGCGCCAGGCGCTCATCGGCAACGCGCACGGTGCGCCAGGTGTTGTAGGCCATCAGCAGCATGCCGCTGAGGAAGAACACGCCGCCGGCGAAACGCACCACGAATCCCGGATGGCTGGCCACCAGGGCCTCGACGAAGGAGTAGGTGAGGGTGCCGTCTTCGTTCACCGCGCGCCACATCAGGCCCTGGGTGATGCCATTGACCCACATCGAGGCGATGTACAGCACGGTGCCGATGGTGGCGAGCCAGAAGTGCAGGTTGATCAGCGGCACGCTGTACATCTGCTCGCGGCCGAAGACCTTGGGCACCATGTGGTAGATGGCCCCGAAGGTGATCATCGCCACCCAGCCCAGGGCACCGGCGTGTACGTGGCCGATGGTCCAGTCGGTGTAGTGGGACAGGGCGTTGACGGTCTTGATCGCCATCATCGGGCCCTCGAAGGTGGACATGCCGTAGAACGCCAGGGACAGCACCAGGAAGCGCAGGATCGGGTCGGTGCGCAGCTTATGCCAGGCCCCGGAGAGGGTCATCATGCCGTTGATCATGCCGCCCCAGCTCGGGGCCAGGAGGATCAGCGACATGGCCATGCCCAGGGACTGGGCCCAGTCCGGCAGCGCGGTGTAGTGCAGGTGGTGCGGGCCGGCCCAGATGTACAGGGTGATCAGCGCCCAGAAGTGCACGATGGACAGGCGATAGGAGTACACCGGGCGCCCGACTTGCTTGGGCACGAAGTAGTACATCATCCCGAGAAAGCCCGTGGTCAGGAAAAAGCCTACGGCGTTGTGCCCGTACCACCACTGGACCATGGCGTCGGTGGCCCCGGAATACACCGGGTAGGACTTGAACCAGTCCACCGGAATCGACAGGTGGTTGACCACGTGGAGCATGGCGATCACCAGGATGAAGGCGCCGAAGAACCAGTTGCCGACGTAGATGTGCTGGCTCTTGCGCCGCACCACGGTGGTGAAGAATACAATCGCGTAGGCGATCCAGACCACCGCCATCCACACCGCGCCGGCGAATTCGATCTCGGCGTATTCCTTGGTGGTGGTGTAGCCCAGGGGCAGGGTGATCAGCATGATCACGATCACCGACTGCCAGCCCCAGAAGGTGAAGGCGGCCAGGGTGTCGGAGTACAGCCGCACCTGGCAGGTGCGCTGGACCGCGTAGTAGCTGGCGGCGAACTGCGCGCTGCCGGCGAAACCGAAGATCACCAGGCTGGTGTGCAGCGGCCGCAGCCGGCCGAAGGTGCTCCAGGGCAGGTCGAGGTTCATCTCCGGCCACACCAGCTGCGAGGCAATCCACACCCCCATGGCCATGCCGATCACGCCCCATACCACTGTTGCGACGACGAATTGGCGAACCACCTTGTAGTTGTAGGCCTGTCCGATTGTTGCTGAGTTCATGGTCAATGCTTCCACGGTTGCAAAGTCTTGCCAGGCCACCCGGTCTGGCACGGGGTGCACTGTAGGAATCAGCGGGGAAACAAAACAGGCTCAGAAAAACCACATTAATACGGATCAGATTTTCCTCATGCCTACGGTGGTGCAGCCTTGGCTGATATGGTTTTTTAGTTTTTACCTGAATCTGTAACGCTCTGCGCCGTACGCGCATAGTCGCCCCCTCACAACACGCGCCGTTTAGAGCACGATCAGCTTCGATGAGGTAGGGACATGTATCAGTACGACGACTATGACCGGGCCCTGGTGCTTGAGCGGGTGGCGCAGTTTCGCGACCAGGTCGAGCGCTTCATGGGCGGCCAACTGAGCGAGGAGGAGTTCCTGCCCCTGCGCCTGCAGAACGGCCTGTATATGCAGAAGCACGCCTACATGCTGCGGGTGGCGATTCCCTACGGCACCCTCAGCGCCCGGCAGATGCGTACCCTGGCCAGCATCGCCCGGGACTTCGACCGCGGCTACGGCCACTTCACCACCCGGCAGAACCTGCAGTTCAACTGGATCGAGCTGGCCCAGGTGCCGGACATCCTGCAGCGCCTGGCCGAAGTGGAGATGCACGCCATCCAGACTTCCGGCAACTGTGTGCGCAACATCACCACCGAAGCCTTTGCCGGGGTGGCCGGCGACGAATACCTGGACCCGCGCCCCCTGGCGGAGATCCTGCGCCAGTGGTCCACCATCAACCCGGAATTCCTGTTCCTGCCGCGCAAGTTCAAGATCGCCATCTGCTCGGCCAAGCAGGACCGCGCGGCGATCATGATGCATGACATCGGCCTCTATCTTTACCGTGCCCGCAACGGCGAGATGCTCCTGCGGGTGATAGTCGGCGGCGGCCTGGGGCGCACGCCGATCCTCGGCCTGCAGATCCGCGACGGGCTGCCCTGGCAGCACTTGCTGTCCTATGTCGAAGCGGTGCTGCGGGTCTACAACCGCTACGGCCGGCGGGACAACAAGTACAAGGCGCGGATCAAGATCCTGGTCAAGGCCCTGGGCATCGAGGCCTTCGCCAGGGAAGTGGAGGAGGAGTGGCAGCACCTCAGGGACGGCCCCGCGCAGCTCACCGAGGACGAATTCCAGCGGGTGGCCAGCGCCTTTGTGCCGCCGCTCTACGAGCGCCTGGCGGACACCGACCTGGAGTACGGCAGCCACCTGGCCGAGTCCCCGGCCTTCGCCCGCTGGGTGGCGCGCAACGTGCACCCGCACAAGGTGCCGGGCTACACCTGCGTGGTGCTGTCGACCAAGCCGGGCCCGGCCTCGCCACCCGGTGACGTCACCGGCCAGCAGATGGAAGCGGTGGCCGACTGGTCCGAGGACTACGGCTTTGGCGAGATCCGCATTGCCCACGAACAGAACATCGTCTTGCCGGATGTGCCCAAGTCGCGTCTGTTCGAGCTTTGGCAGCGGGCCTGCGAGCATGGCCTGGGGACCGCCAACGCCGGGTTGCTGACCGATATCATCG
Source organism: Pseudomonas sp. 8(2025) (assembly GCF_052665325.1). Classification (NCBI taxonomy): domain Bacteria; kingdom Pseudomonadati; phylum Pseudomonadota; class Gammaproteobacteria; order Pseudomonadales; family Pseudomonadaceae; genus Pseudomonas; species Pseudomonas sp. 8(2025). Next base: position 445,470 of record NZ_JBQOIE010000004.1, on the reverse strand, counting down.
CCTGCCCGGGCGGTGACTTCTGCGCCTTGGCCAACGCCCGTTCGATCCCCATTACCCTGGCCATCCAGCAGCGCTTCGACGACCTGGACTACCTCCACGACCTGGGGGACATCAGCCTGAACATTTCCGGCTGCATGAACGCCTGCGGCCATCACCACATCGGCAATATCGGCATCCTCGGCGTCGACAAGAACGGCAGCGAGTGGTTCCAGGTCACCCTGGGCGGGGCCAAGGGCCGTGACAGCGCCCTGGGCAAGGTGATAGGCCCGTCCTTCAGCGCCGAGGAAATCCCCGAAGTGATCGAACGCATCATCGCCACCTTCGTACGCTACCGGGAAAGCGACGAACCCTTCGTCGAGACCCTGCAGCGCATCGGCCTGGAGCCGTTCAAGGAGCGGGTCTATCCCAAGGCCGTGGAGGCGCTGGCATGAACAACCTGCTGCGTTTGCACGAAGGCGAAGCCCAACGGGTGGAAGACGATGCCTGGAGCCTGGTGCGCGGGGTCGACGACGCATTGCCGGACGGGCCGCTGATTCTGCCCCTGGCCCTGTGGCTGATGCGCCGCATCGAGCATCACCCGACCCGGGACGGCGTATGGATAGGCCCGGACGACGAGGTGGAAAGCCTCAAGCCCTGGCTCAAGCTGATCCCGCTGATCGCCGTGGACTTCCCCAGCTTTCGTGATGGCCGGGGTTACAGCCAGGCCTACCTGCTGCGTACCCGCCTGGGCTGGATGGGCGAATTGCGAGCGATTGGCGATGTGCTGCGCGACCAGTTGAGCCATATGCGCCAATGCGGCTTCGACAGCTTTGCCGTGCGTGAAGACAAATGCGCGCTGGACGCACTCAAAGGGTTGGCGGGGATGAGCGTGCTGTATGGCCGCTCGGTGATCGAGCCGCGGCCGCTGTTTCGTCGGCGCTGAAGGTGGCGCGCGGTTGCGCTGGTTAATGTAATTTCTAGAATAAATAGTCGTTTAAAATCAATAGATTAATATTGATAGTTAATCCTGTTTGATTGGTTTTAGGAAGGCTCGGGTAACCGAGCCCTCCTTGCCACCCCGCCTATTGCAACGCCGGGTCCCCGGGGTTGAGCTGCTTCCATTGCTGCATCAGTGCCTGGGCCTTGGGTTCCTGGCCGCTCTCCAGGTAGTACTGGATCAGGCTCAGGCGCGCATTGCGCTGGGTCGGCTGGCGCTGCATCAGGGCTTGCAACTGACGGTTGGCAGCGTCCTGCTGGCCACTGTCGTGCAGGGCCACTGCCAGCACATAGGCGTACTGAGCATTCTGCGGTTCCAGCTCGACGGCCTTTTTCAAGGCGGCCATGGCCCGGGCAGTGTCGCCCCCACGAATCAGGCTCAGGCCCCGGGTGTGCTGCAGCAGCGCCGACTCCGGGTGCTGTTGCAGGGCCTGGGCCAGCAGTTGCTGCGCCTCCTGGCTGCGGCCATTGGCTTCCAGCCACTGCCCCAGGGTCACCAGGGCCGGGAAGAAGTCGCTGTCGCGGCGCAAGGCTGCGCGCAGGTAGGGTTCGACCTCGGCACCGCGCCCGCTGGCCTGGTAGAGCATGGCCAGGTTGAGGTTGGCTTCGGCCCGCTCCACGAGGCTCAACTGCACCGCTTCATATTCGCCAAGGGCTTTGTCCCAGGCCCCTTGAGCTGGGCCCAGGCCACTGCGCGCGGCGCCCAGCAGATCGCGAGCTGCGGTGATCCGCACGGCCTTGACCGGGTCTTGCAGCAGGGGCACCAGCAGCGGGCCACGTTCGGCTGGCGGCACCAGGGCGCTGGTGGCTCGCACCGCGCTTTCGCGCACCTGGGGGTCCGCATGCCCGAGGGCCTGGGTAGCCAGTTGCAGTGCCTGGGCACTGGGATAGTTGGCCAGCTCGGCCAGCAGGGTGGCACGCCGGATCGGTGGCAGATCGCTGCGCTGCAGTTGTTCCTGCAACGCCTGGGCTGCCCCTGGGTGGCCGCCGCGGATCAACCACAGGCTGTCGTCGTAGCGCGGTGGCTGGGGTGGGCTGTTGGCGGTCCATAACTGGAACTGCCGGCTGATGCGTTCGCCGGCCTGTTGCCCCTGGTGGCAGCCCAGGCAGGCATCGGCCGTGCCAAGCTTCTGCGCCCGCAGCGGGTTGGGCAGGCTGAAGCTGTGGTCATGGCGATAGTCATTGCCCATGTAGACCTTGCCCGGCATATGGCAGTCCACGCATTGCGCACCGGGCTGGCCGGGGGTGTGCCGGTGATGGTCGGGGGAATCGTAATCCTTGGCCTGCAACCCGCGTCCGTCGATGCCGGCTGCCGCGCTCTTGCCGGCGGGGTTGTGGCATTGCAGGCATACGGCGTTGCCCGGGGCCTTGAGCTGGGTGCTGTGGGGGTTGTGGCAATTGCTGCAGCGCACCCCCTTGTCGAACATCTTGCTCTGGGCGAAGGAGCCGTATTCGAACACCTCGTCCTTGATCTTGCCGTCCAGGGCGTACAGCTCCCGGGTCAGGGCGCTGGGCAGGTAGTCATCCATCAGGCGCTGGCCGACGTGGTAGCCGTCGCCCAGGGGCGCGCGCCGGCCGTGGCAGCGGGCGCAGGTCTCGATCTCCTGGGTGGCGCTTGCGGCCTTGAGGTCCACGGCGAAGCCGGCGTTGGCCAGGGTGGCCTTGCTGGCCGTGGCCTGCAGGTGGTTGGAGGCCGGGCCGTGACAGGCCTGGCAGCCAACGCCGAGGCTGTTCCAGCGGCTGTCGAAGCGCTCCTGGCTGGCGCTGAAATTACGCTGGTAGCCGGTGGTGTGGCATTCCACACACATGAAGTTGGCGTTCTGGCTGGGCTTGCTCCAGTGCAGCGGGTTCTTGAAGTTAACGCCCTGGCCCGGATACAGGTGGAACCACTGCTGCTTGCGGGTATCCCAGGCCACGCCCAGGGCTTGCAGGCGTCCCTGGCCGACCTCGATCAGGTATTGCTGCAAGGGCTCGATGCCGAAGGTGTAGGCCACCTTGAAGTCCGCGGGCCTGCCGTCGGCGCCGGGGGTGTTGACCCAGAACTCGGTCCCGCGGCGAAACAACCGGGTGCTTTCGCCTTCGGCCTTGAAACGCTGTTCATTGAAATTGCCCAGCACCGTCTGCGGGTTGGCCTCCTGCATCGCCAGTTGATGGTGCGAGCCTTGCCAGTCCCTGGCCTGGGCCTGGTGGCAGCCCTGGCAGGCCTGTTCATCGACGTACTGGGCGGCCGGTAGCGCCGGCACGGCCTTGGGCTGGGCGGGGGGCGGGGCCGCAGCCACCTGCGGCGCCGCCAGCCGGGGCGGTTCGGCCAGCAGGAACCAGACGAGCCCGCCGAGCACCAGCAGCAACAGCAGGGCGCCGAAGGGGAACAGGTAGCGGTGGGGCGAAGGTGCAGTTGAAGCAGGGGGTGTCGAGCGTGGGTTATTCTTCTTCGGCTTGGGCATTGCGACGTCCGTATCCAGAATGCGGTGCCTTGATCGGCACTCTCAGGCTCGATGGAGCTTTGACGGCAGCTGCCGGTCTGTCAAATCCGGGCTGTGAATCAGCCCGCAAGCCGTGACAAACAACCCGCGCCGGCGGGGCAAAGCGCCGGCTTTTGGCTATACCTTAATTTCCCCTAGCCAGTCCCTGGCTGCTGCACCTACAGGAGTTACACATGAAGCTTGCTCTGACCCTCAGCACGCTGTGCCTTGCCACCCTCGGGATGGTGGGCTGTTCCAGCAAAGTGCCCCAGCCTGACGAGTACTCCGGGTTTCTCAGCGACTACAGCCAGCTCAAGGAAGCCAAGTCGCCCTCCGGCGTGGAGGTGATGCGCTGGATCGATCCCAAGCTCAAGCTGAGCAACTACAGCAGCGTGTACATCGAACCGACCCAGTTCTACCCGCAGCCGCAGCCGACGGCGAAGATCCCCCAGAGCACCCTGACCGCCATCACCCGTTACTACGACCAGGCACTGCAGCGCGAGGTGAGCAAATCCCTGCCACTGGCCACCGGCCCGGGCCCGGGGGTGATCGTGGTGCGCGCGGCGATTACCGCAGTCACCAGCAAGACCGAGGGCCTGAAGCCCTATGAAATCATTCCCGTGGCCCTGGTGGCGGCGGCGGTGAGCACCGCCAGTGGCATCCGCGACCAGGAAACCACCCTGGCCACCGAGGCGGCGTTCCTGGATGGCAGCACCCACGCGGTGATTGCCGAAGTGGTTCGCAAAGGCACCGGCAAGCCCCTGGAAAACGACACCCAGGTGATGCAGGCCAGCGACGTGAAGAACGTCATCGACGGCTGGGCCTATGACATGCACCAGTCCTACCTGCAACTGAAGAAAAAGTGACCGACCGTTGATGGCCGCGGCATCTTGAAAGGTGCCGCGGCCATCGTTCGGTTTCAGTACTGGCTGCGCGCCAGTTTGTTGTAGTGGTAGAGCATCTGGTCGTAACCCTGGGTCACTGCGTGGTAGTCGTCGCTCAGGCGTTGCGGCTCGGCATGTTGCTGCCAGTCGCGGTGCAGGGTGTCCAGCGCCTTGAGGTACTGTTCGCCGGGCTGGGCGATCAGTTGCCAGAGGTACAGCACCTGCTCGGTGTTCTTGTCCGGCTGGCCTGTTTTCAGGTACTGCTGCCGAGCGTCCCAGGTCTGGCGCAACTGCCGGGTGACCTGCGCCAGTTGGTCCGGGGTCAGGCTTTGCTGGCGTACGCCTGCCTCGACAAACTCCACAGTGCTGCGGGCCTGGATCATGTAATCGAGCAATGCCCAATGGGCATTGCGCCCCAGGCGTTGCTCCAGGCGCAGCAGTTGCTGGCTGCGCGGTTCGATATCCAGGGCCGGGAGCAACTGGCGCACGGCATTGGAAGCTTCCAGGTAAGCCTCGCTCTGTTGCGCCAGTTGGCGGGCAAACTCATCCAGTTGCGCCTCGGTCAGGGGCCGCCCGATGCCCATTTTGCGCATGAAGGAATCCTTGGTCAGGGCCGCGAAGGGCCCGAGCACTTGCAGATAGCGCACGGTGGCGGGGAGCAAAGGGCTGTCCGGGGCCAGGACCTGCAACTTGTCGGTGATCCTGCCGGGGCAGTTGAGGCGGTACAGTGCGTCGATGTCCTGGTGGCTGTAGGCATACAGGTCGTAGGCTTCGGGCGCCTTGGTCCGGGGCGCACCCTCGGTCATGAAGGCCTGGTGGGCCAGGCGCCAGGGCACATCCACCTGGTTCATGCAATTGACGATCGGCGCCAGGGCATTGGCCTGGGCGGTGCTCGGGCTGTCCTGGTGGTCCAGCCACAGGTCGAGGCGCCCCAGGGGCTTGCTGGCCCCGGCCAGGCCGACCAGCGTCAACCCCAGAACCAGGCCGATGGGCAGCAACCAATTGGGGTTCATGGCTGCCCCTCCTGGCCGTACCACTGGCGGGCGGTGGCCGGGGCCGTGCAGCCCTCGGCATTGGCGGGCATGCGCGCGCACAGGCGTTCGCTCCATTGCTGCAGGCCCTGGTTGGGGTTGAGCGTGCGCTGGCTGGTGATCAGCTGGAGGCTGCCCAGGCCTGCCACCAGCACCATGCAGCCCAGGCCGATCAACAGCCGCCGGCGCCAGGGAGCGGGTTTTTCCCAGGAAGCCTGGGCCTTGAGTTCGCGGCGCCGCAGGCTCGCCACCCCCAGCAGCACGGCCAGGTAAGTGGCGGCGCTGACCGGGCCGCAGAAATATCCCAGGGCACCGCTGATCAGCAGGGCCGGCAGCAGGTCGCGCAGGACCAGCACCTCACGGTCCGGGTCGAGCCAGTGCGGCAGGCGTGCGCCGAGTGCCTGGTCGCGTACCCAGAGGCGGTGAGCCAGAGGCTGCCAGAGCCACCCCAGCAGGGCCCCGGCGCCGGCAAAACAGGTGCTCCAGAACAGCGTTACGCCAATGATTTCCCCCAGGCTGCCGGCTTGCGGCGCATAGCGGGCCACGGCCCCCGCCAGGCAGGCGAGGACAATGCCCAGGTACATGGGCCAGGCGTTGAAGGCGAACTCCCAGTCGCGCCAGAAGAACGGCGTGCCGCCGGGCATGCCGGCCGATACCTCGGGGTGATTGGCGTGCAGCCGCGAGCTCAGTTGGCGGCAGCAGGCCCAGTCATCGGGGCGCAGGCGCCGGGCGAAGTTGCGCCGGCGGGTGAAACTGATGGGCGCCAGCAGCAGGTAGGCGGCGCGCTGTTGCGGGCTGGCCGGCGCCTGGGTGGCCAGGGCCTGCTGGCGGGCAATGAATACCGGTGCTTCGTCACGGGCTTTGAGGCGCTCCCATTCCAGCGCCGGACAGGCGTTGTCCGCACCGTTGTGCCAGCCCTGGCCGGCACACACCGCGGCGAACCCCGGGCTGGACCAGTAGGGGCTGTTGAGCAGCAGCTCCACCAGTTGCAGGTTGAACCACTGGCCCTGGTCCAGGCTGTTCAGCCAGGGCTGCTGCTGGCGTTGCGCGTAGGCCTGGAGCAGAGCCTGGTCGTCGCGCTGGGCCAGGGCGTCCTGCAGGGGCTGCAAGAGCTTTTCCTGGCACTGTTCCAGCAATGCATCGATCAGGTACTCCGGCAGTTCCAGGCGCTGCCAGGCGCTGAGCCAGTGGAACGTGGCAAAGGCCCAGGCCAGCAGCTGTTGCGACTGGTCCGGGCGTTCCACGCAGTGGCGCAACAGGCCCAGCTCGAACTCCAGCAGGCAGTCGCTCTGGATCGCCTGCTGATAGCGCAGGTCCAGTTGCTTGATGCGGATGCCCTCCAGCAAGGGGGCGACTCGCTGCGCCGGCGACAGCGGCTTTGGGCCCTGCGGCGCCTGCCCGGCCAGCGGCACCGGATCTTCGTCCGAATGTGGATCCTGCTCCTGCATGCCCAGCCACCGGGCTTGCTCCAGCGCCGATTCATAGGCTTCGCGCAGGCGCTGGAACGCCACCGGGTCTTCATCCGGGCGAGTCTGCTTGAGCAGCCTGGCGTAGTGGCGTTTGATGGTGCGGGTATCGGCGGTGGCCGGCAGGCCGAGCAGGGTCCAGCAACTCATTGGGCGGTACGACTCCATGAAAGACCGCCGCGCCCGGGCAGTGGCGCGCTGAAACTGCGCACCCTACCGGTTTCCTGAAAAAAAGTCCCAGGCCGCATGCAACGGCCCGGGATGGGCGCTTCAGCTCACTGGCCGACGAACCAGCGGTAGTAGGGGTTGCCGGCATCCACCTGGAGCAGTTCGCGGATCTCCCGGGCCCAGGCTTCGCGGTCGCCATCATAGGCGTGCAGGCTGGCGCGGTAGAACTGCATCAGGTTGCGGCTTTCCTGGTTCATGCGCTGGCGAAACTCGGGGCTGACATTCACCAGCACCGGTGGATGGCGCAGGTTCAGCAGCTCCGGCAGAACCCGGTTGATCTCCCGTGGCCGCACCCAGGGTGCGTACTCGATGCGCGGCCGGTCATCGGTGACCGCCGGGGCATCGCCGGCAAAGCGCTGCAGGCCGTCGCGGTCGCTGACCCAGGTGGCCAGCAGCGCCTGGGCGGAATTGACCCCGACTTCCCCCAGGGCGCTGCGCACGCTGTCCTGGGCAAAGCGCCGCTCGATCCTGGCCGCGTCCAGCTCGATGGGGTCCGGGGAACCCACCAGCAGCATCTCGTGGAACTCGCTGGTCCACAGGGTGGCGTAGGGGAAGACCTCGAGGAAGCTCTGCACCAGGGCGCGGGAGTCTTCGGTGTTCTGGGTCGGCAGGGGCAGCCACTGGGCCACCAGGCCCTGGGTGTTGAGGCGCCGCGCGGCCAGTTGGTAGAAGTCCCGGGAGTACAGGTTGACCACCCCGGCAGCGGAGGGCGGCGGCGGTTCCAGGGTGATCAGGTCATAGTTCTGCGGGCTGCGCAGCAGTTCCTGGCGCCCGTCCTGCAGGCGGATCTGAATGCCCGGGTCGCTGGCGGCATTGAAGTTGCCCTGGAACAGCGGCGCGGCGTCCAGTACCGCCGGTAGCAATTCCGCCACCACCCGCTGTTCCAGCCCCGGGTAGCGCAGCAGGGCCCCGGCGGTGATCCCGGTGCCGAAGCCGATCACCAGCGCCGAGCGCGGCTCGCCGTTGTGGATCAGCAGCGGCAGCAGGGCCTGGATGCGCATGTAGCGCAGTGACGGCATGGCATCGCCGGTGTTCGACACGCCCTGGATATACAGGCGATGGAAGCGCCGCTCGGGCTGGCCCTGGGTCACCACCGCCACCGTGGCGCCGCGGCCTTCCTGGTAGAAACTCAGTTCGGCGTGGCGGGCCCCGGGCAGGAGTTGCGCCAGGCGCTGGGGCGGGGTCAGCAGGGCCACGGCCAGGGACAGCAACCCCAGGGCAACCACCCCCTGGCGCCGGCCCTTGTTCACCCCGGGGCCCTGGCGCACGGCAAGCAGGCCCACCAGCGCTGCGATCAGCGCCAGCAGCCCCAGGGTGCGCACCAGCCCCAGCCAGGGGATCAGCACGAAGCCGCACAGGGCCACGCCAATGATCCCGCCCAGGGTGTTGCAGGCCAGCACGGCGCCAACGTCGCGGCCCACTGCGCGGCCGTCACAGCACAGGCGCAGGGCCAGGGGGAAGGCCGCCCCCAGCAGCAGGGTGGGCACGAACACGATGCACAGCGCGGCCACGGCAAAGCGCCCGCTCATGCCCAGCAGCGGGCTGCCCCCCAGGCTGAGGATGAGGGCTTCGACCTGGGTCTGGGCGAGGATCAGCCAGCGCCCCAGCAGCGCCATTTCCAGCAGGGCCAGCAGCCCGGCACCGGCAATCAGCAGGCCGAACAGGCCCCAGGGGTCACGTACCCGGTCGGCCCGCGGGGCCATGAGGCTACTGCCCAGGAACAGCCCGCCCAGGTAGGTGGCCAGGACTACCGCAAAGGCGTAGGTGCGGGTGCTCATGAACGGCACGATGGACTGCGACCAGACCACCTCGTAGCCCAGGGCCACGCCGCCGGCGAGGCTGTACAGCAGCAGGGCCAGGCGTGCCGGCCGCGGGTTGCGGGCCAGCTTTGCCGGCGCGCTGGCGGGCAGGGCCTGCTGTTGTTGCAGGGCCAGGGCACCGAGGGCCGCCAGCAGGTTCAGCAGCGCGGCGGCCAGGGCGCTGCCGCGCACGCCGAGGGTGGCAATCAGCACAAAGGCGCTGAGCAGGGTGCCGGCAATTGCCCCGGCGGTGTTGGCTGCGTACAGCCTGCCACCGGCGCGGCCCAGTTGCCCCGGGTCGGCCGCCAGGGCTCGCACCAGCACCGGCAGGGTGCCGCCCATCAGCACCGCCGGGGCGCCCACCAGCAGCAGTGGCAGGCCCCAGGCCAGCAGGCCCAGGTGCAGGGCCAGTTCAGCGAAGGGTGCGGCGGCGCCGGCCAGGGCCAGGGTCGCGCCCACGGCCGTCAGCGCCACCAGCAATTCCAGCAGCGCGTACAGGCGCCAGGGATTGGCCACCCGGTCGGCCAGGCGGCCGAACAGCCAGCCGCCCAGGGCCAGCCCGGCGAAGAAGGCGCTGATACCAGTGGTGATGGCATAGACCTCGACCCCCACCACCAGGGACAGTTGCTTGATCCACAGCACCTGGAAGATCAGCGCCGCAGCGCCGGAGACAAATAACAGCAGTGCCGGAAACCACTGCGCGCGGGTATCGAGGCTGTGGCTGGCAAGGTGTGGCCGCGAGAGGGGAGAACTCATGTTCCATGGCCTTATGCAGAAATCGAAATGCCCTACGGATGGGCAGGTGCCGGAGTCCCGGCGAATGCGGACTCAAGCGTAGTACAAGACTGGCGGACGTCTTCGTCGGCAAGCCGACTCCTACAGGGAATATGCGTACCCGCCCGTAGGAGCTGGCTTGCCAGCGAAGGCGTTGGCGAGGATGACGCAGGGCTTGCGGGCCTCTTCGTCGGCAAGCCGACGCCTGCTGTGTGGGGGGAGAGGCCGCCCGGTGGGCCGGGCGGCGTCGGGTCATTGGGCCGGTTGAGCCTTCATTTTCTCGGCGATCTTGGCATCCACCGCGGCGCGGATCTGGTCGATGCTGAAGCTCGCCGGTTTCTGGCTCGGTGGGTATTCGATGAAGGTCTCGAGGAACTTCGCCGACTTGGTCACCGCCACCCCGGCCAGGTAGACGTTCTTGGTGTTCCAGTCATAGAACTGGTCGGACACCACGTCCGCCCGCTCGTAGGGGTCCATCCGCAAGTTGAGGATCTTCGGTACCCGCAGGCATACGAACGGCTCGCTCCAGACCCTGAACCCGCCGGGCTGGCGCTGCTCGCAGAACACCACTTTCCAGTTGTCGAAGCGCATCGACACCAGCACCCCGTCATCGTTGAAGTAGTAGAACTCGTGGCGTTCCCCCTTGGGCTGCTGGCCGGTCAGGTAGGGCAACTGGTTGAAGCCGTCCAGGTGCACCTTGAAGCTGGCGCCACCGGTGGTGGGGGCCCAGCCCTTGAGCAGCTTGTCCTTGACCCCGCTGTCGCCGGCCGCCGCCAGCAGGGTGGGGAACCAGTCGAGCCCCGAGAACATCTCGTTGGAGACTTCCCCGGCCTTGACCTTGCCCGGCCAGCGAACCATCGCCGGCACCCGGTAGGCGCCTTCCCAGTTGGAGTTCTTCTCGTTGCGAAATGGCGTGGTCGCTGCATCCGGCCAGGAGAACTGGTTGGGCCCGTTGTCGGTGGTGTAGACGACGATGGTGTTGTCGGCGATCTTCAGGTCGTCGAGGGTCTTGAGCAGTTTGCCCACATCGTTGTCGTGCTCGACCATGCCGTCGGCGTATTCGTTGCCGGGCATGCCGCTCTGGCCCGCCATGGACTCGCGCACATGGGTGAACACGTGCATGCGCGTGGTGTTCATCCAGACGAAGAACGGCTTGTCGGCCTTGGCCTGCTTCTCGATGAAGGCCTGGGCGGCGGCGGTGGTTTCGTCGTCGATGGTCTCCATGCGTTTCTTGGTCAGGGCGCCGGTGTCCTCGATCTTGCCGTCGGCAAAACTGTGGATCACCCCGCGTGGCGAGTTGGCCTTGACGAAGTCCGGGTCGTCCTTGGGCCAGTAGGGGCGCTCGGGCTCCTCTTCGGCGTTGAGGTGGTAGAGGTTGCCGAAGAACTCGTCGAAACCGTGGGCGGTGGGCAGGTACTCATCCCGGTCGCCCAGGTGGTTCTTGCCGAACTGGCCGGTGGCGTAGCCCTGGGACTTCAGCGCCTGGGCGATGGTGATGTCGCGTTTTTGCAGGCCCACCGGGGCCCCGGGGATGCCCACCTTGGACAGCCCGGTGCGCAGCGGCGTCTGCCCGGTAATAAAGGAAGAGCGCCCGGCGGTGCAGCTGTTCTCCGCGTAGTAGTCGGTGAACAGCATGCCTTCCTTGGCGATGCGGTCGATGTTCGGTGTCTTGTAGCCGACCACGCCCATGGAATAGGCGCTGATATTGGTCTGGCCGATATCGTCGCCGAAGATCACCAGGATATTGGGTTTCTCTGCCGCCCCGGCAGTTGCCGAGAACGCCATCACCGCGGTCGCCACCAGGGCGGCCTTGGGTAGCCACTTGCGTATGCGAGTCATCTGACTTGCTCCTTTTTCGGGTTCGCTCGCCTGGGGCGAGCCACGTTGAGTGCTGTCCTGCCTTGCGTCTGTTGTTGCTTCTCCTGTGGTCATTGCGCTTGCTCGGGTGCCAGGGGCTCGAAGGGGTAGATCCGCCGCCATTCGGCGGCCATGTCCACCAGCGTCCAGCCGTGCTGCTGTGCTTGATCCAGGGCCTGGTCCAGGCGCCCGATCTGGGACTTGCGGTCGTAGGCCCACTCGCGCGCTGCGTCGGTGTGGTGCACCAGGGCCATGAACCGCTTGCCACTGCCGGCGGCGGTCCACTGCAGCATCTGCAGGTCGCCGTCGGAGTTGCCGAAAGCCAGCAGCGGGCGCCGGCCGATGATCCCGTCGATGCTTTCCGGCTTGCCCGGGCCGTCGTCGTTGTGGGCCAGCTTGGCGGTGCGCAGGATCGACGGCTGGCCGTCCTGGAACTGCCACTGGGTGACGAAGTTGCTGCCGATCACCTGTTCCGGCGGGATGCCGTAGGCGCTTTCGGCGAAGGCGCGCATGAAGGCGGTGTCGCCGCCGGAGACGATGTAGGTCTTGAAATCCTGGCTGCGCAGGTAGTCGAGCATTTCCAGCATGGGCTGGTAGATCATCTGGTTGAACGGCCGCCCGGTCTTCGGGTGGCGGGCCTCGGCCAGCCAGCGCCTGGCATTGTCGATAAAGGCCTCGCTGCTGATGCCGGTATGGGTGGCGCCGATGATCTGCAGCAGGCCGTGCATGCCGCTGGCGGCCAGGGCCTGGTGATCACCTTCGAGCACGGCCTGGAACGGCTGGCGGGTCTTCCACTCGGGGTGCTGGGGCGCGAGGCGCTTGATTTCGTCGAAGGCGAACAGCACCTCGAAATAGGCCGGTTGCTCGCTCCACAGGGTGCCGTCGTTGTCGAACACGGCAATGCGCTCGGCGGGTTTCACGTAGTCCGGGCCGCCCTGGGTGGTCACGGCCTGGACGAAGGCGAGAATGCCCTGCTTGCTCGGGCCGTCCTTCCACGAGGGCAAGGGGTCGCTGTTGGCCAGGGCCAGCAGCGGGGCGGCCAGCATCAGCAGCAGGAGGGGCAGGTGGCGCACGCGCCAGGGGGCTGGAAGTGTCATGGGAAATCCTTCTCGTGACGGGGGTTGAGGGGGCGCAGGCCGTGGCCTTGAGAAGGGGCTTGCGGCGTACCTTCGGCGTGCAGCGCCGGCAACGCCTGGCGCAGTTGCTCCAGCGCCGCACCGGCGTGGAGCGCCGGGCCATAGCAGGCCTGCAGCAGGGCGCGCAGGCGCGGGCCCAGGCTGGCCAGATCGAGGCGGCCGCTGCTGCGCCGACACCACAGGTACAGGGCACCCAGTTGCGGCGGCTGCTGCTTAAGCTGGCCCGGCACCTGTTCCCAGGCCCAGGCGGCGGAGCGCTCCCAGGCGGCCTGGCGGGCGGCCCGCCAGTGTTGCCAGGCCTGCTGCCCGCGTTGCCACCAGGGGCGGCCCAGGTACAGCGCCACAACGCCCAGCGCCAGCAGCAGGGCCAGGCCGACCAGGTACTGGGAAATGCGCCAGGGGTTTTGCCGGCCCAGGGCCTGGAGATCGTCGCGGATGGAAAACACCGGTTGATAGCGGCTGGCGGCCGTGGCCTCGAAACTCAAGGCCGGCAACTCGCTGACCTGGGCCCGATGCGCCCGGCTGTTCCACCATTTGATCCGCAGCGCCGGCAGTTGGTAGTGCCCGGGGCGCTGGATCCTGTAACTCAGGCGATCGATGCGCTGGCCACCGCTGATATGCCCGCGACCGTCATCCAGGTTGCTGATGCGCGGGGCCACCGGGTAGGCCTCCAGGCCGGCCACGGCGGCCGTGTGCGGCGGCGGCAGGGACAACCCCGGCGGGCCGTCGGCCTGCAGGGTCAGTTCGCGGACCAGGGTGTCGCCCACCGCCGCTGGTGTCGTGGACAAGCGCAGGGTCTGGGTCAGGCGCAGATCATCGGCCACCAGCACCGTTTCCCCCGGGGCGAAGCCCGGCGGCTGGCTGGCGCTGAAGGCCAGGGGCGGGGTCTGCGCCGACTGTTCGGCGCTGGCCTGGGCCGGGGTGGCGCGCACCACCAGGGGCGGGATCTGGAACGAGCTGGCCTGTTGCGGGGTGATCCGGTAGCGGTAGCGCATGCCGAAGAACGGCTGCCCGTCGAGGGTCTGGTTCAAGTGCTCGGCTTCTCCGTCGGGTGCCAGCACCAGGGCCCCGGGCAGTTGCAGCTCCGGCAGGGTCGCGGCCTGGGTGAACCAGGTATTGGTCAGCACATCGACCTGCAACTGCAGGGTTTGCCCGACCATCACCGAGGTATCGGGCTGCAACTGGGCCTGCACCCGCAACTGCGGCTCTGCCGCCAGCGCCTGCCAGCCCCAGAGCATCAGCCCAAGCGCCATTGCCCACAGCCCTCTCAGCGCTACAGGGTTCATGGCGTCACCTGCGGCGTGGTGTTGTCGAGGTCCTGCAGGCTGAACTTCTGCCGCAGGAACGCCGCCGGGGAGGTGCTGAGGTTCTGCAGCCAAAGCTCGTCGCTGGCGGCCTGCTGGGTCTCGACCTTCTTGCTCTGGCCCTTGCCCGCAGGCTTGTCGAACTTGATGGCATCGGGCTTGACCTCGGGGGCGTTCTGCTGCGCGCTCTCGGTGTCTTTTTTCAGCGCCTGGGCCAGGGCCAGGTTGGCACTGGCCTCGGCAAACCGGGGCTGCAACTTCAGGGCTTGCTGATAGGCGGCGATGGCCTCGTCGAACTTGAAGCGCCGCACATGGATATTGCCCAGGTAGAAATACGCCGCGGCGCTGTCCAGGCGGGCGAAGCTGGCCAGGGCCAGATCGAAGTCCGCCGCTTTATAAGCCGCGATGCCTTTCCAGTAGGGGTCGGTGAACAGCGCGGCGGCGGCCGGGTAGTGGCCGTGTTCGAAGGCCCAGCGTCCTTGCTGGTCGGCGCTGAAGAAGGCGTCGGCCAAGGTATTGGCCCGGGCCGTCGGCGCTTGCAGGCTCAAGCCCAGGCCCAGCAGCAGGGCACCCAGCCAGTTCAGGCTCCAGCCGCGGCGCACGCAGCAGAACGCCAACAGCAGCAGTGGCCAGCACAGCCAGTAGCCGGCGTCTTTCCATTGCAGTTGCCGGTCGGGGGCGCTGGCCGCGGTGAAATGCTGCTGGGCATGCAATTGCACCCAGTCCAGGTCGTCGTCATTCAGGGTCAGGCTGCCCAGGGGCGCGTCGCTGGCGGCGGCCAGTTGCTTGAGCGCGGCGCTGTCGAAACGCCCCAGTTGCGGGCGGCCGTCACTGTCGGTGAGCGGCTGGCCGTTAGCGTCGCGGATGATCCCGCCGTCGCTGCTGCCGGCCGCGAGGATCAGTACCTGCAAGGGGCTGCCGGCCAGTTGCTGTTTGATCGCCGTCAATTGCGAGGTGTCGGCGCCGTCGCTGATCAGCAGCAGGCTGCCGGGGCTGTGCTCGGCCTGGAGCAGGCGCTGGGCTTGCCGGATCACCCCCAGCACATCCTTGCCCGGGCGCTGGATCAGCTCGCTGCCCAGGGCCTGGATGAAGCTGTCGAGCAAGGCCGGGTCGTCGCTGGCCGGCAGTACCAGGTGGGCGCTGCCGGCGTAGGCGATCAGCCCGGTGCGGGCGCCACGGCGTTGCTGCACCAGTTGCTGCAACTTGTGCTTGGCGGCCTCCAGGCGGCTGGGCGGCAGGTCGCTGGCGTTCATCGAGGGGGACAGGTCGAGGGCGATGATCAGCGGTGCGCGGTTGTGCAGGAAATCCGGGCGGTCCTGTTCCCAGGTGGGGCCGGCAGCGGCCAGGGCGCCCAGCACCAGCAGCGCGCTGAGCAGATGCACCGGCCGCAGGCGCTGGGAGTCCTGCGGGGTGACCAGCAGGTGCGTCAGCAGGTGTGGGGCAATGGTGCCCCGCAGGCGGGCCTGCAGGTCATGCCGGCGCTGCCAGAGCCAGGGCAGCAAGGCCCCGGGAATGATCAGCAGCAGCCACAGTGGGCGCAGGAGGTGCAGGTCGCTGAGGTTGATCTGCATTTCAGGCCTCCTGCGGCGGGCGAACCCGGTTCGGGCGCAGGCGCGGCGCCAGCCAGGCCAGCAGGTGATACAGCACCAGCAGGCCCAGGGCCGCGCCCAGGGGCCAATGGAACAAATCGCGCTTGGGCTGGTGGCGCAGGGTCTGCACTTGATGGGGGGTGAGGCGGTCGAGGGTGGCGTAGACCTGGTCCAGGGCGCTGCGGTCCTCGGCGCGGAAGTAACGGCCACCGGTGGTCCGGGCGATCTGCTCCAGGGCCGACAGGTCGACCTTGGCTTCACCTTCGGCGCTGGGGTCCCCGATGCCGATGGTATGGATCACTACGCCTCGGGCTGCGGCCATGGCGGCGGCGTGTTGTGGGGTGATGGCGCTGCTGGTGTCGTTGCCGTCGGTGAGCAGGATCAGCACTTTTTCTGGTTCATGGGCCTGTTCCAGCAGCTTGAGCGCCAGGCCGATGGCGTCGCCAATCGCGGTGTTGGGCCCGGCCATGCCGATCCCGCTGTCTTCGAGCAGCAGGCTCAGGCTGGCGTGGTCCAGGGTCAGGGGCGCCTGGGCAAAGGCGCCGCTGCCGAACACGATCAGCCCCAGGCGATCGTCCTTGCGCCGCTGGATAAAGCCCTGGACCACTTCTTTCACTGCGCTCAGACGGTCGATCCGCTGGCCGTTGGCGTCGTTGAAATCCTGGGTCTGCATCGATTGCGAGAGGTCGATGGCGAGCATCAGGTCGCGTACCGGCTGCTGCTGTTCGAGGGGAGGCTCGACCCACACCGGCCGCGCCACCGCCAGCACCAGCAGGGCCCAGACCAGCAGGTTGAGCAGCAACTGCCCGCGGTTGCGGCGGCTGCCGGACGGTTGCGGCGCCTGGCCGACCGCGCGGCTCATGGCGGCGAAGAACGGCACCCGCACCGCGCTGCGGGCCTCGCGGTAGGCGGGCAGCCAGCGGTAGCCGAACCAGGGCAGCGGCAGCAGGAGCAACAGCCAGGGAGAGTCAAGCTGCCACATGATGCTGCTCCACCCAGGTGCGGCACTGCTCGAACAACTGTTGTTGCTGTGCGGGCGACAGGGCCTGCAATTGCGCCTGGGGCGCGTAGGCCAGCAGGGCCAGTTGCTGGCTGAAATCATCGGGCAGCGGTAGCGGGCAATGCTGTTGCAGAAAGGCCTGCCAATCCGCCCCTCGCAGCCCCGCCACCCCCCGCGGGCCTGCAGGCGCTGGCTTGCCCGCAAAAGCGCGGGTGGCTGTGGCAACGGCTTCCCCGGCAGGTCGGCGCCCACGGGATGCGTGGGGGGCAGGGGGCATGGACAGGGCCACGCGCTTGAGCAGTTCGGGCAAGGCGCGCAGGGCATGGATGCGCTCGTCGCTGGCTTGCAGCCGGGCCAGTTGTGCCAGTGCTTCGCGCCGATAGGCATCCCGGCGCCAGCGCCAGTAGCGCCGGGCGCCCCAGGCCAGGGCGCCGAGCAGCAGCAGGGCCAGCAGCACGGCCCAGCCCCAGGTCTGCGGCAGGTAGGCGGGCGGTGGTGGCAGGGGCATTTCCTGCAACTGGTCGATGCTGGGGAGGGTCGGGTTCATCGCCGCGGCGCTCCCAGCCTGCCCAGCTCGCTGCGCAGTTGTCCCTGGGCCTCCTGGGCCGTGCTGAACATCATCAGCGGTACCTGGCTGCGGCGCAGCAGGCTGGCCACGTCCTTGAGCCGGCCACTGAGGAAGTCCCCCAGGGGCCGGTGCACCTGGCGCTGCTCCACCGCCAGTTCCACTTGCAGTTGGCCCTGGGTCACCAGCAGCCGGCCGTTGTGCGGCAGTTCCAGGGCCAGGGGGTCGTAGACCTGCAGGGCGATCACGTCGTTGTGCCGGGCCAGTTGGCGCAGGTACTGCAGGGTGCGCGGGCTGGTGCCGGCGAAGTCGCTGACGATACAGACCAGATGGTCGTGGGCGGCGAGGTTCAGGCATTGCTGCAGCACCCGGTCCAACTGCGCGTCGCCCTCATGGTCGGGGTTGCCGGCGTGCAGTTGCTGGTTGTGCTGGACGATCCGGCTGCACAGGGCTTCCACCCGCTTGCGGCTACGCAGCGGGGCGAGGCTGTCGATGCCCTGGTCGTTGAACACCAGGCCGCCGACCCGGTCACCGGCCTGGAACACCATCCACGCCGCCAGCGCCGCCAGTTCTGCGGCCAGGGCCGACTTGAAGGCCCGCCGCGAGCCGAAGAACATCGACATGCGCTGGTCCACCAGGATCAGTGCCGGGCGGTCGCGCTCTTCGGTGAAGGTACGCACCACCGCCTTGCCGGTGCGCAAGGTGGCGCGCCAGTCCAGGTGACGCAGATCGTCGCCGGGCTGGTAGCGGCGCAGTTCGTCGAAGTTCAGGCCGCGCCCGCGCAGGCGCGAGGCGTGGTTGCCGGCGAGGATGCTGGCTTGTGGCTGGCGGGCGACAAAACTCAGGGAACGGGCCTGGAACTCCAGGGCCATCAGCTGGCTCAGGGCGACATAGACCTGCCCGTCGGCTTCGTGCAGTGGCGTTGCCATGGCGGTTCTCCTCAGGCCGGGATGGCCACGCTGTCCAGCAGCAGGTCCAGCACCTGGTCGGCGCCGACGCCGTCGGCCACCGCGTCGTAGCTCAGTTGCAGGCGGTGGCACAGCACCGGGTGCAGCACCCTGCGCACGTTGTCCGGGCTGACGAAATCCTCGCCCTGCAGCCAGGCATCGGCGCGGGCGCAGCGATCCAGGCCGATGCTGCCCCGGGGGCTGGCGCCGATGGCGATCCAGCGCCCCAGGTCCGGGTGATAGTCGGCGGGGTGGCGGGTGGCGTTGACCAGGTCGATCAGGTAGCGGTCGATGGCCGGGGCCACGGCCACCGCGCCGACTTCGCGACGGGCATCGAAGATCACCTGCTGGGACAAGGCAAAGCCCGGTACCCCGGGCGTGGCGCTGCCCAGGGCCTGTTCCTCGGCGCGCAGCAGGCGCAGCACCTGGCTTTCGTCCTCGGGCTGGGGGTAGTCCAGCAGCACCTTCATCAGGAAGCGGTCCATCTGCGCTTCCGGCAGGGGGTAGGTGCCTTCCTGCTCGATGGGGTTCTGGGTCGCCAGAACGATGAACAGCTCGGGCAGGGCATGGCTGGTGCCGGCCACGGTGATCTGCCGTTCCTCCATGGCTTCCAGCAGCGCTGCCTGGACCTTGGCCGGAGCGCGGTTGATCTCGTCCGCCAGGATCAGGTTGCCGAACAGCGGCCCGGGCTGGAAGCGGATCTGGTTCTGCCCCTGTTCCTGGTGCAGCACTTCGGCGCCGGTGATGTCCGAGGGCAGCAGGTCGGGGGTGAACTGGATGCGCCGCATGCTGGCCTCCAGGTGCCGGGCCAGGGCCTTGACCGTGCGGGTCTTGGCCAGCCCGGGCAGGCTTTCCAGCAGCAGGTGGCCGTTGCCCAGCAGGCCGATGACGATCTGCCGGATCACCGCTTCCTGGCCCAGCACCGCTTCGCTGATGCTGGCTTGCAGGGCCTGTATATCGTTACGTGCGCTCATGCTCGGTTCCTTGTGCATAGCCATTACCAGGGGGCCGCCACGACCACGTAGCGCAGGCTGCCGCCGATGTATTGCGGCTGGTACCAGGTGTTGCCGCAGTGTTGGTAGGCCACGCCGCTGGCCACCACCGAAACGCAGTCCGGCGGCACGCTGTCGACCTGGGTGCCGATGGCGAATGCCGCGGCGGTGGTGGCGCCGATCACCGCCGCTGCGCCCCAGGGGTGGTACCAGTCGTCGCCGTGATCGGGTGGTGGTGGCGGTGGCCCGGGCGGCCCCGGATAAGGCTGGGGCCCTGGCCCTGGATAGGGGTGTGGCTCAGGGCCCGGGCCGGGATAAGGATGCGGGCCGGGTCCTGGTCCCGGCCCGGGATGGGGCTGCGGATAGGGATGGGGCTCGGGATGCGGCGCCGGTTGCGGTGGCTGGGGCATGGGGTGCGGCATCGGCCGCGGCTGGGGCATGGGCCTCGGCGCCGGGCCGCCCCCACCCCCACCGTGGGGCACGACGAAGGTGCGGGCACCGCCGCCACCGCCGCGCAATTGCCAGGCCTGGGCCGCGGACACTTGCAGCAGGCCAAGGGTCAGGACGCTGTACAGCAACCAGTGATTGCGCTTCATGGCTGTACCTCCCCCTGTGCTGCGCTGCGCTCCAGGCGCCGCAATGGCACCTGCGTGGCGCCGGCCGGGGGCTTGAAGGCGAAGCTTGCGGCACTTGGCGCCGACTTGAGTTGCCAGCGGTAATCGACACTGTGGCGCGGCTGCTCGGGGCTGTCGCGGCGGCTGATGACCAGGCGGCAGGGCAAGGGCCGGGGCCCTTCGCGCAGCCACAGCTGCCAGTCGATGTCGCTCTGGCGGAAGGCGTAGTGGGCGCAACGCTGGTCGCCCAGGGTCTCGCTGGCGATGTACAGCGCCGAGGTCAGGCCGACCTTCTGCGCGGTGTCGGCGTCCCAGCGGAACAGGTCCGCCAGGGGCAGTTCGATGCCGTAGCTGTCGCTCAGGCGCTGTACCAGAGCGTCGATGCTGGCGGGCGCCGGGGCTCGGGCATAGTAGGGGCCGCGGCTGTCGTAGAGGGTGAAGGCTTCGCCGTCGTAGTACAGGCTGCGCCGCGCGCCCTGGCTTTCGACACTGACCCGCAGCCTGTCGGGTCGCTGGGCCAGCAGTTCGGTGTGGTGGCGAAACTCCACGGCCTGGCCGCTTTCCAGCAACTGGTCGGTGACGCTGTCGGCCTGGATCGCGAACTGGCGCAGGCTGCGCAGGTAGCTGCCCATCTGCTGCAAGGCGCCGAGGGCACGAGGTTCCAGCTCATCGGCGGCGTACAGCGGGGCACCGGCCCAGAGCAGGCCGAGCAGGGCGGCCAGCACAGCAGAGAATCGGGCACGGTCGGACATGGCGGGCTCCGTTCAGAACATGAAAGTGGGAATGACCGGGATAAAGGACAGGCGAAAATTCCAGCGGCTGCCGATCTGGTCGTCGGGGTGGATCGCCGAGTACTGGACTTCGCCGGAGATCCTCACCGGCAACTTGCCGACGTTGAAAATGCGCCCGGCACCCAGGCCGATGGGGAAGGTCACCTTGTTACCGCCGTCGGCCTTCCAGTTGACGGTGATATTGGGGGTCATGCCGATCCGCCATTGGGCCGGCCCCGGCAGGGCGCGTTGGATGAAGTACTGGATGTTGCTCAGGCTGACGTCCTTGCGCCGTCCGTCGCCGGCCACCGACCACCAGTGCTGGGGAAACACCCCCAGGGTCCAGTCCGGGCCGAGGTAGGCGGCGACGAAGGCCGGGCCCAGGGAGTACTTGCCGGTGCCCAGCACGTCCTGCTCGGCGGTGGGAAACATCGCCGTTGGCCCCACGCCCCAGACCAGCTTGCCGCCGCCGGCAAAGCGCAGTGGCTCCTTGGGGGAGAACACCCCCACGTAGGCCAGGTCGCCGAAGCCGCTGGTGCGCTGGAAGGGGTCTTCGATCAGCGCTGGAAAGTCCCGGTCGCTCAGCACTTCATAGGGGCTCAGGCCCACCAGTTTGCCGGCCTTGCGGTTGACCGGGGCGCTGACATAGCTGATGGGCAGGCGGTTGATCAGGTTCCAGTCTTCCCCCAGGGAGATCGGGAAGGTGGGCATGAAGCTGTATTTGCCCAGGTAGCGCGTGCCGTTGCTATGGGGGCCCTTGAGGGCGGTGTAGTCGAACTGGTTGAACAGCAGCACCAGGTTGCCCACCGGGTTGTCCATCAGTTTGGCGATCTGCTCGGTGGAGGGTTCGCAGCCGGCCTTGACCACTTGCTTGAGGTCGATATCGAAGTTTTCCTGCAACTGCCGGCAGGTCTCGGGATCGCCCTTGGCCGCCGGGCGCTTGCCGTCTTCCCCCAGGGCTGGCAGTTCGTTGGCAAGGGCGGCGAGGCTGCCCAGCAGGGTGGAGCACAGGGCCAACTGGCAAGCGATACGCATTGGCGTGCTCCTAGAAAAAGGCCAGGGTCAAGTTGACGCTGACGCCGTTGCCCTCGGGGCGGTTCTTGGTGTCGAACTCGGGGATCCAGCGCGCGCTGATGTTGGCCTGGGCGTCGGCGAACTTGCCGCTCCAGCCCAGGGTTGGCCCGGCGCCCACGGAGCGCCCGCGATAGCCGTTGAGTTTGTCTGCGGTGGGGCCCTGGTCGTCGCTGATCTGCTGGATGTAACCGACCACCAGCCCGGCGTTCCAGCCGCTGCCGAAGCCGTGGGTCCACAAGCCATCGAGGCGCAGGATGTCGCCGTTGCGGTAGTCGGCGGCGTCGTTGCGGGTATAGAACTCCAGGGAGCCCATCAGGCTGAATTCGCCGCCCTTGCCGTCCAGATGGGTGAAGGCGATGGTCGGCATGAAGGTGTAGTTGTTCTGCCCGGGGTTGGCCAGGCGGTTGTCGTTGTAGGCCCCGGTGGGCACGTAGATCGGCAGCGACAGGGCGATATGGTCGCGCTCGTTGATGTGGTAGCCGGCGGCGATCGGCGTGACCAGCAGGTCGGCGAACTGGGTGCCGCTGTCCTGGGTACCCACCGTGCGCCCGCGGGGGCCGGTGAGGCTGGCCTGGATGTCGGTGTACTGCACCGGCACGCCGATGGCCGAGGCGTAGTTCCAGCGGCCCTTGCCGGTGTCCCAGACCCGGGTGAAGTTGCCCATGGTGTAGGACACCTTCATTTTCAGCCCCGAGCTGAGATCGCCGATGATCGGCACCTGGCCGCTGCCCTTGAGCTCGCCGTCGTAGTAGATGCTGGTCAGGGACATCACCCAGCCCGGTTCCGGGGGGATGATCCCGGCATTGGAGTAGATCTGCTGGCCGGTGATGGGCCGGCCGACCCCGCCTTCGGCGGCATGCAGCAAGGGGCTGGCCGCCAGCAGGCAAAGGGCCAGGGATGAACGCAGGGGCGAAGGGCTGGGCATGACGGGCTCCGCTTATTGTTGTTCAGGGGCGACCGGCGTCAGCGGCGGCATCTTCCACTGGCCGTTGCTGACGTCGGGTTTGGGCAGGTAGATCCGCAGCACCCCGTAGAAGGGGCCGTTGGGGGCCGGCAACCAGTTGCTTTGCAGCTCCTTGGCCGGCGGCTGGTGCTGCACATGGAGGGTCAGGCCGCCGTCGGCGTCGGTTTTCAGCGAGGGCAGCATGCGTGAGTTGATCAGGTAGCGTTGCAGCGGGTTGGCCACCAGCAGCTTGTTCTTGCCGTCGTACATCGTCAGCGACCAGAAGGCATTGGCCGGGGGCAACTGGCCCTTGGCGAAGTGCAGGCGGTAGCGATGCTGGCCGGCGTTGAGCGGCTGGCCCTGGTCATCGACGAAGTAGCCAATATAGCTGGCCTCTTCGGCGGAGTTGCCGAAGATCCCCATGTTGGCCCCGGCGTAGCGGTACAGGTAGTTGTCCTGCAGGTGCTGGCGGCTGCCGAACAGGTCGCCACTGGTGATCTTGTGGGTATCGACCTGTTCTTTCTTGAAGGCGGCGAATTCGGCCTTGCCGTCGCTGATGCCGTCTTCCAGGGCCTGCTTTTGCGCGCTGCCCAGCTCTTTGAGGGGGAAGGGCTGGCCGGGAATGATGCCGATACTGGCCAGGCGTGCCAGCAGGTCCTTTTCCTCGGGCTGGGGCTGGGCGAAGGCCAGCATGAAGTTCAGGTAGCCGAACAGTTCCGGGCTGTCGCTCATGGTGGCGGTGAGCGGGGGCCAGTGGATCGCTGCCGGCGCCGGGGGCGGCGGCCGGCCGAGGAACTGGCTCAGCGCCTGGACCTGGTAGCTCTGCTGGATCTTCTGCACCTGCTCCAGGTCTTTTTCATCGAACAATTGGGTGCGGTACAGGGCGTAGACGATGTTGCTTTCACTGTGCAGCACCTTGTCGATACCGGCTGGCGTGGGGCCTTGCCAGTCAGGCCCGGCGATCAGGTAGTGGCCGCCCTGGTTGCCGGTGCTGCGGGTGCCCAGGTAGTCGAAGTTCTGGGTGTAGAGGTCGATCAACTGCACCGAGTAGTAGCGCTGGGCATCGATGGCCGGCAGGCTCAGTACCTGGGGTTCGGCCCGCAGGTCGAGCCAGGCGAAGGAGTAGGGGGTGTCCGAGTTGGGGGTGACGAAGGCCGTGTCCTTGGGGCTGAAGACCTGGGCGGTACCGCCGATGCGGTTGAACGGTGCCTTGAAGTTGGGCCCCCCCTGATCCACGGCCTGGGTGTAGAGGGTCTTGTACATCTCCACCACCGGAAAGCCGTAGAGGTAGGCCTGCTTGGCGATACCCCGGGCCTGCTCCGCGGTCGCGCTGAAGGCGCCCAGGGACGGGCCGCTGAGGGCCAGCGTCAAGACCCCGAGCAAGCTGGGCATCACAGCGTTGATGATCATCGTTCGAATCCTTGCGCCAAAGTCAGGGGGGCAGGCGTTACTGCACCAGGGTGATGTCATCGAGTTTCCAGCGCTTGTCGAAGTAGGCCTCGGTGGGGGCGTAGAGCCGGAAGTAGCTGAACCAGTGCTTGCCCGGCAGGGTCTGCACCCAGTTGCTTTCCAGGCCCTTGGGGGCGCTGGGGCCGAAATACAGGTCCAGGGAGCCGTCGGGGTTTTTCTTCAGGTCCTGGCGCGATGACAGATCGGCCTTGCGCTGCGGGTTGTCGATCAGGCAGCGGCTGGCACTGTCGTAGACGGTCAGCGACCAGAACTGCCTGGCCGGCGGGTTGCTGCCCAGGTGCAGGCGATAGTGCTTGCCGCCGTCCAGCCACTGGCCGTTGTGGTCGGTGTAGGCGCCGAGGTAGGTCTGGCCCAGGCCCGGGGTCTTGGACACCATGCCCTTGGTGTTGGTGACCGCCTCGTAGAACCAGGCGCTGCGTTCCCACAACTGGTCGTAATAGGCCACGCGCTGGGACGGGTCGGCGATGTTCAGCACCTTGTCCCATTGCCGGTCTGGCCAGTACTGGGCATCGGCGAAGCGCTTGGCGAAGGTATTGGCCTGGGCGATCAGCTCACCCATGCGCGCGCCCTGTTCCAGGGCCTGGCGCTGGTGCTCGTTGGGGTTGAAGGGCTTGTCCTTCTCGATGCCGAGGCTGGCGAGCATGGCCATGTAGAAGCGGTCGCGCTCGTTGACCGGCTCCTGCTGGATGATCTGGTGCAGGCGCTCCCAGTAGGCCATGCCCCGCGGCTGGGTGCCGGACCAGGGCTTGCCGCCGGGGGACAGCAGGCGGGTCGCCGGCGGCGTCGCGCGCTGGGCGTAGGGGTACATCTTGAATTGCTGCACCAGCGCCTTGCCCTTGGCCGGGTCCGGGTCGAGCACGCGAAAGCCCACCAGCACGTTCATGGTTTGCGACTTGGCCAGGTAGTACTGGTCGGCGTCGGAAGGTTCCGGATGGCCCGGCGGCAGCACCAGGTACTTGCCGCCCTTGCCCTGGTCCGGGCCGGTCTGGCCCATGTCGGTGATCGCCCGTTGCCAGAAGTCGCCGACTCCACCGGCGGTGGGGCCGGGGGGCAGCTCGACGACCATCGGCCCGGTCTGGTTGAGGTCGACAAAACCCAGGATGTAGGGCGTGGTGGCGTTGGCGGTGATCACCCCGAGCTTGTCTTCGTAGCTTTCCAGGACCATCAGGTCGCCATTGCCGGCGTGCAGCTTGTCGCGAAATTCCCCCTGCCACTGGGCGTAGGACACCAGCGGCAGGGCCCACAGGTAGCTTTGCGTGGCCTGCTGGAAGTCCAGCTCGGCAAACAGCCCGGCAATGGCGGCCCGGGCCGGCAGTTCGCCATCCATCTTGATCGCCGTCAGGCGGCTGTTATGCGGCTCGGGCTGGGCGCCGACCCCGCAACTGGCGGCCAGGAGCAACAGGCTGAAACCGGCAGTGCGCAGTAGTGGCTGCATGGCGCGTCCTTATTTTCCGAAAGTGACATTGATCCCGGCGAACAGGGTGAACTGGGGCAAGCCGTCGCCTTTGCGCTCCACGGTCCACTGCGGCTCGACGAAGGCGTTGAGAATGTTGTCACCGGCTTTCCAGGCCTTGCCCACCCCCAGGCCAATGGGGATGTAGTGGGTGTTGTTCTTCAGGTCGAAGGTCCAGGTGCCGGTGGAGCGCAGGTACCAGCCCCGGGGCAGGTTGTGGATGATGAAGGGCTGCAGGGTGGCGCTTTCGACATGGGCGCGGTCATGGTCGCCGGCAAATGAACTCTGGTACTGCACCAGGGCCCCCAGCAGGCCCCGGGGCGAGGCATCGATGGCCACTGCGGCCAGCCCGGCCTGCCATTTGCCGGTGCCCAGTTCGTCCTGTTCGGCGGTGGGTGCGGTGATCTGCGGGCCGATGCCCAGCTGCACGCCGTCGGTCTTGAGCAGGAAGATATCGAACAGGTTGAGGTCGCCGATGCCGGTGCTGTATCCGTGGTGCGGATCGGGGCGGGTACTGACCGGCAGGGTGGCACGCAGCAGCTGGGGGACGCCGATGAAATCCGAGGGGGCGATGGGCAGGGTGCCCCGCAGCAGGGTGTCGTTGGTGTGGGCGTTGCTGTCGTACAGGCGCGGGGTGTAGTAATCCTGCAGGTTGAGGCCGGGAGCAAGGTTCAGCGGGTTGTTGCTTTTGTTGGCGGTTTCCGCGTTGTCGGCCAGGGCCGGCAGCGATGAGCTCAGGGCGACTACGGCCCAGACGGCGGGCGCAAAAAATGCTCTGGACATGCAGGTTCAATCCTTTTGCGAACGGTCACCGAGCGGCACTTCTTGAGCCGTGGGTCCACTGATAGTGTTTCTCTCTAATACCCGTAGGAATTGTCTGATGACGCTAGCAGCTAACCTTCGCTTAGCCAGTCGAAAGGATTAATTCGTTGGTTTTTGTGCACAGGATCACTGCCGGGCTGTGGACAGGCAGTGCGTGGCCGGCGGCCCTTTGAAGGTGAGCGCCGGCGAATCTTTCTTAAAGTGTTTTGTGATTATTTCAATGTAAATTGTATGGTTATAGTGATTGATTTTTTATGTGAATAAAAACCATTAAAAACAATTAGTTATATGTTTTTAATGAAGTGGTTTGTAGGTTTGTGTGGGTGCCTCCTCAACAAAATCAGCAAGGATGAACCAGAATGCCCGTGGTCGAACGCACGACTTTCCTGGCCGGATACAGCCCGCAGCAGGTGCTGGATTTCTGCCTCGAAGGCGCCAACTTTCCAAAGATTTTCCCCGAGCGTGTCACGCCCTTGGGGGGCCTCGATATCAATGACCTGCGCATCAGTGTCGGGCGTCAGTTCAGCTTCCTGCACTGGATGTTCGGTGTCATACCGGCGAAATGGACGGTGGTTATACGTGAGGTCGGCGATCGGCATTTTGTCGACGAGATGCTCAAGGGGCCGCTGCGGGCCTTTCGCCATGAGCACCGGGTCGAGGCCGCCGAAGGGGGCACCCTGTACACCGACCGGGTGACCTACAGGGCCATCGGTGGTGCACCTTTGGAGTGGTTGATGGTCAACGCCTACATGGCGCGGATTTTCGATGCCCGGCACCGCAACATGCTGCGGTTGCTCGGTTGATTGCCGTGCCTTGCCCTGTTTTCCAATGCCAAGGAGCATGCCCATGAGCAAGAAGATACTGGTGGTCCTGACCAGCGTGGCCAAATACCCCAACCTGGCCCGCGCCACTGGCCTGTGGCTGGGTGAGGCGGTGCATTTCGTGAAGAAGGTCGAGGCGGCGGGCTTCGAGGTGGATTACGTCAGCCCCCAGGGGGGCTACGTACCCATCGATCCCCATAGCCTGGCCATGGCCGACGACACCGACTGGCAGTGGTACCAGGACAGCGCCTTCATGAGCCGCCTGGGCTCGACCCTCAAGCCTTCCCAGGTCAGGGCCGGGGACTATGTGGCGATCTATTACGCCGGTGGCCACGGCGTGGTCTGGGATTTTCCCGATAACCCGGAACTGCAGGCCCTGAGCCGGGAGATCTATGAGCAGGGGGGCTATGTCAGCTCGGTGTGCCATGGCGCGGTGGGCTTGCTCAACATCAAGCTGGGCGACGGTAGGCTGCTGATCGCCGGCAAGCAGGTCACCGGTTTCTCCAATGAAGAGGAGAAACTCGCCGAACTGGATCAGTACGTGCCCTACCTGACGGAAACCGAACTGGTCAAGCGCGGTGCCCTTTACCAGAAGGCCGCTGCACCCTGGGCGCCGTTCGCGGTGGAGGATCAGCGGGTGATCACCGGGCAGAACCCGGCGTCCGGCGGCCCGGTGGCCGATCTGCTCCTGGCGCACCTCAACAAATAACCGTAGGAGCCGGCTTGCCGGCAAAGAGGCCGTTAAGGCTTGTGCACGGCTAGAAATCGCTTTCGCTGGCAAGCCAGCTCCTACACCGAAACACCCAGATTCGCCCCTGTAGGAGCCGGCTTGCCGGCGAAGGCGGCCTTGAGGCTTGCTCAAGTCTCGAAATTGCTTTCGCTGGCAAGCCAGCTCCTACACCGAAACACCCAGATTCACCCCTGTAGGAGCCGGCTTGCCGGCGAAGGCGGCCTTGAGGCTTGCTCAAGTCTCGAAATCGCTTTCGCTGGCAAGCCAGCTCCTACACCGAAACACCCAAATTCGCCCCTGTAGGAGCCGGCTTGCCGGCGAAGGGGCCCTTGAGGCTTGCGCAAGGTTTGAAAGCGCCTTCGCTGGCAAGCCAGCTCCTACAACCGGTAATGCCGGTGTCGGGGTGGGTTGTTGGACAATTTGCCCGTGGGGCATAGGTGCCCGGGCCGTTTCATGCTTAACTTCGGCCTCTCAGGAATTTCTCATTGCTGTTCCATCATCACTGTTCAATAAGGACTCCGTTCATGGCTCAAGTCACTCTCAAAGGCAACCCGGTGCAGGTTAACGGCCAATTGCCGCAAGTCGGTTCCAAAGCCCCAGCGTTCACCCTGGTGGGCGCAGGCCTGGCCGATGTTTCCCTGAGCAGCCTCGCCGGCAAGCGCAAGGTGCTGAACATCTTCCCAAGCGTCGACACCCCGACCTGCGCCACCTCGGTGCGCAAGTTCAACGCCCAGGCCAACGAGCTGGCCAACACCGTGGTGCTGTGCATCTCTGCCGACCTGCCATTCGCCCAGGCACGCTTCTGCGGCGCAGAAGGCCTGGAAAACGTGCAGAACCTGTCGACCCTGCGTGGCCGCGAGTTCATCGAGAACTACGGCGTGGCCATCGCCGACGGCCCGCTGGCCGGCCTGACTGCCCGCGCCGTGGTGGTGCTGGATGAAAACGACAAGGTGCTGCACAGCGAGCTGGTCAAGGAAATCGCCGAAGAGCCGAACTACGACGCGGCCCTGGCCGTGCTCAAGTAACAGGTTTTACAATTATTCACGGCCTGGCTCTGTCCAGGCCGTTTTTATTTGTGCTTCAGTGGCTTAGCACCGCTCCTTGAAACGTCAGTCAAAGGTAAATTGCCGGTAAAGGCGCTTTGCTAAAACGGTTCCAGTGCTTATCTTTCAGCCTTCTCAAAGAAGCCTCCCACGCGCCCAATGGTTGATCACTCCATGCAATCCTCTGTCTCCCGCAACTCCCGTCGCTGGCTGTTCGGCCTGTTCGTCCTGCTGCTGGTCGTTGGCCTGTGCTGGAAATTCTGGCCGGCCAGTACCCACCAGGAGGCCGCCGGGCAGAAAGCCGCGGCCGGGCATACCGGGCGCAGCGGTAGCATGCGCCCCGGTTTCGGCGGCGCCAGCGGGCCGATCCCGGTGCGGGTGTCACCGGTGACCCAGGGGGATTTCGCGGTGTACTACAAGGCCCTGGGCACGGTGACGGCACTGAACACCATCAACGTGCGCAGCCGGGTGGCGGGGGAACTGGTCAAGGTCAACTTCGAGGAAGGGCAGATGGTCAAGGCCGGCGACCTGCTGGCACAGATCGATCCGCGTCCGTACCAGAACGCCTTGCTCCAGGCCGAAGGCACCTTGCTGCAGAACCAGGCCCAGTTGAAGAACGCCCAGGTCGACCTTGAGCGTTACCGCGGCCTGTACGCCCAGGACAGCATCGCCAAACAGACCCTGGACACCGCCGCGGCGCTGGTGGGGCAGTACCAGGGTACGGTCAAGACCAACCAGGCGGCGGTCAATGACGCCAAGCTCAACCTGGAATTCACCAACATCCGCGCGCCGATCGCCGGCCGCCTGGGCCTGCGCCAGCTGGACGTGGGCAACCTGGTGGCGGCCAACGACACCACCGCGCTGGTGATCATCACCCAGACCCAGCCCATCAGCGTGGCCTTCACCCTGCCGGAAAACAGCCTGGAAACCGTGCTCGCCCGCTACCACAGCGGCGCCAGGCTGGCGGTGGAAGCCTGGGACCGCGGTGACGTGAAGCTGCAGGCCACAGGCGTGCTGCAGAGCCTGGACAACCAGATCGACACCACCACCGGCACCCTGAAGTTCAAGGCGCGCTTCGATAACCGCGACCAGGGCCTGTTCCCCAACCAGTTCGTCAATGTGCGGCTGCTGGCCGATACCCTGAAGAACGTGGTGCTGGCGCCCTCGGCGGCGATCCAGTTCGGCACCAACGGCACCTTCGTCTACGCCCTGGATGGCGACAACAAGGTGAAGATCCGCCAGCTCAAGGTGGGCGCCAGCAACGGCGACTCGACGGTGATCCAGGACGGCCTCAAGGCCGGTGACCGGGTGGTGATGGAAGGCACCGACCGCCTCAAGGACGGCAGCGAAGTGGAAGTGGTCAACGACAGCATCGACGTGCCCACCACCCCCACCGAACACCTGCAAGGGCAGCCCGCCGGGGCACCGGCCGCAGACGGCAAGCCGGTTGATGGCAAGGCGAAAAAGGTCGGCGCATGAATTTCTCGCGGCTGTTCATCCTCCGTCCGGTAGCCACCACCCTGAGCATGCTGGCCATTGTCCTGGCCGGCCTGATCGCCTATCGCCTGCTGCCGGTGTCGGCCTTGCCCCAGGTGGACTACCCGACCATCCGGGTCATGACCCTGTACCCCGGGGCCAGCCCGGACGTGATGACCAGCGCGGTCACCGCGCCCCTGGAACGCCAGTTCGGGCAGATGCCCGGCCTGACCCAGATGGCCTCCACCAGTTCCGGCGGGGCCTCGGTGCTGACCCTGCGCTTCAGCCTCGATATCAATATGGACGTGGCCGAGCAGCAGGTGCAGGCGGCGATCAACGCTGCCACCAACCTGTTGCCCAAGGACCTGCCGGCGCCGCCGGTGTACAACAAGGTCAACCCGGCGGATACCCCGGTGCTGACCCTGGCCATTACCTCCAAGACCATGCTGCTGCCCAAGCTCAATGACCTGGTGGATACGCGCATGGCGCAGAAGATCGCCCAGATCAGCGGCGTGGGCATGGTCAGCATTGCCGGCGGCCAGCGCCAGGCGGTGCGGATCAAGGTCAACCCCGAGGCCCTGGCGGCCAACGGGCTGAACCTGGCGGACGTGCGCGCCCTGATCGGCGCCTCCAACGTCAACCAGCCCAAGGGCAACTTCGACGGCCCGACCCGGGTCTCGATGCTCGACGCCAACGACCAGTTGACTTCGCCCAAGGACTACGCCGAGCTGATCCTGGCCTACAACAATGGCGCGCCGCTGCGCCTGAAGGATGTGGCCGAGATCGTCGATGGCGCGGAGAACGAGCGCCTGGCGGCCTGGGCCAATGAAAACCAGGCGGTGCTGCTCAATATCCAGCGCCAGCCCGGGGCCAACGTGATCGAGGTGGTGGACCGGATCAAGGCGCTGCTGCCGAGCATCACCGACAACCTGCCGGCGGGCCTGGACGTCACCGTGCTCACCGACCGTACCCAGACCATCCGCGCTTCGGTCAAGGATGTGCAGCACGAGCTGTTGATCGCCATCGCGCTGGTGGTGATGGTGACCTTCCTGTTCCTGCGCCGGGCCAGTGCCACCATCATTCCTTCGATTGCCGTGCCGCTGTCGCTGATCGGCACCTTCGGGGTGATGTACCTGGCCGGCTTCTCGGTGAACAACCTGACCCTGATGGCCCTGACCATCGCCACCGGCTTCGTGGTGGACGATGCCATCGTCATGCTGGAGAACATCTCGCGCTTCATCGAGGAGGGCGACAGCCCGATGCAGGCAGCGCTCAAGGGCGCCAGGCAGATCGGCTTCACCCTGATCTCCCTGACCCTGTCGCTGATCGCGGTGCTGATCCCGCTGCTGTTCATGGCGGATGTGGTGGGGCGGCTGTTCCGCGAGTTCGCCATCACCCTGGCGGTGGCGATCCTGATTTCCCTGGTGGTGTCCCTGACCCTGACCCCGATGATGTGCGCGCGGCTGCTCAAGCGTGAGCCCAAGCCTGAAGAGCAGGGGCGCTTCTACCGCGCCAGCGGGGCCTGGATCGACTGGCTGATCGAAAGCTACGGGCGCAAGTTGCAGTGGGTACTCAAGCACCAGTTCCTGACCCTGATGGTGGCCATCGGCACCCTGGGCCTGACCGTGTTCCTTTATATGGTGGTGCCCAAGGGCTTCTTCCCGGTGCAGGACACCGGGGTCATCCAGGGCATTTCCGAGGCGCCGCAGTCGGTGTCCTTCGCCGCCATGAGCCAGCGTCAGCAGGACCTGGCCAAGATCATCCTGCAGGACCCGGCGGTGCAAAGCCTGTCGTCCTACATCGGGGTGGACGGCGACAACGCCACCCTCAACAGCGGCCGCCTGCTGATCAACCTCAAGCCCCACAGCGAGCGCGACCTGAGCGCAGCCCAGGTGATCGCGCGGATCCAGCCCGAGGTGGACAAGCTGCTGGGCATCCGCCTGTTCATGCAGCCGGTACAGGACCTGACCATCGAGGACCGGGTCAGCCGCACCCAGTACCAGTTCAGCCTGTCGTCGCCGGATGCCGAGCTGCTGAGCCTGTGGAGCAATCGCCTGGTGCAGGCCCTGGCCCAGCGTCCGGAGCTCACCGACGTGGCCAGCGACCTGCAGGACAAGGGCCTGCAGGTGTTCATGGTGATCGACCGTGACGCCGCGTCCCGGGTCGGGGTTTCGGTGGCGAACATCACCGACGCCCTGTACGACGCCTTCGGCCAGCGCCAGATCTCCACCATCTATACCCAGGCCAGCCAGTACCGGGTGGTGCTCCAGGCCCAGGCCGGCGAGCGCATCGGACCCCAGGCCCTGGAGCAGATCCACGTCAAGACCACCGACGGCGGGCAAGTGCGGCTGTCGAGCCTGGCCCATGTCGAGGAGCGCCAGGCGCAACTGGCCATTGCCCATATCGGCCAGTTCCCGGCGGTGATGATGTCCTTCAATCTGGCGCCCGGTGTGGCCCTGGGGGAGGCGGTGAACGTCATCGAGCAGGTGCAGCAGGAGATCGGCATGCCGGTGGGCGTGCAGACCCGCTTCCAGGGCGCGGCGGAAGCCTTCCAGGCCTCGCTGTCGAGCACCTTGCTGCTGATCCTGGCGGCGGTGGTGACCATGTACATCGTGCTCGGCGTGCTCTATGAGAGCTATATCCACCCGATCACCATCCTCTCCACCTTGCCCTCGGCGGCGGTGGGGGCCTTGCTGGCGCTGATCCTCAGCGGCAACGACCTGGGCATGATCGCCATCATCGGCATCATCCTGCTGATCGGCATCGTCAAGAAGAACGCGATCATGATGATCGACTTCGCCCTCGACGCCGAACGCCACCAGGGCATGGCCCCGGAACAGGCTATCTACCAGGCGGCGCTGCTGCGTTTCCGGCCGATCCTGATGACCACCCTGGCGGCGCTGTTCGGCGCCGTGCCACTGATGCTGGCCACCGGTTCCGGCGCCGAGCTGCGCCAGCCCCTGGGCCTGGTGATGGTGGGCGGCCTGCTGGTGAGCCAGGTGCTGACCCTGTTCACCACGCCCGTGATCTACCTGTACTTCGACCGCCTGGGCCGGCGCTTCGGCAAGCGTGAAGACGCCCAAGAGGTGGAGGCATGAAGGGCCGCAGCCTGCCTCAAGCCTGGAGCGTGTCGGCATGAACCTCTCCGGCCCCTTCATCAAGCGCCCGGTGGCGACCATGCTGTTGTCGCTGGCGATCATGCTGCTGGGCGGCGTCAGCTTCGGCCTGCTGCCGGTGGCGCCGCTGCCGCAGATGGACTTCCCGGTGATCGTGGTCCAGGCCAGCCTGCCCGGGGCCAGTCCCGAGGTCATGGCCTCCACCGTGGCCACGCCCCTGGAGCGTTCCTTCGGCGCCATCGCCGGGGTCAACACCATGAGCAGCCGTTCCAGCCAGGGCTCGACCCGGGTGATCCTGCAGTTCGACCTGGACCGCGACATCAATGGCGCGGCGCGGGAAGTGCAGGCGGCCATCAACGCTTCGCGCAACCTGCTGCCCAGCGGCATGCGCAGCATGCCCACCTACAAGAAGGTCAACCCGTCCCAGGCGCCGATCATGGTGCTGTCGCTGACTTCCGATGTGCTGGAGAAAGGCCAGCTCTACGACCTGGCCTCGACCATCCTGTCCCAGAGCCTGTCCCAGGTGCAGGGCGTGGGCGAGGTGCAGGTGGGCGGCAGCTCCCTGCCGGCGGTGCGCATCGAGCTGGAGCCGCAGTTGCTCAACCAGTACGGCGTGGCCCTGGACGACGTGCGCAACGCCATTGCCAACGCCAACCAGCGCCGGCCCAAGGGCTCGGTGGAGGATGACCAGCGGCTGTGGCAGATCCAGGCCAACGACCAGTTGGAAAAGGCCCGTGACTACGAGCCGCTGATCATCCACTACAACAACGGCGCGGCCCTGCGCCTGAAGGACGTGGCCAAGGTCAGCGACGGCGTCGAGGACCGCTACAACAGCGGCTTCTTCAACGACGACGCGGCGGTGCTGCTGGTGATCAACCGCCAGGCCGGGGCCAACATCATCGAGACGGTGAACGAGATCAAGGCTCAGTTGCCGGCGTTGCAGGCGGTGCTGCCGGCCAGCGTCAAGCTCAACCTGGCCATGGACCGCTCACCGGTGATCAAGGCCACCCTGCACGAGGCCGAGATGACCCTGCTGATCGCCGTGGCCCTGGTGATCCTGGTGGTGTACCTGTTCCTCGGCAATTTCCGTGCCTCGCTGATCCCGACCCTGGCGGTACCGGTATCCCTGGTGGGCACTTTTGCCATCATGTACCTCTACGGTTTTTCCCTGAACAACCTGTCACTGATGGCGCTGATCCTTGCCACCGGGCTGGTGGTGGACGATGCCATCGTGGTGCTGGAGAACATCTCCCGGCACATCGACGAAGGCATCGCGCCGATGAAAGCGGCGTACCTGGGGGCCAAGGAGGTGGGCTTCACCCTGCTGTCGATGAACGTGTCGCTGGTGGCGGTGTTTCTCTCGATCCTGTTCATGGGCGGGATCATCGAGAGCCTGTTCCGCGAGTTCTCCATCACCCTGGCCGCGGCCATCGTGGTATCGCTGGTGGTGTCCCTGACCCTGACCCCGATGCTCTGCGCGCGCTGGCTCAAGCCTCACACCCCGGGCCAGGAGAACCGCCTGCAACGCTGGAGCCGGCGCAGCAACGACTGGATGATGGGCAAGTACGCCACCAGCCTGGACTGGGTGCTGCGGCACAGGCGCCTGACCCTGCTCAGCCTGCTGCTGACCATTGGCGTCAACGTGGCCCTGTACGTGGTGGTGCCCAAGACCTTCATGCCCCAGCAGGACACCGGCCAGTTGATCGGTTTTGTCCGCGGCGACGACGGCCTGTCCTTCAGCGTGATGCAGCCGAAGATGGAAATATTCCGCCGCGCCGTGCTCAAGGATGCGGCAGTGGAGAGCGTGGCCGGCTTCATCGGTGGCAACAACGGCACCAACAACGCCTTCATGCTGGTACGCCTGAAGCCGATCAAGGAACGCAATATCTCGGCGCAGAAGGTCATCGAGCGCCTGCGCAAGGAAATGCCCAAGGTGCCCGGCGCGCAACTGATGCTGATGGCCGACCAGGACCTGCAGTTCGGCGGCGGCCGCGAGCAGACCACCTCGCAGTATTCCTACATCCTGCAAAGCGGTGACCTGGGCGAGTTGCGCCAGTGGTACCCGAAAGTGGTGACGGCGCTGCGCGCCTTGCCCGAGCTCACCGCCATCGACGCCCGGGAAGGCCGTGGCGCCCAGCAAGTGACCCTGATGGTGGACCGCGACCAGGCCAAGCGCCTGGGGGTGGACATGGACATGGTCACCGCGGTGCTCAACAACGCCTACAGCCAGCGGCAGATCTCCACCATCTACGACAGCCTCAACCAGTACCAGGTGGTGATGGAGGTCAACCCGAAATACGCCCAGGACCCGATTACCCTGAATCAAGTGCAGGTGATCACCGCCGACGGCGCGCGGATTCCGCTGTCGGCCATCGCCCACTATGAAAACAGCCTGGAAGACGACCGGGTCAGCCATGAAGGGCAGTTCGCCTCGGAAAGCATTTCCTTCGACATGGCCGAGGGCGTGACGGTGGAGCAGGGCACCGCCGCCATCGAACGGGCGATCGCCAAGCTGGGCATGCCCGAAGACGTGATCGTCAAGATGGCCGGCACCGCCGATGCCTTCGCCGCCACCCAGAAGAGCCAGCCGTTCATGATCCTCGGCGCGCTGCTGGCGGTGTACCTGGTGCTCGGGGTGCTCTATGAAAGCTACATCCACCCGCTGACCATCCTCTCCACCTTGCCCTCGGCCGGGGTTGGCGCCTTGCTCTCGATCTATGTGCTGGGCGGTGAGTTCAGCCTGATCTCGCTGCTGGGGCTGTTCCTGTTGATCGGGGTGGTGAAGAAGAACGCGATCCTGATGATCGACCTGGCGCTGCAACTGGAGCGGCACCAGGGCCTGGACCCGTTGCAGTCGATCCGCAGCGCCTGCCTGCAACGCCTGCGGCCGATCCTGATGACCACCCTGGCGGCGATCCTCGGCGCCTTGCCGTTGCTGCTGGGCGGGGCCGAAGGCTCGGAAATGCGCCAGCCCCTGGGCCTGACCATCATTGGCGGCCTGGTCTTCAGCCAGGTCCTGACCCTCTACACCACCCCGGTGGTCTACCTCTATCTCGATCGCCTGCGCCACAAGTTCAACCACTGGCGTGGGGTCCGTACCGATGCTGCTCTGGAAACGCCGCTATGACCGACCAATCGTCCCGTCCCGTTACTCTGCTGTCCGCCCAGCGCCTGGCCATGGCCCGGGGCTCGCGGGCCTTGAGCCTGGGCCTGTGCGTGCTGCTGCTCAGCGCCTGCGCCATCGGTCCCGACTACCAGCGCCCGCAGGTGGCCGAGCCGGTGCACTACAAGGAAGCCGAAGGCTGGCGCCAGGCCAACCCCAGCGACGCCCTGGCCCGTGGCGCCTGGTGGGAGCTGTACGGCGATGCCCAGCTCAATGGCCTGATCGACAAGCTCAACAGTTCCAACCAGAGCGTGGCCCAGGCCGAGGCGCAGTTCCGTCAGGCCCGTGCCCTGGTGCGCAGCTCCCGGGGTTCGTTCTTTCCCAGTGTCGACCTGAGCGCCGGCAAGACCCGCGCCAGCCAGGGCACCGGCAGCAGCAGTTCGGCCCTGAGCAGTTCCAGCAGCGGCATTCGCGACACCTACAACACCCAGTTGGGGGTGAGCTGGGAAGCGGACGTGTGGGGCAAGTTGCGCCGTGACCTGGAAGCCAACGAGGCCAGCGCCGAGGCCAGCTTTGCCGACCTGGCGGCCATGCGCCTGAGCCAGCAGTCCGAGCTGGCGCAGAACTACCTGCAACTGCGGGTGATCGATGAGCAGAAGCGCCTGCTGGAGGCCACGGTGGCGGCCTATCAGCGCTCCCTGACCATGACCCAGAACCAGTACCAGGCCGGGGTCTCCGGCAAGGACGCGGTGGCCCAGGCCCAGACCCAGCTCAAAAGCACCCAGGCCGACCTGATCGACCTGATCTGGCAGCGGGCGCAGTTCGAGAACGCCATCGCCGTGCTGATCGGCGTGCCGCCGGCAGAGTTCAACCTGGGCGAGAGCAAGACCATCCCCGTGCTGCCCCAGGTGCCGTTGGGCGTGCCGTCGCAACTGCTGGAGCGGCGCCCGGACATCGCCTCGGCGGAGCGTTCGGTGATTGCCGCCAACGCCAAGATCGGCGTGGCCAAGGCCGCCTATTACCCGGACCTGACCCTGAGCCTGGCCGGCGGCTACAGCAGCAGCACCTACGCCGACTGGATCAGCCTGCCGAACCGCTTCTGGTCGGTAGGGCCGAAACTGGCCATGACCCTGTTCGACGGCGGCCAGCGTTCGGCGGAAGTGGACCGCACCGAGGCGGTGTACGACCAGACCGTGGCCAAGTACCGGCAGACCGTGCTCGACGGTTTCCGCGAGGTGGAGAACTACATGGTCCAGCTCAAGGTCATGGAGGACGAGGCGGGGGTGCGCCAGCAGGCCCTGGATTCGGCCCGCGAGGCCCTGCGCCTGACCGAGAACCAGTACAAGGCCGGGCTGATCGCCTACCTGGATGTGGTCACCAGCCAGACCACTGCCCTGAGCAACGAGCGTAGCGTGCTCAGCCTGTTGCAGAGCCGGCTGATCGCCAGCGTTCAGTTGATCGCCGCCATGGGCGGTGGCTGGGATGGCGAGCTGCAGGCCAGCGAGCAGAAATAGGCCCCTGAAGGCCTTGCAGCAAGGTGGCTGCAAGGCCTGCTCGACAGCCGCAGGCAGGGCGCATCCGAAGCCGCTTGCAACTGCTCGCGACTTCCCGCAAAGCCCATGCCCACAGGGCTTGTAGGGGTATGAGACAGCCGAAAACGGCGTTCTGTCCGACTAATGGCTTTTTGCTAACTTTGTAGATGCGTTCTTCCACGCAATCAGTACAATCTGCGGTTTTGCCCGCCGCGCAGGGATGTCGGCACAACGGCCAAGAGACGCCTCATGCTCATCGGTAGCTACTCCTCCGCACTGGTCCTGATCTCCATTTTCGTGGCGATCCTCGCTTCCTATACTGCCCTCGACCTGACCGGGCGCATTGCCACCACCACCGGCCGTGCCGCTTATCTATGGATGATGGGCGGAGCCCTGGCCATGGGCGTCGGTGTGTGGTCCATGCACTTTATCGGCATGCTGGCCTTCAGCCTGCCCATCGACCTGGGCTACGACATCCAGCTCACCGCCTTGTCGCTGCTGATCTCGATCCTGTCCTGCGGCTTTGCCCTGTGGCTGGTGAGCCAGCCGCGGCTGCCGCTGTGGCAATTGCTGTTCGGCGCGCTGATCATGGGCTCGGGCATCAGTGGCATGCACTACACCGGCATGGCGGCCATGCGCATGCAGCCGGGTATCGACTACGACCCGAGCCTGTTCGGCGCCTCGCTGCTGATTGCCTTCGGCGCGTCGCTGGCGGCGCTGTGGATTGCCTTTCGCCTGCGCCAGAACACCCCCTACGTACGTCTGGCCCGGACCGGCGCGGCGATTGTCATGGGCTTTGCCATCGTCGGCATGCATTACACCGGCATGGCCGCGGCGCGTTTCGCCGATGGCAGTTTCTGCGGCGCCCTGGGCAACGGCCTGAGCGGCAAGGGCCTGGACAACCTGGTGCTGATCACCACCCTGGCGGTGCTGATCATCGCCTTGCTGACCTCGGTGCTGGATGCCCGGCTGGAGGCCCGCACCGCGGTGCTGGCGCAATCGTTGACCGAAGCCAACAAGGAACTGACCCAACTGGCGTTGCACGACACCCTGACCGGGCTGCCGAACCGCATTCTGCTGGCCGACCGCATTGACCAGGCGATGCACCGGGTCACTGCCCATGGTGGCTGTTTTGCGCTGATGTTCATCGATCTGGACGGTTTCAAGCCGGTCAACGACGCCTTTGGCCACCACATGGGCGACCAGTTGCTGCGCGAAGTGGCCCAGCGCCTGCGCGAGGATTTGCGCAGCGAAGACACCCTGGCGCGGATCGGCGGCGATGAGTTCGTGCTGCTGGTGCAACTGGCCGAGCCGGACGATGCCCTGCGCCTGGCGGCACGCCAGGTGGGGCTGGTATCGCGCTCGTTCCGGGTGGCCGAGCACGACCTGCAGATTTCCGCCAGCATCGGCATTGCGGTGTACCCGGGCAATGGCCTGAGTGCCCAGGAACTGCTGATGAACGCCGATGCGGCGATGTACCACGCCAAGGGCACCGGCAAGAATGGCTACAGCTTTTTCGATGCCTCGATGAACAGCAATGCCCGGCGCCAGCTGCAATTGCTGCAGGACCTGCGCAATGCCCTGGAGCATCATCAGTTCCGCCTGCACTACCAACCCAAATTCGACGCTGCCAATGGCCTGCCGGTGGGGGCCGAGGCGCTGCTGCGCTGGGAGCATCCCCAGCATGGCCTGTTGCTGCCGGACAAGTTCATCGAACTGGCGGAAAAGACCGGGCTGATCATTGCCATCGGCGAGTGGGTGCTCAACGAGGCCTGCCGGCAGATGCGCGAGTGGTACGTCCAGGGCTACACCGACTGGCGCATCGCGGTGAATCTCTCGGCCTTGCAGTTCTGCCATGCCGGGCTGGTCAGGAGCGTGGCCAATGCCCTGGAGCGTTACCACCTGCCGGCCAACAACCTGACCCTGGAAATCACCGAAACCACGGCAATGAACGACGCCGATGTCAGCATGCTTGTCCTGCAACAGCTGGCGGACATGGGGGTGGACCTGTCCATCGACGATTTCGGCACCGGCTATTCCAGCCTGATGTACCTCAAGCGCCTGCCGGCCAACGAGCTGAAGATCGACCGCGGCTTCGTCCGCGACCTGGAGCACGACAGCGACGATGCCGCCATCGTCTCGGCCATTGTCGCCCTGGGCCAGGCACTGGGCCTGCGGATCGTCGCCGAGGGCGTGGAAACCGGGGTGCAGCAGACCTTCCTCACCCAACTGGGCTGTGATTCCCTGCAAGGCTATTTCCTTGGCCATCCGCTGCCGCCCGAAGGTTTCATGCAGGGCATCCACCGGGGCGAAGAAAAAGCCTGAGCCTCTCGCCTTGCCGGCTGCGGTCGCGATCTGGCGGCAGTTCGCAGGGATATGGCCGCCGCCCAGGTCCCTGCCGGTTTGCGCCGTCGGTGCGCGGGGCTACCGTGCACTTCTACTGGCTTGATGTGGCACATTTGCGCAGTTTTCATCGCCGCCCGCGCGGTGTTTAATGGCTCGCGTTGAAATGTTCAGTGAGGGAGTCGGCAGCATGGATAAAGTCATCGTCATCACCGGTGGCGGAAGGGGTATAGGCGCCGCCACGGCAGTGTTGGCCGCGCAGCAGGGATTCAAGGTGTGCATCAACTACCAGGCCGACGAGCAGTCCGCCCTGCAGGTGCTCGAACAGGTTCGCGCCCTGGGCGTGCAGGCCATTGCGGTGCGCGCCGACGTCAGCATCGAGGATGAAGTGATCGGTCTGTTCCAGCGGGTCGACAGCGAACTGGGGCGGGTCACGGCCCTGGTCAACAATGCCGGGACCGTGGGCCACAAGTCGCGGCTGGATGAAATGTCCGAATTTCGCATCCAGAAGATCATGAAGACCAATGTCATGGGGCCGATCCTCTGCGCCAAGCACGCGGTGCTGCGCATGTCGCCGCGCCATGGCGGGCAGGGCGGCAGCATCGTCAACGTCTCCTCGGTGGCGGCGCGCCTGGGTTCGCCGGGGGAATACGTCGACTACGCCGCCTCCAAGGGCGCCCTGGACACCTTCACCATCGGCCTGTCCAAGGAAGTGGCGGGCGAGGGCATCCGCGTCAACGCGGTGCGCCCGGGCTATATCTACACCGACTTTCATGCCCTGAGCGGCGATGCCGACCGGGTCAGCAAGCTGGAATCGGCAATCCCCATGGGTCGTGGCGGGCGTCCTGATGAAGTGGCCGAGGCGATTGTCTGGCTGCTGTCGGACAAGGCCTCCTACGCCACCGGCACCTTCGTCGACCTGGGCGGCGGCCGCTGAGCCCCCGCAAGTCCGCGGCCTATCCCGTAGGGGCCGGCTTGCCGGCGAAGGGGCCCTCAAGCCTTGCGCCGACCTTGCAGACGCCTTCGCTGGCAAGCCAGCTCCTACAGCCCCCTCCGAGCTTATGGTCTGCCGTGTAGGAGCCGGCTTGCCGGCGAAGAGGCCCTTGAGTCTTGCGCCGCGCTTGCGGACGCCTTCGCTGGCAAGCCAGCTCCTGCGGTTTCCTCAGCGGGCGCGGCGGCGGCCGGGGCCGATCAGCAGGGCCAGCAATAGCCCCAGTACGCTGGTGCCAAAGCTCATCAACTGTGGCATCAGGAACCCCAGGGTTTCCCCCGGGCGGTTGCAGCTGTAGCCATATCCATCGCCTTGCTCATGGGCCCAGACGCCCGGTGTGGCGCTCACGTCCACAGGCGCCGATGGTGCGGGTTCCTCATTGGAGAACCCCAGGTTCGAATGGCTCGCGCTGCGCCTTTCCAGCTGTTCGATGGCCTGCAACTGGGCGTCGTTGCAGCGGTTCTGCGCCCAATTGCCGACCACCACCAGGACGGACAGAAGAAGCAGCAGCGGCACCGGGTAATAACGCCGGGTCCGCAGCAGGGGCGCCACCACCAGCCCGGCCAGGAAACCCGCCAGCAGCAGATTGACCCAGAACCACGGGCCGCCTTCCCAGCTCGGCGGTATCAACTGCACCAGCAGCGGGGGCAGTACAACGCGGGCGAACAGCAGGCACAGGGCGGCTGCGAGCAGGGTGATCAGCAGGGTCTTGATCCAGGATTTCATGGGCAATGCATAACCTTTAAGAAGGGGCGGTAAACGGGGTCTATCAGTGCTGCGCCAGCTATTGGGGCATCGGCGGCGGGGTAAAGCGCCGGGCGTATTCGAGCATCTCCCGGGGGAAGACCATGTGCTTGACCGCGCTGTCGTCCAGGCCGAACAGGTAGGCCACTGCCGCCGCTTCAAAGGCCCAGTAGCCGAAGTAGGAACCCTCGTCGCCGTCTAGGTGGCTGTCGTGCCATGGGGCCTGTTCGAACGCCTCGTACCACTGGTTGCAGTACTCCACCAGCAGTTCCCGGGGTTCCTCCGGATCTTCGGTGTAGATGGCCCGGATCAGGGGCGTGGAGACGTCGTGGAACCACTGATCAACGTCTTCACGATCCGGCAGGTAGGCCTTGAGCAGGTCCTCGATCAGGGTGTCCTGGCCGCCAAAGCCGGCACGGTCCTGCAGCAGCACCAGGCGCGGTAGCAGGTCGCTGCGTTGCAGCAGGATGCACAGGCTGATGACCTGGACATATTCCTCGTACTCGTCGGGGTAGTCTTCGATGTTCAGCGGCGCGATATCCGGCCGTTCTTCATAAACCCCCATCTTGCGCTGGTAGTCCTCGTAGCCTTCGATCACCCCATCCAGCTCCCGGGCCAGTTGCTCCATGGGTGCACCGCCGGTGTAGCCCAGGATCAGGTGGTGCAGGCGCGCGCTGCGCACATTGGAGGCCTTGAGGGAGGCTTCCTGCTCGGGGCTGTCGGCCATCATCGAGTGGGTCTGCCAGTGGGCCTCTTCGCCGGCCAGGCTTTCGAGGAAGTCGTGGTACTGCTTGTGGCTGAGAAACACTTGTCTGCGGTTCATGTCGGTGCCTTGGCTCAGTACACAGGAATCAGGGTGAAGGGCGCCTTGCGCTGCGAGGTTTCCAGCAGCAGGGTCGGCAGGTCGACTTCGGCGGGCTCCAGGTCAAGCTGCTCCAGCTCTTCTTCCAACTGCTGCGCACCCGCGGGCAGGGCAACGATTGGCCGGCGCAGGTAGGGCCGTGGGTCTTCGCCGTAGTAGACCTTCACCGGGCCCTCGGGGATGCCTTCCAGGCGGGCAAAACCTTCCTGGTCGAGGTTGCCCTCGGCTTGCGAGCCGTCACTGAACACCGCTCGGTAGGCGGCGCCGGACACCGGCTCCAGGTTGGGGTAGTGCAGGTTCAGTTCCAGCCAGTGGCCCTCACCGGTGAGGTGTTCCAGGCCCTGGTTGATGTCCTGGGCGAGGCTTGCGGCGTCGTGGGCCCCGGGTTGTGGCGCGGCGGTGAGGGTCGTTGGGCGCGGTTCCAGGGACGACTGCGGCTTGGGCGCCAGGGCCGGGCCGCGGCTGTGGGCGGCGGCCGAGTTGTTGCGTTGCTCGGCGATCCAGGGGGCAATGCGTTCTTGCACCGACACCATGAGGAACTCGGTGTGTTCGCAGGCTTCGTTGAGGTTGTGCAGCACCAGGCGCTGCTGCTGGGGCGTCAGGCCGTTGAAGGTGCTGGAGGCGCTCACGCCGCGGATGATCTCGGGCAGTTCCTCGGCCAGGCGCACGGGGTCCAGGCACTTTTCCAGCAGCTGTTCGGGGCTGGTCTTCAGGCGGCAGGCCAGCAGGGTGTGGCGGATCAGGTCGAAGAGCTTTTCGGCGTGGCGCTGGGGGGCGCGGTTGATCAGGCGCAAAAGGATCTTCAGGCCGTGCCCGGGGCCGGGAATCCAGCCGATCAGGGCCAGGGCCAGGTCGAAGAAGGCGTCTTGCTCGTCCTTGGGGTTGTTGATGGCGTCCAGTTCGAAGATCGCCTGGATGCAGTCGTAGGCGTTGAGTTCCTGGGTCAGCAGTGGCAGGCGGCCACGTTCGATGGCCTTGATCAGTTCGGCCTTGGCCTCTGGGTAGTCGTCGTAATACAGGTCTTCGACCATGACGTGTTCCTTTCCCTGGAAAATTGGAGCGCGGATGCTGAATGAGTTGAGGGGAGGTGGCAAGGGGATTTGGTTCTTTGATGGGGCGCGTGGGATGGGGTACATATCCATTCCGGCGGGTGCGGCTACTTGCGGTTCCGCTCTTGCAGCGACTCACTCGGCCTGGAGATTGCGCGGTGTGTACCGCCCCGTAGGAGCTGGCTTGCCAGCGAAGGCGTCCGCTCAGGCGCTGCATGGCTTACGGGCCTCTTCGCCGGCAAGCCGGCTCCTACAGGTGCGGGTGGGGCGGTTGTGCTTAAAAGGACCGAATGATCCGCCCCAGGGTTTCCATGGCCTTTTCCGCGGCTTCGTTCCACGGGCTGCCGTAGTTCAGGCGGATGCAGTTGCGAAAGCGCTGGGTCGGCGAAAAGATCGGCCCTGGGGCGATGCT
Organism: Pseudomonas sp. 8(2025); assembly: GCF_052665325.1. NCBI lineage: Bacteria > Pseudomonadati > Pseudomonadota > Gammaproteobacteria > Pseudomonadales > Pseudomonadaceae > Pseudomonas > Pseudomonas sp. 8(2025). The sequence continues at coordinate 401,093 of NZ_JBQOIE010000004.1, read as the reverse complement.
GATGCCTTGGGCCAGGGCCATCTGGAACAGTTTCAGCGAGTCCATCTGCGGCGGCAGCTCCAGCCACAGGAAGTAGCCGCCGGCCGGCTGGCTGACCCGGGTCTGGGCCGGGAAGTAACGGGCGATCGCCGCCAGCATGGCGCTCTGCTGTTCTTCCAGGGCATAGCGCAGCTTGCGCAGGTGGCGGTCGTAGCCACCGTGCTGCAGGTAGTCGGCAATCGCCGCCTGGGCCGGCATCGAGGCACACAACGAGGTCATCAGTTTCAGCCGTTCGATCTTCTGCGCATAGCGCCCGGCCGCGACCCAGCCGATGCGGTAGCCCGGGGCCAGGCTTTTGGCGAAGGAGCCGCAGTGCATCACCAGGCCCTCGGTGTCGAAGGCCTTGGCCGGTTTCGGCGCCTGCTGGCCGTAGTACAGCTCGGCGTAGACGTCGTCTTCGATCAGCGGCACCTGGTGCTGGCGCAGCAGCTCCACCAGCTCCTGTTTCTTCGCCTCGGGCATGCTCGCGCCCATGGGGTTCTGGAAGTTGGTCATGCACCAGCAGGCCTTGATCGGGTGCCGCTCCAGGGTCTGGGCCAGCACCCCGAGGTCGATGCCGTCGCGCGGGTGCACGGGGATTTCCACCGCCTTGAGCTTGAGCCGCTCCAGCACTTGCAGGCTGGCGTAGAAGGCCGGAGCCTCGATGGCCACCAGGTCGCCGGGCTCGGTCACCGCTTGCAGGCACAGGTTCAGCGCCTCCAGGGCGCCGTTGGTGATCAGCAACTCCTCCATGGGCAGCATCAGCCCGGCCACCATGTAGCGCAGGGCGATCTGCCGGCGCAGTTGCGGATTGCCCGGCGACATGTCGGTGACCACCACCCGCGGGTCCATCTCGCGGCTGGCGCTGGCCAGGGAGCGCGACAGGCGCTGCAGGGGGAACAGGGTCGGGCTGGGGAACGCCGAGCCGAAAGGCACGGTGCTCGGGTCCTTGATCGAATCGAGCACCGAGAACACCAGTTCGCTGACATCGACTTCGGTGGATTCATTGACTTCGCTGCTGATCACCGGCTCCGAGAACGGGCTCGGCGCGTGGGCATTGACGAAGTAGCCGGAGCGCGGGCGGGCGCGGATCAGGCCGCGACGCTCCAGCAGGTAATAGGCCTGGAACACCGTCGACGGGCTGACCCCGTAGGTCTGGCTGGCGTAGCGCACCGAAGGCACACGCTGGCCCGGCCCCAGGACCCCGGAGCGGATCAGTTCGGCGATGTCATCGGCGAATTTTTCGTAGCGTTTCATCTGCGGTTGAGGATCCAGTCTGGTCATCGGGTCGACATATCTGCGGTGGCGAGGGAGTGACGAACGCCGCCAGCGGGCTGGCGGCGGGTGTCCGGTTCATTGGCTCCGGGGCCGGCCCCGGGGGGGAGCCGGCTCCCTCGCCAGGGCATTCTAGAGGCTCAGCGGTTCATCGGCGCGACAAAACGACTCTTGGCCACGGCGTAGACGCCGGGGTCATCGCTGTCGCTGACCTTGAAACTGATGGCCTGGGAGCTGCTCTGCGCCTTGTCCTGGGTCATCGCCACGGACACCGGCAGGTCGGTGATTTCACCGGGGGCCAGGCTCAGCTCGGTCTTGCCCTGCAGCTCGAAGCCTTCGCCATCCACCAGGGCCAGGTGGTACTGCTGGCGTTCCTGGGTCTTGTTGATGATCTTCAGGCTGTAGATGTTCTCGATCTGGCCCAGGGCGTTCTCGCGGAACAGGCCGCGGTCCTTGCTCACGTCCAGGGAGACCATCGGCCGCTGCACCAGGGCCAGGGCCAGGGCGCCGATCATCACCAGCAGCACCAGGCTATAGCCCACCAGGCGCGGACGCAGCAGGTGGGTCTTGCCGCCTTGCAACTCGTGTTCCGAGGTGTAGGCGATCAGGCCGCGGGCGTAGCCCATCTTGTCCATGATCGAGTCGCAGGCGTCGATGCAGGCAGCGCAGCCGATGCACTCCATCTGCAGGCCGTCGCGGATGTCGATGCCGGTAGGGCAGACCTGTACGCACAGCTGGCAGTCGATGCAGTCGCCCAGGCCGACATCGGCAGGCTTCACATCACGCTTGCGCGGGCCACGGCTTTCGCCGCGCACCGGGTTGTAGGAAATGGTCAGGGTGTCCTTGTCGAACATCACGCTCTGGAAGCGCGCATAAGGGCACATGTGCATGCACACCGCCTCGCGCAGCCAGCCGGCGTTGATGTAGGTGGCCGCGGCGAAGAACAGCACCCAGAACAGGCTCAGGCCGCCGATCTGCAGGGTCAGCAGTTCCTGGGCCAGGGGGCGGATGGGGGTGAAGTAGCCGACGAAGGTCAGGCCGGTGAGCAGGCTGATGCCCAGCCACAGGGTGTGCTTCATGGCCCGGCGGGCCAGCTTGTTCAGGCCCCAGGGCGCGGCCTGCAGCTTGATCCGCTGGTTGCGCTCGCCCTCGGTGACCTTTTCGCACCACATGAACAGCCAGGTCCACGAGCTTTGCGGGCAGGTGTAGCCGCACCAGACGCGGCCGGCGAACACGGTGATGGCGAACAGGCCGAAGGCGCAGATGATCAGCAGCGCCGAGAGGAGGATGAAGTCCTGGGGCCAGAAGGTTGCGCCGAAAATGTGGAACTTGCTTTCGGCCAGGTCCCAGAGCACGGCCTGGCGGCCACCCCAGTTGAGCCACACGGTGCCGAAGAACAGCAGGAACAGGAAACCTGCTCCGCTCATGCGCAGGGTGCGGAACAGGCCGCTGAAACTGCGGGTGTAGACGTGTTTGTCAGTGGTCTTCGTCTTCATCTGTGTAGGGCGTGAAGGTTCGAAGGTTTCTACTAATCGGACGGGGATTCTTTCGCTCATGGTCGTTCGCTCATCAGCCTCCATCAGGCCGGGCAACTATGACCACGGATCTGTTTGCATAACAGACTCAGGTATTTGATAAAAAACCGGATCAGATGGCCCTTTGCAGCGCCCCTGCGACAACTTGCCGTACCCCCTCAGGTGCCACCAGGGAGGGCTGCAGGCCGTGCTGGCACAGGGCCGCGGGGCGGGCCCTGATCCAGGTCAGTCAAATCACCGAATCACCTTCACTGGCTTTCAGATGGCGCCGGCCGTCGGTGGCGCCTGCTACGGTCAATGCGTCGGCTTCTGCTTCGGTGATGTAGACCCGCTCGCCACCCAGGTCCACCGCCGACATCGACTTGGCGCTGTCGGTGATGATGGTCACGGCGCTGGCCGGGAGGTGCTGGTGCAGGGTTTCGGTGTCGAAATAGCAGGTCTGGTTTTCGATGCGCAGGCTCATGGCGGTTACCTCAAGGCAATGGCTGTACAGGTTAGGGCGCAGGGGCTGGCCAGGGTTCGACCACGGCGATCAACGGTGGCTGGGCAGGCGCTGGCGGGTGGGGGCGCAGGCTTGTGCAGGAACTGGCTGGCCAGCGAAGGCGTCCGTGGGGTTGGCAGCCGGCTTGGGGCCTCTTCTCCGGCAAGCCGGTTCCTGCGGTGGTGATGGCGGCACCTTTTGCTGGCGGGCGCGGTCCATCGCTCAGGAACCCGCGAAGGGACGAGGAGCGATCGCATGAACACCTGGTGGCAAGAAGTCTGGCTGACCCTGCAAGACGAATTCGCCGATATCGGCGATGCCCGGCAACTGACCCAGATCACCCTGCGGCTGCTGGTGGCGGCCCTGCTGGGGGGCATTCTGGGCTTCGAACGCGAGCACCAGGGCAAGGCCGCCGGGGTTCGCACCCATATGCTGGTGGCCATGGGCGCGGCCCTGTTCGTGCTGGTGCCGAGCCTGTCCGGGGCCCAGGCCGATGCCATGAGCCGGGTGCTCCAGGGGGTCATCGCCGGGATCGGTTTTCTCGGCGCCGGGACCATCCTCAAGGGCCGTGAAGAAGACCAGGGCCAGCACGTCAAGGGCCTGACCACCGCCGCCGGGCTGTGGATGACCGCAGCCATCGGTGTGGCCGCCGGCATGGGCCGCGAGGCCACGGCGGTGCTCAGTACCTTGCTGGCGCTGATGGTCTTCAGCCTGATGCCGCTGATTGTCCGGCGCCTGGAAAAGCGCCAGGACGGCTGATGCTCCGGGCCTCCCCACGCGGCTGTCTATGCTTGCTGGCTGGGCGGGCGCCCGGGCTCAGGCGCTGACCACCACCGGCGGCATGGTAGTGGGCGGGTCGCCCTTGGGTGGCGGGGTGCTTTCCGGCGGTTCCTGCTCCGGGATCGGCTCAGGCTCGCTGGGGGGCAGGGTCGGTTGGTCGATGTTGGGATCGGGGGTTTCTGCCGGGATCGGGATATTCATCGCGCTGGCCTCCTTTGTGCTTGCAGATGCACGGGCTCTTCTGGTGGACCGCAGCGGCGCGGATTTGATTCCCGCCGCTTGGCCGACCAATCGCGGTGAACTTTCGCCGCAGGCTTTGGCTCGGAACCTAAGTGCATTGATTCACCGGGGCCGCGGCCCCGCCACCAGAGCGTCTAAGACGTGAAAAAGGGGTGATGCTCGATGACTGTAGAAAAACCGACCGAACAGCAATACCAGGCGCACCTGCCGTTGTCCCAGGCCCTGCTGCTGCCGCGCATTGCCATCGAGAGCATCCGCCCGGTGCTCGACGGCGGCCAGTTCGCGGTCAAGGCGGTGGCCGGCCAGGAGGTAGAGGTGGCGTGCAAGGTATTCGCCGACGGCCACGACAAACTGGCGGTGCGGGTGCGCTGGCACAACGAGCAGCAGGACAGCTGGGCCAGCCAGGCCCTGGAAGACCAGGGCAACGACGGTTGGCAGGGGCGTTTCACGGTGCCCGAAGTGGGGCGCTACCGCTTCTGTATCGAAGCCTGGATCGATCAGTTCGCCAGCTTCTGCTACGAGCTGGAGAAAAAGCACCTGGCCGGGGTTGCGGTCAGCCTGGAGCTGCAGGAGGGCCGCAGCCATGTGCAACAGGCCGCCGAGCGCAGCGAAGGGCCGCTGCGCGAGCAGTTGCTGGCGTTGCAGCGCGAGCTGTCCGGGTTGCTGGAGGCCGAGCAGGTGGCGCTGTTTCTCAGCGAGTCCAGCGCGCGCCTGATGGCCGAGGCCGATCACCGGCCCTACCTGAGCCTGAGCCCCGAGTACCCGCTGGATGTGGAGCGGCTACAGGCCCAGTTCGCCAGTTGGTACGAGCTGTTTCCCCGCTCGATCACCGACGATCCGGCCCGCCACGGCACGTTCAACGACGTTCATTCGCGGCTGCCGATGATTCACGACATGGGCTTTGACGTGCTGTATTTCCCGCCGATCCACCCCATCGGCCGCAGCCACCGCAAGGGGCCCAACAACTCGCTGAGCGCAGGCCCGGACGATCCCGGCAGCCCCTATGCAATCGGCAGCGAGGAGGGCGGCCACGAGGCCATCCACCCGCAACTGGGCAGCCGGGAGGACTTCCGCCGGCTGCTGGCGGCGGCCGCCGACCACGGCCTGGAGATCGCCCTGGACTTCGCCATCCAGTGTTCCCAGGACCACCCCTGGCTCAAGCAGCACCCGGGCTGGTTCAACTGGCGCCCGGACGGCACCATCAAATACGCCGAGAACCCGCCGAAGAAGTACCAGGACATCGTCAATGTCGACTTCTATGCCGCCGAGGCCATTCCCAGCCTGTGGCTGGAGCTGCGGGACATCGTCATCGGCTGGGTCGAGGAGGGGGTCAAGACCTTTCGCGTGGACAACCCCCACACCAAGCCGCTGCCGTTCTGGCAGTGGCTGATCGGCGAAGTGCGCCGCCAGTATCCGGAGGTGATCTTCCTCGCCGAAGCCTTCACCACCCCGGCGATGATGGCGCGCCTGGGCAAGGTCGGTTACACCCAGAGCTACACCTACTTCACCTGGCGCAACACCAAGAGCGAGTTGTCCAGCTACCTGGCCGAACTCAACCAGCCGCCGTGGCGCGACTGCTTCCGCCCCAACTTCTTCGTCAACACCCCGGACATCAACCCGCAGTTCCTGCATGACTCGGGGCGCCCTGGGTTTCTGATCCGCGCGGTGCTGGCCACCATGGGATCCGGGCTGTGGGGCATGTATTCCGGGTTCGAGCTGTGCGAATCGGCGCCGGTGCCGGGCAAGGAGGAGTACCTGGATTCGGAGAAATACCAGATCCGCCCACGGGACTTCTCGGCGCCGGGCAACATCATTGCCGAGATCGCCCAGCTCAACCGCATCCGCCGGCAGAACCCGGCGCTGCACAGCCACCTGGGGCTCAAGCTGTACAACGCCTGGAATGACCACATCCTGTATTTCGGCAAGCGCAGCGGCGACAACTTCGTGCTGGTGGCGGTCAGCCTCGACCCGTTCAACCCCCAGGAGGCGCATTTCGAATTGCCGCTGTGGGAAATGGGCCTGGCCGATGACGCCCAGACCCAGGGCGAGGACCTGATGAACGGCCACCGCTGGACCTGGTACGGCAAGACCCAGTTCATGCGCATCGAACCGGCGCAGCCCTTCGGCATCTGGCGCATCACCGCCACGTAGGAGCCGGCTTGGGCCCATGGGCCTTGTGCAGGCCCGGCCGACGCCTTCGCTGGCAAGCCAGCTCCCACGGTGGGGCGTGGTTTGTGGCAGCTGCGAATTCAATTTTTTCAGGAGCTCGACATGGCCAAGAAACCTCGCCCCACGACCTTTATCAAGGACCCGCTCTGGTACAAGGACGCGGTGATCTACCAGGTACATGTGAAGTCCTACTTCGATTCCAACAACGACGGAATCGGCGATTTTCCCGGGCTGATCGCCAAACTCGACTACATCAAGGACCTGGGGGTCAACACCATCTGGCTGTTGCCGTTCTACCCCTCGCCGCGGCGCGACGATGGCTACGACATCGCCGAGTACCGAGGGGTCAGCCCCGACTACGGCACCCTGGCTGACGCCCGGCGCTTTATCGCCGAGGCCCACAAGCGCGAGCTGCGGGTGATCACCGAGCTGGTGATCAACCACACTTCCGACCAGCACCCCTGGTTCCAGCGGGCACGCAAGGCCAAGCCGGGTTCGGCGGCGCGCAATTTCTACGTGTGGTCCGACGACGACCAGAAATACGACGGCACGCGGATCATCTTTCTCGACACCGAGAAGTCCAACTGGACCTGGGACCCGGTGGCCGGCCAGTACTTCTGGCACCGCTTCTACTCCCACCAGCCGGACCTCAACTTCGACAACCCCCAGGTGATGAAGGCCGTGCTCTCGGTGATGCGCTACTGGCTCGACATGGGCATCGACGGCCTGCGCCTGGACGCCATTCCCTACCTGATCGAGCGCGATGGCACCAACAACGAGAACCTGCCGGAGACCCATCAGGTGCTCAAGCAGATCCGCGCCGAAATCGACGCCAACTATCCGGACCGCATGCTCCTGGCCGAGGCCAACCAATGGCCGGAAGACACCCAGCTGTACTTTGGTGATGTCACAGGCAGCGACGGCGACGAGTGCCACATGGCCTTCCACTTTCCGCTGATGCCGCGCATGTACATGGCCCTGGCCCAGGAGGATCGCTTCCCCATCACCGACATCCTGCGCCAGACCCCGGAGATCCCGGCCAACTGCCAGTGGGCGATCTTCCTGCGCAACCACGATGAACTGACCCTGGAAATGGTCACCGACCGCGAGCGCGACTACCTGTGGAACTACTACGCCGCCGACCGCCGGGCGCGGATCAACCTGGGGATCCGCCGGCGCCTGGCGCCGCTGATGGAGCGTGACCGGCGGCGCATCGAGCTGCTCAACAGCCTGCTGCTGTCGATGCCCGGTACCCCGACCCTGTACTACGGCGACGAGATCGGCATGGGCGACAACATCTACCTGGGGGACCGGGATGGCGTGCGTACGCCGATGCAATGGTCCATCGATCGCAACGGCGGTTTCTCCCGGGCCGACCCGGCCAGCCTGGTGCTGCCGCCGATCATGGATTCGCTGTACGGCTACCCGTCAGTCAACGTCGAGACCCAGTCTGGCGACCCCCATTCGCTGCTCAACTGGACCCGGCGCATGCTGGCGGTGCGCAAGCAGTCCAAGGCCTTTGGCCGCGGCACGCTGAAGATGCTGTCGCCGAGCAACCGACGGATCCTGGCCTATACCCGGGAATACACCGGGCCTGACGGCAAGCAGGAGATCATTCTGTGCGTGGCCAACGTCTCGCGTAGCGCCCAGGCCGCGGAGCTGGACCTCTCGGCGTTCGCGGGCATGGTGCCGGTGGAGATGCTCGGCGGGAACGCCTTTCCGCCCATCGGACAGCTGAATTTCCTCCTGACCCTGGCGCCCTACGGTTTCTACTGGTTCGTCCTGGCGGCGGAAAACCAGATGCCCAGCTGGCACGTGGAACCGGCCCAGAGCCTGCCGGATTTCACCACCCTGGTGCTGAAGAAACGCCTCGAAGAATTGCTCGAAGCGCCATCGCGCACCACCCTGGAGCAGGAAGTACTGCCCAACTGGCTGCCCAAGCGGCGCTGGTTCGCCGGCAAGGACAGCGCCATCGACCAGGCGCGGATCGCCTACGGCGTGCGCTTTGGCGACCCGCAGCACCCGGTGCTGCTCAGCGAGATCGAAGTCACCAGCGCCGGGCGCAGCGAGCGCTACCAGTTGCCGTTCGGCCTGTTGGCCGAAGAGCAGATCAACAGCGCCTTGCCCCAGCAACTGGCCATGGCCCGGGTGCGTCGCGGGCGCCAGGTGGGGCTGATCACCGACGCCTTCGCCCTCGACAGTTTCGTGCGCAACGTGCTGCTGGCGCTGCAGGGCACCACCTGCCTGGACAGCGAGCAGGGCCAGATCCGTTTCGAGGCCACCGCGCAGTTGGCGGCGCTGGGCCTGGGGGCCGACGCCGAGGTGCGCTACCTGTCGGCGGAGCAATCCAACAGCTCGGTGGTGGTGGGCGGCAGCCTGGTGCTCAAGCTGATCCGCAAGGTGGCGGGGGGCATTCACCCGGAACTGGAAATGGGCGCCTTCCTCACCGCTGCCGGCTTTGCCCACATCTCGCCGCTGCTGGGCTCGGTGCTGCGCCGCGATGCCCAGGGCGAAGACCATCTGCTGATGATCGCCCAGGGCTACCTGAACAATCAGGGCGATGCCTGGGAGTGGACCCAGAACAACCTCGAGCGGGCGATCCGCGACGAGCTGGCCGAGGCCATGTCCGAGCAGGAGCAGCACTACAACGCCTTGGGCGAGCTCCAGGATTTCGCCGGCCTGCTGGGCCAGCGCCTGGGGGAAATGCACCTGCTGCTGGCGGCCCCCAGCGACAATCCGGATTTCGCTCCCGAGCACGCCACCGCCAAGGATGCCCAGGCCTGGAACCAGCAGGTTGCCGAGCAACTGGAGCGCGGGTTGCAACTGCTTCAACAGCACCAGGCCGAACTCGCGGCAGGGGAGCAGAAATTGCTCGGCAAATTGTTGCAGCATAAGGCGCTGATCCTGGGTCACATCCAGCAACTGGCCAAACAGTTGGTGGGGGGCGTGCGGATTCGTGTCCACGGCGACCTGCACCTGGGGCAGGTACTGGTGATCAAGGGCGATGCCTACCTGATCGACTTCGAGGGCGAGCCGGCCCGGCCCCTGGCCGAGCGCCGCGGCAAGCACAGCCCGTACAAGGATGTCAGTGGGGTCCTGCGTTCCTTCGACTACGCGGCGGCCATGGCCCTGGAGGCACCGGCGGTGGACGGCGCGCAAGGCGCGGCGGCGGGGCGGCGCAAAGTGGTCACGCGCTACCTGGCCGAGGCGCGCCACGCCTTTGTCCAGGCGTATCGGCTGGCGACGGCTAATCTTGCCCATGGCTGGCAGGATCCGGCGGCCGCGGATGCCGCCCTGGCACTGTTCAGCCTGGAGAAGGCCGCCTACGAGCTGGCCTATGAAGCGGAGAACCGTCCCGCCTGGTTGCCTGTGCCATTGCACGGCCTGGTGGGGCTGTTACGTGAACTGAAACCCTTTTCCGATATTGAGAGTGGTGGAGAGCAGTCATGAGTTTCTCGAACAAGGAACAGGGAAAGCAGCAACCGGCATTGCTTCCTTCGGCCAAGGCCATCGACGCCCTGGTACGGGCCGAACACCGCGATCCATTCGCCATTCTCGGGCCCCACGGCGATGGCGCCGGCGGGCAATTCATCCGCGCTTTCCTGCCCGGGGCGCTGAGTGTGCAGGTGCTGGACCGCGACCAGCAGCAGGTGCTCGGCAGCCTGCAAGCCGGTGAGGTGCCGGGGCTGTTTGTCGGGCACTTTCCCGAGGCCCGGCCCTATCTCTTGCGCATTCAATGGGCCGGGGGCGAACAGGTCAGTGAAGACCCCTACAGCTTCGGCCCCCTGCTGGGGGAGATGGACCTGTACCTGTTTGCCGAAGGCAATCACCGCGACCTCAGTTCCTGCCTGGGGGCGCAACTGACCACCGTGGACGGCATCGACGGCGTGCGTTTTGCGGTCTGGGCACCGAATGCCCGGCGGGTCTCGGTGGTGGGCGACTTCAATATCTGGGACGGGCGCCGGCACCCGATGCGCCTGCGCCATCCCTCCGGGGTCTGGGAGCTGTTCATCCCGCGCCTGCAGGCGGGCGAGGCCTACAAATACGAGATCCTCGGGCCCCAGGGCATCCTGCCGCTCAAGGCCGACCCCATGGCCCTGGCCACGCAGTTGCCGCCGGACACCGCCTCCAGAGTCGCGCCGCCCCTGACCATCGACTGGCAGGACCAGGAGTGGATGCTGGCCCGTGGCGAGCGCCAGCGGGTGGACGCGCCGCTGTCGATCTATGAGCTGCATGCTGGTTCCTGGCAGTGCGAAGTGGACGACCTTGGAGAAGTGGCCCGCCAGTACAGCTGGGCCGAACTGGCCGAACGGCTGATTCCCTACGTCAAGGACCTGGGGTTTACCCATATCGAACTGATGCCGATCATGGAGCACCCGTTTGGCGGCTCCTGGGGCTACCAGCCGCTGTCGCAGTTCGCCCCCAGCGCCCGCTACGGCAGCCCGCAGGATTTCGCAGCCTTCGTCGACGCCTGCCACCAGGCGGGCATCGGGGTGATTCTCGATTGGGTGCCGGCGCACTTTCCCACCGATACCCACGGCCTGGCGCAGTTCGACGGCACTGCACTGTATGAGTACGGCAACCCCCTGGAGGGCTTCCACCAGGACTGGGACACCCTGATCTACAACCTGGGGCGTACCGAAGTGCACGGTTTCATGCTGGCTTCGGCGCTGCACTGGCTCAAGCATTTCCACGTCGACGGCCTGCGGGTGGATGCCGTGGCCTCGATGCTCTACCGCGACTATTCGCGCAAGGCCGGGGAATGGGTGCCGAACCGCCACGGCGGCCGGGAAAACCTCGAAGCCATTGATTTTCTGCGTCACCTCAACGACGTCGTGGCCCTGGAGGCCCCGGGTGCCCTGGTGATCGCCGAGGAGTCCACCGCCTGGCCTGGGGTCAGCCAGCGCACCGACCAGGGCGGCCTGGGCTTTGCCTATAAATGGAACATGGGCTGGATGCATGATTCCCTGCATTACATCCAGCAGGACCCGGTGTACCGCGCCCACCATCACAACGAACTGAGCTTTGGCCTGGTGTACGCCTGGTCCGAGCGTTTCATCCTGCCGATCTCCCACGACGAAGTGGTGCACGGCAAGCACTCGCTGATCGACAAGATGCCCGGCGATCGCTGGCAGAAGTTCGCCAACCTGCGGGCCTACCTGAGCTTCATGTGGGCCCATCCGGGCAAGAAGCTGCTGTTCATGGGCTGCGAGTTCGGCCAATGGCGCGAGTGGAACCACGACCAGCAACTGGACTGGTACCTGCTGCAATACCCCGAGCACCGCGGGGTGCAACAACTGGTGGGGGACCTCAACCGCCTGTATCGCCAGTACCCGGCGCTGCACGACCAGGACGACGTGCCCCAGGGTTTCCAATGGCTGATCGGCGACGATGCGATCAACAGCGTCTATGCCTGGTTGCGCTGGAGCAAGAGCGGCGAACCGCTGCTGGTGGTGGCCAACTTCACCCCGGTGCCACGCCAGGGCTATCGCGTCGGCGTACCGGTGGCGGGGCGCTGGAGCGAGTTGCTCAACAGCGATTCGCAACTGTATGCCGGCTCCAACTACGGCAACGGTGGCGAGGCCTTCAGCGAAGAGCAGAGCAGCCATGGCCAGGCCCTGTCCCTGGTACTCAACCTGCCGCCGCTGGCCGTACTGATCCTGCGCCCTGACAGTTGACCCAGGCGTCCTGTAGCCGTTGCCGAAGGTTACGAACTGTCTGGGCGGCGCTCCGTCGCTGGGGCGCGGGGTTTGCGAGGTCGCCAACGGCTCGTCTGAAGATCGCCCAGTCAACCGGTTACAGGGAGTCGGCGGCCTCGGCGATCAGCGCGGCTACGGGCCCGGGCTGGGAGGCGAGGGAGGCGTGGCTGGCGTCCAGGTGAATGACCTTGCGGGCGTTGAGCCGGGCGGCCATGCGCTCCTGGTTCGCCGGGGCGATCATGCGGTCGGCACGGGACACCTGGTACCAGGAAGGTTTGTCGCGCCATGCCGGGGCCCCCAGGGCGTCGCCGAAGGTGCTGGCCAGCGGCGCCTTCTGGGTCAGGCCCATGACCAGCCCTTCCTGGGGGCTGAGATCCTGGCAGAAGCTCTGCTGGAAACGCTCCGGACGCACCCAGAGGTAGCCGTCGCTGTCGGGCGCCAGATTGGCGGCGGCTTCAGGCGGGAACTCCTGGGTCAGGCCACCGGGGCTTTCACCCTGGTCCGGGGCGAAGGCGGCGATGTACACCAGGCCCGCGACGTTTGGCGCATGCCCGGCCTGGGTGATCACCGCGCCGCCGTAGGAGTGCCCCACCAGCAGCACCGGCCCCGCTTGCTGGGCCACCAGCTTGCGGGTCCGTTCGACGTCCTCGGCGAGGGAGGTCAGGGGCAGTTCCACGGCGCGGATCTTCTCGTAACCGCGGTTCAGCAGTTCGACGATGACCCGGTTCCAGTGGGCGGCACCGCCCCAGAAACCGTGGACTAGGACAATCGTGGGTTGCTCGCTCATCGCTTGATTCCTTCTCTGGGCTCAAGGTTGGCCCGGAGGCGGGTGCCCCCAGGCTCGGGTTCGGGGAAAAGCATGGTCGACTCTGGCGGGAATACGGCTATTTATTCATGAATTCTGATGTGCGGCCCCAGGCGGCAGGTGCACTTCCACCGCCAGCGGCAGGTGATCGGAGAGGTGGGTCCAGGGCTTGTTGCCGAGGATCTGCGGGCGGTGGCTGTGGGCGTTGCGCAGGTAGACCCGATCCAGGCGCAGCAGTGGCCAGCGGGCCGGGTAGGTCTTGGCCGGGCGGCCATGATGGCGTTCGAAGGCTTCGTGCAGGTCGTTGCGCCGGCCCAGGGTGGCGTTGCCGTGCATCTGCCAGTCATTGAAGTCGCCGGCGATGATCACCGGTGCCTCCTCGGGCAGGGATTCGAGCAACTGGCCCAGCAGCGCCAGCTGCAACTGGCGATGGCTTTCCAGCAGGCTCAGGTGCACGCAGATGGCGTGGACCTCGGCGTGGCCGGGCACATCCAGCACGCAGTGCAGCAGGCCCCGGCGCTCGGGGCCGGTGATCGAAACATCGAGGTTGCGGTACTGGCGGATCGGAAACTTCGACAACAGGGCGTTGCCGTGATGGCCGTCGGGGTACACCGCGTTGCGCCCGTAGGCGTAGTCGCTCCACATACTGTCGGCGAGAAACTCGTACTGTGACTGCTGAGGCCAGTTGTCCAGGCGCGAGGCATGGCGCTCGTGCTCGCCCAGCACTTCCTGGAGAAACACCAGGTCGGCCTGGGTACTGCGCACGGCCTCGCGCAGTTCCGGAAGAATGAAGCGGCGGTTCAGGGCGGTGAAGCCCTTGTGGGTGTTGACGGTCAGAACGCGTAACCGCTGGACCGCCTCGGGGTTGGGCTGGCGGGTGGAATCGCTGCTCACGCGGGCTCCTTGGAATCAGTGGCGGTTACAGATGGGACTGGCGACCGGTGCGTGCGTTCAGCTTATTTTCCACCCGCGCAGGCCTACATCAGGATGATCTCGTAGGGCAGGCGCAGGCGCTCCAGCAGCACCGGCGACAGCGACGGCTCCAGGCCGATCTCCGGCTCGCCCTGCAACTGGCTGGCATAGGCGTGGGCGGCGTGGCGCTTGCGGGCCACGGTCCAGGTGTCCAGGCGCAGCTTGCGCGCACGCTGCCAGGGGATCTGGTGCTCCTCGCGGGCCGCCCAGTGCCAGGCCCAGATCGGAATCTCATGAAAACGCGCACCCACCAGGCTCGCGGCCTTGGCCGTGGCCCTGCCCACGGCTTCGTGGTCGAGGTTGCCATCGGCGCGCCAGGTGCTGAACACCACGTCGGTGTCGCGCAGGTAGCGGCAGATGAAGGGCACCAGCTGCTGTTCCCGTTCGCTCAAGGCGCTGTCGGCAAAGCCGCCGCGGATCCACTTCAGGCTGTGCAGGGGCAGGCCCAGGCGACGCAGGGCTTCGGCGCTTTCCTGGGGCCGGAACACGCTCAGGCGGCGCTTGGGCCACAGCTCCGACCCGGGATGGCTGGCGCTGCCGTCGCTGATGGAAATCAGTTGCAGAGGGTGGCCGTGGTGGGCCAGCACTTGCAGCAGGCCGCCGCTGGCGACCACTTCGTCACCGGGGTGAGGGGCGACTATCACTGCCCGGGAGCCGGCCGGAACCAGGTTGGCCAGATTGATGGCCGGCACCTCGGCCAGGCTGCGGGCACTGTTCCAGACTTGGCTGGGCCAGTTGCTGTCGATTGCGGGTATGGCTTTCATGGGGTGTCACATCCCTGTTTTCCGGGCCACGGCAGTAGCGGTTGAACCTCCGTTCAGTCGCGACCCTGGGTTTGCACGCACGCTGATTCCTTGGCACCTGCCTCAGCGTGAAGTACCGGTGCCCCATACCTTTGGAGCACCGCGATTCGGGGGTAATCATACACAGCCTGGAGCTTTCCACGCAGTGCCAGCCCAGGCTTATTTGCTGATTACCAAGCCCGTCACAGGGTAGACGGCAATTCTCCCCCCGGGGAGGCGCACTGACCAATGCCATGCTGTACTTCACAGCCCTGCGCAAGGTCCGTTCAGGCCCTTGAGGTAATCGCCGAACCCACCTTTGGCCCGCGAATCCAGGCGCCCGCTGGTAATCACTTGCGGATGCCGGCTCCAGGCGATGCTGGCGCCGCAGCGCTGCAACTGCCGCACCAGCTGCACATCCTCGTGGCAGGCCAGGGCCTCGAAGCCGCCGGCGCGGACATAGGCTGCAGCGCTGATGCCGAGGTTGGCGCCATGGATGTGCCGGTGGCCATCGCTGTCCTGGTAGGCGTCGTGATAGCGGATCCGGGCCTGGGGTTCGAAGCCTTCGCTCCAGCGGTCGACGGTGACGGTGCCGCAGACGGCGTCGGCGCCCAGGGCCAGTTGGGCCACCAGCCAGTCTTCGGGCACGCGGCTGTCGGCATCGGTACAGGACAGCCAGCGGGCGCCGGCCTGC
The DNA here is from genome assembly GCF_052665325.1 of Pseudomonas sp. 8(2025). NCBI lineage: Bacteria > Pseudomonadati > Pseudomonadota > Gammaproteobacteria > Pseudomonadales > Pseudomonadaceae > Pseudomonas > Pseudomonas sp. 8(2025). The sequence goes on along the minus strand of NZ_JBQOIE010000004.1, from coordinate 385,643 downwards.
AGCAGCAACTGCGCGCCCGCGGCCCGTGCCCGTCCGACATTGCGCACCTGCAATTGCAGGTGTTGCACGGCGAACTGGCGGGCAATGTCCAAAGAACCGTCGGAGCAGCTGTCGAGCACCACCAGGATCGCCACGTCTTCATTGAGCTCGGGGTGGCTGGCGGCTTTCAGGGCGCAGCGCAGGCAGTCGGCCAGCAGTTGCTCCTCATTATGGGCGGGTATCACCACTCCGATCATCGCAGGCCCTCCAGGGTCGCGACCGAATCCGCTTCGCGGCCCCAGAGGTCGAGGAGAAAGTCCGCTTCCTGGTGCTCCAGCAAGCGTGGCAGTTGCAAATGGCGATGGAGCAGTTCGTGCACTTGTCCGGCATCCAGGGGGCACTCGGCAATGGGCGGGCGCCAGTGGCAGGCCAGTAGCTGGCCATCCGCGGCCAGGGAGCCCAGGGCCCGTGCCACCAGTTGCGCCAGGTCGGCGGCGTCCAGGTAATAGCCGATCTCGCTGATGACGATCAGATCGAAGGGCCCCTTGGGCCAGTCCTGGGGCAGGCGGCCGTGTTCCACCCGGGCGTGGGGGAAGGAGCGCAAGCGCTGCCGGGCCAGGTCCACCGCATTGCGCGCGGTGTCGTAGGCCAGCAGGCTGTCGCAGCGGCTGGCCAGTTCGGCGCTGAGTTCGCCGTTGGCACAGCCGGGTTCGAAAATGCTCCGGTAATGGCGGCGCGGCAGGCTGGCCAGGGTGATTGCACGTTTACGCTGTTCATACCAGCGCTGGCGAAAGGCCCAGGGGTCCTGGTCCCGGGCGAACAGCCCTTCGAAATAGCGACTGTCGACACTCATAGGAACACCACCTCAAAAGGTTGCAGCAGACGCTCGATGATGTGCGGTGCCAGCACGGGCGCCAGGCCGATCTGCGGGTCGCCCTCCAGTTGGCTGGCAAAGGCGTGGATGGCATGGCGCTTGCGGGCCACCTGGGCAGGGCTGAGCAGCACCTTGCGGGCCCGCTCCCAGGGCAGCTGCCGGCCCTCAGGATCGGCCCAGTGCCAGGTCCAGATCGGCAGTTCCTTGAGGCTCGCGCCCGCCGCCCGGGCGGCCAGGGCGCTGGCCCGGCCCACGGCTTCGTGGTCGCAGTGGCCGTCCTCGCACCAGGTGCTGAACAGCACGTCACCGGCGCGCAGGCAACCCTGGATGAACTGCGTCAGGGCGGCTTCGTCCCGGGCGACGCGGCTGTCCTCGAAGCCCGCGCGCAGCCAGGTGATGCGCTGCAGCGGCAAGCCCAGGCGGCGCAAGCCTTCGGCGGACTCCTGGGGCCGTACCTGGCTCAGGCGCTGTACCGGCCAGCGCCGGGAGCCGGGATGGCTGGCGCAACCATCGGTGACCGAAATCAGCAGCAGCTCGCGCCCCTGCGCCGCCAGCAGTTGCAGGAGGCCGCCACAGCCGAGGATTTCATCGTCCGGGTGCGGGGCCACAATCACCGCCCGCGCTCCTTGCGGGACCAGGGTTCGAATATCCACCGCGGCCATGGCCTGCAGTTGCGAGGAAGCCTGCCAGGCCTGCAGCGAGGTGCCGCGACCGACAATCGGATTGGCTTTCACAGTTGCCATCCTCCCGTGTCCGCTGCAGCGTGGGCGGCGTTGGCCAGCTGTTGCCCGAGAATGGCCAGGTCACGCTCGGCATGGCTCTGGCGGATGAACACCGGCAGGTCCGCCAGCAGCCGGGCGAAGTGCCGGTCCAGGCAATAGGGGCCGGCGCCCAGCGCCCGGCCGACGTGGTGCAGCACGCTGTCGACGCTGGCCTCGGTCACCGCCCGGGCGCGCCGGGCCAGCAACTGGCAGTCGGCCTGGGGCGCATGATCCAACTGCCGGGCACTGTGGCGCATCACGCAGGCGGCCTGATGCAGGGCGCTGTCCACTGCCCCCAGGTGGGCCAGGGCATGGGGCTCGTCGCGTTTGGCGCAGTGTTCGCGCAGGGGGCGTGCGATGGCCTGGGCGGCCCCCAGCCAGCAGGCGGCGATGCCGATGGCGCCTTGCCAGAAGCCCGGGCGCTGCAGGTAGTCATCCGGCCCGCCGACCCATTGGCCACGAGCCTCGTGGAAGTCAACCCGCTGGCTGCCGGTACTGGCCATGCCCACGGCTTGCCAACTGCCGCTCTCGACCTGCACCCCGGGCTGGTCCAGGGCCACCGCCACCAGGCGTTGGTGGCCGTCGGCGTCCCAGGCGGTGAGCAGGGCATGGCTGAGCACCTCGGCCCCCGAGCACCAGGCCTTGGTGCCGCTGAGCCGGCAGTGCGGGCCATCGGCAACGGCGTGCACCCGGGCCTGGGGCGGCTCCGCGGCCCAGGTGCCCCAGGTGGTGCCGGGGGGCACGGGGCAGCCCAGTTCCGCCATGATCGCCAGGGCGTCGGTGTGCCCCTCGTAGAGCTTGCACAGGCCCAGGTCATGGCCGGCGACCCTGGCCAGGGCCTGCCAGCGTTGCAGGGTGGCGCCCCCGGCGGGCAGTGGCAGGCGGTCGAGCCCGGCGCCCACCAGGGCGTCCAGGCACAGGCCCAGGGCGCGGGTGTCGGCATGCCCCAGGTCGGGGGAGTGATGCAGGAAGCCTTGCAGGTCCATGTTCAGTCTTCTTCCTCATGTTGCAGTTCGAACAGCAGCAGGGAGCGCCCGGTCACCGAATACTCGTGGCCGAAGGCAAAGCGTTCCTGGCCGCGCACCGCCGGCTGGTTGGTGTCGAGCATGCAGGTCCAGAACTCCCCGGCGGGCACCTCAGGCAGGCGGAAGTTGACGATGTCGTGGTGGGCGTTGACCACCAGCAGCAGCGTGGCATCGGCCCCGGGGCGGCGGATCCCGGTTTCCTGGGCGCGGCCGTCCAGCAGCATGCCCAGGCAGCGACCATGGGGGTCCTGCCAGTGCTCGGTGGTCATCTCGCTGCCGTCGGGGGCCAGCCAGGTGACGTCCTTGACCCCGATGTCCTCGTTGTAGCTGCCCACCAGGAAGCGCCCGCGCCGCAGGATCGGGTAGCTCAGGCGCAGCTTGATCAGGCGCTTGACGAACTTGAGCAGGGACTTGCCGTCGTTATCCAGCTCCCAGTTGACCCAGCCGATCTCGCTGTCCTGGCAGTAGGCGTTGTTGTTGCCGTGCTGGGTGCGGGCGAATTCGTCGCCGGCCACCACCATCGGCGTGCCCTGGGCCAGTAGCAGGGTGGCGAAGAAGTTGCGCATCTGGCGCAGGCGCAGGGCGTTGATCTCGGGGTCGTCGCTGGGGCCTTCGACGCCGTGGTTCCAGGACAGGTTGTTGTTGCTGCCGTCCTGGTTGTTCTCGTCGTTGGCTTCGTTGTGCTTGTCGTTGTAGGACACCAGGTCGTGCAGGGTGAAACCGTCGTGGGCAGTGACGAAGTTGACCGAGGCGTAGGGCCGGCGGCCGCGCTGGTTGAACATCTCGCCGGAGGCGGTCATGCGCCCGGCAAAATCCGCCAGCTGGCCGTCATCGCCCTTCCAGAAGGCCCGCACCGTGTCGCGAAAGCGATCGTTCCATTCCACCCAGCCCGGCGGGAAGTTGCCCACCTGATAGCCGCCGGGGCCGCAGTCCCAGGGTTCGGCGATCATCTTCACCTGGCGCAGCACCGGGTCCTGGCGGCAGGCCACGAGGAAGCTGTGGCGCTCGTCGAAACCGTCGTGGTAACGCCCGAGAATGGTCGCCAGGTCGAAGCGGAAGCCGTCCACGTGCATTTCCGTGGCCCAGTAGCGCAGCGAGTCGGTGACCATCTGCAACACGCAGGGGTGGCTCAGGTCCAGGGTGTTGCCGGTGCCCGAATCGTTGATGTAGAAGCGCTTGTCGTCGGGCATCAGGCGGTAGTAGGAGGCGTTGTCGATGCCGCGCATGGACAGGGTCGGGCCTTGCTCGTTGCCTTCGGCGGTGTGGTTGTAGACCACGTCCAGGATCACCTCCAGCCCGGCTTCGTGCAGGTGGGCGACCATTTCCTTGAATTCGGCGATCTTGCCGCTGGCCAGGTAGCGCGGGTCGGGGGCGAAGAAGGCGATGCTGTTGTAGCCCCAGTAGTTGGTCATGCCCTTGTGCAGCAGGTGCTGGTCGTTGACGAAGGCGTGGATCGGCAGCAGCTCCACCGACGACACCCCGAGCTTGCGGATGTGCTCCAGCACGTCGTCCACCATCAGCCCGGCGAAGCTGCCCCGCAGGTTCTCGGGCACCGAAGGGTGGCGCATGGTGAAGCCGCGCACATGGGTCTCGTAGATGATGGTCTTGTCCCAGGGCACGCTGACCCGCTGGTCGTTGCCCCAGGTGTGGGCCGGGTCGATGACCTTGCACTTGGGCACGAAGGGCGCGCTGTCGCGCTCGTCGAAACTGAGGTCGGCATCCGGGTGGCCGATGGTGTAGCCGAACAGCGCCTCGGACCATTTCAGCTCGCCCACCAGTTGCTTGGCATAGGGGTCGATCAGCAGTTTGTTGGGGTTGAAACGGTGACCGTTGGCCGGGTCGTAGGGGCCGTGCACGCGGTAGCCGTAGATCAGCCCCGGGTGAGCGTCGGGCAGGTAGCCGTGGAAGATTTCGTCGGTGTATTCCGGAAGTTCGATGCGTTCGAGTTCCACTTCGCCGGCATCATCGAACACACAGAGCTCGACCTTGGTGGCATTGGCCGAGAACAGCGCGAAGTTGACCCCCAGGCCGTCCCAGGTGGCGCCGAGGGGGAAGGGCAGGCCTTCACGAATGCGCGAGGGTTCGCTCTCGGGAGTGGCGGCGGGCTGCTTGGATCTGCTCATGGTTGCTCCTGCAGTGAGACGGTGACGGGCCGGGCCCTTTTTTCAGGGCGAACGCGACCCTTATGGCGCGCGGGCGTGCCACGGGTTGACGAGGACGAGATGGCCGGCGGGTGTCAGTTGGCCGGCGGTTTGCGCGGCGCCCGGGGCTTCTTCGCCGCCGCGGGTTTTTCCCCCGGGGGCACTACCACGGCGGCGGCCGACTTGGCCTTGGGTTTGGCCGCGCTCTTGGCGGCGGGCTTTCCGGTCGCAGGCTTGGCCTTGCCGGCCTTGGGTGGCGTGCTTGGAGCCAGGGCTTCGGCCTCGGCGAGCTTGCGGGCCATGTCCCAGTGCCGGGCTTCCTGGCCCTCCGGCTTACCTTCCGACTCCCAGATCTGATAAGCGAATTCACGAATGCGTTTGTCGTCGGTACTCATCGCAATGCTCCTGGACTGAATTCAAGGTTGAATCAAAAGGTTGAGCGCAAAGTCTTGCAGTGCGGCGCTAAGCATCAGCTCCCTGTGGGGTGTGACTGCCACCGTGGAAAAAAGTCCATTCAGCTTTTGCCCCGAGGCGTCGAACGGTAGCTGCACCCGGGTATCGCCCCACAGCGGCCCCTCGATCAAGGGCATTGCGCGATCTCCCAGCAGGCCGGCGACCTGCACCGGCACTATCACCACTGCCCGTTGTGCACCGTGCTCGCGCATGAACGCCAGGACCCGCCCGGCATGCTGGCCAAGCACCGGCAGCGGCTGGTAGCGGCCCCGGCGAAACAGCTCCGGGTACTGGCCACGCAGGTTCAGGGTGCGGGCGATCACGGCCTGCTTGATGCGTCCGTCGTGCCACTGGGCCAGCCACTGGCGTGGTTCGCCGCCGCGCTCCAGGGCCGCCTGCCGGGCCGGGTAATCCACCGGCCGGCGGTTATCCGGGTCCACCAGGCTGAAATCCCAGAACTCGTTGCCCTGGTACAGGTCGGGGACCCCAGGCACGGTCATGCGCAGCAAGGTTTGCGCCAGGCTGTTGAGGGCGCCCGCCGGGGCAATGGCCCGGGCCGCCGCGGCAATCGACTGGCGCAATGCCAGGCCCTGGGGCGCCAGCAGCAGGGCCTGGACAAAGGCCTGCACGGCCTCTTCGTATTCTGCGTTGGGCGCCGCCCAGCTGCTTTGCAGCTTGGCCTCGCGCAGGGCCTTGAGCTGCCATTGCCAGATCCTTTGTCCATAGCCTTGCAGGGCCGCCTGATCCTCGGCAGCCAGTTCCAGGGGCCAACTGCCCAGCAGGGTCTGGTAAAGGATCAGTTCGTCCCCCGCCGAAGGCGCATCCGCCCGCTGGCGCAGGGGTGCGGCCAGGGTGCGCCAGTGCTCCACCTGGGCGGCATACCAGGGGGCCCGTTCGCTGAGCACTGCCAGGCGCGCGCGGCTGTCCTCGCCCCGTTTGTGGTCGTGGGTGGCGCTGGTCAGCAGGTTGTCGGGGAAGCTGGCCAGGCGTTGCTGGCAGGCCGTGTGGAAGGCGGCGATCGGCGCACTGAACTGTTCGCTGTTGAAGCCCACGTCGTTGCGCGCCAGCAGTACTGCCGAGCGGTAGAAGGCGGTGTCTTCCACGGCCTTGGCCGCGGCGGGCGAAGTCAGTTGCTGGAAACGCACGCAGGCGTGGCGCAGCAGCTTGCGCCCACGGCCCGGTGGCTGCTGGCGCCAGCCCTGGCCGCCGAGCCAGCGCTCCAGGCAGTCGAGCACCGGCCTGTCGGCCTCGCCCAGGCTCTGTCGCGCGCCGTCCAGGGCCTGCTGGAACAACTGCTGGTCCTGCTGCCCGCGGCCACAGGCGCTGATATAGGTGCGGTACACCGGGAAGTGCACGATCAGTTCCTGCAAGGCGCGGCGGATGGCCCCCAGGGTCAGGTCGCGGCTCATCAGGTCCAGGCGCGCCACCTGCAACAGGGCCTGGGCCACGCTTTCAAAATCGCTGGCCAGGGAGCCGTTGAGAATCTGCTGACGGGCCAGCAATGCCTCTTCGGCGAACGCCGCGGGGCGCTGGCTGTGCCGGCTCCACAGTTCGGCCAGCACCGCCTGGCCTGCAGGGGCCTGCTGCAGCAGCGACAGTTGGTTCATGAACTCATAGCCGGTGCTGCCATCTACGCCCCAGTCGCGGTGCAGGGTTTCCCCGGCGCCGAGGATCTTCTCGACGTAGATCGGCAGGTGCTGGCCCGGGCGCAGGCGGTCGATCCGGCGCCGCAGCTTGCGGCAATAGCTGCGCGGGTCGGCCAGGCCGTCGATATGGTCGATGCGCAGGCCGTCCACCAGGCCACGCTGGATCAGCTCGAAGATCTTGCCGTGGGTGGCTTCGAACACCGCCGGGCGCTCGACCCGCAGCCCGCCCAGCTCGTTGACGTCGAAGAAGCGTCGCCAGTTGATGTCGTCGGCGGCGGTGCGCCAGCTGGCCAGGCGATAGCTCTGTTGCTCCAGCAGATGGTGCAGGCGCTGGAAACCTTCGTCGTGGCGTGAGTCGTAGCCTTGCAGGTGGGCGGTGACGGCCTGGTGCAGCGCCGGTTGCTGCAACAGTTGGCCCAGGGCCTGCTGCAGCGGTTGTGCCTGGGCGTGGGCGTCGCCGCTGAAACGCAGGGCGGCAAAGCTGTCGGCCAGGGGCTTGAGGGCCTGGGCGGCATCCGGCGGGCCGGCGAGGCGCAGCAGTTCCCCGAAGTCGGCGGGGCAGATGGGGAAACAGTGTTCATAGTGGCGAACATGGAAACCGCAGCGATCGTCGTCCAACTGCAGTTGCAGGCTGCCTTCCTGCAAGGCCTGCCCATAGTCGCTGCCGAGGAAGGGCAGCAACAGCTGGCCTTCCATCAGCGGGTCGGGGGAATGCCACTGGATATCGAAGAACTCACCGTACGGGCTCAGACGCCCCCATTGCAGCAGGTCCAGCCACCAGGGGTTGTCATTGCCGCCCACCGCCATGTGGTTGGAGACGATATCCAGGATCAGGCCCATGCCGTGCTGGCGCAGGGCATCCACCAGCCGTACCAGGGCCGCCTCGCCCCCCAGCTCGGGGTTGACCCGGGTGGGGTCCACCACGTCGTAGCCGTGCATGGAACCGGCCCGCGCGCAGAGCAGTGGCGAGGCGTAGAGGTGGCTGAGGCCCAGGCCGGCGAAGTAGGGCACCAGGGGCAGCGCATGATCCAGGGTGAAGCCCTGGTGAAATTGCAGGCGCAGGGTGGCCCGTGGCATTGGCGTGGCTGGCGGGCTCATCGGTCACGCTCCAGGGCCTGCTGCCGGGCACAGGCCAGCAGCTCCAGGCGCCGCGCAGCGTCGCTGTCATCCAGCAGGTGCCGGCTGGCAGTAGCCAGGCGCCGGCGCCAGTTGGGGTGGCTGTCGAGGGTGCCGGGCAGGTTGGCCTGTTCGTCGATGCCCAGGGCGTCCTCCAGGGGAAGCAGCACCAGGGGCGCCCGGGTGTGGCCGAGGAAACGCACGCTGGCGTCTACCACCTGGTCGGCCTCGTGGCTTTCCTCGCGAAAGTTCTGCGGATCCTGGGCCAGGGCGTGGCGCAGGCCGTTGCGTTCGTGCTGGCGATGTTCGCGCCAGTGCCGCGCCGCCGCTTCGTCCACCAGGCCCAGGCGCTGGTTCCAGTCGATATCGCGGCCATGCCACCAGCCGTTGAGGGTCGGCAGGTCATGGGTGCTGGTGGTGGCCAGGGCATTGTCCGGCCAGTCGAGGATGGGCTTGAAGTGGCAGCCGTGGTCCTGTTCGAACAAAAGCACACGCATGCCGAGCATGGCCCGGGCGGCGAGTTTTTCCCGCAGCCCGTCGGGCACTGTGCCCAGGTCTTCGCCCAGCACTATGGCCTGGTGGCGATGGGATTCCAGGGTCAGCAGGCGCAGCAGGTCGTCCACCGGGTAATAGAGGTAGGCGCCATCGCTGGGAGGCGCGCCCAGGGGAATCACCCACAGCCGTTGCAGGCCCATCACATGGTCGATGCGCAGGCCCCCGGCATGGGCGAAGTTGGCCCTGAGCATTTCGATGAAGGCGCGGAAACCGTGGCGTTGCAGGCCTTCCGGGGAAAAGGCCGATATGCCCCAGCTCTGGCCCTGGCGGTTGAGGATGTCCGGTGGCGCGCCCACCGTCAGGTTGGCCAGTAACTGCTCCTGCCGGCTCCAGGCCTGGCTGCCGCCGCCGTCGGCGCCCACCGCCAGGTCGGCGATCAGGCCGATGCCCATGCCGCCGCTGCGGGCCGCGCTTTGCGCTCGCTCCAGGCTGCGGGCGATCAGCCACTGGCAAAAGGCATGGAAGCCGATTTCGTGGGCCTGTTCCTCGGCGAAATGAGCCAGGGCCGGGCTGGCCGGATCACGCCACTGCGGCGGCCAGTGACGCCAGTCCAGTTCCTCGCCACGGGCGGCGCGCTGGGCCTGGATGGCTTCGAAGCGGCAGTGGTTTTCCAGGGCTTCGCCGGCTGCCCGGCGGTAGCTGGCGAAGTCCTCGTGCAGCGGGTGCTCGCCCTGGCAGAAGCCTTCATACAGCGCCCGCAGTGCCTGCAACTTGGCCTGGGCCGCCAGGGGCCAGTCGATCAGCGGCAACTGTTCCAGGTCCTGCAGTTGTTCGCCCAGGCCACAGGCTTCGATCGCAGTGCGCCAGGCGCGGTCGCCGAGGATCGCGCCAGGGGCGGCATACAGGCTGTTGAGGAACAGCCGGCTGGAAGGTGAATAGGGGCTGTAGCGCAGCGGGTCGCTGCTGAACATGGCGTGCAGCGGGCTGATGGCCAGGGCATCGGCGCCGCGTTCGGCGGCCTGGCGCGCCAGTTCTTCCAGGGCCTGGGTATCGCCGAAACCGCCATCGCCGGGGCGGCGCAGGGCGTACAGCTGCACGCTGAGGCCCCAGGCCCGCGGGGTGGGCTGGTGCACGGCGTCGGCCACGCTGAAGCAGCGTTCGGGGGCCACTGCCAGGACAAAGTGTTCGTCGTCGATACTCACGGCGTGGTAACCCACCGGAATCGAGCCCGGCAGCCGGCTCTCGGCATCCAGGTCCAGGTGCAGCGGGCTGCCATCCTCCAGCCGCAGGAGACAGGCCGTGTGCGGGGGGAAGTAGCGCGCCAGGTCCAGGCTCTGGCCGTGGTCGGCGGTCAGCAGCGGTGGCAGGTGCCGGCTCTGTTGCACCCCTTGCAATTGCAGCAGGCTCTGTTCGACCTGCTGCGGGTCTTCGGCCGGATGCCCCAGGCCGGCCAGGACAGCCCGCAGGACCCGGTCCTCGACCTTCTGGGCACGGCCGTTGGCATCGATCCAGTCCACTGCCAGGCCGGCGCGGCTGGCAAGCAGTTCCAGTTGCGCATCGCTCATAGGCATTCTCCATCTGGGTCGGTCGGGGAAGAGGTGGGGGCCAGCAGCACCAGCACGCTGTAGGCAGGCAGTTGACCCTGGCACCAGTGCTTGAGGGTGTGCGGCGGATATTCGAAGCACAACTGCGGTGCGGCCTCGGCGGCCAGTTCGACCTGATGCGGGCCGAGGTTGAGATCGATGCGCAACAGGCTGCCGTCCCCCAGGCGCCAGCGCGCACTCAGGGCGCCCTCGGCCAGTACCTGGCAGCCCAGGGCCCGGGCGCCGGGCAGGCGCGGAACCAGCTCGCGGTGGCGGATCTGCAACAGGCTGCGGTACAGCTCGCGGGTGGCCTCGGCCTGCCGGGACTGGGCCTGTGGGCGCGAGGCCTGGAAGGTCGAGGCGGCGTTGGGGTCGGGAATGCGCTGGCGCTGCCCGGCGTCGGCGAAGGCACTGAAGGCGGCGAATTCGTTGCGCCGGCCCTCGCGCACCGCTTCGGCCAACTGGCCCTGGTGGCTGGTGAAGAACAGGAATGGTTCCTGGGCGGCCACTTCGTCGCCCATGAACAGCAGCGGAATCATCGGTGACAGCAGCAACAGCACCGTGGCCGCGTGCAGGGCCTGGGTCGGCGCCAGTTGGTTGAGGCGTTCGCCAAAGGCCCGGTTGCCGATCTGGTCATGGTTCTGCAGAAACAGCACAAAAGCGCTGGGCGGCAGGTGCCCGCTGGGTTCGCCGCGGGCCTCGCCATGGCGGTTGGCATGGCCCTGGAAGGCGAAACCCTGGCTCAGGCAGCGGGCCAGTTGCTCAGTGGGCTGCTCGGCGAAGTCGGCGTAGTAGGCGTCGGTTTCGCCGGTCAGCAGCACATGCAGGGCGTTGTGGCCGTCGTCGTTCCACTGTGCGTCGAAGCCTTGTTGCAGCAGGCTGGCCTGATTGAACTCGTTCTCCAGGTTGAGCCACACATGGCGATCGGGTGGCACTGCCTGGCGGACCCGCTGCGCCAGTTGCCGCAGGAAATCCGGATCGTCGATGGCGTGTACCGCGTCCAGGCGCAGGCCGTCGAAACGGTACTCCAGCAGCCACATCAGGGCGTTGTCGATAAAGAACTCGCTGACCTGCGGGCGTCGAAAGTCGATGGCAGCGCCCCAGGGGGTGTGCAGGTCCTGGCGAAAGAAGCCCTGGGCGTACTCCTGCAGGTAGTTGCCGTCGGGGCCGAAGTGGTTGTAGACCACATCGAGGATCACTGCCAGGCCCAGGCCATGGGCGGCATCGATCAGCGCGCGCAGCTCGTCGGGCGAACCATAGGAGGCTTCCGGGGCGTAGGGCAGCACGCCGTCGTAGCCCCAGTTGCGTTCGCCGGGAAACTCCGCCAGGGGCATCAGCTCGATGGCGGTCACCCCCAGTTCCACCAGGGCCGGCAGGGCTTGCTGCACCGCCTGATAGCCGCCCATGACCCCCACGTGGAGTTCGTAGATCACCGCCTCGTGCCAGGGCCGGCCGCGCCACTGCGGGTGCTGCCATTGATAGCGCTCGGGGTCCACCACCAGGCTTGGCCCGTGGACATCACCGAGCTGGGCCCGGGACGCCGGGTCGGGGACCTGGATCCGCTCGTCGATATTGAAACGGTAAGCGCTGCCCGCGGGGCAGCGCGCCTGGGTCATGAACCAGCCTTCGGGCTGGGGCTGCATGGGCAGCGACTGGCCGTCCGCCAGTTCGACGCTGACGCAGCGCGCATCCGGCGCCCACAGGGCGAACCGGGTGTGCTCGGCATCCAGCAGCCGCGCGCCATGAGTCCAGGTGTGCAGCGTGCTTGAGGGCATCGGTCCTTGCCTCTTACTGTCGGGCGGCCTGTCCCAGGGCCTTGGCCACCAGTTGTTCGTAGAGTTCGGCGTAGGGTTCCACCGCCTTGCACCAGTTGAAGGGCGCGGCCATGGCCCGGCAGCGCATGGCATTGAGCAGCGCCGGGTAGGCGAACACCTTGAAGGCCCGGGTCAGGGCTTCCTGGTAGCTGGCCACGGTGGATTCGTCGAAGAGGAAACCGGTGACGCCATTCTCGATGGTGTCTGCCAGGCCGCCGGTGTTGCGCGCCACCGGCAGCGAGCCGAAGCGCTGGGCATACATCTGGCTCAGGCCGCAGGGCTCGTAGCGCGAGGGCATGAGCAGGAAATCGCTGCCGGCGAACATGCGCCGGGCGTCGGTCTCGTTGAAGCCGATGTGCACCCCGATGCGGCCGGGGAAGCGCCGGGCCAGGGCGCGCATGGACTGTTCTTCCTCCGGCTCGCCGCGGCCGATGATGGCGATCTGGCCGCCGGACTGCACGATGAACTCGGCCACCGCTTCGGTCAGGTCCAGGCCTTTCTGGTAGACCAGCCGCGAGACCACGGCAAACAGCGGGCCGCTGGAGGCGTCGAGGCCGAACATCTGCCGCACATGGGCGGCGTTGGCTGCCTTGCCGTCCCAGTCGCCGATGCTGAAAGGCGTGAGCAGGTGAGCGTCGGTGGCGGCGTCCCAGCTTTCATCGATGCCGTTGGGGATGCCGCTGAGCAGGCCCTGCTGGGTCTTGCTGGCGAGGAAGCCGTCAAGCCCGCAACCGAAGGCCGGGGTGGTGATTTCCTGGGCATAGGTGGCGCTCACCGTGGTGATGTGGCTGGCGTAGGCCATGCCGGCCTTGAGGAACGACAGCTTGCCGTAGAACTCCATGCCTTCCTGTTGCAGGGCATGCTCGGGGATGCCCAGTTCCGGGCACGAGGCCAGGCTGACCACGCCCTGATAGGCCAGGTTATGAATGGTGAACAGGGTCGGCGTGCGTTGCCCGCGCCAGTGCATGTAGGCCGGCGCCAGCCCGGCGGGCCAGTCATGGGCGTGCACCAGGTCGGGGCACCAGTGGATCTGCGCCAGGTTGGCCGCGATGTCGGCGGCGGCCAGCCCCAGGCGGGCGAAGCGGATATGGTTGTCCGGCCAGTCGCGGCCGTTGTTGGCGCCGTAGGGCGTGCCTTCGCGCTCGTAGAGTTCCGGGCAGATCAGCACGTAGATCACCAGGCCGTCGGGCATGTCCATGCGCCCGATCTTGCAGGCCGGCAGTGCCGCGTGGCCACCCAGCTCCCCGATGATGTGGATCGGGTTCTCGCTATGCAGCACCTGGGGGTAGCCGGGGATCAGTACCCGCACATCGTGCAGGTGGGCCATGGCCCTGGGCAGGGCGGCAGAGACGTCGCCCAGGCCGCCGGTCTTCACCAGGTCGGCGATTTCCGAGGTGACGAACAGCACTCGCTTGCGGTTGGGATTGGGCCGCGCCAGCGGCAGCACTGTCTTGTTCCCAGGGACCGGAACCGAGGGGGCGGCGCGGTCGCCGGCCTGCTGTTGAGGGTGATCTCCCTGAGTGTCCAATACGGCGCTGATCATGTGTCTCTCCCGTTTTATTGATCTGTTCTGGTGTCTCGAGCGCCGCGCGTGGCCAATTCCTGTGGCCGGGCGCAAACGCGCCACACGTCGATCAGCCTGCGCTGCTCGAGCGTGGAAGCAGAAAGGGTGGAGGAGCCGTTGCAAGGAATGCACCAGTGGCAGCGACCCTACCTTTAACCTGACCTTGGGCCGAAGCGAAAAGTTTCGACTTTTTCTCGGCGAATGTGACTGCCCGGTCACAGTGCGAAATTCAGTCTAGGACAGAACCTAGAGCGGTGCCGGGGGAGGTGGGTGTTTCCCGGGGTTGGCAGGGCGGGCGGCGAACGCGTCCCGACGAAAGGTCGGCCATGCACTGCCCGGGAGCGGGGCCGTTGCGGCCCGGGGGCGAAAATGGGGAGGGGCTGCCAGCGGCCGGTGCCGTTGTGGTGCGGCGCCGCCCAAAGAACGGGCACAGGCGGGCTCCTGCGCCCAGCGTCCCTGCGAGCCTGGTCGCCGCCGAGCCTGCGAGGCTGCGAAAAGCTGCGCAGGACCTTGCCTGGCGATCGCCACGGGGGGCTTTCAGTTGAGCAGGCGGATCGGCTGGCCGGCGTGCCAGGCTTGCAGGTCTTCGATCATCTGGCCGAAGAACTGCTGGTAGTTCTGCCGGCTGACATAGCCGACATGGGGCGTGGCCAGAACATTGGGCAAGCGCCGCAAGGGGTGGTTGGCAGGCAAGGGTTCCTGCTCGAATACATCCAGTGCGGCCCCCGCCAGCCGGCCCTGTTCCAGGGCGGCAATCAGCGCGGCTTCATCGACAATCGGCCCGCGGGCGGTATTGACCAGCAGCGCCCCGGGCTTCATCCACGCCAGGGCCTGGGCGTCCACCAGGCCGCGGCTGCGCTCGCTGAGCACCAGGTGCACCGAGAGCACATCGGCCTGTTCGAACAGTTGCTGCTTGTCGACATGGGTCACGCCGGCCGCGGTCGCGCGTTCAGCGGTGAGGTTCTCGCTCCAGGCAATCACCCGCATGCCGAACACCTGGCCGAATTGCGCCACCCGTTGGCCGATGCTGCCCAGGCCGAGAATGCCCAGGGTCTTGCCGTGCAGATCGCCCCCCAGGCCCTGTTGCCAACCGCCTGCGCGCAGGGCGCAGGCTTCGCTCAGCAGGTTGCGGCTCAGGGCCATGAGCAGGGCCCAGGTCAGCTCCGGCGCGGCGTGCTTGTAGCTGTCGGTGCCGCACACCTGGATCCCCAGGGCGCTGGCCGCCTTGAGGTCGATGGCGGCGTTGCGCATGCCGCCGGTGAGCAGCAGCTTGAGCTGCGGCAGGCTGCGTAGTAGGGTTTCATCGAACCGGGTGCGCTCGCGCATCACGCAGATCACCTGGAACGGTTGCAGGCGCCGGGCCAGGGTGGCGGGGTCTGCCGGGTAGTCGTGAAGGAAGCTGACCCGGCCGATGCTATCGAGCACCGACCAGTCCACTACCTCGCGCGCTACGTCCTGCCAATCATCGATTACCGCAATCTCTAGTGCCATGTTCGGGCTCCTGGCTCAGGGTTGCTTCAACCAGCCCAGCAGGGCCTGGTGGAAAGGCTCGGGTTGTTCCATTTGCGGTGCGTGGCCCAGCCCCGGGAACTGCACCAGGGTCGAATGGGGGATGCGCTGCGCCACCTGCTTGCCCAGGTCCTGGTAGTGGCCGATGCGCGCCTTGACCTCGGGCGGCGCGATATCGCTGCCGATGGCGGTGGTGTCGGCGGTGCCGATCAGCAGCAGGGTCGGCATCTTCAGGTCCTGGAATTCGTAGTACACCGGCTGGCTGAAGATCATGTCGTAGATCAGCGCCGAGTTCCACGCCACCAGGCGCTTGCCGGGGCCCTGGTTGAGGCCGGCGAGCATGTCCACCCAGCGCTGGTATTCGGCCTTCCAGCGGCCGGCGTAATAGGTCTGCTGCTCGTAGCGGCGGATACCCTCGCCGGTCTGCTTCAGCTCGCGCTGGTACCACTGGTCGACGCTGCGCCAGGGCACGCCCAGGGCTTTCCAGTCTTCCAGGCCGATGGGGTTGACCAGGGCCAGTTGCCGTACCTGATCGGGGTATTGCAGGGCGTAGCGGGTGGCCAGCATGCCACCGGTGGAATGGCCCAGCAGGCTGGCCTGGTTGACGCCAAGCTTGGCCAGCAGTTGATGGGTGTTCTGCGCCAGTTGCTGGAAGCTGTACTGGTAGTGTTCGGGCTTGCTGGAGGTACAGAAGCCGATCTGGTCCGGGACTATCACCCGGTAGCCTGCGGCGCTCAGGGCCTTGATCGAGCCCTCCCAGGTGGCGCCGCAGAAGTTCTTGCCATGCATCAGTACCAGGCTGCGCCCGTTGGCCGGGCTCTGGGGCGGTACATCCATATAGCCCATCTGCAGTGCCTGGCCCTGGGACACAAAGCTGAAATGCTGCAAGGGATAGGGGTAGTCGAAGCCCTGCAGTTCGGGACCGTAGACCGGCGCCTGGGCGGCGAGGGCAGGCAGGGCCAGGGGCAGCAGCAAGGCACTGAGCCAGCGAGGGGTAGCAAGGAACATAAGGACACTCCGCAAGGTTGCGGGCGATGCTGTAGCCGCCGGATTAGGGCGACGTTAAGCCACAGGCAAACCCTGGGCACCGGCTTGCCGACAAGGAAGACGTGGTGCCGGGGCGGGCACTTTCGCTGGCAAGCCAGCTCCTGCGCGGTGATGGGGAGCTGCGGGCGCTCAGCCGATCCAGCCCAGGGTCAGCCACGCCAGCACGGCGTAGCGCGCGCCCTTGGCCAGGGTGACCAGCAGCAGGAAACGCTTGAGGGGTTCGCCCATGACGCCGGCCACCAGGGTCAGCGGATCGCCGATCAGCGGCATCCAGCTCAGCAGGAGCGTCCAGTGGCCATAGCGTTGGTAAGGCCCCCGGGCCCGCTCCAGGTGACGCGGGCTGACCGGAAACCAGCGGCGCTCCTTGTAGTGTTCCAGGCGCTGGCCCAGCCACCAGTTGACCAGCGAGCCCAGGACATTGCCCAGGGTCGCCACCAGCCACAGCCCGAGCACTGCCAGTTGGCTGTTGTGCAGCAACCCCACCAGCAGCGCTTCCGATTGCAGGGGCAGCAGGGTGGCGGCGCCGAACGCCGCCAGGAACAGGCCGAAGTAGGCGCCGAAGATCAACGAGCCGGGTAGTCCGCGACGACCACGTCCTTGCCCTCGCGGGTCAGGCCGATGACCTGGAAGGCATCGGCGCCCATGCCGTCCATTTCCATCCCGGGGGAGCCCATGGGCATGCCCGGGGCGGCGATGCCCAGCAGGTCATCGCGCTTGCGCAGGGCCAGCACCTGTTCGGCCGGCACGTGGCCCTCGACGAACTTGCCGTCGATCACCGCGGTATGGCAGGAGCCCAGGCGCGGGGCGACGCCGAGCCGCTGCTTGACCGCACTCATGTTGCTTTCCACGTGGTCGGTCACGGCAAAGCCGTTGTCCTGCAGGTGCTCGATCCACTTTTTGCAGCAGCCGCAGTTGGCGTCGCGGTGCACGTCGATGGGAATCAGTTCTCCAGCCTGGGCCAGGGAGCTGATCAGCAGGGCGGACAGGGCCGCCAGACGCAGTGAGGTGTTCATCGAAAGTCTCTTTGTCGCTGATCAATAAGGAAGGGTGGCATGGCCGGCCACCCGCGGTTGCACGCTCGGGGTGGTGCATTTTGCGGTTTTTTTCGCTGGCCGCCGCTGGCTTTTGTTTCAAGGTGATACCAAGGCCGGCCAGCGGTTGTGGCCTTCAGAACCACAGGCGCAGGCCCAGGACCAGGCGCGGGTCGTTGTCCAGCTCGGCCTCGTCCCGGGCGTAGTCGGCGCTGCGGCCGTAGCTGCGGTTCCAGGTCACCCCTATATAGGGAGCGAACTCGCGGCGGATCTCGTAGCGCAGGCGCAGGCCGATCTCGCTGTCCGCCAGGCCTGCGCCCAGGCCCCGTTGCCGGTCATTGCGGCTATAGAGGTTGACCTCGGCGGAGGGCTGGAGGATCAGGCGCTGGGTCAGCAGCAGGTCGTAGTCACCCTTGAGGCGCAAGGCGGCCTGGCCGTCCTCGCCGAGGTAGGCGGTGACCTGGCTTTCAAAGTTGTACAGGGCCATGCCTTGCAGCCCCAGGGCGGCCCAGGTCTGCGGCGTGCCGGGCTTGAAGTCCTGGCGCAGGCCGCCCACCAGGTCCCACCAGGGGCCAATGGCATGGCCCCACAGGGCTTGCAGCTCGGCGTGCTCGGTGACGCCCCGGGTGCGTTCGCCTTCACTGCGCAGCCAGAGCCGGTCGCGGTCGCCACCGACCCAGCCCTCGACCTCCCAGGCGACGCTGCCGCCCGGGTCGGCGTCCTGCCATTCCAACTGGTCCACCAGCAGGAAAGTGTTCAGCGACGGGCCGTGGATGTGGCCGCTGGGGCCCTGGTAGACCGCCGCCCGATCGGCATCGGTCAGCACCGGGATCGGTGTGCGGCTTCGTGTGGGGGCTGGCGCCTGCATGCTGGGCATCTGCGAGTGGTCCATGGCACCCATGGCGTGGCCGGGCATGGTGGAGGGGGCCACGCCGGGTGTCGATTGGCCCTGTGTCGGCGCCTGCATGCCGGGCATCTGCGAGTGGTCCATGGCGCCCATGGCTGTCCCAGGCACGCTGGAATGGCCCATGCCCGGCATCGATTCGCCCTGTGCCGGTGCCCAGGGCCAGGCCAGCAGGAGCAGGGCCAGGCCAACGCCGGGCTGCCGGGTGAAGCGGAGGTAATCAAGCTTCATGGTGGCGTTCCTCCTCGACCCGGACTTCGCGGAACATGCCGCTTTCCATGTGGTACAGCAGGTGGCAGTGATAGGCCCAGCGCCCCAGGGCATCGGCGGTGACCCGGTAGCTGCGGCGGGTGCCCGGTGGCATGTCGATGGTGTGCTTGCGCACCTGGAAGCGGCCGTGTTCGTCCTCCAGGTCGCTCCACAGCCCGTGGAGGTGGATGGGGTGGGCCATCATGCTGTCGTTCACCAGTTCGATGCGCAGCCGCTCGCCATACCGAAGGCGCAGGGGTTCGGCTTCGGCAAAGGGAATGCCGTCGAAGGACCAGGCAAACTTTTCCATGTGCCCGGTCAGGTGCAGGGTCAGGGTCCGGCTCGGTTCGCGACCGTCGGGGTCGGCGAAGGTGCTTTTCAGGTCGGCGTAGCGCAGCACCCGGCGGCCGTTGTCGCGCAGGCCGATGCCCGGATCGTCCAGGCGCGGCATGGGGTTCACCGCCTGCATGTCCACCAGGGGGTTGTTGGTTTCCGAGGTCGGGTGGCTGATCGCGGTATTCATCGCGCCGTGATCCATGGCGGCCATGGCGCCATGGTCCATGCCCGGCATTGCCCCGTGATCCATGGTACCCATGGCCATGTCCGTCATGTCCAGCAGCGGTCGCGGGTCCATGGCCGGTGCCTCGGCCACGAGCCCGAGGGCGCTGGCCAGGGTGCCCAGGGCATAGCCGCTGCGGTCCATGGCCTGGGCGAACAAGGCGTGGGCTCCGGCACCGGGTTGCACCAGCACGTCGAAGGTTTCGGCCACGGCAATGCGCAGTTCATCCACGGTCACGGGCACCACGTGCTGGCCGTCGGCGGCGACCACGGTCATCTGCACCCCGGGAATGCGCAGGTCGAAATAGCTCATGGCCGAGGCATTGATCACTCGCAGGCGCAGGCGTTCGCCGGGGCGGAACAGCCCGCACCATGGCTGGCCCGGGGCCTGGCCGTTGAGCAGGAAGGTATAGGTGGCGCCGCTGACATCTGCGAGGTCGGTGGGGGTCATGTTCATCTGCGCCCACATGCTGCGTTCGGCCAGCGTGGCCGCCCAGCCGTCGCGGCCGACGTCCTCGATGAAGTCGCCCAGGGTGCGCTTGTGCTGGTTGTAGTAGTCGGACTGTTTCTTCAGGGTGCGCAGGATCTGCCCCGGCTCCTCGTCGCTCCAGTCCGAGAGCAGCACCACGTAGTCGCGTTCGTAGCTGAAGGGCTCCGGTTCCCGGGCGTCGATCACCAGCGGGCCATACACCCCCAGTTGTTCCTGCAGCCCGGAATGGCTGTGGTACCAGTAGGTGCCGTGCTGCTTGACCGGGAAGCTGTAGCGGTAGAGCCCGCCGGGCTCGATGCCCTCGAAGCTCAGGCCGGGCACGCCGTCCATGTCGGCCGGCAGGATGATCCCGTGCCAGTGGATGGAACTGGGCTGGTCCAGGCGGTTGCGCACCCGCACAGTCACCCGGTCGCCTTCGCGCCAGCGCAGCAGGGGCCCGGGCAGGCTGCCGTTGATGGCCATGGCCTTGCGTGGCCGGCCGCTGAAGTTCACCGGCAACTGCTGGATGCACAGGTCGAAGTCGCTGCCGGCCAGGACCTCGGGCTGGCCCGGGCTGCTGATGGCCCAGACCGGGTTGCGCCACAGGCCGAAGCCGGCTAGCACACCACCGGCAGCCAGGGCCTTGACGAAGGTGCGGCGGGAGGGGCTGTGGAACGAGGAGGGGCGCGGCATCGGAGGCTTCCAGTCAGTCAGCGAATTGGAGCGGACTCTAATCGGCGCTGGCTGTCAGGAAACTGAGGTGGGCATTACAGATTTGTCAGTCGTCGGGCTGTTCCAGACGCTGCTTGAGGTTGCCCAGGGCCTGGCTCGAAAGCTGCTCCATGCGTGCTCGCAGGCCACTGAGCTGCAGGTCGGTGGCGTATTCCAGGGTGCGCCGGAACAGTGTGCCGTCGCCCTGCTTGCTCAACAGGTAGTGGATCGAACCGTCCAGCGCGGCGGAACTGAACAGGGTCTTGAACTCCTTGGGAAACACCGCCACCAGCACCCGGTAGCTGATGGGCAGTTGCACTCCCAGCAAGTCCATGGTTTCACTGAAACGGTGGCCGGCGGGCAATGAACCGCACAGGCCGGTGTCGGCACGCAGGCTGGAAGGGTGCCACTCCGGCCAGCGGTCCGGCTGCGTCACGTAGTAGTAGACGGTGTCGATGCTGGCCTGGATAAACAGTTCGTGGCTGATCTGTTCATGCAACAGATGTGTTTGGCGCTGGCCCATGGGGCACCTCACGTCCTTGTGACCGGAGCCTGAAATATAGCCCCGCCCCGGCGGGCTGCCAGGGGCGGGGGCAGACCGTTCAGCGGACTTTGAAGCGGCTCATCAGGTGGCTGACCTGGGCATTGGCCTGCAACAGGCTCTGGGTGTTGCTTTCCCCGGCCCGGGCGCTGTCCACCAGCTCCTCGACCATGTGTCGGATGCTCACCATGCTGCGGTTGATTTCCTCGGTCACGGCGCTTTGCTGTTCGGCGGCGGTGGCGATCTGGGTGCTCAGGCTGTTGATCTGGCTCACCGAGTCGGCCATTTCGTCGAGCCCGCTGTTGACCCGCGCCGTGGCATCCGCCGCTGACTGGCAACTGGCCTGGGTGTTTTCCATGGCGCTGACCGAGGAACTCACGCCCTGGGTCAGGCGCGCGAGCATTTCGTTGATCTGCGAGGTGCTGTCCTGGGTCCGCGCGGCCAGGGCCCGCACTTCATCGGCGACCACGGCGAAGCCGCGGCCCTGTTCTCCGGCCCGGGCGGCCTCGATCGCGGCGTTCAGGGCCAGCAGGTTGGTCTGCCCGGCGATGGCGCCGATCACCCCGAGGACCTCGGTGATGCGCTGGGCGTCGGCTTGCATGGCCTCGACCTTGTGGGTGGCATCGGCGACTTCGTCGATCAATGCGATGACGCTGCCGGAAGCTTCGCCCACCACCACCCGGGAACGTTCTGCGTGTTCGTTGGCGCGGCGGGTGAAGTCTGCGGTCTGGGCAGCGTTGGCGGCAACGCTGTCGGCGGTGCTGCTCATTTCGGTAATGGCGGTCACCGTCTGATCGGTTTCCGAGGCATGGCGCAACAGGATCTGCTGGCTGTGGGCCGAGCTCTGCTGCAACTGCCCCAGGCTCCCGGCCATGGCCTCGGTGGCCTGGGTGACCTCGCCGATCATCTGTTGCAGGTACTGGATAAAGCGGTTCACCGAGTGGCCGATGGCCCCCAGTTCGTCCTCGGCGCGGATCACGATGCGCCGGGTCAGGTCGGCGTCGCCGGTGGCCAGGGCGTCGATATTGCCCTTGAGGATCTTCATACGCTGCACCAGCTGGCGGATCGCATAGACCTGCAGCAACACCAGCAGGATCACCATGGGGATCTGCAACAGGCTCAGGGTACTCAGCACGTCGTCGCGCTGGGCGGTGATCAGCTGGGTCGGCAGGGCGCTGGCGAGAAACCAGGGCGTGCCTTCGATGGCGCGCATGAAGAAGGTGCTGGGCACCCCGGCATTGTCGAACTCGACGCGCCGTGCCCCCTGGTCAGGTTGCTGCAGGGCGGCCTGGACCTGGGCGGCGAAGGGGGAGCCGGGGCTCAGGTCGCGGATGTTCTTGAGCACGATCGGGCCGTTGATCCGCGAGCTGTTGCTGATGATCTTGCCGTCGGCTTCGACGATCAGCATCTCGGCCTTGAGTGCCTGTTCCTGGCGCGCCACCAGGTCGTTGAAGAAACCCAGGGTCACGTCGATGGTGGCCACGCCCCAGGGCTGGCCGTCGCGGCGGATGGCCATGGCGCAGTTGGTGCGCGGCTCGGCGCTGGCATCGTCCTTGTAGGCCGCAGCCCAGGCGCACTGGCCGGGGGCGGTCTGCATGCCGCCCAGGTACCAGGGCTGCTCGTAGTAGTTGGGCGCCGGGTCGCTGTTCCAGAAGGTGTTGACCACCAGTTTGCCGGAGGCGTCACGGTGCCAGAAGGTGCTGTGTTTGTTGCGCCCCGGGGTGCGCTGGCCGGGCAGGGGCCAGATGCCGCCGCCGAAGACTTTCTGTTCACCGTACTGGTCCACCAGGCCCGGCAGGACCTTGTCGATGCTGTCGCTGTCGAGCAGGGGAATGGTCTGGGTGATGCTGCGTTGCTGGGCCTGGACCTTGTTCAGTTCGCCCTGGATGCGCTGCGCCACTTCGGCGATGCGGTTGAGGGCTACCTGTTCTTCGGTATGACGCAGCTTGGGCGCTACCAGTTGGCTGATGCCCACCACCGTGAGTATCAGCATCAAGACAATGAACAGGACCAGAAACAGCGTGTAGCGGGCTTGAATCGTGCGCAAAGCGGGCATGGGACCTGTCCTTACCGAGCGATTTTTATTATTCGGGAATGCGATGCGTTGTCAGGGCATCCACAGGATGTCGGCGCGGTTTTTCTGCTCTTTAGTACGATCGTCCAAAAAAGGCATGCCCTGGAAAAAAAACTGCGCCACGGGATGGTGGGGCAGGGCAAAGGCGCCCGGTCAAGGGCAAGGCAAGGCATGAAAAGATGACGCTTTGATGTGCGGGAAAACTTCCCGGGCCTTTTAAACAGGGCCTTTGCGGTAATTGTGTCGAGTTTGTACAAAAATTGTAAACTCAGGAAATAAAGCGTTGTTGGCGCTTGCCACGGCGTTGATACTTGCGCCCATTCAGATGTTTCAACACGGCTTACATCCTTGTTCAGGTGCCTTGTCAGAAGTTTCATGGCGCTGAAAAAGGTGATTGGAAGGCCGGACTACAGGAGTTACAGCATGGCAATCGGATACGTCGGCGGCTGGACCAGCAAGGCGGGGCTGCTGGTTCGCGAGGATGGTGGAACGCGTTCGACCAAACCCGTATCACAGAGCGTCAAGGTCCGGCAGATGCTGGCCCTGGTGGGGAGCGACCCGACAGTACTCAACACCCGCAAGATGGACGAACTCAAGCTGCACAAGCAGATCAAGGGGTTCGATCCTACTAATGTCACCTCCAAATCGCTTGGAAGCATGAGTACCTTCCTCAAGAACAATGGCCTGATCAGTGATGTGACGGCACTGAACTTGATCAATGCCGGCGACCAGTTTGACCGCTTCGGTATTCCCAAGGATCCGGAGCAACCGTTTAATGCCCTGGAGTACTTCGCGATGAAGCTTGAGGATATTCAGAGCAATAACCTCAAGGGCAACAAGTACGCCAACTACCTGATCCCCGAGTACAAGAAAGCCATCTATGTACTTCAGGGGCTACAGAACTATGGCAAGGGCAACGGCACCACGGTGACCGACAAGAACGTCTCCGCCAAGGCCTGATTCCAGTGGCGCGCACTGCCTGCCGGTGCGCGCCACAGCTCTGCTTTCAACGCCCCAGCAAGCCCATTACCTCTTCGGCATACCGGGTTCCGGCGGTGGTCTGCGGGCTGAAGATCTGCTCCAGTGACGCCAGTTCCTCGGCGCTCAGCCTCACCTCCAGTGCCGCCACGTTCTCCTCCAGATACCGCCGTTGCTTGGTTCCGGGAATCGGAATCAGGTAATCGCCCTGAGCCAGCACCCAGGCCAGGGCCAATTGCCCGCTGCTCACCCCCTTGTCCGCCGCCAACTGCTGCACCTGTTGCACCAGGCGCAGGTTGTGCTGGAAGTTTTCGCCCTGGAAACGTGGGTTGAAACGCCGGTAGTCGTCGGCGGCGAAGTCTTCCGGGCTTTTCAGGGCCCCGGTGAGAAAACCCCGGCCCAGTGGGCTGTAGGGCACGAAGGCGATGCCCAGGCGCTGGCAGGCGGCGAGGCAGCCGTTGTCTTCCTGATCCCGGCTCCATAGCGAATATTCACTTTGCAGGGCGCTGATCGGATGCACCTTGTGCGCCCGCTCCAGGGTTGCCGCCGAGGCTTCGCTCAGGCCCAGGTAGCGCACCTTGCCGGCCTGGACCAGCTCGGCCATGGCGCCGACGGTTTCCTCGATGGCCACGTCCGGGTCGACCCGGTGCTGGTAGTACAGGTCCAGGGTGTCCACCCCCAGGCGCCGCAGGCTGCCGTCGATGGCGGTGCGGATGTATTCCGGCCGGCCGTCGACCCCGCGGGCCGCCGGGTTGGCCGGGTCGCGGACAATGCCGAACTTGCTGGCCAGGAACACCTGTTCGCGCTTGCCGCGAATGGCCCGGCCGATCAGCTCTTCGTTGCTGTGGGGGCCGTAGATGTCGGCGGTATCGAGCAGGTTGATGCCCAGTTCCAGGGCCCGATGCAAGGTGGCGACGGCTTCCCGGGGATCGTTGCCGGTGGTGTAGAAATCGCTCATGCCCATGCAGCCCAGGCCAATGGCGGAAACCTGCGGGCCGTCCTGGCCCAGTTGTCGAGTGCGCATCGATGAATGCTCCGGTAAGGGGAAAGAGCCTGCAGTGTGCTACTCGACAAAAAACCGATAAACAGGCTAAAAGCGCTATCACTATTATTGAATTCTAAATAATCCGCAGGTTTGCTCCATGGATCGTTTCAACGCCATGCGCGTCTTTACCCGTATCGTCGAGCTGGGCGGCTTTGCCAAGGCTGCCGACAGTCTGCAGATGCCGCCGGCGTCGGTGACCATTCTGATCAAGCAACTGGAGGCCCATCTGGGGGTGCAGTTGTTGCACCGCACCACCCGCCAGGTCAGCCCGACCCTGGACGGAGCCGCCTATTACCAGCGTTGCGTACGCTTGCTGGCGGACCTGGAGGAGAGTGAGGCGGCATTCTCCCTGGCTCGGCACAACCCCCGTGGCCTGTTGCGTGTCGATATGCCGGTGGGCATCGGCCGGTTGCTGGTGATGCCGGCGCTGCCGGAGTTTTCCGCGCGCTATCCGCAGATCGAACTGGAGATCGGCCTCAATGACCGCCCGGTGGACCTGATCCGCGAGGGCGTGGACTGTGCGCTGCGCGGCGGCCCGGCCCTGGACGAGAGCCTGGTGGCGCGGCCGCTGGCGCAGTTGCAGCAAGTCACCTGTGCCAGCCCCGGGTACCTGCGCCAGCGGGGGGTTCCCCGTACTCCGCAAGAGCTGCAAGGGCATCAGATGGTGGAGTATTTCTCCAACGTCAGCGGCAAGCGTTATGGTCTGGAATTCTTCTTCGCCGGCCAGTTGCAGCCGGTGCAGTTGCCCAAGCGGGTGGCGGTGAACAGCGCCGATGGCTACCTGGCGGCCTGCGAAGCCGGCTACGGGCTGATCCAGACCCCGTACTACCACGTTGCCCGGCAGTTGCAGGACGCGACCCTGCAGCGGGTGCTGGAGGACTACCCGCTGCCTGCATTGCCGCTGACCGCGCTGTACCCGCCCCAGCGGCACCTGTCGACCCGCCTGCGGGTATTCATCGATTGGCTGGTGGAGCTGTTCGCCCGCCCGGGCAATCACATTTCTTGCCCCTGAATGGTCGGGCGCCATGCAGCAAAACGCCCGCGACAAGGCGGGCGTTGGTGGCGAGATCGGGCGGCTCATGGGGCCGATGGGCTGGCCGGATGACTCAGCGGTGATAGTAGCCCGGGCCGCCGTCGTAGTAGCGGTGGTGCCCGCCATCGTGGGGCATGATGATGCAGCCCGACAGGGTCAGCATGGCCAGCAGGGGAATCAGCAGTGTGATTCGACGAAACATGGATCAATCCTCAAAGGGCTCGGGGAACACGGCAGGACGACAAGGAAGAAAAAACTCCTTCGCGCCTGTACCATGTGACCCCGATTTGCCCGGCTCATCCCCGAATCCGGGTATGTGCTTGGCATCGATCTTGATACACGGCAGATACAATTTCAGCTTCAGGACCCGGCAATGACTCAGAAACAACGCTTGATCTACTCGATTCTGATTTCCCTGGTGGTACTGGGAATCATGCTTGGCCTTTCCTACCTGCAGAACAACGGCATCATCAGCGAGAAGCTGTTCCAGTACATCGCCATTGGCGTGGCGGTGGTCGTGGTGGTGATCAACGGCGTGATGCGCCGCAAGGTCAAGCCCTGAGCCCGGGCTCGACGGCCTCAGGAGAGACCGTCGAGCACCGCTGCGGCCTGCTGGTGCAGGCTGTAGCTCTTGTCTGCATTGAGGGTCAGTACACCCTCGCTGCACAGCCGCTTGAGCACCTCCCGCACACTGAGAAAGGACAGGGGAATGTCCAGTTCCAGCAGTTGGCTGTGGATGCCGCGCACCCCCAGGGAGCGGTCGCTCTGGGCCGCGGTGAGCAGGGCGTCGATGACTTTCAGGCGAATCAGGCTGGTACGCAGGCCGAAGCTTTTGAGCAGGTGCTTGATTCGTTCATTACTGTTGCGCTCGGCGTTCTTGCCGAAGACACCGGCGCCGGCATTCAGGGAAGGCGTGCTGTTCACGGTGTTGCCGTCCATTGGCAGTTGCGGGTTGTACATGCAAAAACTCCTTATCAGAGCCTGATCAGGAAAAGAATGATGGATGCTCTAGTAACTAGACGAACGAGCACGGCAAATCATGAAGTCCTGAATGTAGAAAATTTGTCGGTATCAGGTCGCTGACATGTGATGGCGGGGCTTTTGGCCTTTGCGGATTAAATTTTTTTCAAGCATTTCGTCTTTATGGGCAGGCAGGCGTCGGGTGATCCGTGCGCGGCTGGATTCCCAGACTGGCGGCGTTGCCAACCGCTCCTGCACACCAGTCCTGGTTCTGTATTTTTGCATCAGGAGTCGGCGTGATCATTTCCAGGCAGTTACCGAGTTTTTGCCTTGCAGCCCTGTTTCTAAGCTTCAGCGGTGGCGCCCATGCCTTGGCACAGCCCGAGCAGACCCGCGCCGAGATTCGCCGCACCAGTTTTGGTGTGCCGCACATCCGTGCCGACGACGAGCGCGGCCTGGGCTACGGCATCGGCTACGCCTACGCCCAGGACAACCTGTGCCTGATGGCCAATGAGGTGCTGACGGTCAACGCCCAGCGCTCGCAATACTTCGGCGCCGAGGGCCAGACCCTGGAACAGCGCGACAACCTCAGCAGCGACCTGTTCTTCAGTTGGCTCAACACTCCCCAGGCCGTGGCGGCCTTCTGGCAGGCCCAGACCCCGGCGATGCGCGAGCGCATGCAGGGTTACGTCGAGGGCTACAACCGCCAGCTGGCGGAGCGCCAGGCCCAGGGCCTGCCCGAGCAATGCCGGGGTGACTGGGTGCGGCCGCTGGCCACCTCGGACCTGGTGAAACTGACCCGACGCCTGTTGGTGGAAGGCGGTGCCGGGCAATTCGCCGAGGCCCTGGCCGGAGCCACGCCACCTGGAGCCACGGCCCAGGCCGGGCTGCCGGCCGAGCACTGGCAACTGGCGGCGGCACGCCAGCAGCGTTTCGCCCTGGACCGTGGCAGCAACGCGGTGGCCATCGGTAGCGAGCGTTCGTTCAACGGCCGTGGGCTGCTGCTGGCCAACCCGCATTTCCCCTGGGTCGGCGGCATGCGCTTCTACCAGATGCACCTGACCATTCCCGGGCAACTGGATGTGATGGGCGCGGCCTTGCCCGGCCTGCCGCTGATCAATATCGGCTTCAACCAGCACCTGGCCTGGACCCACACCGTGGACGCCTCCAAGCACTTCACCCTGTACCGTTTGCAACTGGACCCCAAGGACCCGACCCGCTACCTGCTGGACGGCCGTTCGCTGCCCCTGGAGCGCCAGACCCTGACCGTGCAGAGCAAGGGCCCGGACGGCCAGTTGCAGCCGCGTACGCGCACGCTCTACAGCTCGGTCTTCGGCCCGATCGTGCAGTGGCCGGGGGAACTGGACTGGGATCATCAATATGCCTACAGCCTGCGCGACGCCAACCTGGACAACAGCCGGGTGCTGGCCCAGTGGTACGCGATGAACCAGGCCAGCAGCGTGGCCGGCCTGCAAGACAGCGTGCACCAGTTGCAGGGCATTCCCTGGGTCAACACCCTGGCGGTGGACGACCAGGGCCGGGCGCTGTACATGAACCAGTCGGTGGTGCCCAACGTCACCCAGGCCAAGCTGACGCAGTGCAGTGATCCGCGGGCCGGCACCCGGGTCATCGTTCTGGATGGCTCGCGCAGTGCCTGCGCCTGGGATATCGACCCGGCAGCGGCGCAACCGGGGATCTTCGCCGCCAGCCAGTTGCCGCAACTGGCGCGCAACGACTACCTGCAGCATTCCAACGATTCGGCCTGGATGGTCAACCCGGCGGCGCCGCTGCAAGGCTTTTCGCCGGTGATCAGCGAGCAGGACGTGCCGCTGAAGATGCGCGCGCGCTTTGCTCTGGATCGCCTGAGCCGGATGCACAAGGCCCAGGTCAGCGACCTGCAGCACCTGGTCACGGACGATCAGGTGTACCTGGCCGGCCAGGTGATGCCCGATCTGCTGCAGTTCTGTGAGCAGGGCCTGGGGGCGGATGCCCAGCGCCTGGGGCCGGTGTGCGCCAGCCTGAAAGCCTGGGACCGCAGCGCGGGGTTGCAGGCCGGCCTGGGCTTCGTGCACTTCCAGGGCATCATGCAGCCGCTGTTGCAGGACCCCAGCGTGTGGCGCGTGGCCTTTGACCCGAAAGATCCCCAGCACACCCCACGGGGCCTGGCCATTGGCCGGCCAGCGGTGGCCCGGGCACTGCGCGAGTCGATGCTGGCTTCGGCGCAGCAGGTCGCCGACGCCGGGCTGGGGAGTGACGTTCGTTGGGGCGATATCCAGCAGGTCAGCCAGGGCGGCCAGCCGACCCCGGTGCCCGGCGGCCCTGAAAGCCTGGGGGTGTACAACGCCATCCAGAGCGTGCCGGCGGCCGATGGCAAGCGTGAAGTGGTCAGCGGTACCAGCTACCTGAACGTGGTCAGCTTCGACGAGCAGGGGCCGCGCGCCCTGGGGCTGCTGGCGTTCTCCCTGTCCAGCGACCCGGCCTCAGCGCATTTTCGCGACCAGACCGCTGCATTCGCCCGCAACCAGTGGAGCGTGCTGCCCTTTACCGAAGCGCAGATCCGTGCCGATGGCCAGTATCAGTTGCAGGTGATCGAAGAGCCGCGCAAGGGGGCGGTACTGGCGCGCCAGTAACGGTTGAGCGTGAGCATCAAGAGGAGGCCGCCCCGGCAACGGGGCGGCCTTCAGCTTTTTGGCGGGGACTGGGGCAGTGAGTTGATTACCGGGTTTCCATCGCGATTGCGCGTCAGGTAGACCGGCAGCACCTTGGGCAGCGAGGTCAGCAGGCTCTTGATTTCCCGGGTGTTGTAGATGCCGCCGACGCGGATCTTGCCGGTGTTGGCGTCGGCGACCTGCACCGGAGTGTCCAGGTAGCGGTTGATCAGCGGCAGGGCGTCGGTGAGGGCCAGGTTGTCCAGCACCAGCTTGCCTTCGCGCCAGGCCAGGGAGCTGTCGTTGCTGTAGGTCTGGCTGATCTGCGGCTGGTAGTCGCCGGCCTTGTAGCTGGCCTGCATGCCCGGCTCCAGGCGGAAACCTTCGCCGGGCAGGGCGGTGTTGCTGCTCACCAGGACCGAGCCCTGGAGCAGGGTGACCCGCACCTGGTCCTCGTACATCCACACATTGAACTGGGTGCCGGTGACCTTGACCTGGCCATTGGCGGCCTTGACCACGAACGGGTGGCTGGCGTCGTGGCTGACCTTGAAGAAGGCTTCGCCTTTTTTCAGGGTGACCCGGCGCTGGTCCTTGTAGTTGCTGTAGGTCAGGGTGCTGCCCAGGTTCAGTTGCACTTGGCTGCCATCGGCCAGGGTCACGCTGCGCAGGCTGTCGCCGGCTTCGAATCGCTGGTAGGAGGACGGCACCCAACCCAGTTCCCAGCCGCTGTAGGCGGCCAGGGGCAGGGCGCACAGGGCGATGGCCGCCGCCACGCCATACTGCTGCCAGGTGCGCCGGGGAACGAGCTTGACCGGTGCGGGGGCTGGTGCGGCAGTGAGGGTGGAGGGGGGCAGTTGATCGGCCACTTCCCATATTTCCCGCATCGCCTCGTATTCGAAGGCGTGCAGGGGGTCGGCATCATGCCATTGCTGAAAGGCCAGACGCTCCGCGTCGCTGCAGTCGGGTTCATGCAGGCGCATGCACCATTGGGCTGCCGCTTGGGTGATGGCGTCGTATTCGGCTTCTGAGAGGATCTGTTCGCTCATTGACTCTTCCTGATTTCCCGCATTCTACCCTCCGCGGCAAGTCTTGGAGAACAACCGTCATGGCTAATGAGCATCAAAGTGAACTTATTTTCATCTGGCACGCCCTAAAACCAGGCTCTGTATCGAAAGTGAATACACAAGGAGATGGACCATGTTGAAGAAGACGCTTGCCGCATTGCTTGCCACCGCCAGCCTGCTGGGCGCTGGAGCGGCCCTGGCCGACCGCCCGGGGGCCGGTTGGATCACCATTGAAAAAGCCATTGAAACCGCAAAGACCAAAGCCGGCTACGTGGAGATCTACAAGATCGAAGCGGACAACGATGGCTATTGGGAAGGCGAAGGGCGCAAGTCCGATGGCAGTGTCTATGAGTTTCGCATCGACGGCGCCTCGGGCAATGTGCTGCGCGACCAGAAGGACTGAGCCAGGCTGATACAGCCCCCTGTGCCTTGCCACGGCAGCGCACAGGGGGCTTTTTCTTGCTCCAGGGGGATGGTTGTTCCGGCCATCCTGGCACCTTCCCTGCAAGGCGCCGGCAGTGGTTGACAGGGTTGGAGTGCGGCGTTGTTTAATCGCCAGGTTCACACGCTGTCGCCCCCTCCAATAATTACTCTGGAGCTTCAGATGTCTGCATCGTCCGTGGTTGTTGAAACACCGCCCCAATACCTTTCTTTACCGGCCCTGGTGCAGTTGCTGGAAACGATTTTCCAACGCCACGGCTGCCGCGCCGAAGTGGCCCGCTGCCTGGCCGAGAACTGTGCCGGCGCCGAGCGCGACGGAGCCCACAGCCATGGCGTGTTCCGCATTCCCGGTTATGTCTCGACCCTGGCCAGTGGCTGGGTCGACGGCCAGGCCGTGCCGGTGGTGGAGGATGTGGCGGCGGCCTTTGTCCGGGTCGACGCCGGCAACGGCTTTGCCCAGCCGGCCCTGGCTGCCGCCCGCGAGCTGCTGGTGAGCAAGGCCCGCAGCGCCGGTATCGCCGTGCTGGCTATCCGCAATTCGCACCACTTCGCCGCACTCTGGCCGGATGTCGAACCCTTCGCCGAGGAAGGATTGGTGGCCCTGAGCGTGGTCAACAGCATGACCTGCGTCGTGCCCCACGGCGCCGACAGGCCATTGTTCGGCACCAACCCGATCGCCTTCGCCGCACCCCAGGCGCAGGGGCAGCCGATCGTCTTCGATCTGGCCACCAGCGCCATTGCCCATGGCGACGTGCAGATCGCCGCGCGCAAGGGCGAGCGCCTGCCGCCGGGTATCGGTGTCGACAGCCTGGGCCAGCCGACCCAGGACCCCAGGGCGATTCTTGAAGGTGGCGCCTTGCTGCCGTTTGGCGGGCACAAGGGCTCGGCTCTGTCGATGATGGTGGAGCTGCTGGCGGCAGCCCTGACCGGGGGCAACTTCTCCTTCGAATTCGACTGGTCCGGCCACCCGGGGGCCAAGACGCCCTGGACCGGCCAGTTGCTGATCGTCATCGACCCGAGCAAGGCCGCCGGGCAGAGTTTTGCCGAGCGCAGCCAGGAGCTGGTGCGGCAGATGCATGCAGTGGGGCTCAAGCGCCTGCCGGGGGATCGCCGGCATCAGCAGCGCGAGCGTTCGCAGCACGCGGGCATCGCCATTCCCGCCGAGCAGCTGCAGCAATTGCGGGCGCTGGCCCAGGACTGAAGGCATGAAAAAGGCCAGGCCGCCATTGGCGTACCTGGCCTCAACGTTGCACGGGGGCTTAGGAACGACGGCCCAGCAACAGGCCTACCACCAGGCCGAAACCGGCGGAGATGGCCACGGTCTGCCACGGGTGACCACCGATGTACTGCTCGGTGGCATCCACCACCGGCTTGCTGCGCTCGCGCACATTGCTGACCGAATCCAGCGCCTGCTTGAGCTTGAGGCTGACTTGCTGGCGCAGGCTCTCACCTTCTTCGCCGACCAGGCTGGCGCTGCCCTTGAGCAGCTTTTCCGATTCTTCGATCAGCGCCTGCAGTTCGCTGAAGGCCTGGTCCTTGATTTGATCGTTTTCCGCTTGCGCGGCAGATTTACGAGCCATGAAGTTTTTTCCTTGGAAATATCGCCGCTGGTGCACAACACATCCCCCAGCGGCTACAGGTGAATGGGTAGCAAGCAATGGAGTCTGGCGTGGGGGCAAAAGTTGCAGCTGTTTTACGCCCCGTTGGCGACCCCGGGGTAAAACCCGTAGCCCCTACAGTGTAAGATGGCGCCTATTTTACGCAGCAGGAATTTCCCATGAGTTTCAATCTGGCTAACAAGACCCTGGCCGAGCGCGCCGCCATCGAGGACGAGAAGTCCCGTCTGTTCGACCTGTGGCAGAGCAACCTGGGCAAGGCCAAGGGCGAGGCCGCGCGGCTGTTCGGCGAGCGTGGCAAGCGCAAGGGCAAGTGGGCCGAGTGGGTCCGCGCCGAGCTCGACGGCATGTCGCCGCCGGAGTACTCGAACATGGTGCGCAGTGAAGTCAATCGCCTGATGGCGGCGAACAAGTAAGGGCAAAACTCTCGACAATCGCCTCGCGTACCTTCACCAGCAGCGGATCGGTCTGCGGGCTGGTGCGCCAGCCCAGCTCGATCGGGTAGCGCGGCAGGGCCAGGGGGCAGGGCAGCAACTGCAGCCCGGTGAATTCGGCGATGCGCCGGGCGGCATGGGCCGGAATGGTCGCCACCGCCTGGCTGCCCTTGAGCAGAAAGGGCAAGGCGGCAAAGTGCGTGGTCGAGGCGCACACCTGGCGGCTCAGCCCCAGGTTGGCCAGGCCTTCATCGGTAATCCCGATAAACCCCTGGGACGACACCAGCAGGTGTTCCCGTGCGACAAACTCCTCAAGACTGATCTGCTGTTGCCCGGGGGCCAGGCTGGCCGGGTCTGCCAGGCACAGGTAATGGCCTTCCCCCAGCACCTGGCGGCTGAGCAGGCGTTCGGCAAAGCCGCCGGCACTGATGGCCAGGTCGACGCTGCGCTGCAACAGCGCCTCGGCGACGATCTGGCTGTGGCTCTGGCGAAAGATCAGCCGCAGCTTCGGCGCCCGCCGGGCCACGGCCTCGATCATCTGCCGGCCATAGGCAATCTCGAAATCATCCGACAGCCCCAGCGTTACCGAGCGGCCCTGATAGTCGGCGGTGTCGGGGGCGACCATGGCCAGGCTCTGGCGGCATTTGTTCAAGGCTTCGCTGACCACGGGCTTCAACTGATTGGCCTTGAGGGTCGGCGCCAGCCCGCGCCCGGTACGCACGAACAGCGGGTCGCCATACAGCTCGCGCAGCCGGCGCAGGGCAGCGCTCATGGCCGACTGGGTCACCCCCAGGCGCAAGGCGGCGCGGCTGGCGCTGGACTCGTCATGCAGCGCCTCGAAAGCCTTGAGAAGGTTGAGGTCGACACTGGCGATATTCATCTGGTTCATATCATTAAGCACTGGAGTGGGGTTTATCGATGATCAGGGGCGGCAGCAGAATGGGCAACACCTGATTGCTCAAGGAGTCATCCCATGCCCAAGTCCGTTGTCGCTGCCCTGCAGATCGGGGCCTTGCCTGAAGGCAAGGCCGCCACCCTGGAACAGATCCTCTCGTACGAGGCCGCCATCATCGAAGCCGGCGCGCAGTTGGTGGTGATGCCCGAAGCGCTGCTGGGGGGCTACCCCAAGGGCGAAGGCTTCGGCACCCAGCTGGGCTATCGCCTGCCGGAGGGCCGCGAGGCCTTTGCCCGCTACTTCGCCAATGCCATCGAGGTGCCCGGGGTGGAAACCGATGCCCTGGCCGCGCTGTCCGCCCGTACCGGAGCCAACCTGGTGCTGGGTGTCATCGAGCGCAGTGGCAGCACCCTGTACTGCACGGCGCTGTATTTCGACCCGCAGCAGGGGCTTTCGGGCAAGCATCGCAAACTGATGCCCACCGGGACCGAACGCTTGATCTGGGGCAAGGGCGACGGCTCGACCCTGCCGGTGCTGGACACCCAGGTCGGCCGGGTGGGCGCGGTGATCTGCTGGGAAAACATGATGCCGCTGCTGCGTACCGCGATGTACGCCCAGGGCATCGAAGTCTGGTGTGCGCCCACGGTGGACGAGCGGGAAATGTGGCAGGTGAGCATGCGCCATATCGCTCACGAGGGGCGCTGCTTCGTGGTCAGCGCCTGTCAGGTGCAGGCCTCGCCCGAAGATCTGGGGCTGGAGATTGCCAACTGGCCGGCCCAACGACCGTTGATTGCCGGCGGCAGCGTGATCGTCGGGCCCATGGGGGACGTACTGGCCGGCCCCCTGGTGGGCCGGGCCGGGCTGATCAGCGCGCAGATCGATACCGCCGACCTGGTGCGGGCGCGCTATGACTACGACGTGGTCGGCCACTACGCCCGCCCGGATGTGTTCGAACTGACGGTGGACCAGCGCCCCCGTCCCGGGGTGCGCTTTACCTGAGCCGGCGCCATTGCTCGCGGGTGATTTCCCAGATGTCCACGGGGAATCGCCCACTGACGAACTCACCGTCCTCGGAGCGGATCAGGCGCATGCCCGCGCGTTCGGAAATCCGCCGCGAGCCCTGGTTCGGCGCGGCCTTGGGCACCCGCATCAAGGGCCGTTGCAGTACCTCGAACCAATAGTGGTCCACCACCTTGCAGGCCTCGCTCATGTAGCCCTGGCCCTGCCACGGCGGGGCCAGCCAGAAGCCGCGGTTGTTGTCGGCTTCGTCCATCAGGCTGATGCTGCCGATCATTTGCCCGGGGTTGCTGCGCAGGCGCAGCGTCCAGTGCCATTCCGTGCCCCGGGCCATCGCCGGCAGTGCCATGTCCCGCAGGAAGCTCAGGGCGCCGTCGGCCGGGTAGGGCCAGGGCACCAGGGCGTTGAGGTAGCGCACCACCTCCCACTGGGGGAATAGCTGCTGGATGGCGTCGGCGTCCGCCAGTTCCAGGGGGCGCAGCAGCAAGCGTTCGGTGCACAGCGCGGGCGTGGGGTGTGAGTCCATTGGCAAGCGATCCAAGGTGGCAAGGAGGCGTTGCATAGTCCCTGCAATGTCATCGATCACGCAAGCCGCGATGGATTTGACGCGGCCCGGGCGCTGCCGTTGAATAGCCCCCTGGTTCAGCCCCGCGACTCCTGGAAACCCCCTGTGCTTAGAAACGTCACCGACATGGACCTGCGCCTGCTGCGGATTTTCTCCGTAGTGGTCAAGTGCGGCGGTTTCACCGCGGCCCAGGCCGAACTGAACATGAGCCAGTCCAATATCAGCATGCACATCTCCAGCCTGGAAAAACGCCTCGGCTATCGGCTGTGCGAGCGCGGTAAGGGCGGCTTTCGCCTGACCGAGAAGGGCCAGCGGATCCTGGCGGCGGCCCAGGCGCTGTTCGGCGCGGTGGAGGTGTTCAAGAGCGAGGCCCAGGAATTGTCCGGACGTTTGGTGGGGGATCTGTACCTGGGGCTGGCGGACAACATCGCCACCTTGCCCGCGGCACGCATCGACGCGGCCATCGCGCGCTTCTATCGCCGCGAGCACGACCTGCACCTGCATGTGTTTATCAATTCGCCCACCGAGCTTGAGCGGGCGGTGATCGACGGCCAGTTGGACCTGGCCATTTCCTATTTCAGCCGCAGCCTGCCGACCCTCGACTATCAGCCGCTGTACGCCGAGGAAATCGCCCTGTTCTGCGGCGCCTCGCACCCGCTGTTCCCTGTCCTGGAGCCAGAGCTTGCGCACATCAAGGCCTGTGACTGGATCAAGCACGGTTTCCTGCCCGCCAACCAGGTGCTGCCGGTAACGCCCCAGCGCGCCTCGGCCACCGCCTACCACATGGAGGCGGTGGTCCACGGGGTACTGGCGGGCACCCACCTGGGCTACCTGCCCAGCCACTATGCCCAGCCCTGGGTCGCGGCCGGGCAGATGCGCGTGCTGCACCCCGAGACGCTGCGCTACGAGGTGCAGCACAGCATGATCACCCACGCCGGGCATGCCCGTGGCGAAGCGCTGAAGGCCTTTATCGCCGACCTGCTGGCAGAGCATGGCGGCTGATCCCGCGCTTCAGCCCAGGCAGCGGGTCAGGTGCTTGATCGACTGATAGGCAGCCAGCCCCCAGGGGCCCAGTTCCCGCCCGATGCCGCTGCCCTTGGTGCCGCCCCAGGAGGTTTCGACGAACACCGCCTGTAGTGAATTGATCCACACGTGGCCCACGTCCAGAGCGGCGGCGACCCGTTCGGCGCGCGGCAGATCGGCGCTGATCACAGTGGCCACCAGGCCGAATGCGCTGTCGTTGGCCAGGGCCAGGGCCTGTGCTTCGTCACTGAAACGGCGCATGCACAGCACCGGGCCGAAGATCTCCTCTTGCCACAACCTGCTGCTGGTGGGCACATCGGTGTACACCGTGGGCGCCACGAACCAGCCCGGCCCGGTCAGGGCATGGCCGCCCACCAGGCATTCCAGGCCCTCGTTCCTGGCCTGTTCCAGGTAGGTGCACACCGTGCGCCACTGGGCCTGGCAACTCAGGGGGCCCATGTCCACTTCCTGCTCCAGGGGGTTGCCGACCCGCAGGGCCAGCAGGGCACTGCGCAACCGCTGCAGCAAAGCATCGGCAATCGACTCGTGGACCAGCAGCCGCGAGGTGGCCGAGCACATCTGCCCGGCGTTCCAGCAAAAGCCGCCGATGATCCAGTGCACTGCCTGGTCCAGGTCGGCGTCGGCGAATACCAGGATCGGCGACTTGCCCCCCAGCTCCAGCGTCAGTGGCCGGCAGAAGGCGGCGGAGCTGGCCATCACTCGCTGGCCGGTGGCAGTGCTGCCGGTGAACGACAGCTTGTCCAGCCCCGGATGCTGGCTCAGGGCTACGCCGGTTTCGCCGGCGCCGGCCACCAGGTTCAACACGCCCGCCGGCAAGCCCAGGGCGTCGGCGATTTCGCCGTAGACCTGTTCGATCAGGGGCGTCACTTCCGAGGGCTTGAGCACCAACGTGCAGCCCGCGGCCAGGGCCGGGGCCAGCTTCCAGGCACTGGTGACCAGGGGGAAGTTCCAGGGCACGATCAGCCCTACAACGCCCAGGGCCTCGAACCTGCAGTGGGCACTGAAGCCCGGAGCCTGCAAGGGCACCGGTTGATCCTGGCGGGCGTCCAGCTGGGCAGCGAGGCCGGCGTAGTAGTCGAAGGTGGCGATGGCGTCGTCCAGGTCCAGTTCGGCTTCGTGCCGCGGCTTGCCGTTATTGCGCATCTGCAGGGCGATCAGCCCTTCGCGGCGTTGCTGCAGGTGCCGGGCGAAGCCTTGCAGGTACTCGGCTCGCCGGGCGCCGCTGAGGCTGCGCCACCCGGGCAGGGCCCGGCGCGCGGCCTGCACCGCCAGGTTCACCTGATGGGCGCTGGCCGCCGGTACCTGGGCCATGATTTGGCCCAGGGACGGGTCATGCACCGGCATCGGCGCGCTGTCGCCATCGACCCAGTGGCCATCGATAAACAAGGCCGGTTTCATGGGCGGGCTCCTGGCAGGACGCCGTGCACGGCGTTGCGGAAGATCTGGCTGTAGTCGGCGGCGCTCAGCGGTCGGGCATTGGTGTCGGAGGACGAAATATCCGCCAGGGCCTGGGCCCCGACCCACTCGGCTTCATGGCTGTCCAGGCCGATATCCGCCAGGCAGTGGGGGATGCCCAGCTCGGCGCGCAGGGCCAGGATCCAGTCCAGGAACCCCTGGAAATCCCCCCGGGGCAAGTCCAGGTAACGGGCCAGGCGCCCGATCTCCTCGGCAATCACCGGCTGGTTGGCCACCAGCACATAGGGCAGGAGGACGGCATTGAGCAGGCCATGGTGACGGTGATAGCGCGCGCCCAGCGGGTGGGCCAGGGCGTGGACGCCACCCAGGCCCTTCTGGAAGGCCACCGCAGCCATCGCCGAGGCCACCAGCATGCCTTCCCGGGCGTTCAGGTCCTGGCCATGGCTCACTGCCCGGCGCAGGTGCTGCTGCACCAGGCGCATGCCTTCCACGGCAATCGCGCTGGACATCGGGTGGTACAGCGGCGAGCAGAACGCCTCGATATGGTGGGTCAGGGCATCCATGCCGGTGGCGGCGGTCAGCGCGGGCGGCAGGCCGCGGGTTAGCAGCGGGTCGAGGATCACGCAGGCGGGCAGCAGTTCGGGGTGGCTGATGACCCGCTTGACCTGCTGCTGGCTGTCGGTCAGTACCGCTTCGCGGCCCAGTTCGGAGCCGGTGCCGGCAGTGGTGGGCAGGGCGATCAGGGGCGGCAGGCCCAGGCGCGGAAAGTCACTGAGGCTCGGGTAATGCTCGATCACCCGGGACCACTCGAAACGCTGCAGCCCTTGCGGGTCCACGGCGGCCAGGGCGATGCCCTTGGCGGCGTCCATGGCGCTGCCGCCGCCCAGGGCGATCAGCGAGTCGTGGCCGCCGGCCCTGAAGGCTTGGACGCCGCGCTGCACATCGTCCAGGCTCGGGTTGCTGGCCAGCTCGGCAAATACCGCAAAGCCCTGGCGGCTCTGCTCCAGATGCGCGGTCAACAGGCCAAAGGGTTCCAGTTCGAGCATGCCCGGGTCGGTGACCAGCAAGGGCCTGGCCATGCCCAGCAGGGCGCAGCGCTGGGCCAGGCCGTGCAGGGCCTCGGCGCCGCAGAAGATCTCGGTGGGGTAGTTCCAGTAGTGGATGGACGGGGGCAT
Source organism: Pseudomonas sp. 8(2025) (assembly GCF_052665325.1). Classification (NCBI taxonomy): domain Bacteria; kingdom Pseudomonadati; phylum Pseudomonadota; class Gammaproteobacteria; order Pseudomonadales; family Pseudomonadaceae; genus Pseudomonas; species Pseudomonas sp. 8(2025). The sequence continues at coordinate 346,768 of NZ_JBQOIE010000004.1, read as the reverse complement.
CGATGGTCTCCAGAAACATCAGGCGTGAAGCGGCCGGCGCAGCAGGCGCCGGGCCAGTAGCGGGGAGGGAATGCGCTGTCGCTGACAGCGCATGAGGATTCAGCCGCGGTCGGATGCGCTGCTGTCGCGGCGCAGGTAGGGCTTGGCCAGGACCATGTAGATCAGGCCCAGCACGGCCAGGGTCGAGAACACCAGCACCACTGCCCAGACCTGGAACCAGGGCGCTCCGGGCGGCGCCAGAGATTCCCGGGGCCAGGCCACGTTGACGCTCTCGAACAGCAGCCAGACAAAGGCCGCGAGGTTCACCGGCAGGCCCCAGCGGCCGAGGTTGAAGACCCCGGCGTCGGGCCGCCAGCGGCCACGCAGGCGATGGACCAGGGCGCAACCGATCACGATCAGGAACACCATGAAGAAGCCCCCGCTGCCGAAGGCGATCAGGGTGCCCACGGCCGTGGCGTTCAGGCCCAGGGCCAGGCCGAAACTGGCGAACAGGGTGCAAACGAGCATGGCGGCGAAGGGCACCTTGCGCCCATCCACCCGGCGCAGGAACGCCGAGGCGGGCAGGATCGAGTCCCGGGCCATGCCGAATACCGCGCGGCCGATATAGGTCTGCACCGAGACCACGCAGGCAATGAACGCCACCAGCACCACGCCGACGAAGGGCCGCTCGGCCCAGGCGCCAAAGGCATCCACCACCGCCGGGGTGACCGGGTCCACCACCTGGCCGGCCACCAGGCCCGCGGTGTCGGTGAACGACAGGGTCACGGCAAAGGCGGTGAGCATCACCGTCAGCCCCACCAGCAGCATCGAGCGCAGGATGGCCCGCGGCGTGGAGGTACGGGCATCGGCGGTTTCCTCGGACACCTGGGAGCAGGCATCGAAGCCGAGAAAGGCCCAGCCGCCCACTGCCATGGCGGTGACGAAGCCACTCAGGTAGGTGCCATCGTCGCTGACGCTGTTGCCCAGGCCTTCCAGCAGCAGCGACCAGGAGTGGTTGCGAAAGAACAGCAGCAACAGCACGCCGATGCCGATGGAGGCGATGGCTTCGGCGATGATCCCGGCGTTGACGAAGTACTTCAGCGGGTTGATCCCCAACAGGTTGACCCCCAGCCCCAACGCCAGCAGCACGGCGCCGCTGGCCACCTGGGCATTGGCCGAAGGCGGCGTGCCGGTGACGAACAGCCACAGCCAGAACCCGCCCAGGTAGGCCACGGTGGTCAGGGAAGCCAGGGCCGAGGCCAGGTACATGAAGCCGGTGAACCAGGCCCAGCGGTCTCCAGCCAGGCGCTTGACCCATTGATAGCAACCGCCGGCCAGGGGGTACTGCGAGGCGAGTTCGGCATAGACCAGCGCCACCAGCATCTGCAGGGCCAGGCACAGGGGCACGATCCAGACCCAGGACGGGCCGGTGCTCATGGCGCCCAGGGCCATCACCGAATAGATCCCCACCACTGGCGAGACCGTGGCAAAGCCCACGGAGAACGACGACCACAGGGACAGGCCGCGGTGCAGCTCCTGGCGATAGCCCTGGTGGTGCAGCAAGTGTTCATCGGTGCCCGGAGCGGGCAGGAAGTCAGTCATGGCGCACCTCGTTCAAGGGGCGGGCGCCACGATGCAGGCCGACGCAAGGGCGGCGTGATGGGGTAGTTGACATAGCGGTTCCTGGAGTCGGCAGATCAGATTGTTATTGGGATGGCCTTTAGCTGTTGTTTTTGGCGTACCGACATTGCCTGGCCTGCAGCAGCAGGCCAGGACGAGCTTACGGTGGGCAAACATCAAGATGAATACATGGATTGGTAAGCTGGCATCTGCATTTGTTGATGTTTTGCAGGGGCCGGCGACTGCCCGGCCAGCGCCAGGCATCGAGGGGATATCAGCGGGAAGCGTGGTGCTTGCCCAGCTCCAGCCGTTCACCGAGAAAGTCGACGAACACCCGCAGCTTGGGCAGCAGGTGACGGCTGCTGGGCCAGAGGATGGAGAACTTGCCGCGCTCTTGCTGGTAGTCGTCCAGTACCGCGACCAGGCTGCCATCGGCCAGGGCCCCGCAGACCACGAACTCGGGCACGTAGGCGATGCCCAGGCCCTGGGTGGCGGCGTGGATCAGCGATTCCAGGTTGTTGCTGGTCAGGGCACTGCCCAGCACCAGCGGCGGGGCTCCGTCGGGCAGGCGCAGGCTCCATTGCTGCAGCAAGCTGCCGCCGGGGAACTTGTAGCGCAGGCAGGCGTGCTGCTCCAGGTCCCGGGGCGTGCGCGGGGTGCCGCGCCGGGCGAAGTAGCCGGGGGCGCCGACCAGCACGAAGCCGAAGGGCCCCAGGTTCCTGGACTTGAGTTGCGAGTCCGGCAGCTCGCCACTGCGGATCACCGCGTCTACGCCTTCGGCGATCACGTCGATCAGCCGGTCGTTGAAGTCCAGGTCCAGTTCGATGTCCGGGTAGCGCGCGGAAAACTCCGGGAGGATCGGCAGCAGCATCCGATAGCCGATGGCCGGCAGGCTGACCCGCAGCCGGCCCCGGGGCTTGTCGCTGATCCGCGCCAGTTCGGCCTCGGCCTCCTGGACTTCGGCGACAATGCGCTGGCCGCGCTCATAGAACAGCGCGCCTTCATCGGTCAGGCTGATGCGCCGGGTGCTGCGGTTCAGCAGGCGCACGCCAAGGCGCTGCTCCAGGCGCGCCAGGGCCTTGCCCACCGCCGAGGCAGACAGCCCCAGGCGCTCGCCGGCGCCCACCAGGCTACCGCTCTGGACCACGCTGACAAACACCTGCAAGCCGTTTAGGTTGTCCATCGTTCACCTCGATTGCAGCGTTTTTGTCCGTAAAGAGCGGAAGAATGCCCTGTTTTTCAGTGATTGCGGCATACCTACCATGGATTTTTCTTAGCCCACCCCTGGTTGCCAGGGCTTGAGAGGTCCGTGTGAATCCCGAACTCGAATTACCCCTGGGGCAGGCCGCCCAAAGTCGCCGGCAGTCCGCCCATGGCGTGCTGGCCGCGGTGTGCCTGGCGGCCCTGATGCTGCCCCTGACCTTTGTCGGGGTAGCGGTGGCGACCCCGGCCATCGGCCATGAACTGGGGGGCAGCCCGCTGGCCCTGAGCTGGACCACCAATGCCTTCATGCTGACTTTTGGCAGCGTGCTGATGGCCGCCGGCACCCTGGCCGACGAATTTGGCCGCAAGCGCCTGTTCAGCCTTGGCGTGGCGCTGTTCGGCCTGAGCTCCCTGGCCCTGGTGTTCGTACCGTCGCTGCTGTGGCTGAACCTTCTGCGCGGGGTCCAGGGGCTGGCCGGTGCCGCCGCCCTGGCCGGTGGTTCGGCGGCCCTGGCCCAGGCCTTCGACGGGCCGGCGCGAACCCGTGCCTTCAGCCTGCTGGGCACCACCTTTGGTGTCGGCCTGGCGTTTGGCCCGATCCTCGCCGGGGTCCTGGTGGAACAGGCCGGCTGGCGCGGGATCTTTGTCTCCGGGGCGCTGATCGGCGGCCTGTCCCTGGCCTTTGGCGTGCCGCGCATGCAAGAGTCCCGCGACCCCGACGCCCAGGGCGTGGACTGGCCGGGCACCCTGAGTTTCACCCTGGCGCTGGTGCTGCTGACCTGGGGCATCCTGCAGGCCCCGCAAAACGGCTGGAGCAGCCCTTGGGTTCTGCTGTTGCTGGCGGGGGCGCTGCTGGCACTGTGGCTGTTCATCGTCGTCGAGCGGCGTGCAGCGCGGCCGATGCTGGATCTGTCGCTGTTTCGCTATCCGCGTTTTGTCGGGGTGCAGGTGCTGCCCATCGCCACCTGCTATTGCTACGTGGTGCTGCTGATCCTGTTGCCGATCCGCTTTATCGGCGTCGAAGGCTACAGCGCCATCGATGCCGGGCTGCTGATGCTTGCCCTGTCGGCGCCGATGCTGGTGGTGCCGTTCGCCGCGGGCTGGCTCAGCCGCTGGTGCAGCGCCGGCAACCTGTCGAGCCTGGGCCTGTTGCTGGCTGCCGCCGGGCTGTGGTGGCTGAGCCGGATCGCTGCGGGCCAGGCGCCGGCCGATCGGATCTGGCCGCTGCTGCTGATCGGCCTCGGCAGCGGGCTGCCCTGGGGGCTGATGGACGGCTTGTCGGTGAGCGTGGTGCCCAAGGAGCGCGCGGGCATGGCCAGCGGCATCTTCAGCACCACCCGGGTGGCCGGCGAGGGCATTGCCCTGGCCCTGGTGGTGGCGCTGCTGGCGGGGCTGCTGCAGCACGCCCTGGCGGATCAGGCGCTGCCCGCCGAGACGTTGATGGGGGCTGCCCGGCAACTGGCCGGGGGTGACCTGCCCGGTACTCTGGCGGCCTTGCCGGCGCTGGGCCGGGAGGGGTTGCTGGCCCTGTACGGGCAGGCTTTCAGCCAGTTGTTGCAGGTGCTGACCCTGATGACCCTGCTGGCGGCGCTGGTGGTCTGGGTGACGCTGCGCGAGCCGCGCCAGCCAGGGCCGCCAGCGGCTTGATCAGCGGAACTCGAAGAATTCGTAGTGCAGGTTGCCTTGGGGAATCCGGCACTCGCTCATCAGTTCCCGAACCTGGCCCAGCAAGCCCTTGGGCCCGCAGAAGCTGACCTGGATCTGCTGCGGATCGGTTTCGGCCGCGGTGCGCTTGAGGGTCTGGGCCAGGGGCTCGGTGCCGCCGCAGTTGGCCACGAAGTTCACTCCACGGGCCTGGGCCATGCCCTGCAGGGTGTCGACACTGGGGAAGGCCCGGGACGGGTTGTAGCAGTACACCAGGGTGGCCTTGTCGAACTGCCCGGCAGCTTCATCCTGCAGCCAGGAAATAAATGGCGAGATGCCCACGCCACCGCCGATCCAGATTTCCCGGGCAGCCGCCTGCGGCCGCTTGAAACGCCCATAGGGCGCGTAGATGTCCGCTCGCATGCCGACCTTGACCTGGCGGCGCAGGCGTTGGGTGTAGTCCCCCAGGGCGCGGATCACGAATTCGATGCGCCCGTCATGGGCCTGGGCGCTGGCGATGGTGAACGGATGGGGTTCGCGCAGGCCTTTTTCCTGCATCGAGAGGAAGGCGAACTGCCCGGCCTTGAAAGGAAAGCCCCGGCCCTGGGGAATCAGCTCCAGGTGCAGGGAGTTCTTCTCCACCCGGACCGCCGTCACCTGGTATTCGCCGGCCTTGGCCACCAGGGGGTAGAGCAGCAGCTTGTACAGGGCGCCGAGCACGCCGAGGACGCAGAGCAGAGCCAGCCAGATACCCGAGGGCGAATCCAGGGTGATGGGCGATTTGAAGCTCAGCCAGTGCAGGATGACGATCAGGAACAGCGGGCCGGAGAGCTTGTGCCACCAGCGCCACTGGCTGTAGGGAATGTTGCGGTTCAGTGCCAGCAGCACGATCAGGCCCAGGGCCACGTAGCTCAGCTGGCGGACCAGGCGCGTCCAGTATTTGGACAGTTCGAGGATCGGCACGCTGTTCCATTCATCCAGGTTGGCCTTGAACACCAGATGGTAGCTGGCGAATGCCAGGGCCCAGATGCCCAGCCATTTGTGCGCCTCGTAGACCCGGTCAAGGCCGCCGAACAGCCGTTCGACCCAGCCCCAGCGGCTGGCCAGCAGGCAGGACATCGCCATGTAGGCCAGGGCTGCGGTGCCCAGGATCATGCTCAGGGTGGCCGAGGTCAGCCAGGTGGCGGAAGGGATCTCCAGCAGCAGGGTGACCGTGGTGATCAGCAGGATGCCGACAAGTGTGTGCCAGGTTTTCAAAGTGCATGACTCCGGTGAGGAAATGCCGTCATGGCGCAGCAAAGGGCGCGATGCATAAAGTGGATATGACAGGTTCAAAGCCAAAGGCTGGGTGGAATGTTAACGCTTTGGCGAGTATTCGTGGTGATCTGGGTCATCGGCCTGGCGCCGATAAAGTGTTGAAAATGATCGACTATCACTCGCATTCCGATTCCCCGGCCACCGCTTGCGCAGGCGCTGGCAGGCGGCCAAGGGCCCCTGAACCGGGCAGTGCTCTTGCGGGCGCCTTCGCTGGCAAGCCAGCTCCTACAGGGTTGTGGGAAAGGTCAACGCGCTTGTAGGAACCGGCTTGCCGGCGAAAGGGCCCCTGAGCCGGGCGTCAGCCTCTTAACCGCCTTCGCTGGCAAGCCAGCTCCTACAGGGTTGTGGGAAAGGTCAACGCACTTGTAGGAGCCGGCTTGCCGGCGAAAGGGCCTCCAAGCCGGATGCCAGCCTCGTAAACGCCTTCTACAGGTGTTGCTTGCGGCGGGCGGCGGCTTCGCGGACGGCGGGGATGATCCAGCGCCCATAGTCGATGGTGTCGTAATAAGGGTCGTAGCCACGGTTGAGGAAGGTGGTCACGCCCAGGTCGACGTAGTCCAGCAGGGCCTGGGCCACGGTCTCCGGCGTGCCCACCAGGGCCGTGGTGTCGCCGTAGGCGCCAACGGCGCTGGCGGTGGGCATCCACAGGGCGCGGTCATGGCGGTCGCCGCGGGCTGCGGCCGCCAGCAGGCGTTCGGAGCCGGTGCCCTTGAGGCGCTTCTGCCAGGGGCTGCCGGCGGCGAACTGCGGGTTGGCGCGGATCTGCGCCAGGATCTGCTCGGCCCGTTGCCAGGCCAATTCCTCGGTGGCCCCCAGGATCAGCCGCACCGAGAGGCTGACCCGGGGCGCGGCCACCCCCGCGGCGCTGGCCGCGGCCTTGAGTTTGCCGATCTGTTCGGCTACCCCCTCCAGGGGCTCGCCCCACAGGGCGTAGAGGTCGGCGTGCTTGACCGCGATCTGGTAGGCGATGTCCGAGGAGCCGCCAAAAGAGATGGGGATGTGCGGCTGCTGCAGCGGCTTGACCGGGGAAAACGCGCCCTTGAGGTTGAAGTAGCGGCCTTCGAAGTCGAAGGGTTCTTCGGCGGTCCAGGTGCGGCGCACGATCTCCAGGTACTCGTCGGTGCGTCGATAGCGCTCGGTCTTGTCCAGCAGAGTGTCGCCTTCCTGGGGCTCGGCAGTGATGCCGGTAATGGCATGCAGGCGGATGCGCCCGCCGCCGGTGGTGTGGTCCAGGGTGGCGAAGGCCCGGGCCGCCACGGTGGGGGCGCTGAGGGCCGGGCGGTGGGCAATCATGAAGCCCAGGCGCTCGGTGTGGGCCGCGGCGTAGGCGGCAATCTGCAGGCTGTCGGCGCTGCCTGGGCCGCTGGCGATCAGCACTCGGTCAAAGCCCGCGTGTTCGTGGGCGCGCGCGTGCTCGCGGATGAATGCCAGGTCGAAGTCCGGGCTGCGCACGCCGCGGGTTTCGGACCATTGGCGGGGAAAGATCATGCCGACGAATTCAATGCTCATGGGGAGTGTCCTGAGGTCGCAGAAGAAGGAAAGTGCCTAGAAGCGGTAGTCCACCTGGGCCAGCACGGTGCGTCCGGGCATGGGCTGCAGGAAGGTATTGGTGGAGCCGGCCAGGCCGCTGACGAAGTTCAACTCGTTGGTCAGGTTGAGCACCCGCAGGGTGGTGCTCCACTGGGGCTGGCGGTAGTACAGGGCCAGGTCGAGGTTGTATTCGTCGGGGACCTTCACCGTCTTGCTCAGGTTCAGGTACCAGCTGCTGGTCCACCAGCCGGAGAGCTCGGCGCCAAAGCCCGAGTCGAAGCGGTAGTCGAGGTAGCCGCTGGCGGTGTACTCGGGGATCTGCACCGCGTCGAAGCGCCCGGAGGGCCGCTGGTTGAGGCTGTTGTTGTCGCCGAACACGGTGCCGTTGTCGGGGATGAACCCGGCGGAGGCGAAGCCGGCCTGGGAGGTGAATTCGTTGTAGGCGCTGAGCCGGGACAGGTTGAGGCCGCTGCGCAGGTGCGGGTCTGGCTGGTAGCGCAGGGTCGCCTCGGTGCCCTTGATGATCAGCCGGGCGATGTTGTTGTTGCTGTCCGGGGACTGGTCCCGGGCCTGCTTGAAGGTGGCCAGGGTCATGAACAGCTGGTCGGGGATGGCTTCGACCTTCAGCCCCAGTTCATGCAGCACGCTCAGGCTCTGGAACGCCAGGGGGTTGAGCTGGTTGGCGCCACTGCCGCTGCCCCAGCCCAGGCCGTTGGAGAAGAACCCGGTGTTGACCGCCAGGGAGCGGTCGAAGGTGTAGTACAGGGTGCTGTTCTCGGTGGGTTTGACGTAGGGGCTGACCTGGAACGCGAACAGCCGGTAGTTGTGGCTGTCGCGCCGGTCGCTGCCACCTGCAAGGACGAAGGGGTTGTCGATCCGGGCGTCGATCCAGCTGCGGCTGGCACCGATGTTCAGGCCCACCCGCTCGCCCAGGCGCAGGTTGTGCTGGCTGAACAGGGTCTTGGTGGTCCAGGTGCTTTCGGCGGTGTAGGGCGCCAGGGATTCGGCGTACAGGCCGTGGCCGGCGGGGTACATGGCCGCCAGGTTGAGCCAGCCGTAGTAGTTGGAGTATTGCGGCACCCCGGGTTGGCCGATCCAGGCGCCGTTGCCGCCGGCCGGGTTGCTGCCGGTGAGCCCCAGCAGGTCGCCGGGGTTTTTGCCTGACGGGTCCAGGGTCAGGTCGTAGGCGTTGATGGTGGAGCCGAAATGATTGTTGGCGGCGATCGACTGGTTGAACTCGCGGCGGTAGATCAGCCCGCTGTTGCTGTCGTCCCGCAGAGCCAGGCCGCCGATCCGGGTTTCATTGCCCGAGCGCAGCTCGAAGCGGTTGTCCAGCAGGTTGTCCCGGGATTGCACCTGGAACGCCCCGACCGCGTCGGTGAGGTCCCGGGAGCGCTGGTAGAAGGTGCTGTTGGCCAGGGTCACGCTGGGGGACAGGTCGCCCTCGATGCGCAGTTGGGTGGTAAAGCGCCGTGAACTGCTCTGGTCTTCCCCGCGCTGGCCGGCCTGGGGCGACAGGGAGGTCAAGCCGTTGCCCGCCAGGCTCGGGTCGTAGACCCAGCCGCGCAGGGTGCCGGGGCTGGCCTGGGTGTTGGGCGAGGCCGCCTGGAAGCTGCCATCCACCACGCTGTACTGGCCCTGGGCGTTGCGCTGGCGCTGCACCCAGCCCAGGGTCGGGGCATTGGCGGCACCGGAGGCCAGCACTGGCGACCACAGGGTATTGCCGTTCTGGATGATCGGCGTGGCGCGGCCGGCATAGTACTGGCCGCTGTCCACCAGTTGCTGGGTGGCGCGGTTCCAGCCGTGGGTGATGTTGTAGTCGTAGTAGTTGTCGTAGCTGGCGTTCCAGTCCACCCGCAGGTTGTCGTTGCGCCAGGCCAGGGCCCCGTAGAAGGCATCGAAATTGTTGTCGACGTTGTCGTAGTAGTCCTGCTGGCGCTGCTGGGTGATGCTCACCCGGTAGGCCAACTGGTCGCTCAGGGGGCCGGTGTTGTCGAGGCTGAATTTGCGCGAGTCGCGGGACTGGCCGTCCGGCACCCAGGCACCGAGCTCGCCGCTCAGACGGGTCTTGAACCCGCTGAAATCGGGTTTCTTGCTCAGGTAGTTGACGTAGCCGCCGCTGCCGGACACCGAACCGTAGGTCACCGAAGAAGGCCCGGCGACGATGTCCGCGCCCTCGTAGGCGTTGAAGTTGGCCGGATGGCGCACGCCATAGGCGCGCTGGCCGTCCTGGAACACTTCCGAGCCCTGGGCGCGGAACTGCGGGGCGATACCGGCGTTCTGCCCGCCACCGCGGGTGATCCCCGGGGCGTACTTGACCAGGTCGTCGGCGCTGCGGATCGGGTCGTTGGCCAGCTGTTCGGCGTTGACCTGGGTGACCGAGCGCGGGGTGTCCAGGACCTTGGTTTCGGTGCCGCCATACACCGAGGTCGGTGGCCGGGTGGGCAGGGCATCGTCATCGGCCTGGCTGCTGGCCTGGACGGTGACGGTTTGCAACTGGGTATCGGCGGCGAAGAGCGGCGGCGCCAGGGAAGAAAACACCGTTACGGCCAGGGCCGGGCCGAATGCGGGGCGAGCGAAGGCGTTGGAGGGCATGGCACATGAGCCTCATATTGAATCGCATGAATGTTCTGTAGGAGCCGGCTTGCCGGCGAAGAGGGCCTGGAGGCTCGCGGTGCTCTTGCGGGCGCCTTCGCTGGCAAGCCAGCTCCTACGGTCGGGCGGTGGGTCAGGCGCTGTCGTTGAGCCACAACCTTTCGAAACGCCAGGTGCTGAACAGCGACTGTTCTTCCCGGGCGCCGCCCACGCGGGTGGAGACGCTGTCCAGCAGATCGGCGTAGCCCCAGATCAGCATGCCGCCCCGTTCGTACTGGATCTGCTGGGCCTGGTGCACCAGGGCCGTGCGTCGTTGCAGGTCGGGTTGGGCCATGGCCGCGAGAAACACCTCGCTGAACTGCGGGTCGTTGAAGTGGGTCTTGTTGGACACGGCAAAGGGCGCGTCGGTGTGGATGGCGCTGGCCAGGAACGGCGCGCCGATGCTGCCGCCGGTGCTCAGGGTCCAGTCGTTGCGTTGCGGGCCCTGGAAGGTCGCCAGGTCCACTTGCTTGACCTTGAGGGTCACGCCGATGCGCTTGGCCTGTTCGGCCAGCACCAGGGCCGAGGTCAGGGCCGGCCCCGGGGTGGTCACCAGTTCCAGCTCGAGGTTTTCCTGGCCGGCCTCCTTGAGCAGTTGCGCCGCACGCTGCGGGTCGTGGGGGCGGGGCCCCAGGCTGTGGTTGAAGGTCGGATCGCTGGGGGCATAGAGGTCGTTGGCCACCCGGCCCTGGCCGTTCAGGGCGCGGCGCACCAGCTCCTCGCGATCCGCCAGCAGGCGGAAAGCCTGGCGCACCCTGGGGTCGTTGAACGGCGGCTTGTCCAGGTTCATGTCGAAGGACAGCCAGTTGCCGGTCACCGATTTCAGCAGCCGCACCCGCGGGTCGCGCTGCAGGACTTGCAACTGTTCGGTGGGCATCACGTTGGCCATGTCGATCTGCCCGGAACGCAGGGCCGCCAGGCGCGCCACCTGATCCTTGAAGTCGATGATCTCCAGTTCGTCGGCGTAGGGCTGGCCGTCCTTGTAGTAGTTGTCGAAGCGGGTGAACAGCGAGCGCTGGCCGGGGGTGAAGCTTTTCAGCTTGTAGGGGCCGGCACCCACCGGGTTGGTCACCGGGTGATAGTCCACCGGGACGATGCCACCGAAGTTGACCCAGGTTTCCGCCAGGGGCATGTAGCTGCGGCCCTCGCGAAAGCTCAGGCGCACAGTGCGCTCATCGAGCTTTTGCAGGTTGTCGCGATCGACCCAGTGCAGCAGCGCCGCGTAGGGCGAGGCCAGCTGCGGGTCGGTGAGGCGGCGGATGGAGAAGATCAGGTCATCGGCGTCGATGCTCTTGCCGTGGTGGAATTCCAGGCCCTGGCGCAGGCGCAGGGTCCAGCTGCTGGCATCGGCATTGGGTTCGGCAAACTCCGCCAGGGCCAGGCGTGGCTGCATCTGCTCGTCCCATTCCCAGAGTTTGCTGTACAGCGCGAAGCCTCGGACGATGCCGCTGCCGATGGGCTTGTGGGCGTCCAGGTTGCCGCTCTGGTTGCCGTCGAGAATCCCCAGGCGCAGGCGCCCGCCGTAGCGCGGCTGGTCGCTGGCGACCGTGCCCGGGGCGCTGGAATTGTCCGCGTCGCAACCGGCCAGCAGGCTGCTGCCCAGCAGCAGGCCGCCGCCGAACAGCGCGCTGTGGCCGAGAAAACGACGGCGGCTCAAGCCCGAGTAGTCCTGGCTCATGGCGTCAGGCTCCTGCCGGGCCGTTGGCGCTGCGCAGCTCCAGCGGCGCTTGCGGCTGACGGCTCAGGGCCGCGCGCTCGCCGCGAAAGTGCGGCAGGATGTGCTCGCCCAGGCGGTAGGCTTCCTCCAAGTGCGGGTAGCCGGCGAGGAAGAACAGGTCGATACCGATGGCGTGGTACTCGCGGATCCGCGCCACCACGTTTTCGTAGCTGCCCACCAGGGCGCAGCCCGGCGGTATGCCGATGTAGCCGAAGCCGGTCCAGACATTGGGGTGGATGAAGAAATCCTCGAAGCCCTGGGTCTCGTTCTTCTGTGCGAAGCCGTTCTCGTAGCTGAGCTTGCGCGCGGTGCGCAGCCCGGCATGGGCGGCCACGGCCTTGACCGCGCCCTTGGCGATGCCCTCGTCGAAGAAGCGCTTGGCCTCGGTGCGCGCCAGTTCCTCGGTTTCCCGGGTGATGACGTCGATCGACAGGCCGAAGCGGATATCGCTGCGGCCGTACTGCAAGGCGCGCTCACGAATATCGGCGATCAACGCGGCGATCTCGTCCGGGTGCTCGGCGCGCATCAGGTAGAAGTCGGCATGCTTGGCAGCGAATTCCCGAGCGGCGATGGACGATCCCGCGGTGCAGATCAGCGGCAGCTCGGCCTTCTTCAAGGGGCCGCGCAGGCCGCCGCCTTCGGCGCGGTAGAACTGGCCCTGGTAGTGGAAGTTCTCGTTGTGCCAGTAGCCCTTGACCATGTCCATGAACTCGGTGGCACGGGCATAGCGCTCATCGTGGTCGCTGAAGTCGCCGACCTGGCGCTGAATGGCATCCGAGCCGCCGTTGATGATGTTCCACACCAGGCGGTTGCCGGTGGCGCGCTGGTAGGTGGCGGCCTGCTGCACCGCAACCCAGGGCGTGTAGTGATAGGGCTGGAAGGCGGTGACGAACTTCAGGGTGCGGGTTTCCCGGGCCAGCAGCGAGCACACGGTCCAGGGCTCTTCGCCGGAGGGCGCGTTGACCATCAGCGCGCCGCCGAAGCCGTTGATTTCCGCGGCCCGGGCGATCTGCCCCAGGTAGTCGATGTAGGTGAAATGGTCGCCGACGCTGAAGCCTGAGACGGCACCGGTGCTGGGCCCGCCCCGGTGCCAGTCTCCGCGGTTGCGCGGGTCGCCGGGGAGGAACTGGGTTTCGCCGTGCAGGGGCAGGCGGGTGAAGAATTCGATGCTCATGGCTGGGCCTCCTGGCTATTGCACGCTGGGGTTGCAGACGGGGGTAATGGCTTGGCCGTTGATCACCTTGTGGGCGAACGGCACCGAGTCCTTGAGGGAGGCATTGACCGTTTCACTGTGGCCCAGGCCCTTGTACAAGTGGCCCTCGACCACCGAGCCGGCCTTGCAGGCGTCCTGCATCAGGGCCACCTGGGTGGCGGCGGCCGGGGTCTTGTCCTCGGCGCCGGTGCCGATGAACACCGGCTGGGCGGTTTTCAGGGTCGGGTAGGACACTTGTTTCTGCCAGGCCGCCAGTTGGCTGCCCTGATAGTCCTTCTTGGCGTTGGCCGGGGTCAGGCCGATCCCCACCACGTCGCTGACCAGGGACGCCAGGCAACTGGTACGGGCCTGTTCGAACAACGGCAGGGCCTTGTCGGTGTAGAAGTCCCTGGGGTTGATGCTGGGGTCGTACTGCTGGGCGGCCAGCAAGGTGTAGAAACCGTAGGCCAGGGAGGCATCGACCTTGTTCGGGTCTTGCTCGCCGACATTCTTCGCGCCGATGGTGTAGATCACCCCGGTGCCGATGCTGCCCTTGACCCCCAGGTCCGGTGCGTAGGTGGAGGCGTAGGCGGCCGAGGCGAAGGCGCCGGCGCCGCCCTGGGACTGGCCGACGATCAGTACCTTGTTGGCCAGCCCGGGCACCCCGGCGACCACGGCTTTGGCGGCGTCGAGAATGCCGTAGGCGGCCATGCGGTTGTTCAGCAGCGGATGGCCGCCGGGCACGCCCAGGCCCTGGTAGTCGGTGGCGACAATGGCAAAGCCTTCGTCCAGCCAGCGGCTCAGGTACTGCACGTCACGGTAGGAACGGCCCTGCCAGGACGGCGCGCAGACATCCGCCACGCCCACCGTGCCATGGCCCCAGGAGGCCACCGGCCAGCCGCCGGCCGGGGCCTTGCCCTTGGGCAGGAACAAGGTGCCGGAGACCACCACCGGGGTTTTGCCGTCGATGCCGTCGGTGGAACTATAGAGAATCCGTTGCGCGCTGGCAGCGTTGGGCAGGCTCAGGGTGGCTTCCAGGGGTTCGCTGCGCAGCAGCTTGCCCGGGGTCGGGGGGATCGCGTCCTGCCAGGTGTAGAAGGCCGAGACCCGGCCGTCGCCCTGCAACGGGTCGGGCTTGGGCGCGTAGGTCGGGCCGGCCAGGGCCGACAGGGAGAGCGCCAGGAGGCTCAGGCCAAAGGTGAATTTTGCGGACAGTTTCATCAAGAAGACTCGTGCTCAGGGTTCAGGGATGGGTGGCGACCTGGCCGCGCAGGGCGGGCCAGTAATCACTCAGGTGCAGATCGATCAGCGCCTGGTTGGTGAAACCGGTGGCCAGGGCCGGGGTGATGTCGTAGGGCGTGCGGATCAGCTGGTTGGCCAGGGCGTAGTCGCTCAGTGCCTGATAGTGGGCCTTGAGCTGCTGGTCGCTCTTGGGCGCCCAGCGCTCCTTCCAGGCCACCGGGTCGCCCTGGTCGTCGCGGCGCAGCACGCTCTCGGCGGTGCCGGCGCGGGAGGACAGTTGGTAGTAGGCGTCCTGGTTCTGTTCCTGGGAAATCCACCAGGCGGCCTTGACCCAGGCGGTGGCCAGCAGTTGGGTAACCTCCGGGTGCTGCTCGATGAAACTGTCGGTGCCCCAGAGGTCGGAGACCAGGCGCCAGTCATTGGCCCCTTGCTTGGTGGACCAGATGATCCGGCCCACGCCCTTGTCTTCCAGGGCATAGGCCTCGCTGAGCAGCACCGCGGCGTCGACCTTGCCGGCGGACACCGCCGCCGCACCGACCTGGGGGTTGAGGTTGGCGATCTTGAAGTCGTCGAGCTTCAGGCCCTTGCTGGCCAGGAAGTTGCTGAAGGCGAACTCCCAGGGCCGGCCGCGATGCAGGGCCAGGCGCTGGCCCTTGAGGTCCTCGATGCTCTTGGCCGTGGACTGGGTGGGCACCACCAGGTAGATATTGTTGCCGCTGCCGCCGGGCACGATCAGCTTGCCCGGCACGCCGCCGGCGCCGGCGATCACCGACGGCAGGTCGCCACGCACGGCGAAGTCGATGCTGTTGTTGCTGAAGCCTTCGTTGATCTGCGGCCCGGCGCCGGCGTGGGGCAGGGCGATCCACTGCAGCTTGATGCCGCGCTGGCTCAGTTGCTGTTCCAGCCAGCCATCCTCGATCACCCGCCCGGCGATGCCGCCGAACACCGGCTTGCCGCC
Source organism: Pseudomonas sp. 8(2025) (assembly GCF_052665325.1). NCBI lineage: Bacteria > Pseudomonadati > Pseudomonadota > Gammaproteobacteria > Pseudomonadales > Pseudomonadaceae > Pseudomonas > Pseudomonas sp. 8(2025). The sequence continues at coordinate 331,732 of NZ_JBQOIE010000004.1, read as the reverse complement.
CTGGGTGAAGGCGACGATGGCAATCTTCACCGACTCGGGGGCCGGGTTGGCCAGGGCCGTGACACTGATCAGCAGCCCGGCCATAACGGCCAGGGTATTGCGCCATAAACCTTGCATTGCACTCTCCCTCAAAAAATAAGCCCTCAGCCCCGCCAGCCCTGCGCCGGATATCGCGGTGTTTCCTGTAGGAGCCGGCTTGCCGGCGAAGAGGGCCTTGAACCTTGCCTCGCCCTTGCGGACGCCTTCGCTGGCAAGCCAGCTCCTACGAGGGGCGGTGGTGGGTACTGGTGTCGGAAGGGATAGAGCAGATTGCATGCCAGGGCCGCTACAAAGCGCTGCAGGCCTTGCCTGGCAAGGGCTTCAGGCAGATCGACAGGCCCTGGCCCAAGCCGCCGCTGCTGATCTGCGAACAGGCAGGTGCTGGCCGATTGCTGCTCCAGCAGCAGGTGGGGAGCACCATTCAGATATATTCATAAAAGGAATATCTAAAGATTAATTAATAATTATTTAGTCTAAATATCTTCGTGCACTATTGAGCCCGCGCTTTTACTGCCAGGAATGCACCATGTCGCTGATCACTCATCCAAACGCCCGTGAATTGACCAAGTCGGTACGGGCCACCGTTCTGGTGTTCAAGGACCCGCGCTCCCAGGAATTGCTCAGTCGCATCGAGCGCCTGGCCCCCAGTGAGGCCAATACCCTGATCATTGGCGAGACCGGCACCGGCAAGGAACTGGTGGCGCGCCACATCCATCACCTGAGCCGCCGCGGGCGCGAGCCCTTTGTCGCGGTGAACTGCGGGGCCTTTGCCGAAACCCTGGTGGAAAGCGAACTCTTCGGCCATGAGAAAGGCGCCTTTACCGGTGCCACCACCCACAAGGCCGGCTGGTTCGAAGCGGCCAACGGCGGCACGCTGTTTCTCGACGAGATCGGCGACTTGCCGCTGAACATGCAGGTCAAGCTGCTGCGGGTGCTGCAGGAGCGAGAAGTGGTGCGCCTGGGCTCGCGCACGCCGATCCCGATCAATGTGCGGCTGGTGGCGGCCACCAACGTCAACCTCGCCGATGCGGTGGTGGCCGGGCATTTTCGTGAAGACCTGTTCTACCGCCTGCACGTGGCCACCATCCGCCTGCCGCCGCTGCGCGAGCGCCCGGGGGACATCCTGCCCCTGGCCGAATTCTTCCTTGAGGAACACTGCCAGCGCCTGGGCTACAACCGTGCCTCGCTGACCGAAGAGGCTGAACGCAAGCTGCTGGAGCACAGCTGGCCGGGCAACATTCGCGAACTGGAAAATGCCATCCACCACGCCTTGCTGGTGTGCCGCCAGCAACGGGTGGCACCGGGGGATCTGCACCTGGTGGACATGCGCTCCTCCGGCATCCGCCAGGAACAGGCGCCCCTGGCCGTCCCGGCGCCTCAGGCGCCGGCGGACCTGGGCCGGGCCTTGCAGGCGCTGTTCGAGCAGAACATTCCCGACCTGTACGAGCACATCGAGGAAACGATCTTTCGCGAGGCCTATCGCTACTGCCATGGCAACCAGTTGCAGACCGGGCGCCTGCTCAACATCAGCCGCAACATCGTGCGCGCCCGGCTGGAAAAGATCGGCGAGTTGAACAAGCCCCTGGCGACTTCCGCTTCCTAGATCCGCTTCCTAGATCCGCTTCCTGGACCCGAGAACCGGCCCGGGGCTTTTTTTGCCCGGGGCGGTTGACGCCTGCCGGCTTGATCTTTAGTCTTTGGAACGATCATTCCAGAAAGGTAATAGCCGTGCGTCCCAAGGAGTTCGACCCCGAGCAGATTGCCGATGCGGCCATGCAGGTGTTCTGGCAGCGCGGTTACGCCGCCACGTCCATTCAGGACCTGGTGGAAGGCACGGGCCTGAGCCGCAGCAGCCTGTACAACGCCTTCGACAGCAAGCACGGCCTGTACACCTGTGCCCTCAAGCGCTACCAGCAGATGACCAGCGCCAATATCGAGCTGCTGGGCGCCGACGCACCCGCCAGGGAACTGGTCCGGCGATTGCTGATGCGCATCGTCGACAACGAGCTGGAAGACACCCGGCGCCTGGGCTGCCTGGCGGCCAATGCCTCCCTGGAAATGGCCGGGCAGGACGCGGCGGTGGCTCAGCTCGTGGCGCAGAATTTCCAGCGTATCGAGGCGGCCCTGGAGCAGGTGCTGCGTCGCGGCCAGGAGCAGGGGGAGATCGACCCGCAGAAGAATCCCCGGGCCCTGGCCAGCTTTGTGGTGTGCACCGTGCAGGGCTTGCGGGTGCTGGCCAAGGGCAGCCTGGCGGAGCAACGACGCCAGCGCCTGCTGGATGTGGTTGAGGTGGTCCTGGCCAGCCTGTAGCAGCCGGCGCGCCGGCGAAGGGACCCTCACAATCTGCATCAGGTTCCAGGGCGTCTTCGCTGGCAAGCCAGCTCCTACAGGGCTGGGCTTTTTTTGCCTTTTATTGGAATGATCATTCCATAATTAATTGAACACGGGAGAGACACAGATGGCCAAGCAACCAGGATCCATTGCGGTATTAGGCATCGGCATCATGGGCGCCGCAGTGGCGCGCAATCTGCGGCGCAAGGGCTTTGCGGTACGGGCCTGGAACCGCACGCTGCAACGGGCCCAGGCGCTGATCGCGGACGATATCCAGGTATTTGCCGAGCCCGCCGAGGCGGTACGCGGGGCGCAAGTGATCATCACCCTGGGCAAGGACGGCGCCGCCGTGCTGCAAGCCATGCAGCAGGCACGGGACGGTTTCGAGCCTGGGGCGCTCTGGCTGCAGATGGCCACCGTGGGGATCGAGGCCAACGACGAACTGCAAGGCTTTGCCCGGGATGGCGGGCTGGTCTTCTACGATGCCCCGGTGCTGGGCACGCGCCAGCCTGCGGAGCAGGGCCAGTTGGTGGTATTGGGCGCGGGCCCCGAGGCTCATCGGCCGGCGTTGCAGCCGCTGCTGGAGGCCATCGCCAAGCGTGTGCTCTGGGTTGCCGAACAGCCGGGAGCCGGCAGCCGCCTGAAGCTGGCCCTCAACAGCTGGGTGCTGGCCCTGACCCACGGCGCCGCGGAAAGCCTGGCCCTGGCCAAGGGGCTGGGGCTGGACCCGGCGCTGGTGGTGGAACTGGTCAGCGGCGGGCCCCTGGACAGCGGCTATTTCCAGGCCAAGACCCGGGCCATGCTCAGTGGCGACTACAGCCCGAGCTTTACCCTGGCCAACGCCCTGAAAGACGCCGAATTGATGGTGGCGGCGGCCGCCAGAGCCGGGGTCCGGCTGGATCTGGCCGAGGCCGGAATCCAGCGTTTCCAGCGCGCCCTGGAGCAGGGCCATGGCGACAAGGACATGGCGGCCTCCTACCTCGGCTGAGCGGTTTCTTCTCGCGCTGATGCAGGCGCTGGCTTACCAGCGAAGGCGCCCGTGAGTCGGGCACAGGGGCTGAGGGCCTCTTCGCCGGCAAGCCGGCTCCTACGGGAGCCTGCGCGGTGTATCTGCCTGTTGTAGGAGCTGGCTTGCCAGCGAAGGCGCCCGTGAGTCGGGCGCAGGGTCCGAGGGCCCATTCGCCGGCAAGCCGGTTCCTGCGGTGATTTCTGGTCTTCTTGTGTGAGCATTCTTTCATGAACATTTGCGTACCTTTGCCGACCGCCTCCAGCAGGTTGCCGGTCTGGCGCCTGCTGGCCTTTACCCTGGCCGGTTTCATCGCCATCGTCACTGAGACGCTGCCTGCCGGGCTGTTGCCGCAGATCAGCCAGGGCCTGGGCATCAGCGAGGCCATGGCCGGGCAGTTGATCAGCCTGTATGCCCTGGGCTCGGTGGCGGCGGCGATTCCGCTGATCGCCGCCACTCGCAGTTGGCGCCGTAGGCCCTTGCTGTTGCTGGCCATCGGCGGCCTGTTGCTGTTCAACAGCCTGACCGCGTTGTCGACCCACTACCTGTTGACCCTGGCCGCGCGCTTTGCCGCGGGCATGGCGGCGGGGCTGGTCTGGGGCCTGCTGGCCGGCTATGCCCGGCGTCTGGTGGTGCCCGAGTTGCAGGGCCGGGCCCTGGCGGTGGTGGGCGTTGGCCAGCCGATCGCGCTGTGCCTGGGGGTGCCCCTGGGGGCCTGGCTGGGCACCCGCATGGATTGGCCGCAGATCTTCTGGGGACTGTCGCTACTGGCTCTGCTGCTGTGGTTCTGGGTGCGCCTGGCAGTGCCGGACTACCCCGGCCAGCCGGCCCACCAGCGCCAGCCGATCGCGCGGATCTTTCTCACCCGGGGCCTGCCCCAGGCGCTGCTGGTGATCTTCGTATGGATCCTGGCCCACAACATTCTCTACACCTATATCGCGCCGTTCCTCGCGTCCCTGGGCCTGGCGGCCTCTCTCGACCGGGCGCTGCTGGTGTTCGGCCTGGCCTCCCTGGTGGGGATCTGGTTCACCGGGCTCGGGGTCGACCGCTGGCTGCGCGGGCTGACCCTGTGCAGCCTCGCCGGTTTCGCCCTGGCGTGCCTGCTGCTGGGGATCGCTGCCAGCCAGCCCTGGCTGGCCTGGCTCGGCATTGGCGCCTGGGGCCTGACCTTTGGTGGCGCCCCGACCTTGCTCCAGACCGCCGTGGCGGATGTGGCCGGGGAGGGGGCGGATGTCGCGCAATCGATGCTGGTGACCATCTTCAACCTGGGAATTGCCTGCGGGGGTATGGTCGGCGGCCTGCTCTTGCAACGCTATGGCGCGGCGTCTTTTCCCTGGGCCATGGCCGCCCTGGCGCTGGTGGGCCTGATGCTGGTCTGGGGCGCGCGCAGCCATGCCTTCAAGCCGGGTCAGCGCTCTGCCTGCTGCGCCTGAGGTTGGGCGTCGCGAGCCTGTTGCAGCAGGCTCGCCCATTCATTGGCGAAGCGGTGGCAGTCCCCGGGCCAGCGCGCGGTCAATAGATTGCGGTCGCGGACCACAAAACCGCGCTCGGGGTGCTCTGCCGAATCCCGCCGGGGCAGCCAGGGCCCGGGCAGAAAATCCGCCGGGCTGGCCAGGGCCGCCTTGATCTCTTGCTCGACGCTGTGGTCGTAGGTGCGGTAGTAGCGCCCCAGCCACGGCGCGGTGACCAGCCAGGCCGCCAATTCCATGGGGCCGGCCAGCAGGGCGGTGACCTTGCGTCCATGGAGCACCGAGCGCCCGCTGGCCGGATCGATGCAGCGCGCCAGGGCCAGGGGGCCGTGGCACACCGCGGCCACGGGTTTGTCGGCCTGGAAGAAGGCCAGGATGATCCGCCGCACCTCCTCGGATTCCAACAGGCTGCGCATGCCCCGGGCGTGGCCGCCGGGAATCAGCAAGCCCTCGTAGGCCGCCGGGTCGACCCCGGCATAGGGCAGAGGGCTGCAAAAGGCCGGGTCGCGGGTCATGGCGTGGTAGCGCGCCAGGTCGGCCGCCGGGGTCATCAACAACGGGTTGAGCGGGCCGAACCCCAGGCTCACCAGGCGCGAATCGGCGTAGGCCGGCATCCCCAGGGGGGTGGCGAACTGCGCGGCAAAACCGGCGTCCCGGGCAGCCTGCCAGGGCAGGCTGCTTTCGCTGGGGTCGTAGTCGGCGTGGGGCAACAGAATCAGGATCATCGCGCGGGCTCGCAGCACCTAAGGGTGCGTTGCAGGTTAGCAGCCCCGCCAGGGGATGCCGGCACGCCGCTGTTGCGCCGTGTCGGCATTTGTCACTTGGCCGCGGCGGCGCGGGTGCGTTCGATGTCCTGCACCAGGCCGTCGATGCGTTGCAGTTGCTCGCGGTTGTCGTGGTCCCAGGGGTGAAAGCCCGGCTTGAAGAACTGCAGCCAGGGCAGGGCGATCCGCGGGAACACCCCCTTGGGGCCGTAGAGGTACTTGACCACCTGCCACAACCCGCGCCAGTGGCCGCCGCGACGGCGGTCGGCGATCAGCATGCGCACATGGAAGTCGAACACCACCAGCCAGAAGCCCAGGGTGGTGAACAGCATGCTCCCGGTGCGGATCAGGTAACGCTTGGGCCCGGGCTTGATCACGCTGTTCCAGACGTCGTAGGACACGGCCTTGTGCTCGGTTTCCTCGAGGGCGTGCCACAGCCACATCTGCCGGTAGCCCGCCACCGAATTGCCGAAGCGGCTGGGGTCGCGCAGCAGCAGGTCGGCGAGGATTGCCGTGTAGTGTTCCAGGGCTACGGTGATCGCGAGGTTGAAGGCCGGCGGGAAGTGCTTCTTCTGGAAATCGAGGAAGAAGCGCAACCGCCGGTCCAGCAGATGGGCCGGCAGCCCGGCGTCCTGCAGCAGGTCGTTGTAGCGCAGGTGCTCGCGGCTGTGCATGGCTTCCTGGCCAATGAAACCCTGGATCTGGCGCTTGAGCTCGGGGTCGTGAATCTGTTCGCGGTAGTGGCGCACGCTGTCCATGAAGAACAGCTCGCCGGAAGGAAACAGCAGGGACAACGCATTGAAGAAGTGGGTCACGTGGCTGCCTTGCTCGTGCCAGTCGCAGGCGCGTTCGGCAGGCAGGTCGACCTTGATGTCGCGGCGGATGGGCAGCATGGCTGTCGCTCCTCTAGACATGAAAAAGGGTGGGCGGCGCTACAGGCCGCGTTCGTCCTGGGGCTCGTAGACCGCCGGCCGCGTCTTGCCCGGCTTGGGCGCCATGCGCCGGCTGGCCCACACCACCAGGGCCTGGTAGGCGCTGGGCAGCAAGCGGATGAACAGGTCGAGCAAGTGCGCGTCGCGGCCGATCAGCACCCGGCGCTTGTTCTTGCGCACCCCCAGCAGGATCACCTTGGCGGCGGTTTCGGCAGAGGTGATGAAGAGTTTTTCGAAGTCGTCCCGGGCCTGCTGTTCGTTGTCGATCAGGAAACCCTTGACGTTGTCGCTGATGCGGCTGGTGCGGGCGATATCCGTGCGGATGCCGCCCGGGTGCACGCAGGTGGCGGAGACGCCGTTGCCTTGCAGGTCGAGCTCCTGGCGCAGGGATTCGGTAAAGCCGCGCACGGCGAACTTGGTGGCGTTGTAGCCGCTCATGCCGGGCTGGGAGAACAGCCCGAAGACGCTGGAGGTGTTGATGATGTGACCGTCGCCGGATTGCCTGAGGTAGGGCAGGAAGGCCTGGGTGCCGTGGACCACGCCCCAGAAGTTGACGTCCACTATCCACTCCAGGTCCGCCAGGCTCGAACCTTCCACGGTGCTCGACAGCGCCACCCCGGCGTTGTTGAAGATCAGGTTGATCTGGCCGTGTTCGGCGGCGCTGGCGGCGGCCCAGGCGAACATCGCCTCGCGGTCGCCGACGTCCAGTTCCTGGCTGCTGATGCGCAGCGGCAACAGGGTCGCGGCCCGGGCCTGGGCCACGGTCTGTGCCAGGCCCTGGGGGTTCTTGTCGGCCAGGGCCAGGTGACAGCCCTCACGGGCCAGGGCGACGGCCAGGGCGCGGCCCATGCCGGAGGCGGCACCGGTGATGGCGGCGACTTTACCGTTAAAGTTTTTCATTGAGAGCGGCCTCTTCAAGGTGCAGGGCGCGCGCGGCGGCCGGTGCGGCGGCGGGCTGGGCGTGGGGCAGGTGGCTGGCCTGGTAGTCCTGCAGCTCGAAGTGCTGCAAGGTCTTCTTGAAGCTCCAGGTGGAGCCCGGCCAGAGGGTGGTGTTCTGCCCGCTGCGCGGGTCCAGGTACCAGCTGCGGCAGCCCCCGGTGGACCAGATGGCCCCGGCCAGGCGCTGCTGCAGGCGCTGGTTGTACTGGCTTTCGACCTGGGGCCGGACTTCGATGCTGGCGATACGTTCGCGCTGCATCTGGCCCAGGGCCTTGAGGATGTAGTCCACCTGGGCCTCGATCATCAGGATCATCGAGTTGTGCCCCAGGCCGGTGTTGGGGCCGACGATCATGAAGAAATTCGGGAAGCCCGGCAGGCAGGTGCCCAGGTAGGCGTGGGCGCCCCGGGCCCAGCTGTCCATCAGGTCCTGGCCATGGCGGCCGAACAGCAGGCCCCGGGGAATCGGGTCGGTGGCCTGGAAACCGGTGCCGAAGATGATGCAGTCCACGGGGTGGCGGCTGCCGTCTGCAGTGATCACCGCGTCGCCGTCGATACGCTGGATGTCATCAGTGATCAGCCGCACGTTGCCCCGGGTCAGGGCCGGGTAGTAGTCGTTGGAGATCAGGATGCGCTTGCAGCCGATGGTGTAGTCCGGGGTCAGGCGCTGGCGCAGCACCGGGTCGGGCACCTGTTTGCGCAGATGGCGCAGGGCCACGCGCTGCACCACCTTCATCAGTCTGGGCCGGCGGGCGAAGGCGATCACCCGGCTTTCCAGGGTCCAGTACAGCGCCGAGCGCACCAGCCGCTGGGTGAAGGGCAGGTGCTTGAAGGCCCAGCGTTCCACCGCGCTGAGCTCGCGGTCGGGCTTGGGCATGATCCACGGCGGGGTGCGCTGGAACAGCTTGAGCTGAGCCACCCGCGGGGCGATTTTCGGCACGAACTGGATGGCGCTGGCGCCGGTGCCGATCACCGCCACCCGCTTGCCTTGCAGGGCGTAGCGGTGATCCCACTGCTGGGAGTGAAACCGCTTGCCGGTGAAGGTGTCGAGCCCGGGGATGTCCGGGATCGCCGGGCGCGACAGGCCACCCATGCCGGAGATCAGTACCCGCGCACTGACTTCCCGACCATTGCTGAAGCGCAGGTGCCAGCGCTCCCGGGCTTCATCGAAGACCGCCTGTTGCAGGCCCATGTTGAAGTGCAGGTAGGGCGTCAGGGCGAAATCCCGGGCGCAGTTTTCCAGGTATTCGCGGATTTCCGGCTGGGGCGCGAACTGCCGGGTCCAGTTCGGGTTGGGCGCAAAAGAGAAGGAATAAACGTGGGATTGCACGTCGCAGGCGCAGCCGGGGTAGTGATTGTCGCGCCAGGTGCCCCCCAGGGACGCGGCGTGTTCGGCGACGAAGAAATCCTCTATCCCCGCTTGCTTGAGCTTGATCGCCATGCACAGCCCTGCGAAGCCGGCGCCGATGATGGCGATGTCAACGACCTCGGGGTCGTTGGGTGGCGAGTACGCATTCATGGTGTGTACCTCGATTGTAATGATGTTGCTGGGTGACTTTCGTCAGTGGGTGAAAACTCAGGATTGCACAATTTAAAATAATGTTTTAAAAATTAATTTAAATAAATTACCTGAAAATGTCACCTGCGCTGGTCGCCTGTGGATTTTGCGGGGCTCATCCAGGCCATGGGTGAGGCGTCACAGGCGACACCAGGCCAGGGCGACACGCCACACCGCCAGGTCATTCCGATCACGGGCGAACGGCGCAGGGAAGCTGAGGGGGCGGGTTATGGAGTGGCTGGTAGCGGCAGCGGTATTCCTGGCGGTCAGTGCGGTGCTCTGGGTGGTGAGTTTTCGTATCAACCGCCGGATTGAAAGCCAGGTTCCGATCAACGGACGCTTTCTCGAGGTCGGTGGCGAGCGCATTCACTACACCGATGAGGGCAGGGGCCCGGCGCTATTGATGATCCATGGCCTGACCGGCTGCGGGCGCAACCTGACCCACTCCCTGGCCCCGCAGCTGCGCGAACGCTTCCGGGTGATCACCATCGATCGTCCCGGTTCGGGCTATTCCACCCGGGCCCGGGGCGCCGCGGCAGACCTGCCGGCCCAGGCCAGCCTGGTGGCCAGGTTCATTCGTACCCTGGACCTGGGCCAGCCGCTGGTGCTGGGGCATTCCCTGGGCGGTGCGGTGGCGCTGTCCCTGGCCCTGGACCATCGGCAATCGGTGTCCGGGCTGATCCTGGTGGCCCCCTTGACCCATCCGCAGCGCATGTTGCCGCTGGTGTTCCTGTCCCTGGCAGTTCGCCCGGCTTTCCTGCGGCGCTGGATGTCGCTGACCCTGGCGGCGCCCATGGCCATGCTCGGGCGCCGTGGCCTGGTCAAATCGGTGTTCGCCCCGGACCCGGTGCCCGAGGATTTCGCCGAGCGTGGCGGCGGGTTGCTGGGGATGCGTTCGGACAGCTTCTACAACGCCTCCAGCGAAATCGCCGTGGTCAACCGTTCGCTGCCGGGCATGGTCAAGCATTACCCCAGCCTGAAGCTGCCGGTAGGGCTGATCTATGGCTCGGCGGACCCGGTGCTCAGTTACCGCCGGCACGGTGAGTCAATGGTCGGCAAGGTGCCGGGGCTGTCCCTGGAGATCGTCCAGGGCCGGGGCCACATGTTGCCCATCAGCGCAGTCGAGCGGGTGGTGGCCATGGTCCAGCACGTCGCTTCCCAGGCTGCGCCACAACGCAGCGCAACCATCCTGCACCCGCCGTTCGCGGCTTCAAGAGCAAGTTGAGGGCGTGGTGGGGGGCGGTTTCGAGCGCCCCTGCCGCGGCGTCGACAGCAGCTGTAAATGCTTCACGGGCGACATTCGAAACAAGCCGAAAAAATAGTTGACGAGCTAACGAACCCGAGCTATTTTTTTAAAAAAATGTTTTGAATGTTTTTTTTGAAAGTGCAATTGAGCGATTAAAAATAATGAAAATAACGCCATTTCACGCTTTTGTTTTTTCATCCCTTCACGCTCGGCACAGCGCAGCCGCGCTGTCCTTTATAGCACCTGTTTCGACTGCCATCCTGCGGAGGCTGCCATGACTGTTTCCGTGGCGGCACCCGGCGTCTGGACCGATAGCAAGCGTCACCTGTGGTGGCTGGGCACCTTGCCCATGATCACCCCTCTGCTGTCGGGGATCTTTGCCCTCACCACCGGGGTGCAAGTGTTCTGGTGGAGCGGGGTCCTGGTGATCTTCGGCCTGATCCCGCTGATTGACGGCCTGATGGGGGAAGATGCCAGCAACCCGCCTGAATCCGCCGTTCCCGATCTGGAAAAACAACCCTACTACCGCTTTATCGTCTACAGCTGTGCCGTGCTCTCGGTACTGTCTTTGGTGGTGACCGCCTGGATGGCCATCAGCGGGGTGGACTGGATTATCGCCGGCGGCCTGCTGCAACTGAGTGAACAACTGCACCTGCAAGGCAGCCTGGCGAGCTTCGCCGCCTTCCTCACCGAGCGTGCGCAACTGCACGGCAGTATCGGCTGGTTCACCTACCTGGGCATGGCGATGTCCACCGGCGCGGCCACCGGCATTGCCATCAACATCGCTCATGAGCTGGGGCACAAGAACCGCGGGATGGCCAAGTTCCTGGCCAAGCTGGCCCTGGCTTCGACCTTCTATGGGCACTTCTTCGTCGAGCACAACCGCGGCCACCATGTGCGGGTGGCCACCCCGGAGGACCCGGCCAGTTCGCGCCTGGGCGAATCCTTCTGGAGTTTCCTGCCGCGCACCGTGTGGTTCAGCCTGAGTTCGGCCTGGCATCTGGAAAGCCAGCGCCTGGAAAAACTCGGCCTGCCGACCCTGCACTGGAAGAACGGCGTGCTCAGCGCCTGGTTGTACAGCGTGGTGCTGTGGGGCGTGCTGATCGCCTGGCTGGGGGCGGCGGTGATTCCCTTCCTGGTGATCCAGGGGATCTACGGCTTCTCTCTGCTGGAGGTGGTCAACTACGTCGAGCACTACGGTCTGCTGCGCCAGAAACAGCCCAACGGCCGCTATGAACGCTGCTCGCCGCGCCACTCCTGGAACAGCAACCGGATCGTCACCAACATCTTCCTGTTCCAGTTGCAGCGCCACTCCGACCACCACGCCAACCCGACCCGTGCGTATCAGGCCTTGCGTCACTTCGACGAGTCGCCACAGCTGCCCTATGGCTACGCCACCATGATCGTCTGGGCCTATGTGCCGGCCCTCTGGCGGCGCCTGATGGACCACCGGGTGCTGGCGCACTACTCGGGTGATGTACGCCTGGCCAACATGCACCCGGCCAAGCGTGACGAGCTGCTCAAGCGCTACGGCTTCAGCAACACCGATTCAGACACCGCTCTTTAGTTGTACCGCTCCCCCCTTCAAGTGCTGGTGAACCGGTCGTGTTCGCCTGTGATGTGCCCGCTTGAAGGGTGAGCAACGCAGTAGGCAGTCCTTAAGCAAGTTGACCGACAACAACAATAAGCAACTGTAAGGAAGTCACGGATGTCCATTTCACCGCTATTCACTGCCCAGTTGTTCGTGGTCCTGGTGGGGATCTCCCTGATGGGCGCCGCCGAAGCCGCGCGCATTGAACCGGCCAATACCGAGTTCACCGCCAAGGGCCCCATCAGCTTTGCCAAGAGCATCATCAATGCCGACTGCACCATCCAGGTCAGCGGCAAGGTCAGCCCCGACGGCAGCTTCGCCAGCGTCGAGAAAGTCGACTTCAGCGGCGGCCTCAAGTGCGGCCAGGTGGAAGCCACGCACCTGCCCTGGAAGCTGATCGCCAAGGACGAAACCAGCGGCGCCATGTCGGGTATCCAGGTCACCGTGCACGCGCCCCTGGTGGGCGGCGACTGCGGGCCGTCCACCGCCGAAGGCAGTTGGAACAACAGCACCGGAAAACTCGAAGCGGCCCAGGTCAGCCTCGACGGTGGCTGCACCATCAAGACCGTATCGATCCAGATGCCACCCACGTTCCGGGTTGCACCCTGACGCGCACGTCACACCTTTATCGAATTGAAGATTTGGCTGGAAAGGGAAGCTCGGTCGCTGTTCTCCGTGTCGTCTCGCTCAAGGCCATTACCCCGGCGAAATGAATCGCCATACATGTGAGGAAAAACAACAATGAAAGGCATCAAAACTCTCGTGTCCGCCACCGCCATCGTTGCCTGCTTGGGAGCTGCTTCCATGGCCAGCGCTGCATCCATCGCCATTGATGGTGCGAACCCGGATGGTCCGTTCACTACCCCTGGCGGCACTATCACCGTGCGCTCGCCGTCCTCGTTCAACCAGCCCGTGACCTGCAACATCAACTTCAGCGGCAACATCGCCGGCGGCGTGGCCAGCATCACCGGCGCCACCGTCAGCGGCAGCAACGCGCTGTGCAACCTGCCGAAGATCACTGGCTTGCCATGGACCCTGAGTGCCTCTAGCACCACCGCAGGTACCGTGACCAACGTGGGTTACACCATTTCCTTCTTCCCTGCCACCAACTGCGGTCCGACCACCATCAACGTGGCCTGGAGCAACGTGACTCACTCGCTGAGCCTGAGCACGCCTCAGACCCTGAGCGGTGGCTGCTCCGTGGATGTGCTGAACGCCAAGCCGTCGCCACAGGTCAGCGTGATTTAAGCGTTATCTGGAACCAAGGGCTGATCACCCGCTGAAGGACACCGCCTCGCAAGAGGCGGTGATCTGCAGATCAGGAGGGCCCTGTAGTGTCGGTTGCTATCGATAATAATAAGGAGTGGGGCATGAATAATAAGAAACAACAGTTGCAGATCGCGGTGGCACTCGCCCTGTTGGGGGGCTTTGGTGCGATCGGCACTGTTCAGGCAGGCGGCTTCACCACGCCTACCTACGGCGCTCCCGGATGGGGCCGGGCCTTCGGTGGTGGTTCGTTGTTCAAGAACGACCCCAGTGCGGCTTACAACAACCCGGCGGCCATGGCGTTTATCGATCAGAACGTGGCACAGATGACGGTCGACTACGCCCGCATCAAGATGAAATACAAAGGCGATGCCTACGATTATCAAGGGAATCCGGCCACCACCTTGCCGGTGGATGCATCCGGCGTCCCCACCAGCGGTCCGGTGCCCCTGGAGGGCAATGGTGGCCAGGGCGGCTTCACCGCCTGGTTGCCGACCGGCTTCATGGTAATGCCGATCAACGATCAGTTTGCCTTCGGCCTGAGCCAGGTCGTGCCCATGGGCATGCGCAGCACCTGGGATAACGACAATTCAAAGATCCGCGACTTTTCGGTGGATACCAAGATCGAGACCGTGGGCCTGACCGGCTCGCTGTCGTTCAAGGTCAATGACGACTTCTCCCTGGGTGCCGGGGTCATCGTCCAGCACAGCAAGGGCTTCGTCAGCCAGAACCTCAACCTGACCGGTGCCGCGGCGGTATCTCCCGGCCTGGGCGGGATCCCGCTGCCATCCGGCGTCGGGGCGAACCTGATGCGGGTCAAGGTGGACAATACCTCGGTAGGCTGGTTCACCGGCGTGGTCTGGAAACCCACCGACCGCGACACCCTGGGCCTGAACTACCACGCCAAGATCAAGAACAAGATGGACGGCAAGTACAACGTGCGTGCCGACGCGGTAGGCCGCCAGTACATGACCCAACCGGCCGGGCCCAATGGTGAAAGCCTGGTGGAACTGGCCTATCCCGGCCTGAAGCTGAACCCGGATGGCGCCAACGCCAGTGCCCAGCTGGACATTCCAGCCTCCGCCGGGCTGGACTGGGTGCACGTGTTCGATGACCGCTTCACCCTGGGTGCCAGCATGCTGTGGACCCAATGGTCGTCGTTCAAGGACCTGACCCTGAAGTCCGATGGCAATACCCTGGTCTCCATCCCGTACAAGTACAAAGACACCATGATGTATTCCCTGGGTGGCGACTACCGCTTCACCGACCAGTTGACCCTGCGGGCCGGTGTGGCGTACGACCAGACACCAACCCGCAACAGCACACGTGACCCGCGGATTCCCGACAACGATCGCTGGTTCACTTCCCTGGGCTTCGGCTATGACATCAGGGCGATCCCCGGCCTGACCATCGACGGCGCCTATTCCCGGCAATTCGTCAAGGAAGCCAAGATCAAGACCCAGAACGTGGACCGTCTCGGTGCCTCGCGCCTGGATGGCAAGGTCGACGCCAAGGGCGAGGTGGTGAGTCTCTCCGCGACCTATCACTTCTGAGGGTAAAGGCTTTACCCACGCCTCGAGATAACGGCAGTACAAAGGGATTGTGCTACTGCCGTCGGCGGGACGGGTCACCTCAGGACCCGTCTTGACCTGCCATTTCCCCAAGCCCTGGCTGACATCGTTCGGCCGTTGTGCGTTGCTGAAATCACTCAAAACAATATTTAAAAATAAAATTTGAAACGCGGCAGTTTCCTTTGTAGGGTGATCTTCGAGGGGCCGGCACAACGCCCAGGCTCCAAGTGGTCGTCTGCATAGAACAAGAGAGGTATTCCATGATTGTCTGGTTATTGGTGGGACTCGCCGCTGCGTTCGCACTGGCCTATCGGCAGGCCCCGGCATCCTGGTGGCTGGGCTCGGCCCTGGTCTGGCTGGGGGCAGGGCACTGGTTGGGCCTGGTGGGCTCGCTGGGCATCAGCCTCGCGGCGCTGCTGGTGGTGCTGCCGGCTGCGCTGTTGAGCGTCAAGCCGCTGCGTCGGGCCTTGCTCACCCGTCGTGCCCTGGTCATGTTCCGCAAGATCATGCCGGCCATGTCCGACACCGAGCGCGCGGCCATCGAATCCGGCACGGTCTGGTGGGATGCCGAGCTGTTCAGCGGCAAGCCCGACTGGTCGCGCCTGATAGGCGCCGCGCCGGCCAGCCTGAGCGCCGAAGAGCAGGCGTTCATGGACAACGAAGTGGAAACCCTGTGCGACATGGCCAACGACTGGGAAACCACCCAGGTCTGGCAGGACCTCTCGCCCAAGGCCTGGCAATACACCAAGGACGCCGGCTTCCTGGGGATGATCATTCCCAAGCAGTACGGCGGCAAAGGCTTCTCCCATTACGCTCACTCCCAAGTGGTGATGAAACTCTCCACCCGCTGCTCGGCGGCGGCGATCTCGGTGATGGTGCCCAACTCCCTGGGCCCGGCCGAACTGCTGCTGCACTACGGTACCGAGGCCCAGCGCCAGCATTACCTGCCGCGCCTGGCCCGGGGCGAAGACATTCCCTGCTTCGCCCTGACCAGCCCCTATGCCGGCTCCGACGCCGGGGCCATTCCCGATACCGGCGTGGTCTGCAAAGGCCAGTTCGAGGGCCAGGAAGTGCTGGGCTTCCGGGTTACCTGGGACAAGCGCTACATCACCCTGGGCCCGATCGCCACGGTGCTGGGCCTGGCCTTTCGCGCCGAAGACCCGGACGGCCTGCTGGGCACCAAGGGCAGCCTGGGGATCACCTGCGCGCTGATTCCCACCACTCATCCCGGGGTCAATACCGGGCGTCGCCACTGGCCGCTGAACGCGGTGTTCCAGAATGGCCCCACCACCGGCAAGGATGTGTTCATCCCCCTGGAATGGGTGATCGGCGGTGGCGACCAGGTGGGCAACGGCTGGCGCATGCTGATGGAATGCCTGGCCGCCGGGCGCGCCATTTCCCTGCCCTCGGCCAACGTCGGCCTGGGCAAAGTGGCGGTGCGCGGC
This sequence comes from Pseudomonas sp. 8(2025), assembly GCF_052665325.1. Taxonomy (NCBI): domain Bacteria; kingdom Pseudomonadati; phylum Pseudomonadota; class Gammaproteobacteria; order Pseudomonadales; family Pseudomonadaceae; genus Pseudomonas; species Pseudomonas sp. 8(2025). Next base: position 315,578 of record NZ_JBQOIE010000004.1, on the reverse strand, counting down.
ACCACGGCCTACGCGGCGATGCGCAAGCAGTTCGGCCTGCCCATCGGCAAGTTCGAAGGGGTGCAGGCGCCCCTGGCCCGCATGGCCGGGCACCTGTATGCCTGCGACGCGGTGCGCAAGGTCTCGGTGGCGTCCCTGGATGCCGGCGAGAAGCCCTCGGTGATCTCGGCCATCGCCAAGTACCACGTCACCGAGCGCGCCCGGGCCATGGTCAATGACGGCATGGACATCGTTGCCGGCAAGGGCATCTGCATGGGGCCCAACAACTTCCTGGCCCGGGCCTACCAGCAAAGCCCGATCGCCATCACCGTGGAAGGCGCGAACATCATGACCCGCTGCCTGATCATCTACGGCCAGGGGCTGATCCGTTGCCATCCCTATGTCTTTCGCGAGATGGAAGCGGCCCGGGATACCGGGCGCAAGGGCCTGGAAGCGTTCGACAGCGCGATGTTCGGCCACATCAGCTTCGTCTTCGCCAACACCGTGCGCGCTGCCGTGCATGCGGTCACTGGCGGGCGCCTGATCAAGGCCCCGGGCAACACCGACAAGGCCCTGGCCGGCTACTACCGGCAGATCCAGCGTCTGTCGGTGGTCCTGGCCCTGGCCTCGGACATTTCCATGGGCGTGCTGGGCGGTGCCCTCAAGCGCAAGGAAAGCATCACCGGGCGCCTGGGGGACATTCTGTCCCAGCTGTACATCCTGTCCTGCGTGTTGAAGCGCTTCGAGGACGATGGCCGGCCGCAGGCCGACCTGCCGCTGGTGCACTGGGCCGCCCAGGACTGCCTGCTGCGGGCCCATGAAGCCCTGGCCGAAGTGCTGGACAACTATCCGTCCAAGGCTGCCGCGCGGATCATCCGTGGCCTGAGCTTTCCCCTGGGCATTCCCCAGCGCAAGCCGTCGGATCGCCTGCTGGCGCAAGTCGCCGAACTGGTGCAAACCCCGGGCCCGACCCGCGACCGCTTGCTGGCCGACTCCTACATCCCGCAGCCGGACATCGACAAGCTGGCCTATGGCGAACTGGCGTTCCGCCTGCAGCCACAGGTGGACCTTATCGAGGCGCGGCTCAAACCGGCGATCAAGCAGGGCAGCCTGGCGCCGTTGCCGATCTCCCGCGAGGCCTTCGTGATCTGGCGGGTCAAGGCCCTGGAGCTGCAACTGATCAGTCCGGACGAGGACGAGCTGCTGGGGCGCTATGTGGAATACGGCGACCACGCGATCCAGGTCGACGATTTCCCCCAGGACTTCGGTCTGCTCGAAGCCCTGCAACAGCGTCAGGCGCACTTCGAACAAAGCGCCAAGCCGGCCTCGCGCAAACGCGCGGCCAGCAGCGAAGACGCGGTGGCCGCCAGCGATTCGGCCTATTGACCCTCTACAGGATTGGATCGGGATCTTTTTATGTCTGACGGTTATCTTTCGTTCGTCAATTCCGGCTGGGGCCGCTGGCTGGCCCAGCGCACCGGCCTGCCGCAACCGGTGCCGCTGCAACGGCACCGCGAGGGGCAGGGCGGCAACCTGCTCAACCCGGTGGTCCTCGCCGCAGCGCCCGAGGGGCGCCTGCTGGGCGAGCTGCAACGGATCTTCGCCGCCACCGACACCGTGGCGGCCCAGGCCGCAAGCATCACCGCGCCTTCCACGGTGAAGGTCCAGGGCCTGGTGTTCGATGCCAGTGGGGTGGCCGACATCGCCCAGCTGGACGAGCTGTACCGCTTCTTCCACGCCAATGTGCGGCGCCTGACTGCCCACGGCCGGGTGCTGGTGCTGGGTACGCCGCCGGAGCACTGCAAGGAACTGGCCCAGGCGGTGGCGCAACGGGCCCTGGAAGGCTTCGTGCGTTCCCTGGGCAAGGAGCTGCGTCGGGCCATCACGGTGCAGTTGCTGTACGTCGAGCCCGGCGCCGAAGCCGAGCTGGACAGCAGCCTGCGGTTCTTCCTGTCGCGCCGCTCGGCCTATGTATCGGGGCAGGTGGTGCGCATCGGCGAACCGGTGGAAGTGCCCCGGCACATCGATTGGCAACAGCCCCTGGGCGGGCGCCGGGCACTGGTCACCGGGGCCTGCCGCGGCATCGGCCTGGCCATTGCCAAGGTCCTGGCCCGGGAGGGCGCCCAGGTGGTGTGCCTGGACATTCCCCAGAGCGAGGCCGAGCTGCAGCAGGCGGCTGCCGGGATCAAGGGCTGCGCCCTGGCCCTGGACATCACCGCGGCCAACGCCGGGCAACGCCTGCTGGAGTTCGTCGGCGAGCACGGCGCCTTCGATATCGTGGTGCACAACGCCGGCATCACCCAGGACAAGACCCTGGCGAAGATGACCGAGGCAGCGTGGCGCAAGGTCATGGCGGTCAACCTGGAAGCGCCGCTGCTGCTCAGCCAGGCGCTGCTGGAAGGCCAGGGCCTGAATCCCGGCGGGCGCATCGTCTGCGTCTCGTCGATTTCCGGGATCGCCGGCAACCTCGGGCAGAGCAACTACGCCACCTCCAAGGCCGGGGTCATCGGCCTGGTGCAGAACCTCGCCCCTTTGGCGGCGCGCCAGCAGATCACCGTCAATGGCGTGGCCCCGGGTTTTATCGAAACCCAGATGACCGCGAAGATCCCGCTGATGATCCGCGAGGCCGGGCGGCGCATGAACTCCATGAACCAGGGCGGGCAGGCCGAGGACGTGGCGCAAACCATCGCCTGGCTGGCCCATCCGGCCTCCGGCGGGATCAATGGACAGGTGGTCCGCGTCTGCGGGCAAAGCCTGCTGGGGGCCTGAGCCATGAATGCTGATACCGCAATTCGCATCATCGAGCCGCCGCCCTCCCGGGGGCAGCTGCTTTACGACGGCATCCGCAGCCTGCGCAAGCCCAAGCCGGACGCCGCGCCCCAACTGCCGACGGAGCGCCTGGTGCGCCCGGCGGTAGAGCTCAAGGCCGACGAAATAGCCCGCTACGCCCAGGCCTGCGGCTTTCGCCGGGAACACGGAGTGCCGCTGGCGTTTCCCCATACCCTGGCTTTCCAGCTGCACCTGTTGCTGCTGACCCGACCGACGTTTCCCTATCCGGCCAGCGGCATGGTCCACCTGGCTAACCGTATCCGTCAGTACCAGAAACTGGAGGAGGGCCAGGCCCTGCGCCTGGAGGTATTTGCCGAGCGCTGGCTGGCCCATCCCAAGGGCCAGGCCCTGTCGATTGCCACCCGTGCCCACAGCGGTGGCAGCCTGGTCTGGGAAAGCGACAGCCTGTACCTGCGCCGCGGTGTAGCCGGGCCCATCGGCGAGCCCTGGGAGGGCTTGTTGCAATGGGATGAACACGCCCTGGTGCGCACTCAGCGCTGGAGCCTGGGAGGTGACCTGGGCCGCCGCTTTGCCCAGGTCAGCGGCGACTTCAACCCGATCCATACCTCATGGCTGGGCGCCCGGCTGTTCGGCTTCCGCCGGCCCATTGCCCACGGCATGTGGACCCTGGGCCGGGCCCTGGCGGCCCAGCAACCGCCCCATCCACTGGCGGCGGCCCAACTGGACTGCGAGTTCAAGCTGCCGATCTTCCTGCCGGCGGCGGTGACCCTGTGGAATCGCCTGCCGGACGGCCCGCGCCATGAGTTCGAAGTGCGCAACAACGCGGGGGACAAGCCCCACATGCGCGGTCTATTTATCTGGGGAGCTCGTTGATGGCTGAGTACAGTTTCAATCCGGCGCCGGTACGCCGGGTGGCGATCCTGGGCGGTAACCGGATTCCGTTCGCTCGTTCCAACACGGTATATGCCAATGACAGCAACCAGGACCTGCTGGTGGCGGCGTTGCAGGGCCTGGTGGATCGCTACGGCCTGTCGGGCCAGCGCCTGGGGGAGTTCGCCGCGGGGGCGGTGATCAAGCATTCGCGGGATTTCAACCTGGCCCGGGAAAGTCTCTTGTCCACCACCCTGTCGCCGCAGACCCCGGCCTATGACCTGCAGCAGGCCTGCGGCACCGGCCTTGAGGCGGCGCTGCTGGTGGCCAACAAGATCGCCCTGGGGCAGATCGAAGTGGGCATTGCCGGGGGCGCCGACACCACCTCCGACGCGCCCATCGGCATTAACGAAGGCCTGCGCCGCACCTTGCTCCAGGCCAATCGCGCCAAGGGCACCGGCAACAAGCTGCGCAGCCTGCTCAAGGTGCGCCCGGGGATGTTCTTCAAGCCGTTGCTGCCACGCAACGGCGAGCCGCGCACCGGGCTGTCCATGGGCGAGCACTGCGAAGAAATGGCCAAGCGCTGGCAGATCAAGCGCCTGGCCCAGGATGAACTGGCCCTCACCAGCCACCACCAGTTGAATGCGGCCTACCAGCGCGGCTTCTTCGATGACCTGATCACCCCGTACCGCGGCCTGAAACGCGATAACAACCTGCGGGCCGACGCCAGCCTGGAGAAGCTCGCCGGCCTGGGCCCGGCCTACGACCGCCACAACGGCACCCTGACTGCCGGCAACTCGACCCCGCTCACCGATGGCGCCTCGGTGGTGCTGCTGGCCAGCGAAGACTGGGCGGCGGCCAACAACCTGCCGGTGCTGGCCTACCTGCGTACCGGGGAAACCGCCGCGGTGAACTTTGTCGACGGCAGTGAAGGGCTGCTGATGGCCCCGGCCTATGCCGTGCCGCGCATGCTCGCCCGGGAGGGCCTGAGCCTGGAGGATTTCGACTTCTACGAGATCCACGAAGCCTTTGCCGCCCAGGTGCTGTGCACCCTCAAGGCCTGGGAGGACGCTGATTACTGCCGGGACAAGCTCGGCCTCGACGGACCTCTGGGCAGCATCGAGCGCAGCAAGCTCAACGTCAACGGCGGCTCCCTGGGCTGCGGGCATCCGTTCGCCGCCACCGGTGGGCGGCAACTGGCGACCCTGGCCAAGGCGATCCATGAGCGCGGCGGCGGCCGCGGGCTGATTTCCATCTGTGCAGCAGGCGGGCTGGGCGTAACCGCCATCGTCGAAAAATAAAATAACAAGGAGACTGCCAATGAGTGTCGTGAGCCTGCAACCCGTCGAGCGTATCTGGCTGAACGCTTACCTGCCGGGAGTGCCCAGCGATATCGAAGCGGAGATCGACCGTTACCCGTCGCTGCGGGAAGTGTTCCTCGAACACGTGGACAAGTATCGCCAACGGGTGGCCTATGTGAGCATCGGCACCGAGATGGGCTACGACCTGTGGGAGAAGCGGGTATTCGCTTTCGCCGCCTGGTTGCAGTCCAAGGGGGTGAAGAAGGGCGACCGGGTGGCGTTGATGATGCCCAACTGCCTGCAGTACCCGATCTGCCTGTTCGGCACCCTGCTGGTGGGGGCCGTGGTGGTCAACGTCAACCCGCTGTACACGGCTCACGAACTGCGGCACCTGCTCAAGGACAGCGGCGCCGAGACCGTGGTGATCTTCGAGAATTTCGCCCACACCCTGGAACAGGCGATGCCGGGCAGCCAATTGAAGAACATCGTGGTAGCCGCCATCGGTGACCTGCTGGGCACCTTCAAGGGCGCAGCCCTGAACTTCGCCTTGCGCCATGTGCAAAAGCAGGTGCCGAAATTCAACCTGCCGGGGGCCATCCGCTTTCCGGCGATGATGAAGCTGGCCAGCGTGCTGGAGCACCGCCCGGTGGAACTCAAGCAGGATGACATCGCCTTCCTGCAATACACCGGCGGCACCACCGGCGATGCCAAGGGCGCCATGCTCACGCACCGCAACATCCTCGCCAACCTGATGCAGGCCAAGGCCTGGGTCGGTGACCAGCTGGACGAGAACCAGCAGGAAACCAACGTCACCCTGTTGCCGCTGTACCACGTGCTGTCGCTGACGGTGAACTGCCTGATGTTCATGTGCCTGGGCGGGCGCAACATCCTGATCGCCAATCCGCGGGACGTGAAGCGGGTGCAGATGATCCTGCGCAAGGAAAAGTTCAGCGGCATCGTCGGGGTCAACACCCTGTTCAACGGCCTGCTGGAAAACGAAGAGTTTCGCGGTCGGGATTTCTCCGACCTGAAGCTGGCGATTGCGGGCGGCATGGCCACCCACACCTCGGTGGCCCGGCGCTGGAAGGAAGTCACCGGGGTGCCGATCATCGAAGGCTACGGCCTGACCGAGTGCTCGCCGGTGGTGAGCATCAGCCCGATCGACATTGCGCGCATGCGCGAAGGCGATTTCACCGGGACCATCGGCGTACCGCTGCCTTCGACCTGGGTGCGCTTCGTGCGCGAGGACGGCCAACTGGCCGAGCTGGGCGAGGAGGGCGAGCTGCAGGTACGCGGGCCGCAGGTGATGAAGGGCTACTGGCAGCGCCCGGAGGAAACCGCCAAGGTTCTGGATCGTCACGGCTGGCTGTCCACCGGGGATGTCGGGGTGATGAACGAGCAGGGCTTCATTCGCCTGGTGGACCGCAAGAAGGACATGATCCTGGTCTCCGGTTTCAACGTGTACCCCAACGAGATCGAGGATGTGGTGGCCCTGCACCCGGGGGTGGCGGAAGTGGCGGCGATTGGCGTCGAGGATGATGTGACCGGCGAGAAAGTGAAGATCTTCGTCGTGCGCAAGGACCCGGCGCTGACCCAGGACCAGTTGCTGGCCCACTGCCGGGAATACCTCACCGGCTACAAAGTGCCGCGCTATGTAGAGTTCCGTACCCAAGAGCTGCCCAAGACCACCGTGGGCAAAGTCCTGCGCCGCGCCCTGCGCTGACCTGCAGGAACCGGCTTGCCGGCGAAGAGACCCCTGGGCCTTGCGCCGTTCCCGAGGGCGCCTTCGCTGGCAGGCCAGCGCCTACAAGGTGTTGGGCAGGCGAACCTGGCCCGGTTGCAGGCCGAACACTTCCACGCCCTCCGGGGTCGATTGGCCCACGGTCACCGGCACCCGCTGGCCTGGTTGATCGGCCGTTGCCCGGTATTCCACGCTCATGCCGTCGGCGTCGCGCTGGATCGCCGCAGGCGGCAGCACGATGGCCTGGTCGTTGCGGTAGGTGACGATGGTCAGCCGCGCGCTCATGCCCAGGCGCACCCGTTGCAGTTGTTCGCGGCTGAGCTTGGGCACCGACAGGGTCACCGGGAATTGCGCTCCGGCACCTGCGGTTTCGTTGGGCAGGGCCAGGCTGCTGACGATATCCACCACGCCTTCCAGGCGTTCACCATCAAAGCCATCACCGAGAATTTCCACGCGCTGCCCCTGGTGCAGTTGGTTGATGTCCAGCTCCGACACCTTGCTGACGATCTTCAGCTGTTCGATGTTGGCCAGGCCGAACAGCACTTGCCCGGGGCTTAGGCGTGAACCGGTCTGCACCGGACCGTTGGCGGCACCGGCGGTGTTCGGGCCCGCGCCGCCATTGGGTGGCGGCACCACGATGCCGGCAAAGGGGGCGACCACGTTCTTGTGCTCCAGCAGTTTGCGCAGGGCGTCGTACTTGACCGTGGCGTTGGTCAACTCCATTTCGGCAATCTGCCGGTATTCCCCCGTGCCCTGGTTCAGCGCCTGCTGCAATTCACTCTGGGCGGCGGCCAGGTCCAGGCGCTGCATCTGTGCCTGTTGCTCCTGGTCGTTGAGCTCGTTGCGCGGAATGATTCCGCGCTGGAACAGGTTCTGGCTTTCCCGCAGCTTGCGTTCGGTATTGGCCAGGGACATCTGCGAGTTGCGCAGGGTACGGCGGGCCCGGGTGACCACGGCGCCGTTGTTCCAGTCCTGCAGCTCCTGGACGGTGCGGCGGGCCTTGAGCAAGGTGGAAAGGGCTTCGCGCGACTGGATTTCCACCAGCCCCGGGTCCATCTGCAAAAGGACCTGGCCGGCCTCTACGCGCTGGCCCTGTTCCACCAGGCTGGCCTGCACATTGCCTTCGAACGGGGCGGTGAGGACCACGGTCTTTTGGGGTTCGATCTTGCCCACCAGGCCGATCTGGTGAGTCAGTACCGTGCCTTGCACGCTGACCCAGCGGGCCTCGCTGGCCGGAGTGCTGGCGGGGGACTGGAGGGTGACCAGGGCAGCGGCGCCCACGGCGAGGGCGACGGCCAGGGCCAGCGCTTGCAGGGTATGGCGACGGCGCTTGCTCGCCTGCGGCTTGTCAGAAGTCATTGAGCGCAATGTCCCAGCTCTCCAAAGTCATGCCCAGGGTCAGGTCCAGTTGCGTCTGGGCGTTCAGGTAGGCGATCAGCGCATTGAGCCGGGCATTCTCGGCGTTGCGCAGGTCACCCTCGAAACTCAGCACCTGGAAGTTGCTGGAACGGCCGGCACTGAGCTTTTCCCGTTCGATGTCCAGCTTGCGCTTGGACAGTTCGCTGGCGCGCTGGGCAATCTCGTACTGGCGCCAGCGGGTGCCCAGGTCGCGCACCACGTTGTTGACGTCACGCTCCAGCACCTGGCGGGCATCGGCCAGGAGGATTTCCTGGTTCTCCACATTGACCCGGGCGTGGACCTCGGCCTGGCGGGTACTCAGGTCGCCAATGGGAATCTGCACCTGGACCCCGGCGTAGCTGTCCCAGCGCCGGTCCGAACCGTTGCTGGTGTCATTGTCATAGCGGCTGCGGGTCTGGTTGGCCCCGGCCACCAGGGATACGTCCCAGCGCGACTGGTCCTTGGCGATCACCAGGTTCAGGTCGGCCTGCTGGCTGCCCAGCAGGGTAGCCAGGTATTCGGGCTGCTGGATCTGCGCAAGCCGCAGGGCCTCGCGCTGGTCGATGCTGATCTTGGCCGCCTGCAGGGCCTCGCTGGCGTGGATCCGGCTGGACATGTCCAGGGCCAGCAGACGCAGCAGCGACAGGCGGTTGACGTCCACCTGGTTGCGCGCTTCCTCCACCCCCAGCTCCTGGCTGGCGATGTCGGCTTCGGTCTGCACGATCTCGAACTCGGCCATGCGCCCGGCGCTGATCAGCGCGCGGTTGACTTCCAGCAGGGCATTGGCGCGTTTGAGGGCTTCCTGGGCGATGGTCAGCTGTTCCTGGGAACGCAGCAGCTCGCGGTAGGTGGTAATGATCGCGGTGATGGTCTGGGCGACCCCGGCCTTGAGGTTGAGGCGGTTGCTTTGTTCGGTGATGCGCGCCAGGCGCAACGGCGCGGTGGTCACGTCCCAGCCGGCGCCGCGCAGCAATGGCTGGATGATCGCCAGGTCCAGGCCGTCGCTGCGCTGGCGGCCGGCCCGATCGGCTTTGTTCAGGTCCTGGATCCAGGCCATGCTCAGGCGTGTGCCGTACTCGCTCAACAGGCTGGTGGCCGGGGCCATGTTGAGGTTCTGCGTGGTGTCGCTGCTGCCCCGGGTGGTGCGGTAGTTGCCGGTGATCAGCAGCTTGGGGTTGAACACATCCTCGGCCACCCGCAGGTCGAACTTCTGCGCCACCCGCTGCAGGTACGAACTGCGGATGCTGCGGTTGTTGCGCAAGCCCAGGTAGACCGCGTCCCCCAGGGTCAGGTCGGTGACCTGCTGGCTGAGCAGGGCGCTGCGCGAGTAGTCGCTGCGCATGGTGGGAGCGGAAGGGCGATCCACCCGCTCATCGGCGCTGAGCGCCGGCAAGTACAAAAGGCACAGGCAGGCGAGTGTTCGCAGGCGCCAGTCATTCATCGCGCAACGCCTCCACCGGTTGCAGTCTGGATGCCGAAATGGCCGGGTACAGGCCGAAAAACAGGCCCACCAGCAGGGTGCTACCGATCCCCAGCGGCAGTGCGGCTCCCGCCAGGGAGAAGTGCCAGCCGGACATCCGGGCGTAGATAAAGGCCGAGGCGACCCCCAGTATCGCCCCCGACAGGGCGCCGACTGCGGTCAGGCTGACCGCCTCCAGCAGGAACAGGTTGCGGATGTCCTTTTGCCGGGCGCCCAGGGCCATGCGGATGCCGATCTCGCGGCGGCGCTCCGAGACATTCATCAGCATCACGTTCATCACCCCCACGCCACCCCCCACCAGGGAAATGCCGCCCAGGGCCATCAGCAGGTAGCCAAAGGTGCGGCTCTGCCGGGTCATGCCGTCGATGATCTGCTGCGGTACCTGCACTTCCACCTCACGTCCGCGCAGGATCTTTTTCAAGGCCTGGGTCATGGCGGCGGCGACCTGCTCCATGTTCTGGCCACCGGCGACCCGGGTCACCACGTTGTCGATCTGTGGCGAAGGGAAAATCCGCCGCATGCTGCCCTGGGGCAGGAACACCGAGTCATTGGCCTGGATTGGCACCAGCACCGCGCTGGGCTGGTTCTGCAGGATACCTATGACCAGGAACAGGTAGTCGTTGATCCGCACCCGGTCCCCCAGTTGCAGCGGGGCCCCGGCGGCGCCCAGGGTCTGAGCCACCTGATGGCCGATCACCGCATAGATTTCGTTCTGATCGAAGTCCGAGAGAAAGCGCCCCTCACGCAACTGCAGGCGCATGGCCGGCGCCAGCTCGGCGGTCGCGCCCACCACACTGGCGTTGGCGGAGCGGCCATTGCGGATCAGCGTGGCGCTGAGCAACACCGTCGGGGCAATGTTGATCAGGCTAGGCACCGCCTGGCTCAGCGCCCGGGTGTCCAGGGCCGCGGGCAGCGGCGTGCGGCTGTCGGCGCTGGCGGGAAAGCGGGCCACCAGGGTGTCGGTGCCCATGTTCTGGAAGATCGCCGCGGCGTCCTCGGCGGCGTTGTGGCCGATGTTGATCAGTGCCACCACCGAGGAACTGCCGATGACGATGCCCAGCAGGGCCAGGATCGAACGCTTGCCCAGGGTGCGCAGGCTGACGAAGGCTTCGTGCAGCAGCTGGCTGGCGCTTTGCTCGACTTTGAGGCTCATGCCGGGCAGACCTCCTGCACCACGCCATTGGTGACACGGATCTGCCGTTCCAGGCGCTGGGCGATATTGGGGTCGTGGGTGACGATGATCAGGGTCACCCGGCGCTCGCGGTTCAGCGCCAGCAGCAGGTCCATGATGTCCTGGGCGGTGTGGCTGTCGAGGTTGCCGGTGGGTTCGTCGGCGAGGATCACCGAGGGTTCACCCACCAGTGCCCGGGCGATTGCCACCCGCTGGCGCTGGCCGCCGGAAAGGTCCGCCGGGCGGTGGCCGGCGCGTTGCCCGAGGCCTACCTGGTCGAGCATGTGCATGGCCCGCTCCAGGGAATCACGCCGGGCCACGCCGCGGTAGCTCAGGGGCAGGGCGACGTTGTCCAGGGCGCTGAGACGCGGCAGCAGGTTGAAGCTCTGGAACACGAAGCCGATCTGCTGGTTGCGGATCGCCGCCAACTGGTCGGGGCTGGCGCGGAAGATATCGTGGCCGGCAAAGTGATAGTCGCCGCTGTCGGGCAGATCCAGCAGGCCGAGAATGTTCAGCAGGGTGCTCTTGCCGGAACCGGAGGCACCCAGGATGGCGCAGCTTTCACCGGCGTCGATGCAAAGGGAGACGTTCTTGAGAATGTGGAGCGGTTGCTCCGCCAGCCGATAGCTCTTGCCTATGCCCTGCAGGGAGATAAAACCTTGCTCGATTATCGTCTCTGTCATCGCTTACCGCGCCGGCTGGCTCGACTGGCTGCTTGAACAACCACGGGGCGCAGGGATCACGCAACAGGGGTATTCAGGGGCAGGGCCAAGCTCTGGTTTTATTTATTATTTTAAAAACATTGTTTGAATAGTAACTGCGTTCATCCTGCCACGCCAGCCGTCTGAACCGGGTAATTGAGGGCTTTTTCCAGGTTTTTTTGCGGAGAAACCCGTGAGTCACAAAAAGGCCGGTGGCCACCGTGACGGTCCCTCGGGCGCTTGCTTTTAGGGCTTCTCGCAGGTATAAAAAATCAAATTTTTTTTTAAAACACTGTTCGAACGGTCAGTTTTTCATCCCAGCAAAGGTTAGTCCTCCATGGTCGCCAAGAAACTCAGTGCCCCCAATGTCACCAAGACCCGACTGCTGGAAGCGACCGAGGCATTATTTATCAAGTACGGCTACGACGCGGTGCTGCTGCGCCAGATCACCGAGCGGGCCAAGGTCAACCTGGCGGCGGTGAACTACCACTTCGGCGACAAGGATTCGCTGATGAAGGCCCTGTTGATGCAGCGCCTGGGGCCACTCAATGATCAGCGCCTGGAACTGCTGGCCAAGTGCGAGGAACAGGCCGAGGGCCCGCTGGACTGCGAAACCCTGCTGGGGGTGCTGTTCGCCCCGGCCATGGGCCTTGAGCGCAGCGACGAGAGTGGCGGCGTGGAAGGGCGCTCGTTCATTCGCTTCCTTGGCCGGGTCTACAGCGATACTTCGCCCTTTATCCAGGAATACCTCAAGGAGCATTACCAGCCGGTGTTCGAGCGCTTCTTCAAGGCCTTTGCCCTGGCTTTGCCGGACCTGCCGCGCAACGAGCTGGGGGTGCGCCTGCAATTTGCCCTCAAGGCAATTTCCGGCGTCATGGCCGGCACCGAGCTGCGCCTGCTGATGCAGGCCATGAGCCTTGGACGCCCGGCCACCGATGCTGAAGTCATGGCCAAGCTCATCAGCCTGGTGTCGGCGGCGATTCGCGCCCCCATGCAGGACCCCGATTCCGAGCAGGCCCTGGAGAAAGTCCTCGATACCCAGCGCCTGATCCGTCAGCAATCCCATTCCCTGGCCGGCTGATTCCCGGCTGAGCCGCCCGGCCCCGACAGCGCAGCAGGATCATTCGGAGCGTCAATGATTCTCGGGGCAGGTGCCCACATCTGCTAGGTTCTGCTCCTTGCATCTGCCTTGGAGCATTCGCCATGAGTTCCTCCCAACAGCATGTTCTGGCCGTCAACGGCATCGAACTCAGTGTGCGGGTCAGCGGCCCGGAACACGGGCAGCCGGTATGGCTGCTGCACGGTTTTCCCGAGTGCTGGCATTCCTGGCGCCATCAAGTGCCGGCCCTGGTGGCAGCGGGGTTCCGGGTGTTCGTCCCGGAAATGCGTGGCTATGGCCGCAGCTCGGCTCCCGAGGCGGTGCAGGCCTACGACCTGCTGACCCTGTGCGCCGATATCCAGCAGGCCATGCACGCCTTCGGCCAGCAGCGGGTGTGCATCGTCGGCCACGACTGGGGCGCCCCCGTGGCCTGGCACCTGGCGCTGCTGGAGCCGCAGCGGGTGGCGGCGCTGGTGACCCTGTCGGTGCCCTTTGCCGGGCGGCCGAAACGCCCGGCCAGCGAGATCATGCGCCAGGTGCACGGCGAGCATTTCAACTACATCCTCTACTTCCAGCAGCCGGGAGTGGCCGAGGTGGAACTGGACGCCGATATAGACGCCAGCCTGCGCCTGTTCATGGGCAATGTCGGTGCATTGCTGCAACCCAAGCCGGCCGATGCCCGGTTGTTCGACGGGGTGACGGTGCCCGCAGGGTTGCCGCAGTGGTGCAGCGAGGAGGATTTCCAGGCCTATCGCCAGACCTTCGCCGGGCGCGGCTTTCGCGGTGCCCTGAACTGGTACCGCAATTTCGAGCGGACCTGGAAGCGCACCGAGTTCCTGGCCGATGCCCAGGTCCAGCAACCGACCTTGTTCCTGCTGGGCGACCAGGACCCGGTGGGTGTACTGGAAGCCCATACCCTCAAGCGCATGCCGGGCAAGGTGGCGGACCTTGAGCAGCACCTGCTGGCGGACTGCGGGCACTGGATCCAGAACGAACGGCCGCAGCAGGTCAATGCCCTGTTGCTGGATTTCCTGCAGCGCCGGTTCACCTAGGGAGCCCGCCGCCCCGTAGGAGCTGGCGTGCCAGCGAACGCGCCAGCAGGTGCGGCGCAAGGTGTTCGCCGGCAAGCCGGCTGCTACGAGGCCGGGTGGTGCCAGCGAAGGGGGCCGATCAACCGAGCATTTCCCGCATCCGGTGCCAGAGCATGCCCAGGGCCAGCAGTGGTGCCCGCAGGGCCGGGCCGCCGGGGAAGGTCATGTGCGGCACGCCGCTGAACACGTCCAGGCCGCGACTGTGGCCGGCATGGATGGCTTCGGCCAGTAGCCGCGCAGTCCAGTGGGTGACGTTCAGGCCATGCCCGGAATAGCCCTGGGCGTAGTACACATTGGGGTAATGCGACAGGCGCCCGACCTGGGGGAAGCGATTGGCGGTGATACCGATCTTGCCGCCCCACTGGAAGTCGATCGCCACATCCTGCAACTGCGGGAAGACCTTGAGCATCTTGGGTCGCATGTAGCCGGCAATATCCGCCGGATCACGCCCCGAATAGTGGCAGGCACCGCCGAACAGCAAGCGCCGGTCCGCGGTCAGTCGGTAGTAGTCCAGGCCGACTTTCTGGTCGCACAGCGCCAGGTTGTCCGGGATCAGTTGCCTGGCCCGGGCCTCGGCCAGCGGCTCGGTGGTGATGATGTAGCTGCCCGCCGGCAGCACCTTGCCACTGAGCCGCGGCTCGAGGTCTTCCAGGTGGGCATTGCAGGCCAGCACCAGGTGCCCGGCAGTGACGGTGCCGGTTGCGCAGCGCACCTTCACACTGTCGCCGTGGGTCAGTTCCAGCACCGGGCTCTGCTCGAAGATCCTTACCCCCAGGGACGCTGCCAGCCGCGCTTCGCCCAGCACCAGCTTGAGCGGGTGCAAGTGCCCAGAGCCCATGTCCACCAGCCCCCCGGCATACACCGAGGAGGCCACCACCTGCTGCATGTCCTGGGGCGCCACCAGCCGAGTGGGGTGGCGGTAGCCCAGCCTGACCAGGCTGTCCTGCTCGGCCTGGAAGGCGGCGAACTGGGCCGGGGTGTTGGCCAGCTCACAGAAGCCCCAGCGCAGGTCGCAGTCGATGGCATGTTCGCTGATGCGCTGGCGTACCACCTCCACCGAGTCGATGCCGGCCTGCTCGAGGTATTTCACCCCTTCCTGGCCGACGTAGCGGGCAAAGCCTGTGACCTCGTGGCCAATGCCGCGGATCAGTTGGCCGCCGTTGCGCCCGCTGGCGCCCCAGCCGATGCGCCGGGCTTCCAGGAGGATCACCGAGAGCCCGCGCCGGGCCAGCTCGATGGCGGTGTTGACCCCGGTGAAACCGCCGCCGATCACGCAGACGTCGGCGCTCGGTTGGCCCTCCAGCGATGGGTAGCCGGGCAGGCTGCCGGCCGAGGCGGCGTAGTAGGAGCGGGCATGCCCGTTGGCGCTGCCCGAAAGGTTTGGCTGAATCATTTGTTGGACTTCACTTTGCTCCAGGAGCGGGTCATCAAGCGCATGATGGCCGGCGACTGGGTGGTGGAGATGTACAGCTTGTCGAGCACGGCCTGAGGTGGATAGACCTCGGGGTTGTTCACCAGGTCGGCCTCCATGTACTGCTGGGAAGCCGGGTTGGGGTTGGCGTAGCCGACATAGGCGCTGACCTTGGCGATCACTTGCGGGTCCAGCAGGTAGTTGATGAAGGCGTGGGCTTCCTTGACGTTGCCGGCATCGGCGGGAATCGCCAGCAGGTCGAACCACAGGTTGCTGCCTTCCTTGGGAATCGAATAGGCGATGTTCACCCCGTTCTTGGCTTCCTTGGCCCGGTTGGCGGCCTGGAACACGTCGCCGGAGTAACCGAAGGCGATGCAGATATCACCGTTGGCCAGGTCCGAAACGTACTTGGAGGAGTGGAAGTAGGTGATGTAGGGGCGCAGGGTCAGCAGCTTGGCCTCGGCCTTCTTGTAGTCCTCGGGGTTCTCGCTGCGTGGGTCCAGGCCCAGGTAGTTGAGCACCGCCGGGAACACTTCATCCGGCGAGTCCATCATCGACACCCCGCACTGCTGGAGCTTCTTGAGGTTCTCAGGCTCCAGCAGCACCGCCCAGGAGTCGATGTGGTCGATGCCCAGTACCTGCTTGACCTTGTCGACGTTGTAGCCGATGCCGTTGGTGCCCCAGAGGTAGGGCACCGAGTACTGGTTGCCGGGGTCGTTCTGCTCCAGCAGGGCCAGCAGCTTGGGGTCCAGGTTCTTCCAGTTGGGCAACTGCGAGCGGTCGAGCTTGAGGAACGCGCCGGCCTTCACCTGGCGCGCCAGGAAGTGGTTGGAGGGCACTACCACGTCGTAGCCGGTGCGCCCGGCCAGCAGTTTGCCCTCCAGGGTTTCGTTGGAGTCGAAGACGTCGTAGATCACCTTGACTCCGGTCTTGCCCTGGAAGTCGGCGAGGGTGGTCTGGCCGATGTAGTCGGTCCAGTTGTACACGCTGACACTGGGTTGTGCCTGGACGGCGGTGCTGCACAAGACCGCCAATGCTGCCGGGACCACTGCTTTCAAAAGACGCATATCGACACCTCTTCGGGTTGTTTTTGTTGATTGCAGAATGCGGGTTTTCAGACGCTGAGCAGCAGGAACTCGCGTTCCCAGGAGCTGATCACGCGCTTGAAGTTCTCGTGTTCGGCACGCTTGACCGCCACGTAGCCGCGCACGAACTTGCGCCCCAGGTACTGCTCGATGGTCGGGCAGTCCTCCATGTGTGCCAGGGCGTCCTCGATGGTGATCGGCAGGCGCAGGTTGCGCCGCTCGTAGGCCCGGCCTTCCACCGCGGCGCTGGGCTCGATGCCCTCGACCATGCCCAGGTAGCCGCACAGCAGGCTGGCGGCAATGGCCAGGTAGGGGTTGGCGTCGGCGCCGGGCAGGCGGTTTTCCACGCGCATGGCGTCGGGGCTTGCGGTCGGAACCCGCAGGCCCACGGTGCGGTTTTCCTCACCCCATTCGACGTTCACCGGGGCCGAGGTGTCCGGCAGGAAGCGGCGGAACGAGTTGACGTTGGGGGCGAACATCGGCAGCAATTTGGGGATGTACTTCTGCAGGCCGCCGATGTGGTGCAGGAACAGCTTGCTTTTCTCACCGTTGGCATCGACGAAGATCGGCTTGCCGGTGTCGATGTCCACCACGCTCTGGTGCAGGTGCATGGCGCTGCCGGGCTCGTCGGCCACCGGCTTGGCCATGAAGGTGGCGGTGACGTTGTGCTTGAGCGCCGCCTCGCGCAGGGTGCGCTTGAACACGGTGATCTGGTCCGCCAGGTCCAGGGCGTCGCCGTGGCGGAAGTTGATTTCCATCTGCGCCGGGCCGTCTTCGTGGATCAGCGTGTCCAGGTCCAGGCCCTGGGCTTCGCACCAGTCGTAGACATCTTCGAACAGCGGGTCGAATTCGTTGGCGGCATCGATGGAGAACGACTGGCGACCGCTTTCCGCTCGGCCGGAGCGGCCCAGGGGAGCCTTGAGCGGCAGGTCCGGGTCTTCGCAGCGCTGGGTCAGGTAGAACTCCATTTCCGGGGCGACGATCGGCTTCCAGCCCTTGTCGGTGTACAGCTGCAGCACTTTCTTCAACACGTTGCGCGGCGACAGCTCAATGGGGTTGCCGAATTTGTCGAAGGTGTCGTGGATGACGATGGCGGTGGGTTCGATGGCCCAGGGCACCAGGTAGATCGATGACGAGTCGGGGCGGCAGACCATGTCGATATCGGCCGGGTCCAGCAGTTCGTAGTACAGGTCGTCGTCGACAAAATCCCCGGTTACCGTTTGCAGCAGGACACTTTCCGGCAGGCGCATGCCTCGCTCATGCAGGAACTTGTTGGTGGGTGCGATCTTGCCGCGGGCAATGCCGGTCAGGTCGCTGACCACGCACTCTACTTCGGTAATCTTGTGATCTTTCAGCCAGGAGGAAAGCTGATCGAAAGGGGCGTTCATAAAGACCTCGATTATTGGTTTTATCTGCTCCGAGGTGAGCGGGAGTATCCCGGCAAGGCTTCCCCTGCGGCGCATTGGCGACTATCTTGGGCGAGCCTTGTTGTTCCATCTATCCACTTTAAGCAGAACCAAAACGCACCAAACGAGTGCGTAAGGTCCCCCGATGACAGCGTCCAATCCGCTTCAGGTCCAAGCGTTCAACACCTTCGATGTCGCCGATCAGATCCGTGCCACCCCGGGTTGGGTCCAGCATTACCAGCAGATGTCCCCTGGCCATTTCAACGGCCTGGTGCGCTACCTGGATCTGCAGGGCGTGGAGATCTACGAGGAATGCATGAACACCCGGGTCGAGCAGAATTTCAGTGCCCCCCAAGGCGCCCTGGCGTTCTGTTTCGACCGCAGCGACAACGCGCTGTACGTGCTCAATGGCGAGAGCCGCAATATCTGGATCACCCCGGAGAACTACCAGGAAGTGGCGGTGGTGTTCGGCCCCGAGTTCGTCCGCGGCCACGGCCTGGGTGTGGAGCGCCTCGACGGGCTGTTCATGGCGCCCCTCAACAGCCAGCAGAACGCCTTGTTCTGCCGCTGGCTGAGTTCGACCCTGACCCGCCTGTCCCAGACCCTCGACCCGCCCAGCCGCGAAGCCCTGACCCAGCAACTCCTGGAGGACTGCCTGTACATCCTCGACAACGCCTGCGTGCGCCTGGACCGCGGCGGCCTGCAACGGCGCAGCGAGGAGCGGGGGATCATGCAACGGGTAGCGCAGTGGGCCGCCGACGTGCCCGAGGAAACCCTCAACCTGCTGGAGCTGTCCCAGGTAGCCGGAGTGTCCCTGCGCCAGTTGCAGAGTGCGTTCAAGGCCTTTACCGGGATGGCCCCCAGCCAATGGCTGCGCCTGCGCCGGCTCAACAGCGCGCACCGCGAACTGCTCAGCCGAGGGCCGACTGAGACCACGGTGGCCGAGGTGGCGATGCACTGGTCGTTCTGGCACCTGGGGCGGTTTTCCAGCAGTTACCGGGCGCTGTTCAAGGAGCTGCCGAGCCAGACCTTGAAACGCAGTGCCGTGGCGCGTCGCTAGGGCGAGCGCCCGGGCCTTGCGGGCAAGCCCTCAGTACACTTGCAATGACTGGTTGAGGTCGCGCAGGGCCTGATCCAGCCGGGCCACGGCGGTGGACAATTGCTGTTCCTGGGCCGCCTCGGCTACCAGCTCTTCCAGGCTGACGCACAGCTCCAGCAAACCTTGGGCATTGAGCAGGTAGGCCGTGCCCTTGAGCTTGTGGGCGATGGCTTTCAGGGCCTGGCGATTGCCACTGGCCAGGGCCTTGCTCAAGGCCTGCAGTTCCTCGTTGTTGCTGTTGATCACGTGCTCGGCCAGAGCGGCGTGGATGTCGCCGTTCAATGACGGCACCGCGCTCTGCGCCTGGGGGGGCGTCAGGCTCAGCTTGGGGATCAGGCGGTTCAGCCCGGCAAGGCTGATCGGCTTGGCCAGGGCACTGTCCATGCCCGAAGCCAGGCAGCGCTCCAGTTCCTCAAGCTGGGCGCTGGCGGTCAGGCCGATGATGGTGCAGGGGCGCACCCCCATCTGGCCCTCCATGCGCCGGATCGCCTGGCTCATCTCATGGCCGCTCATCTGCGGCATGTTGCAGTCGGTGATAATGATATCCACGTCATGCTCCTGCCACATGGCCAGGCCTTCCAGGCCGTTGTAGGCGATCAGGGCCTCGTGTCCCAGGTAGTTGATCTGCTGGTTGAGCAGGTACTGGCTGGGCAGGTGGTCCTCGACGATCAACACGCACAGGGGCTGGTCGGTGCTGTTGAGCACCGTTTGTTCCGCGCTGTCGGTGGTGCTGCTGCGCTCGTCGGCAACGCGCTGAAAACAGGCCTTGAAGGTCATGCGGGTACCTACGCCAAGTTCGCTCTGGACTTGCAGGCTGCCGTTCATCAACTGGGTCAGCGAATGACTGATGGACAGGCCCAGCCCCGACCCGGCGTTGGGGTTGCTGACCACGCTGTCGACCTCGAAGAACGGGGTGAAGATCTTCTGGATCTGCGAAGCCGGAATGCCCGGGCCGGTGTCGATCACTTCGACATGGAAGTCGAGAAAGTGTTCATCTTTCACTTGGCCCAGGCAACGGATATGGATCTCGCCCTGTTCGGTGAACTTGATGGCGTTACTCAGCAGGTTGGAGATGATCTGCTTGAACTTCAGGCCATCGATCCACACTTGCGCGGTGGCCCAGGCATCGAACTGCAGGTGGATGTCCAGGTGCTTCTGGCGGGCCAGGCCATCGAAGACATTGGCCACCGATTCGATCAGGTCCTTGAGGCTGGCGGCTTCCGGGCGCAGGGTCAGGCGCCCGGATTCGATCCGCGAGATATCCAGGATATGGCCGATCAGCGCCAGCAGGTTCTGCGCCGACTCGTAGGCGATATGCACGGAGCGGGTATTGAGTTCGCGGTCGTTGTCACGGGTCAGCACCAGCTCCAGCATGCCGACGATGGCGCTCAGGGGGGTACGGATCTCATGGCTCATGGTGGTCAGGAACACGGTCTTGCTGCGGCTGGCATGCTCGGCGGCTTCTTTGGCATCGCGCAACTGGTCGAGGATCAACTGGCGCTGCAGCAGGTCCAGGCGCTTGCGAATGATCCGTCGTCGCTGGCTCAGAATCCACCAGGCCGCCAGCATCAGCATCAGGCCCAGGCTGCCCAGGATTTTCCAGGTGAAGGCCGTCACACCTTTCCAGTAGCTGTCGTCGGTGCTGCCGCTGGCGCGCCAGCGACCCAGGATCTGCAGGTATTCCTGAGGGCTGATCTCGGCCATGGCCTGGTCGATGATGGCGATCAGTTGCTGCTGGCTTTGCGGTGCGGCGAAGGCGATCCGGGCTTCCAGGCCTTGCATCATGCCGTGAATCTTCAGGCTGTTCTGGAGCCTGAAGGACAGGTAGTAGTTGGCCAGGTTGGCCGGTGCCAGGGTGAAGTCCGCCTTGCCTTGGCGCACCCGGTTGAGGGCCTCGGCAACGGTGGACGTCTGCTGGACCCATAGCCGTGGATAGCGCTCGCGCAGGTCCTCGCTCTGCAGGTAGCCGGAGGCGAGCGCCACGGAGCCGATGGAGTCGCGGTTCAGCGGTGCCAGGGGCGGTGCGTCGGTCTTGCGCACAATCACATAGGGCGTGGTGACGATCGGCCGGGTGTACAGGTAGGACGCACGCCTAGGGTTGGCGCGGGCCAGTATGCTGAGGTCCCCACGGCCTTCGCGCAGGCGGGTGTCGACCTGCTTGAGCGAACCGACCCGGGAGACCTCGAAGCGCAGCCCGCTCTTGCGCCGGATGAGGTCCAGAAGGTCCGAAGCAATGCCGTTGAACAGCCCGCGGCTGTTGAAAAACGCATAGGGCGCCAGGTCGTCGCTGATCACCAGCCGCACCGGCGGTGCATGCTCCAGCCAGAGACGCTGATCGGCGTCCAGGCGTTCGCGAAAGCTGTTGGAGTCGCAGTTACCCGTACCGCCCCACATCTGCAGCGCCGATATCACCTGGCAGCGCTTGATGCCGCCCAGGGCTCGCTCGAGCAACTGTTGCAGGTGGGTATTGTCACGGGCCACGGCAAACCCGACCTGGATTTCCGGCAACCGTGCACTGTGGCTGATCACCAACTGGTCGCTGAACAATTGGCTGGATAGATAGCCGGTAGACAGCGAGTCCCCCAGGTAGATGTCTGCGTCGCCATCGAGTACCGAGCCCATGGCGGCGCGGGGGGAGTCATACAGCTGGATCAGGCCCCGTCCACCGGTGCGCAGATAGAGCTCCAGGGCCATGCCGCGGGTGGCGGCGATCCGTGTCCTGGAGATGTTCGCGCGGTAGTCCCGCAGGTCACCGCTCTCGGCATACAGGGCCAGTTCGGTGACCGCGTAGCTCGGGCTCAGCCGGACCTGGTAATCCTCGGCTTCCACCTGGGTAGCGCTGTCTACCAGGTCGACCTCACCACTGCGCAAGGCGTGATAGGCGGCATCCGTATTTGGGTAGGTGCGGACTTCCACGGGGATCGCCAGCTCGCGCTGCAAGGCCCCCAGGTAGTCGGCCCCTATGCCTTCGAGTTCATGGCGCTGATTGATTTCCCGGTAGGGGGGCAGGTCGCCACTGACGATGCCGACCAACAGGGCCTCTTTGTTACGCAGCCAGGTCTGTTCATCGATGCTGGGGCGAATATCGAGGAAGTCCAGCGGCTGGCGGGCACGGATCTTCACCCTGTCCTGCGCGAATACCGGCAGGGCCAACCACAATATCAGTACGAAAAACAGCGGGCGCGGCGGTAACCTCACATCAGGTTACTCAGACCAGTTCGTTCTGCCTGGCGATGTTCACCAGATCCACCACCGAAGTGACCCCAAGCTTGCTCAAGATATTGATCTTGTGGCCGCTGACGGTCTTGTTGCTCAGGTGCAGTTTCTCGGCGATCTCAAGATTGGTCAGACCTTCAGCGAGCAGCTTGAGGACTTCCAGTTCGCGATTGGTCAACGCCGCCAGGACGTCGCTGCTGTGTTTGCCGCGGCCGCCATCGCTGAACGGCATCGACTTCTTTGGGAAGAACACATAGCCCTCGACGATGGTGTCCACTGCCTTGAGCAGTTTGGTCAGGGGTTCGTTCTTGCTCACGAAACCACTGGCTCCGGCCTGCAGGCAGCGCATGGCGTAGGTGTCGACGGATTGGGCGGTGAACACCAGCACCCGCACATCCAGGTTCGCCTGGGCGATGCGCTTGAGCACGGTGAGACCGTCCATTTTTTCCAGGCTGACGTCCAGGATCACGATGTCCGGCCTCAGCGACAGGATCATGTTCAGGGCGCTGATACCGTCGGCAGTTTCGCCAACAATGGTGTAGCCCTGGGACTCCAGGGTTTTGCGAATCGCCTCACAGACTACCGGGTGATCATCGACGATCAGTACACTTTTACTCATGCCAGGTTATCCAGAATCAAAATATCTAGGTAATTAAGTGAGCCAACAACGGTCAGCGCCTTGATGAAATCTGAGGCTGGTTGAGATTTTTCTCTGACCCAGGGTGGATTTGCGGAAAGCTCAAATAAGAAAATGATGCCGAATAAGCCCCCCAGGGTCATCAGAATGTCACTGGCAGGCTAGCAGGAAGCAACCTGAGTACTGCCAAGAAAATTCCTGTTTTTGAATCCATTGCTTCGGGTTGACGGGCTCTTGGCGGCGATCTCGACTAGATGAATGCAATTCAAGACTATTCCTAAAGCCCATCCCCAACGCAGAGCCTATCTTGCCCTGTCATTCAGGCAGGCACAGGGCGAGCCTGAGTGGCGGGCAGCATTCTAGTGCACTGTGCCAGCAGTGTGACGGCCCACTATTTTCCTGAGGTCGAACCAAGCGATGTTGAAGTTAAGGGTAGGGGTACTGGAGCAACATAATATTGTCCGCCACGGTCTGTACAAGCATCTGTCCAGGCAGTCGGTTCTGTGCCTGAGCGAGTTCTTCAATTTCGCCGACATGTTGGAGGCCCTGGAACAAGAGCAGTTGGACGTGCTGATGATCGGCCACCTGATGGATCGCGACCCGGTTCATCTGGTACGAAACTTGATCACCCGCTACCCCGGTCTGAAAATACTCGTGCTGCTGAACCGTCCCGATCCTGTAATTGCCTCGCAGCTGCAGGCCGTGGGCGCACATGGGGTGATGTCCAAGACGCAGTCTTTGCCGGACTACGCTGATGCGCTGCGAAGCCTGGCTCGCGGCGAACGCTATGCCATGCTCAGCGATGGCCGGGCAAGCATGGAAAAGCCACTCTACGACGCCTAGCCGAACAGGCCGCGTCGCCCTCGATTCAAGATTTTCTTTGGAAAACTTCAAGACGTTTCTTGTTATGGCTAGGCGGCCGGCGCTCTAGAGTACCCGGCACTGGTGACCTGAAAGACTGTCGCAAGGCCGTGACAGTCGGTGGGCCAGGACCACTTGGACGAGAGGCTTGAGAGGATGGAAAATCCAGTTCTGAAGACCACCATCGAACGTTCTGGAGGCGCTATGTCACTTGCCGTGAACAAGCCCTTGCGCATCGCAGTGCTGGACGATCACGCATTGATTCGCATGGCGATGCAGCTACAGCTGCAGAGCGTGGCGGATTTCCAGCTGGTGGGTTTGTATGCCAGCAGCGGCGAGTTGATCTCGGCCCTGCGTGATACCGAACTGGACCTGTTGGTGCTCGATTACCAGCTGCAGGAATGCGACCTGGATGGCCTGCGCCTGATTCGCCTGTTGCGCAACAAATACCCGCATTTACTGATCCTGGTGTCCTCGGCCACCGAGACGCCGTTTTTCGTCAAGCAGATCATCGATATCGGAGCCAATGGCTTTCTCGGCAAATCACAATCCCTGGACGACCTGATTCCGGCCATCCGCACGGTAGCCAGCAAGCGGCTCTATCTGTCGCCGTTGCTGGCTTTCGCCGTGCAGCACCCGCCAATCGGCCCCGCCGCCGAGCCGGGCAGCCCGCCATTGACCAGCCTTGAGACCCTGTCCCCCAAGGAGAACGAAGTCTTGCGCTGCTTTCTGGATGGCCTGCGGATCTCGCAGATCGCCAGCAAGTTTTCCCGCAGCATTAAGACCATCAGCGGGCAGAAGCAGGCCGCGTTCAGAAAGCTGGGGATCCGCACCGACGCCGAGCTGTTCAAGGTGCAGCGCAAGCTGGACCTGCATATTGCTTCCCGCGAGCCGGCAGACGAGCTTGCCCAGGACGACGCGACCCAACTGCCCCCTTAATTGGCCCGGAGCACCGTCCAGATCGCCGATGAACGCTCTGGACGCTGACGCAAGTTTCCTGGCTTCTCAGCCATTAACAGCCTCGTACCCCATACTTAAGCTGAACCTCTCGTCCAGTGCCCCCGGGCAATTGGGTTATTGAACCCCGAAGGGAAAGTTCAAGCATGAAAAAATTGGAAAAGAAAGTTGCCCTGGTGACAGGGGCTTCCAAGGGTATTGGCGCGGACATCGCCAAGCAGTTGGCTCGCAACGGCGCGACGGTGATCGTCAACTACGCTCGCAGCAAGGCCGACGCCGACGCTGTGGTGGCG
Organism: Pseudomonas sp. 8(2025); assembly: GCF_052665325.1. Taxonomy (NCBI): domain Bacteria; kingdom Pseudomonadati; phylum Pseudomonadota; class Gammaproteobacteria; order Pseudomonadales; family Pseudomonadaceae; genus Pseudomonas; species Pseudomonas sp. 8(2025). The sequence goes on along the minus strand of NZ_JBQOIE010000004.1, from coordinate 290,992 downwards.
CAGATCTTGGAGCAGGGCGGTAGGGCCTATGCGATCCAGGCCGATGTGGCCAGGAGCCTTGAGGTCAAGACCCTGTTCAAGACCATAGAGCATCTGTACGGCCGCCTCGATATCCTGGTCAATAACGCCGGGGTCTATTCCACCGGCTCACTGGCGCAGGTCACTGAAGATGAGTTCCACCGGCATTTCGACCTAAACGTATTGGGTCTGATTCTGTGTTGCCAGGCGGCGTTGGACTGCTTCAACCCACAAGGGGCGAGCATCATCAATGTCAGTTCCAGCGTCACCTCCTTCACCCCTGCCAATTCGGCAATCTACACCGCTTCCAAGGGCGCGGTGGATGCGATAACTCGCACCCTGGCCAATGAGCTGGGCCCCAGGAACATCCGGGTCAATTCGGTCAACCCGGGGCTTGTGATGACTGAGGGGGTGCTCTCCAGCGGCTTCTTCGCAGATGAGTTCCGCACCAAGATCGAGACACTCACGCCCCTGGGGCGCATTGGCGTACCTCGGGACATTTCGCCGGCGGTGGCCTTCCTGGCCTCGGACGATGCCAGTTGGATCACTGGCGAAACCCTGGTCATCGGCGGTGGTTTGCGCTGAGCGCTACAGGCTCTGCTGGCCGCGCTGATAATGGCGCGGGGCTTCGCTCATCACGCGCTTGAAGGCGGTACTGAAGGCGCTTTCGGACTCATAACCCAGGGAGAAGGCGATGCTGGAGATACTGTCGTCGGAATTGCGCAAGCGGTCGCTGGCCAGCAGCATTCGCCAGCGGGTCAGGTACTCCATGGGAGCAACCCCGACTACGGTCTTGAACCGCTGGGCAAAGGCCGAGCGCGACATGTTGGCTAGGCGTGCCAGTTCTTCCACGCTCCAGCGCCGCGCTGGCTCACCATGCAGTGCACTGATGGCGGCACTCAGGTGTCGGTCGGCCAGGCCTGCGAACCAGCCGGTGCCATCGCTGCCCAGGGTTCCCAGGTGAGCACGCAGCACCTCCACCAGCATGATGTGGGCCAGGTGTTCGGTCATCAATGAACGTCCCGGCTTGTGCTGGTGCAGTTCAGAAGTAAAGCGCTCCAGGGCCCAGCGCAGAATCGAGGCCTGGGCCGAGACACCGGTCAGGTGCACCAGGGACGGTAGGGTACTGAGCAGGACTTGGGCCGGGACCCCGGTGAACTCGAAGCGTCCACCCACCAATTGGGTATCGGCGCCGCAGTAGTCAAGGGTGATTTCGTCTTCAGCGATCCGTTGGAAGTAGGAGGCGGAATCCATCGGGACCTGGTTCATATCGCTGTAAAGGGCAAAGGGCACGCCCCGGGTCATGAGGAAACAGTCACCTTGTTGCAAGCGTTGCGGTTGTTGTTCGCCTGCAACTAATAGCCAGCAGCCACCTTGAACTACGGTAGTGAACTTGATTCCGGCATTCTCGGGAAAACTGAACGCCCAATCACCCGCCATTCTTAATGTTGCGGAGTGATAGTTGCGAATTCGCAATAAAGAAAGAACGCCTGAAAGCGGATCCATTGGTTGCCCTTTGGGGATTTTGAAAATGGGAGGTGAATGTTAACACCGTGATTATCCTGATGGATATATAAAGTCGCGCATCGACTTGCCCGAAATCGTTATGAAAGTTGTAACTTGAAAAGGAATAAACATGAATATCCAATTAGATGAAGTCTATGGTCCGTTGATTAACGGTGTATTTGAGAGTCGTGACAAACAGGCATTGCCTGCCCTGGATCCGGCCACCGGAAAGTGCCTGGCGACTATTCATTACTGTGACGCTCAAGATGTCGATAGAGCGGTGAATGCAGCGCAGGCGGCCTTTGCCGGATGGAATGCATTGGGTCAGCAGGAACGGGGTCGATTGCTCAATGCCCTGGCCGACGCGGTGGAGGCGGACAGTGAACGCTTGGCGCGGATCGATGCCCATGACGTGGGGCGTTGCATCAGCGAGGTACGCAAGGATTACCAGACTGCGGTACGTCACTACCGCTATTTTGCCTCGGTGATCATGGCCCATGAAGACCATGGCCGAGAGATCCCCGGTGGCTACGCCCTGGGCAAGCGTGAGCCCCTGGGGGTGTGCGGGCAGATCATCCCCTGGAATGCGCCGGCGATCATGGCATCGTTCAAGCTGGCGCCAGCCCTGGCGGCTGGCAACACCGTGGTGCTCAAACCGGATGAAAATGCTTCGCTGTCGACCCTGGAACTGGGCAAGCACATCACGCGGATTTTCCCGGCTGGGGTGGTCAATATCGTCACCGGCCTGGGGGAAGTCGTAGGTGCAGCCCTGAGCCAGCACCCCAAGGTGCGCAAGCTGTCCTTTACCGGCAGCACCGAAGTGGGGCGCATCGTTGCGCGAGTAGCGGCCGACCGGCTGGTGCCGGCGACCCTGGAACTGGGTGGCAAGAGCGCCAACATCGTGTTCCCGGATATCGATGACCTGGATGCCGTGGTAGACAACGCCACCTTCGCAGCGATCCACAATAACGGGCAGTCATGCCTGGCCGGCACTCGGCTGTTCGTCCATGACGCTATCTTCGAGACGTTCAAGCAAAAGCTGATCGAGTCATTCCAGCGGGTCAGCGTGGGTTCGCCGCTGGATGAAAATGCGCGGGTCAGTTGCCTGGTATCGGCCAGGCAGGGTGAAAAAGTCCTGGAGTACATTGCCCTCGGAGTGCAGGAGGGGGCTGAGCTGCTGGTGGGCGGAGCCCGGGTCGAGGTGCCGGATTGCCCGGCGGGCTACTTTATCCAGCCCACGGTTTTCGAGGTCCGCAATGACATGCGCATCTGCCGGGAAGAGATCTTCGGCCCCGTACTGTCACTGATCCGCTGGAGCGATTACGAGCAGATGATCGCCCAGGCCAATGACTCCGAATACGGTCTGGCCGCCGGTATCTACACCAGCAACCTGAAGCACGCCATGGATACCGCCAATCGCCTGGAGGCCGGTTCAGTGTGGATCAATCGCTACTCCAACATCAGCGACGGCACGGCGTTCGGTGGCTACAAGAACAGCGGTATTGGCCGCGAGTTCAGCCGCGAAACCCTGAATGCCTACACCCAGATCAAGACCATCACGGTCCAGGCTGAGGTGCCGGCGCCCTGGTTTGCACCGCGCTGAATCGCGAGTGTCATTAAACCGCCTGTTCCCTCCGGGAACAGGCGGTTTTTCTTTTGTAATCAATTAAACAAGCTATAGGTTTGTAGGATTAGTCCTACATATTTAGATGATTTATCTTTAGATGTAGGGCGATTCCTACGATTGTTGCACTTTCTATCCTGGGTAAGAATTTGCTCGCTTCCTTTAAGGAGCAATTAAAGCCATCAACTTACACAGACCAAGGAAATGACAGTGTTCAATCCCATGAGAGCTATTCTGGCAATTACTGCCTCTGGCCTTGTTGCCAGTTCCGCAATGGCGGCTGACGGGACAATCAACTTCACGGGTGAAATCAGCGGCGTATCGTGCAGCATTACAGCCGGCGGAGGCACAGTCGGAGGTGGTGCTCAAACCATTACCGTGCCTTTGGGGAAAGTCAGTATTGATTCAATAAAAACCCCCGCAGAGGGTACTATCGCCTCAACTGTCCGAATCAATCTAAATCTGGACTGCGGCTCAACCGGAACGGGTCTTAGCACAGTTGATATGAAGTTTGACCCTGCTGCCGGTTCTGGCATTGATCTCAAGGACCCCAGACTCTTGAAAACTCAGGGGGCGGGCAAAGGTGTAGGTATCGCGATCTATAATGAAAATAATCAAATAGTAAATATGTCCGCGAACGAAATCATCAGTGGAACATTGACTCTGTCACCTCCAAGTACTGGCACTTATAAGAGTAGCATCAGCTTGCGTGCCGGTTATGTTGCCAATACTGAAGATTTTGTCGCAGGCCAGGCTAATGGCACCCTGCCGTTTAGCTTGACTTACAGGTAATAGTAAAAAAGAGAGGCTGAACATGCCTCTCTTGCTCACGAGTGGTGCCTATTCAATGAACGCAATTTCCAGATACTTGCTGCTGGGCTTCGCCTTGCTCGGCAGTAGCCTTGCCTGTGCCGGAATTACCCTCGATGGAACTCGAGTGATATACCCGGAAAAAAGCAAGGAAGTTTCAATCCTGATCAGGAACACTGGTTCGCAGGACATCATGATTCAATCCTGGCTGGAATCCAATGAACTGCATAATGAACAGAATATTCCCTTTGCTCTGACCCCTTCCTTGAGTCGCCTTGCCGGGAATAACCAACAGATGTTGAGGATATTTTATTACGGCAAGGGTTTACCAACTGATAAAGAGTCGATCTTCTGGTTGAACGTGCAGGAAATCCCGCAAAAGTCAGCGGAACAAAATACCCTGCAAATTGCCGTGCGTCAGCGCATCAAGGTGTTCTATCGCCCGAAAAACTTGACGGAAAACTCCCAGGAGGCAGTCGGCAACTTGAAGTGGAAAATGCTTCGCGAGAATGGGAAGAGCTATTTGCAAGTTTCTAATGGTTCGCCTTATCACATCTCCTTTAGTTCGGGAGTGTTAAGTGTGGGCGAAAAGAAATACCCCGTTGAGTTGGATATGGTGACGCCCGGAAGTGTCAGCAAGTTTGCTGTGACGGGAGAGCCTACGGCTCAGCCAAGCCAGCGGGCGCTCGTTGAGTTTCATAGCATTAACGACTACGGCACTCCAATCAAGGGTACGGCGACTGTCACTTATTGAAAGTGGCTGCCTCGCTGGTTTATTCGATACTTGCTTTGTAGAGAGCAGGCTGATGTTCAATCACTGGTATAAGGGATTGCGCCTGTGCACGTTTTCAGGGAAAAGCTCAATCTGAAGAATACAGGTTGTTCCTTTTTATTTTTCATGAGCATGGCCACGCCTGTGGCCGCGTTGTCAGTAGAGTTCAATGAGGTTTTCCTGAACAAGGGGGGAGCCCCGGTAGAGTTGAAGTACTTCGAATCGGGTAGTGGTATTTCCCCCGGAAACTACAATCTCGATATTTATCTCAATCAAGCGATGGTAGTTCGGCAGAGTGTCACCTTCATTGCAACAGGCAACTCGCCTGAAGTACGCCCGCAGATCAGTCTGGGCACTCTAAAAGCAATGGGCATCAATACTTCGCGGCTTGCGCAAGAGCGGCTCATCGCTACCGACAGCAGCGATGAATCGATCATCGACGTTGCCAGGCTGGTCAGTGGTGCCAGCGTCGAGTTTGATGTCAGCGCTCTGGCCCTGAAGATCAGCGTGCCCCAGGCCTACATCCAGCGCGGTGCCGGTCATTCGGTGGATCGCTCCCTGTGGGACGATGGTGTTACCGCGCTCTTCACCGACTATCAGTTGAACTTCAACCGCAATATCAGCCAGGGCTACCACAACGACTACCGCTTCCTGGGGTTGCGCAACGGTTTCAACCTGGGTGCCTGGCGCTTGCGCAACGAGTCTTCAGTGTCGGGATACACCGGTGTGCGCGACACCTTCAGCAGCAACCGCAGCTACATCGAGCGGGATGTTGCCTCTCTGAACGGCCGGTTTGCAGCGGGAGAGTTGTACACCCAGGGCGAGGTCTTCGACAGCGTGCGTTTTCGCGGGGTGCAGCTCAGTTCCGAGCTGAGCATGTTGTCGGATGAGGAAATCGGTTACGCACCGGTGGTGCGTGGCATTGCCGAGACCAACGCCACGGTGGAGGTGATCCAGAACAACTACGTCATCTACTCCACCAGCGTCTCGCCGGGCGCCTTCGAGATCCAGGACATCTATCCCAGTGGCTCTAACGGTGACCTGGTGGTGAAGATCATCGAGGCTGACGGTCGCGAACGGCAGTATTCACAGGCCTATTCCTATCTGCCGGTCATGATCCGCAACGGCAGTGCTCGCTACAGTGTTGCCGCTGGCCAATATAAGAACCATGACCAGGCTGCGCCAGGATTCGGCCAAGGCACCCTGGTATATGGCATGAGCGACAACTTCACCGGTTACGGCGGCCTGCTGGCGGCCACGGGGTACAAGGCCCTGAACCTGGGGCTGGGCATCAACTCGCCCTGGGGCGGGGTGTCGTTCGACGTGACCCAATCCAGTTCCGAGAGCCTGCGGGGCCAGGTGAGCCGGGGGCAGAGTGCCCGCGCTCTGTACTCCAAGACCCTGGGCACCACCGATACCAGCTTCACCATGATTGGCTATCGCTACTCCACCGAGAACTACCGGACCTTCAGCCAGCATGTGGAGGAGTCCGGCGACGTCGGTGGGAGCCATTATGGACGGCAGAAAAGCCGCTTTGACCTGAACGTCAACCAACCCCTGGGGCAATCGGGTTCGCTGTTCGCCAGCATGGGGGAAACCAGCTATTGGAATCGTCAGGGCAGTACCCGGCGCTGGCAGTTCGGCTACAACGGTACCTATCTGGACGTCAGCTACAACCTGGCCCTGTCGCGTACAGAAGGCCAGGGCATGGAGCAGGGCGCCGATAACCAGCTCAGCGCATCGCTGAGCGTGCCATTCGGTGGCTCGGGCCGGCACCAGCGGGCCTATAGCAGTGTGACGTCGTCGTCCCAGGGGGATTCGTCGGTCCAGACTGGAGTCTCGGGCAATTTGGATCAGCGAAATGCCTGGAACTACTCGGTCCAGGGCAGCCAGAGCCGGCAGGGTGGACGTTCCGCCAACCTCGACCTGAGCTGGGATGGGCCCGCAGCGAAGGTCAGCGGCAATTACGGCCAAGGCTCCGCCAGCAAGCACATGAGCCTCGGCGCTGCGGGTTCGCTGGTGGCCCACGCAAATGGCATCACCTTGGGCCCCTCGGTGGGGGAAACCTTTGCCCTGGTCGAGGTATCCGGGGTCAAGGGGGTAGGGGTCGATAGCAGCGCTCTCACACGTACCGATGACAAGGGTTATGCCATCGTTCCCTATGTACAACCCTATCGCTACAACTGGATCAGCCTCGACAGCGACACCCTGGGCAGTGATGTAGAAATACAAGAAAGTTCGCGCATGGTGGTGCCCACCCGGGGTGCGGTAGTCAAGAGTCGCTTCGAGTCCACGTCCGGGCGCCGCCTGCAGTTCGACCTGCGCACAGTAGATGGCCAGCAAATACCATTTGGCGCTCAGGCCTATGACTCCCAGGGAAACTTGCTGGGTGTCGTCGACAACTTGTCCAGGCTGTTGCTGTTTGGTATCGGGGATAAAGGTGAGCTGGATGTTCGCTGGGGTACAAAGCACTGCAAGGTGAATTATGAGTTGCCCGCGGCGAACAAAGAAATGATTTACGAAAAGTTTGAGTTTTCCTGCAGTACTCCGAAGGCCTTGATGGCGAGCACTGAAGTAATTAGTTCAAGTAGCCAATGATGGCTTCGAGGTAAGTGGATGAAGCTGGTTTGTGTTTTTTTTGCAAAAATATGGCTGTGCATAGTTCTGGGGGGTGTCCCGTACGCCATTGCCGGATGTTCTCAGGTGCTCGGCCAGACGCTCCAACCGGCGATACCGGAAGTCTCGCAAGGAGCGACAGGAATGCTCTCCAGTTATTGGGCATCAGCAACGGTCTTGGTGTCCTGTAGCGGTCTGGTGGCATATGGGAAGTACTTTAACAACATCTATGCAACCGCGGGCGATTCGGGGAAGACCCTCTATTTCGAGGGCGCCAACTACAAGCTTTACAAGACTAGTTCCGCTGATGTGATGTTCATCGCCAAGGCTGCTGGTCCGGATAATATAGCTCGCCCTTTGGGCGACCTGAACCGCACGCCCGTATCTGTTAGCAGCACAGGAACTGCCGGCTTCGGGATGATCATTTATGTGCGGTATTACTCCCCGTCGCAGAAGCTGTTTCCGGGCTTGTACAGCATCACCGGGCAAGATCTGTTTGCCGGGCTGCTCAGTTACAACAATGGTGATCCTTCGGTTAATTTCGGTTATTGGGGAACCAAGGCGCTGGACTTTTCATTTCTGGTCATGGCGAGAACTTGCCAGCTTTATAATAATGCTCCAGTGAAACTGAAAAAAATCAGTTTGTCGGCGCTGCCAGTTCGAGGCTCAACGGTAGACGCGGGAACAGTCCGCCTGGATATAGGCTGCGAGAGCAGCATGAGCAGCAATAGAATCAGCGTCAATATGATTGATATGGCCACCCCCTGGAATAACTCGTCGAACCTGACATTTACTACTCACGCCACCCAACCTTCGGGAGTCGCCTTGCAACTGATGAATGCCGGGAAGCTCCTTAATCTAGGCGTCTCGTCCAGTAATGTTATTGGCTATACGCCGGCCGGCACCACAGACATCAGTAAAGTGCTTGACGTTCGTTATATCCGCACCGAAGACAAGGTAATCCCAGGAGCAGGCAATGCGGCAGTTTCAGTTACCGTCACTAGTGACTAGCCTGTTTTGCATAATCTTTTTCAAGCCATGCATTCACTATTATTCTCAAGTCGCCTACGGCATCATCCACCGAGTCAAGAAATCAGGAACAACCAAATCATGGGCAACATAGTCATAGTCGACGATCATCCACTGATGCGCATGGCCGTGCGTGTCATGCTCGAAAGTGAAGGGCATACCATCATGGCGGAAATCGACAACGGCGTGGATGCCCTGGAAATCATCCGCAAGTTGCTGCCTGACCTGATCGTGCTTGACCTGAGCATCCCCAAGATGGACGGTCTTTCGGTGATTGCGCACCTGACCTCCATCGGTATCTCCACCAAGGTGCTGATCCTCACCTCGGGCGACGCCCGCAACTTTGCCATGCGCTCGCTGCAAGCGGGAGCCGCAGGTTTCGTGTGCAAGGACGACAGCCTCGATGAACTGGCCGGGGCGGTGAAGGCGGTACTGGCCGGATACAGCTATTTTCCGGCGAACACGATTCACATGCTGCGGGACAACTCCCAGGCTGCGTCTCAGGAAAGCCTCAAGCTGGCACAGCTGTCCGATCGCGAGATTACCGTGCTCAAGCTGCTGGCCCGTGGCATGGGTAACCAGGATATAGCCCAGCAGTTGATGATCAGCCACAAGACGGTCAGTACGTACAAGGTGCGCCTGCAGAGGAAACTCAGCGTGGAAAACCTGATCGCCATGGTTGAACTGGCCAAGCGCAACGGCCTGGTGTGACCCCCGGCAGGGCCGGCGCAGGAGAACCTGCGCCGGCCTTTTTTTGCCTGGGCTTCAGTGCGGCAGGGCGAAAGCCTTTTCGATCCGCAGCAGCTCGGCTTCCAGCTCCGCGGTTCTGCCGGGCAAGGTGTCCGGATTGTGTTCCGTGCAAGCCTGCTCCAGGTCCTTGCACAGTTGTGTCAGCCGGGTATTGCGCATGATGGCTGCACTGCCGCGGATACGATGCGACAGGCGCACCAGGGCGTTGACATTCATCTCTTCGCACAACCACCGCAGCTCCTCGAGGTCCCGGCGATTGCTCTTGAGCAGTTCAAGGCGGAACTGTTCCTGAAGTGTCGGGTTGCTGCTCAGTTTGTTGAGGGATTGGCTGGCATCGCCATGGGCCTGGAGGATGGCGGCGGGCGGCGGAGATTCCTGGTAGGCCAGTGTCTGGGCCTGGTCCTGGGGCAGCAAGGTCGACAAGCGCTCCTCCAGGGTCGCGAGGCTCACCGGCTTGATCAGGCAGTCGCGCATGCCGGCATTGATGCAGCGCTCTATTTCCTCCTGCTGGGCATCGGCGGTCAGCCCGATAATCAGGGTGCGCGGGCGTTGCTGCTCATGCTCCTCGCGGCGAATGGCCAGGGCCAGTTCAACGCCATTCATCTGTGGCATGTGATAGTCGGTGATCAGCAGGTCGAACGCCTTCTGCTGCCATAGCTGCAAGGCCTGCACGCCGTTTTCGGCTTCCACCGCCTGGCAGCCGAGGAACTCCAACTGGGCCCGCAGCATCTGCCGGTTGGGGGTGTTGTCGTCAGCCACCAGAACCCGGGTGGCCCGCTGTGCTGCGAACCGCAGCTTGTTGATTGTCGGCGCGGGGGCCTCGGGCACCGGCTCCAGCACTTTCAGGCGCAGGGTGACGGTCACTGTGGTTCCCTTGCCTGGGGCGCTGAGCATCTCCAGGGCGCCGCCCATCATTTCGCACAGCGAGCGCGATACCACCAGACCCAGGCCGCTGCCGCCCTGGCCACCGAGGGAGGGCTGGGCCACTTGGGCAAAAGGCCGGAAGAGCAATTGGCGGTCCTCCACCGAGATGCCTCGGCCGGTGTCCTGTACTTGCAACTTGATGTCGAGCATCTGCTCGCCATCGAGTGCGCTTTCAAGGCGGATGCTCACCCGGCCCTGATCGGTGAACTTGATCGCATTGCTCACCAGGTTCGTCAGCACTTGCTTGAAACGCATGGGGTCGATCAGCACATCGAGATTGCTGCCCGCGTCCATTTCCAACAGCAGTTCCAGGTTCTTCTGTTGCGCCAGGCCTTCGAAGACCCGGGCTACGGGCTCCAGCAGTTCCTTGAGGCGGGTACGCCGGGGAAAGAAGCTCAGGCGCCCGGATTCGATACGCACGATGTCCAGGGTATTGCCCAGCAGTTCTAGCAGGTTCTTCGCCGCACTGTGGGCGACATCGATGTGGTAGCGGTCGAGCACCCCTTGATCGGCCCGTTTCAGGACCAGCTCCAGTGTGCCGATCACCGCGCTCATGGGAGTGCGTATTTCATGGCTGATGGTGGCCAGGAACTGGGTTTTCGCCTGGTTCGCTTCATCGGCCTGGCCCTTGGCCTGTTGCAGGTCGTGGACCAGGCGCTGGTGTTCGGAAATGTCCTGCCAGCCGCAGATCACTCCCTTGATAGTGCCCGAGGAGTCACGAAATGGCTGGATCCAGTGCTCGATGCACAGGCTGTTGCCGGCAATGACGATCTGATACTGGCGCTCGATGGTGATGCCGCTGTCCATGGCTTGCAGGTAGCTGTTGTGCAGGGCCAGGGCCACCTCGAAGTGCTCGATGGGCATCTCTAGGGCGGTCTTGCCCAGTACCTGGTCCTGACGCAGGTTCATCACCTGCATATAGCTGCGGCTGCAGGACAGCAGGCGGCCCTTGCGGTCGCGCACGTAGATGGGAATGGGCATGGAGTCGTCCAGGGTGCGCTGGAACTGCAACTGGTCGCTCAGGGCTTTCTCTGCCAGCAGGCGCCGGCGGATCTGCCGGCGCAGCTGGAAGATGCGGATCATGAACACTGTCATCACCAGTAGAGCGCAGCCGAGAATTTCCAGTATTACCCGCCCGTAGTCGCGCCAGCTCTGGCCACTCATCGCGGCATTGGCCCGCCAGCGAATGGTGATGGCGTTCAATTCATCGGGCGGGATGCTCAGGATCGCCTTGTCGAGGATCGACTGCAGCTGGGTGTCACCACGACGCATGGCGAAGCTGGCGGTGGCGGCATCGCCGTCGAGGATGGCGGCGATGCGCAGTTTCTTTTCGTACAGGCGCGCGGTGTAGTAGCGCGCCATGGACAGCGCCATGACGGCGGCGTCTGCCTGCCCGCTGGCCACCATGCTCATTGCCTCCAGGTTGTTGGAAGGGCGTAGCAGATGAATCTGCGGGTAATCGACGCCCAGGCTGGCGCTCAGCACATGTCCCCGGGCGATGGCCAGGCGTTTTCCGGACAGCGCAGCGAGGCTGGCGATGTCCTGCCGGCCCTGGGCAGTGACCAGGACAAAGGAGCTGGTGGCAAAGGGGTGAGTGAAACGGAAGGCTTCCTCGCGCTCGATGCTCGGTGTCAGCACCGCGAGGTCGGTTTCGCCGTTGCGCAAGGCTTTCTGGATGCCCTGGAAGCTGGAGGTGCGCTGCACCTCGAAGCGCAGGCCGGTGCGCTGGGTGATGATCTCGAACAGGTCGGAGATCACCCCGTTGAAGCGCCCGTCGGCATCGAAGAATGCGGAGGGGGCCATGTCGTCGTTGATCATCAGCCGGGCTACCGGGTGCCGAGCCAACCAGCGCCGCTCCTGATCGTCGAGGACCACCCGGTCTTCGGGCATGACGATGCCTCCACCGGTCCAGCGCTTGACGATAAAGCTCATGCGCAAGGCGCCCAGCGAGGTCAGGGTGCGGTTGAGGATGTGCATCAGGCGCTGGTCGTCGGCGCGCAGGAGAAAGCCGTAGCCCCCGGATTCCAGGTCGATGAAACGGCTGAATTTCAGGTAGTTGAAGAAGCTGTGGTTGATCAGATAGTGGGCGCTCAGGGAGTCGCCGATGTAGCCGTCAACGCCCTGGAAGGCCACCGCGGCCATGGCCTGGGCGGCGCTGCTGTAGCTGAGAATCTGCGCCTCGGGGAAGTGGCTGCGAAACAGCTCCGCGGGCAGGTAGTCCTGGACCACGGCGATGGTCATCCCCCGCAGGTCCTCGGGCAGGTTTCGCTCATCGCCCTGGCGTCGATAGAGCGAAGGCGCGTTCTGCGCATAGGGCAAGCTCAGGGCGGTGGCTGGAGTCTGGCGCTGGTAGTCGCTGGCGCGGCTGAGCAGGTCGACCTTGCCGGCCCGCAGGGCTCTCAGAGCGTCTTGGGCGTCATCGAAACCCAGTACCTGGATCTCGATGTTCAACTGCTGTTTCAGCAGGGCCACCACATCGGCGCTGACCCCTTCGTAGTCACCGTTGCTGTAGATGATATCCATGGGCAGGGAGGAAGGCCCGGCGACCCCCAACACCAGCCGTCGCTTCTCCCGCAACCAGGCCCAGTCCTCGGCGTCCAGCTGGAGTTTCTGCGGCTCGCTGGCCAGTTGGCTGGTGAGGTGCAGGTGGTCCGGCACGGGCGCTGCGTGGCTGCGGGTGGCGAGCAGCAGGGTCAGGCAAAACACGCAGGACGTGATCAGTGACTTGGTCATGAACATAGGACGACTACCAGGGATAAAGCGGTCGGTTAGGGGGGCGAGATGAAGGGGCGCGGGCTCCATGGATCGCAAGGCATGGGCAAGCAACTCAGGCAGAGGCTATGGAACGTCGCGAGCGGGCGTTGTGCAGGCAGTAGTTGATCAGGTGCTGCTCCGGCATCGGCCGGCCGATGGCGAAACCTTGGACGACGGGGCAACCCAGGGCCTTGAGCTGCTTCATCTGCCTTGGTGTCTCCACTCCCTCGACCACCAGTGACAGGCCCAGGGTGGCGGCCAGTCGCACAGTACTTTCCACCACGCTGCGGCAGGTGGGATGGGAGTCCAGCTTGCGCACGAACGAGGCGTCCAGCTTGATCTGGTTGAACGGCAGGTCGCACAGCCGCTGCAGCGAAGAGAAGCCGCTACCATAGTCGTCCATCGACAAGCCGCAGCCCAGCACCCGCAGTTGCAGCAGGTTCTTCAGGCTGACGGCGGGCAAGTGGATGGAGCCTGTCTCGGTCAGTTCGAACATGATGCCTTCGGCCGGGCAGCGGTACTCGCGCAACAGATCGCTGACACCCTTGCTGAACCCTGGGTTGCTCAATTGCTGGGGCTCCAGGTTGAACGCCAGCTCCATGGTCACACTCAGTTCGGCGAGGATCTGCTGCAATTGCAGCCCCTGCTCGAAGAGCTGGGCAAACAGCATGTGCACCAGGCCGGCCTGGCACATCACGGGCAGAAAATGCTCCGGTGCCAGTATCCCCGCCTCGGGGTGGTCCCAGCGCGCCAGGACTTCGGCTCCGGCCAGCCTGCCATCGAGCAGTGACAGCTTGGGCTGGTAATAGGCGACGAACTCGTGGCGCTTGAGGCCCTGGAGCACTTCATCGGCACTGGGGGCGGCCAGTGGTACAGGGCTGAAAGATCCGGCGTCGGATCTGGGCGTCCCGTGTTGCGCTCGCCGCGCCGCGGGCATAGGCGCGCGGTCAAGCAAGGCGGTGCGGTTGAGGAAGGAGTTTTTCATGGCGCTCGACGATCCAATACGGTCTACCCACATTGGCGTAGCTCGATCAGACTGTCAGTCGGCGTTTTCGATGACAAATGTAGGACCGCTCCTACAATGGCAACAAGTTCAGGTAGTGTGCGTGACCCTCGCGGGTGCGCGGTGATGTTGATGAAGGACCTTTGGGGAGCATGAGATGCAACAAACAGCAGGTTTCGCCGGTTCACCCTCCCATGGTCTATAGACAATCCAGGGTCAAGCGCCTGGAGCGTGTGTCGCTGCGATTGAACCTCGCCCTGGTGATTTCCTTCCTGCTACTGGTGTTTTTCGTGAGTGCCGGTTACTGGGCGACCTACAAGGTGATGCGAGGTGAACTGGTCAAGGTCAATTACCACTTCCTGCGCCTGGTGGCCCGGGCCAACGACCATGAGACCTTTTTGCTGCGTGCCATCAAGAGCAGCGGTTCCAGCACCTACCGGCCCGAGACCGACTACCAGGGCTATATCTTCACGGAAATGCCCAAGGGTGATGTGCGCATCTACGAGGGCCTGGCGTCGCAGTACCTGACCAAGGTGTCCGTGGTCCTGCCCGAACACACCGACCGCCTGGGCCCCAGGGTCATCAACCGGCAACTGGGGCTGGCCCGGGGCCTTGCCAATGTCTACAGCGACTTCTGGATCGGTTCGTCCTTTACCGCGCCACAGATGTTCCTGTTCGACCTGGACCGTCACTTCGACATCGCCATTCCCTGGATCGAAACCCAGCCGCAGCAGGTTGGCGCTACGCAGCCCGACCTGTTGCCGGTGCTGAGCCGGGTCAAGGCGGCGATCCGCCGCGACCCACCGAAAAACAGCGATCTGATCGTGCGCTGGAGCCCCGCCGAGCCGTTCATGATGAACGGGCGCCAGGCCCTGCTGGCCTATGTCCTCGATCAGACGGCGGACGAGTACCGGGTGGCGGGGCGTGCGCCACGTGAGGTGGTGGCAGCCACCCTGCTGGAACTGAGTGAGCTCAACGATTTCGGCGAGAGGATCGACAGGCAGTTCTATGAGCGGCCGGACTTCGAGTCCATCGACCTGCTGGCCCCCGACGGGCGCTTGCTGGTGGGCGCTGCCGACAGTGATATCCGGGACTATCAGAACGGCTTGCACCTGAGCGCATCGGGGCTGCTGATCAAGCGCAGCGCCGGTACCCAGGGCACCTGGCAGGCGCTGTACCGGATCAGCTACAAGAGCCTGCTGGAGAACGGATTCTGGCCGCTGCTGAGCCTGTTGGGGCTGCTGCTGACGTGCGTCTTCGGTGGCTGGGGAGTGATCGAGTGGTATCGGCGGCGGGTGGTGGAACCGGCCGGCAGCGATTTTCGGCAATTGCTGGTTACCCATGATTTCAACCACTCCATCCTGCAGACCGTACCGCTGGCGTTGTGTGTGGTCAGGGGGCCGACGCTGCAGCCGGTAACGCATAACAGTTTGTATGGAGCCTGGCTGGGAGAAGCCACGGACCTGCGTTTGCTGATGCAGCACTGGGAAATGTTCGACCAGGGCCGGCCGATTTCGGGAGAAGGCTGCCTGGAAGTCGGCCCGCGTTCCTTGTACGTGCGTTTTGCGCCCACCGACTACCAGGGTGAGGATGTGCTGCTGTGCACCTTTACCGACATCACGTCGCACCGCGAAGCCGCGGCCTCGCTGATCATGGCCCGGGACGCGGCGGATGCCGCCAACGAGCAGAAGAGCAACTTCGTCGCCACCGTCAGCCATGAGATCCGAACACCCTTGTATGGTGCCCTGGGGACCCTGGAGCTGTTGGCGATGACTGACCTGAGCGAGCGTCAGCGCGCCTACCTGCGCACCATCGACAGTTCATCGACGGTGCTGCTGCAACTGATCAGCGATGTGCTGGATGTGTCCAAGATCGAGGCCGGGCAAATGGTGCCTGAATCGGTCAGGTTCAACCCCCGGGAGCTGCTGGAAGAAACCCTGCGGGGCTTTTCGGCCATGGCCGCGAGCAAGGGCCTGGTGCTGTACGCCTGCATCGGCCAGCCGTTGCCGGTGGAGGTCCTGGGGGACAGCCTGCGCATCCGGCAGATCGTCGGTAACCTGATCAGCAACGCCATCAAGTTCACCGCTCACGGGCGGGTGGTGGTGCGCCTGAGCCAGGTGCAGTGCGCAACGGGCCGGGCTCGCTTGCAATGGCAGGTGGCCGATAGCGGGCCGGGCATACCCCAGGAGGTGCAGGCGCGCCTGTTCGAACGTTTCTACCAGCGGGACAACCGGCAGCCGAACATACGCGGTACCGGACTGGGCCTGCCGATCTGCGCCAGCCTCAGCCAGATGCTGGGGGGGCACCTGAGTTTCAGCAGCGAAGAGGGCCAGGGCAGCACATTCAGCTTCGCCCTCGACCTTGAACTGGCGGAGTCCGAGGAGGCCGCCCCGGTGGACCTGCGCCTGCAGGGCAAGCGCGTACACCTGCGTACCCCGTTCGCCGATCTGAGCGCCAGCCTCGGCGCCTGGTTGCAGCAGCACGGGGCGCGGGTGTCGACCCAGCCCGAGGCTCTGGGCGACATGCCCGATGTCATGCTGGAGGTGATGCCTGAAGCCCTGGCCGGCCTGGATTGGGCCGGAACCAAGGTCTTTGCCCAGCACGATTTCAATCTTCAGCCTCAGGTCATAGGTAAGGACATCCTGGTCAATCAGCACAGCCTGCCGGCCATCCTCCAGGCCTTGAACATGGCGCTGACGGGGGAGGTGTGCGAGCCCGACACCACGCCCGGTGTAGCGAGCAGACAACCGCTGGGCCTGAGCGTGCTGCTGGCCGAGGACAGTCCGGTGAACCAGTTGCTGATGAAGGAACAGCTGGAAACCATCGGCTGCCTGGTGGATGTGGCCAGCAATGGCATCGAAGGCTTGCACCTGCTTGACCAGCAGGCCTACGACCTGATCCTCACCGACGTCAACATGCCGCTCATGGACGGCTATGCCTTCGCCCAGAGCGTGCGCGAACGCAACCTGGACACGCCGATCATCGGTGTCACTGCCAACGCCTTGCGCGAGGAGGGGGAGCACTGCATCCGCGTCGGGATGAACAACTGGCTGACCAAGCCGATTGATATCCAGGGGCTTTACTTGTGTCTCAAGGCGGCCATCGAGATCCCGTTGCAGCACGTGGTTGCCGACGCGGTCCAGGCAACGGGCCTACCCCAGGACGATCCGTTGCGCGTGCCCGAGCGCATGCTGGAGCTGTTCCAGCTCACCATCGGCCAGGACCTGGAGGCGCTCAAGGCCGCGCTGGCAGGGGGCGACAAGGTGCAGCTGATGGATCAGTTGCACCGCATTCGCGGTGCCCTGGCAGTGGGCAAGGCCAAGAGCCTGATCCTGGTTTGCGCCAGCCTTGAAGCCTCGGTGGGCGGCCATGGTGCCAGGCTGGATGAGGGCCAGTTGCAGCGATTCATCGAACGGGTCGAGCGGCTGATCAGCCAGCTCTGAGCGGCTAACCCGCCGGGGGTAATGCAACGGGGTAATCGTCAGCGGTTGTGCGGATTCTTACACTTCGACCCCTTGATTGTTCGATAGTGGAGACCGCAACCATGCGTATACGCGACCTTGGCATCACCCTCGGCACCGGTACCCCCGGCATCTACAACGCTATTACCGATGTGCCGGGGGTGCGTGTCGGCCATCACACCCTCAACCTGGAAACCGCCGATGCGTCGATCCATACCGGCGTCACAGTGATCGAGCCGCGGGCCGGTTCGGCCCACCTGGAGCCGTGCTTCGCCGGGGTCCATGTGCTCAATGGCAACGGCGATGCCACGGGCCTGGAGTGGATCCGCGAGGCCGGCTTGCTGGCCACACCCATTGCCTACACCAACACCCATAGCGTTGGCGTGGTGCGTGACGCCCTGGTGGCGGCCGAGCGAGAAATGGCCAGGCAACATACTTACTGGTGCATGCCGGTGGTGCTGGAAACCTACGACGGCGTGCTCAGCGATATCTGGGGCCAGCACGTGACGGCCGAACACCTCCACGCGGCCCTGAGCCAGGCCAGTTCCGGGCCGGTGGCGGAGGGCAACGTCGGAGGAGGCACCGGCATGATCTGCCACGAATTCAAGGGCGGTATCGGCACTTCTTCGCGGGTCCTGAGCCAGGAGCAGGGTGGCTGGACCGTGGGCGTCCTGGTACAGGCCAACTATGGAGTGCGCGAAGCGTTGCGGGTGGCCGGCTACCCGGTGGGCACGGTACTGGGGGACGTGGCGTCACCGTTCAAGGGCCCGACTCCGGTCGGTGAGGCCGGCATGGGTTCGATCGTGATCACCATCGCCACCGATGCGCCCCTGCTGCCACACCAGTGCACGCGCCTGGCGCAGAGGGCCAGCATCGGCCTGGCGCGGGTCGGGGGAGGCACCGAGGATTCCAGCGGAGACATCTTCCTGGCGTTTTCGGTGGGCAATCGCAACCTGCCGGTGGCCAATCACGGCCACCCCGGTGCCCCGACCAGCGCCTTGCAGATGGTCAACAACGATTACATTTCAGCGCTGTTCGTGGCGGCAGCCGATGCGGTGGAAGAGGCCATTCTCAACGCCATGCTGGCCGCTCGCGATCTGTCGGGCTGTGGCAGCCAGGCCCGTGCGCTCACGCCCGAACGCTTGCTGGCTGCCCTGGAACAGGTCGGCTGGCGACCACGGGGCCAGTGACAGGAGCAGGCACACGGGGTTGAGACTGTGCACCGGATGCTCGATTTATCTGCACAGTCTTGACGATTATTCCTTGAGTCGCTGTCTCCCACTCTTATTCCGGGGCCGCAACATCCACTCTTAGACTTCGCCGCAATTGCCCTGACATGCCTCCAACCCTTATCGGACGGGGCTGCATTGTCATCCTGCGGAGAGACCTCAGTTGTCGAGATGGAAAGGCCCCTGGCCCTTGCGCGGCCTGATCGCCCTGGTGCTGCTTGCCCCTCTGGAACAGGGCCTGGGCGCGCCGGCTCTGGGCTCGCTGGGCAATGGCTCGCGGCATCAGGACCAGCAACTGGAAGCCTTGCAGGCCCAGGCCTTGGAACCGGTGGACATGCTTGCCGAACAGGTCCCGGTGGCCGGCAGCTCGCTGCGCCTGCCGGCCGAGTCGCCCTGTGTGCTGATCCGCTCGGTGCAGTGGCAGGGCGCCGAGGCCTTTACCTGGATGACCGCTACCTCGCCGATCATTGGCCAGTGCGTCGGCGGCAACGGCCTGGGCTTGCTGCGCCATTGGCTGGCGGAGCAACTGATACTGCGTGGCTACCTTACGACTCAAGTCGCCATTCCGGCCCAGGACCTGGCCGGCGGACGCCTGCTGATCCAAGTGATCGCCGGGCGGATCGGCACTATTGAACAGCAACCCCAGGGTATCGGTTGGGCCCGGCCGTTGTTTCCCGCCGGCCAGGGCCAACTGTTGAATGTGCGCGACCTGGACCAGGCCCTGGAAAACCTGCGGCGCCTGCCGGGGCAGGCCCTGAGTGCCTTTGACCTGATTCCGGGGACGGCCCTGGGCAGCACCGATATCGTCATCCGGCAACCCGAGGAGGTACGCCGGGTGATGGGCATGCTGACCCTGGACAACGCCGGCATCGACGCCACCGGGCGCAATCAGTTGGGGGCCATCCTGGCGATCGATTCGCCCCTGGCCCTGTATGACCAAT
Source organism: Pseudomonas sp. 8(2025) (assembly GCF_052665325.1). Classification (NCBI taxonomy): domain Bacteria; kingdom Pseudomonadati; phylum Pseudomonadota; class Gammaproteobacteria; order Pseudomonadales; family Pseudomonadaceae; genus Pseudomonas; species Pseudomonas sp. 8(2025). The sequence continues at coordinate 271,555 of NZ_JBQOIE010000004.1, read as the reverse complement.
TGCTGCTGACCGCCAGTTCGGACAGCGCATTCGCCGACCACAGCCTGGGTTCCTGGTCGAGGAGCCTGGCCTGGAACCTGCCTCTGGGCTACACCGCGCTGTCCTTGGGCGCCAGTGAGTGGGGCAGCCGCCAGCAACTGTTCAAAGACGCCGACCAGCGCCTGGGGTTCATCTCCAGGACCCGACGTCTGGATGCCGGCCTCAGCCTGGTGACTTACCGCTCGGCCCACAGCCGGGGCACCTTGCAGGGGCGGTTGGTGCGTCGCCAGGACCGGGCCTGGGTCGGCAACACCGAGTTGGGCCAGCTTTACCGGGACATCACCGGCTATGAACTGAGCATGGCCCACCGGGAAAAATGCAACGCCAGCACCCTGGATTTCGAACTCGGCCTGCGCGGCAGCCTGCCCGGGATGAGCGCAGCGCCGGGGGCGGTCTACGAGGAGCAGTACTGGAACGGTCGTTACCGGATCTTCACCGGCAAGGCCGCAGTGGCCGGCGCCCTTGGCGTGGGCGCCAGCGTGCTGGGCTACCAGAGCGGTTTGTTCGTGCAGTACGCGCCGGTGCCGGTGCCGCCCACCGAGTATCTGCAGATCGGTGGCCGCTACACGGTGCGCGGCTTCGATGGCAACAGCACCCTGGCCAGCCCGGGTGGCTGGACCTGGCGCAACGAGCTGGCCGTGGCGGCAGGCTGGGGCAGCCAGTTCTACACGGCCCTGGATGCCGGCCAGGTAGTGCCCAGCGCCAGCCTGCGGTCAGGGGAGCGCACCCTGATCGGTAGCGCCGTCGGCCTGCGCGGCAGCTTCAGCGCCCTGAGCTACGACATTGCCCTGGGCCTGCCGTTGAAAAAGCCCGACGACCTCAACAGCCGTACTCCCACCCTGGATTTCTCGTTGCGTAGCCGCTTCTAGGCCATAGCGTTTCGCCAAGCGGCCTGTCTTCCAGCCCTGAACCAGGAGGTGCCACCACCGCCGAACCTGTTACCCGCGTGCCCGCCGATTCAAGCGCACGCCTTATGCCAACAACACCACCGAGATCAATATGAAAACCAAGAATAAATCTACCCCGCACCTGCCACAGCCCGCTTTCGGGGCACAGCGCCTGGCGCTGGCCATCCTGCTGGCACTGCCGCTCCTGGAGCAGAGCGCCCTGGCCCAGCCCGGGCTGGTGGTGGACCCGTCCGCGGTGCTGCGACCGGTGCTCTCGACCAGCAACGGCACGCCGCTGGTGAACATCGTCGCTGCCAATGGTGCGGGCCTGTCCCACAACAAGTTCACCGAGTTCAACGTCGGCCAGGCCGGGCTGATCCTCAACAACAGCACCACGGGTGTGCAGACCAGCCTGGGCGGCGCCATAGCCGGCAACAGCCTGCTCAATGGCCAGTCGGCAAGCGTTATTCTCAACGAGGTAACCGGGAAAATGGCCTCCCAGCTCAACGGCGTGATTGAAGTCGCCGGTGCCAATGCGCGGGTGATCGTGGCCAACCCCAACGGCATTTCCACCCAGGGCGCGGGGTTCATCAATGCCAATCGAGTGACCCTGGTGGCCGGCAACGCTGTGCTGGACGGGCAGGGTGGAGTTGCGCGCCTGCATACCGAGAATGGCCAGATCCGTATCGACGGCGCGGGCCTGGATGGTTCCGGGGCCAATGAAGTGGACCTGGTAGCCCGTACCATTCAGTTGAATGCGGCGCTGCAGGCGCAGAAGCTCAACCTGTCCGCACTCAAGGGCGATGTGAGTGCCAGCAACACCTTGTCCCTGGCCAGCTCCGGCAGCGCTGGACAGTCCGCGGTGGGGGTGATCATCAACGGTAAGGAGCAGGGCTTTACCGGCAACCAGATCATCATCAATGGACAGGTGCAATCGGGTTCCGACTTTGCCGACAAACCCTTCAACAGCAGCCAGTTCGGCAAGGGCAACACCCAGGTGGTTTCCGGCCCGCCAGTGCCGGCGGCTGGCGTTTCAGTGCCAGAGGTGGTGGCTGAGACGGTTGTTCCCGAGGTCGCCATCGATGTGGCACGCCTGGGCAGCATGCACGCGGACTCGATCCGCATGCTGGGCCGATCCGCCGGTGTCGGGGTCAATGTGGCGGGGCAGGTCAAGGCCCTGACCGGCAACCTCACTGTCACCGCTGATGGCAAGGTGCAGGTGGCCGCTGGTGGGGCCCTGGAAGCCGGGCAGGCACTGTCGATCACCGGCGGCCTGGACAACCAGGGCCAGGTTTCGGGTGCCCGGGTCTCGATCAACGGCGATACGCTTCAGGGTCGACAGGGGTCGCTCGTGGCGCACGGCAGCCTGTCGCTGCAAGGCGCCCTGGAAAACCATGGCACCCTGCGCAGCGGGCAGGCGATGACTCTCAACGCCAGCAAGGTATTCAACGACAATCTGATTCACAGCGGCGCTTCGCTGACTGCCTACGGCGCCCTGGAGAATCACGGCACCATGCGCAGCGAGCAGTCCATGACCCTCAACAACAGCACGCTGTTCAACGACAAGGTGATTCACAGTGGCGCCTCCCTGACGCTCCTGGGCAGCCGCCTGGACAACACTGCCAGCGGCACCATCACCAGTCGCGGCAGGCTCACCAACTGGGTCGGCAGCCAGCGCAATCAAGGGGTACTGGGGGGCGGTCATGCCGAGCCTCCACGCCAGTCCGGCGCAGCGGCGACTCCCGTCTCCAGCGTGGCGCTCAAGCCAGCTCCTGCCGTGCTTTCGGCCTATGGCCATGGCTCCTACGGCTACGCACAGGTCCAGTGGACAGCTCCGAGCTACGTCTGGACCGGGCTCTCGGAAATGGCCTACCAGGCGCCGGGGCGAGGTAACTACCTGCGCTTCTAATGCCTGAAACTGCGGGGGGCGGGGCGCTGGCCGCTGCGCCCCCACGGCCTGGCATCAGGCGTCCTGGGCCTGGAGGAACAGGGCAAACAGCTCGGACTGGGACTTGATCCCCAGCTTGCTGTACATGTGCTTGCGGTGAACCTTGACCGTCTCGGCGGAAATCCCCAGCTTGCGCGCAATCTCCTTGTTCGAGCAGCCACTGAGCAACCACTGGCCCACATCCAACTCCCGCGCCGAAAGGGGCGAACTCAACTGGGCAGTGGCCTGTTCCAGGCGACTCTGCCAGTTGGGCGCGCTGGGCGTCGTGGCTTGGGGCTCGGACTCGAAATGCAGGCGCTGGCGCATCAGCGCCGCGATCCAGGGTTGCACCAGGCTCAGCAGGGCAGTCTGCTCAGGGCTGAAGCGCGACTGGCTGCCGAGCGACAGGCTGAGGGTACGCTCGCCGTCCAGCAGGATGTTGATGTGCACCTCGTCGGTCAGCACGTTCAGGCAGAAATAGCGCTGGTAGTAATCGGTCTGCTCGAAGCATTCCGGGGCCACGTCCTGCAGGCGAAACAGGCCACTGCGCGGATGTTCCCTGGCGTGGATGTAGAACGGATCCAGCAGGTACAGCCCCTTGAGATAGTCCTGGAACAGGGAGTCGGCTTCGCCGTCCGTTGCCGGGGATTCGGCCAGTAACCGGGGCCGGCCGCCGCTGAAGACCAGCACCACCCAATTGTCCACCGGCACATAGTGCTGCAGCAGGCGCACCAGGGCGCTCCAGAAATTGTCCCGGTCCAGGGTCTCGATAACGCGGCCCACGGCGTCGTGCCAGGCCACGTCCTGCAAGGTCAGGCGCGTTTCACTACCCATTGAGGGGTACCCCATCGAAGTGATTTTTTGCCGCGTCGCGGCGCTCCATACTCGGCCCGTCCCCGGCACCGCGGTCGCAAGCCCCGGGCGTCGCCAACGAGTGCAAGGATTAGAAATGAACATTGAACTGGTACAACTGGCCGGCCGTGACGGCGACACCGCTTATAACCTGGACCGGGTGCTCGAAGCCATTGCAACCTGCGCTGGCGACACCGATCTGCTGGTGTTCCCCGAAACTTGCCTGACCGGCTTCCTCAGCGCCGTGCAGTTGGCCGAGTGCGCTGAAACCCTGGACGGGCCCAGTGTCCAGGCGGTGCTGCAGCAGGTCCGTGAGCGTCAGGTCGCGGTGGTCATCGGCCTGGCCGAGCGGGCCGGGGAGCATTACTACAACAGCTCACTGCTGCTGACCCCCGAGGGCATCGCCTTGCATTACCGCAAGACCCACCTATGGCCCTCGGAGCGCGGTGCGTTCTGCCCCGGCGACCGGTTCACCACGGTGCTGTGGAAGGGGCTGCGGGTCGGCATCCTGATCTGCTACGACATCGAGTTGCCGGAAACGGCCCGGGCCCTGGCACAACTGGGGGCCGAACTGATCATCGTCACCAACGGCAACATGGACCCCTATGGCCCGGTGCACCGCACCGCGATCATGGCTCGAGCCCAGGAAAATCAGCTGTTCGCGGTCATGGTCAATCGAGTGGGCGAGGGCGATGACGGCCTGGTCTTCGCCGGGGGCAGCGCTGCCATCGACCCGTTCGGGCAGGTGCTGTGGGAAGCCGGGCGCGAGGCGTGCCAGCAGCGCGTGAGCCTCGACCTGCACCAGCTCAAGGCCTCGCGCCGCGACTACCACTACCTCAGCGACCGCCGTCTGCCCCTACCCGGTGAACAGGTGGAGCACCCGGACGGGCGCCGCGAGCTGCTGATTCCCTGATTCCTGCCCATTGCTCTGATTCCTGCCACAACAATCCCAAAAACAGCAGGCGCGGCCACCTTCCCCATGGAGCAGGGGCCGACGCTATGGAGCTTGACGATGAAAACCCTTCACTGCGTTCCCCTGGCCCTGGCCTTGAATTTCTGCCTGGCCTTTACCGCCAGCGCCGAACCCAAGGTGCACATCTACAACTGGTACGACTTCATTGCCCCCGAGACCACCAAGGACTTCCAGGCACAGACCTCCGTCGCCGTGACCTATGACGTGTTCGACAACGGTGACGTGATGCAGAGCAAGCTCATGGCCGGCCGCAGCGGCTACGACGTGGTAGTGGCCACCGGCGACCTGCTGCCGAACCTGATCAAGGCAGGGGTGCTCAAGGAACTGGACCGCAGCCAGTTGCCCAACTGGTCCAACCTGGACCCGCAGATCCTGGCCAAGGTGCAGGGCAACGACCCGGGCAATCGCTATGCCGTACCCTACCTGTGGGGCACCACGGGCATTGGCTACGACGCAGACAAGGTCCGGGCGATCCTCGGGCCGGACGCCCCGGTGGATTCCTGGGACCTGATCTTCAAGGAGCAGAACCTCGCCCGGCTCAGCCAGTGCGGTGTGGCCATGCTCGATGCCCCAGGCGAGATCGTCCCCATTGCCCTGCATTACCTGGGGTTGCCCTACAACAGCCAGAACCCCGAGGACTACCGCAAGGCCGAGGCCCTGCTGCTGAAGCTGCGCCCCTATGTGCGCTACTTCGATTCCTCGAAGTTCATCACCGACCTGGCCAATGGCAATATCTGCGTGGTAGTGGGCTGGGCCGGCGGTGTGCTTGACGCCAAGAGCGCATCGGAGGCCGCCGGCAACGGCCGCCAGATCGAGTACCGGATTCCCCGCGAGGGTGCCCCGATCTGGGTGGAGAGCCTGGTGTTGCTCAACGACGCACCCAACCCGCAGCAGGGCTTGCAGTTCATCGACTACATGCTGCGCCCCCAGGTGATCGCCGCGACCACCCGCTACCTGAAGTACCCCAATGGCAACCTGGCGGCCAAGGCGCTGGTGGAGCAGCAGATCCGTGACAACCCCAGCGTCTACCCGAGCGCTGCGGTGCTCGACACTCTGTTCCCTCTGGAACCGCTGCCGTTGAAACTGGAGCGGGTGCGTACCCGGGTCTGGAGCAAGGTCAAGAGCGGTAGCTAGTCCCGAGTGGCAACAGCGGCGGCGCTGGTTGTCTCTGGCGCTCGCCAGCCGCCCCCCAGCGCCTTGTACAGCGCCACCACATTCACATAGGACGCGGTATCCGCCTGGGCCAGGGCATCCTCGGCCTGCAGCCGGCTGGCCTGGGCCTGCAGCGCCAGCAGGTAGGGCGCCGCACCTGCTGTGTAGCGCACCTGGGCCAGGGTGGCGGCCCGGCTACTTTGCCGGGCGGCTTCCAGCAGATCCCCCAGGCGTTGCTGGGACTGGCTGTAGGTGGTCAGGGCGCTCTCGGCTTCCGCCACCGCCAGCAGCACCACCTGCTCGTAACGAGCCTGGGCACCTTGGCTGCGCGCCTCGGCCTGGCGTTGCCGGGCCTTGACACTAGCCAGGTGCAGGGCCGGCCAGCTGATGCCGGGGGTGAAGCTGAAGGCCCGGCTGCTGCCGGCGCCCAGGTCCGCGCCGCGGATGGCCACGAAGCCGAGGAAGCCCCCCAGGTCCACCCGGGGATACAACTCGGCGGTCACCGCACCGATGTCGGCGCTGGAGGCGGCAAAGTCGCGCTCGGCACTGGCGATGTCCGGGCGCTGACGCAGCAGATCGGCGAGGTTGCCGATCGGCAGGCGGGTCGCAAGCGGTACCAGGGCATCCTGACGATCCAGGGCTTTCAGCTCGCCGGGCTGGGCGGCCACCAGCACCGCCAGGCGATAGCGGGCCAGTTGGCTGCGGGTGTACAGGGGCGCCAGGGAGGCCTGCTGGCGTGCCCGCTCGGCCCGTGCACTGGCCAACTCGTCTTCGGCGCCACGCCCGGCTGCGACCATGGCGGCCACCACCTGCTCCATGTGCGTCTGGTTATCCAGGGCTGCCCGGGCCACCTCCAGCTGGCGTTGCGCACCGCGCATCTCGAAGTAATTGCGCGCTACTTCGGCCGCTACCACTATCCGCGCCTGGGCCAGATCGGCCACGGCGGCTTGATCACGGGCGGCCGCAGCTTGGGACAGGCGCTGCAAGCGGCCGAACAGGTCTATCTCCCATTGGGCGTCAAACCCCGCCCGGTAGCTCTTGGCCAGGTTGCGTTCGCCGGCGGGCCCTGGATTGTCCTGGGCCAGGCTGCGGGAGTAACCACCGCCGGCGGTCACGGTCGGCAAGCGGTCGAGCTGGCGCTGGTCCAGCTCGGCGCGCGCTTCCAGCAACCGGGCCTGGGCCTGGTGAATGTCCCGGTTGCGACTCAGGGCCTGGTCCATCAACTGGTCCAGTTGCGGGTCCTGGAATTGCCGCCACCAGTCGCGCTGCAATTGCTCGCTGGAGTACAGCGCCGGGTCCGGTTGCTGGGACAGATGCAGCGGCGTCGCAACCTGTGGCTGATAATCGGGGCCCAGGGTGCAGCCACCCAGCCCCAGTGACAGCAGCAGCCAGTACAGTGGCTGCCGCGGGTTGATTGCAAAGTGACGCATGAGTTGCTCCTTAGACCCGAGGGGCCATGGCGGGGGCTGCGGCATCCAGGGATGCCAGTTCGCGCGCCCGGGGAGTGTTAGCCGCGCTGCGATGGTCCACGGCAATGATCGAGTACATGGTGGGCAGCACCAGCAGGGTGAACAGCGTGCCCACCAGCATGCCCACCACAATCACCAGCCCCAGGTCATGGCGGCTGTGGGCGCCAGCACCGCTGGCGAACAGCAGGGGGACCAGCCCGGCGACCATGGCCGCGGTGGTCATCAGGATCGGCCGCAGGCGCATCTTCGCCGACTTCACTATCGCCTCATGGCGGTCCAGGCCTTCCTTGACCTGCAGCTCATTGGCGAACTCCACCATGAGGATCCCATGCTTGCTGATCAGGCCCACCAAGGTGACCAGCCCGATCTGGGTGTAGATGTTGATGGTGGACAGCCCCAGCGCCAGGGGAATCAGGGCGCCGAAGATCGACAGCGGAACACTGATCAGGATGATCAGCGGGTCCCGCAGGCTTTCGTATTGGGCTGCCAATACCAGGTAGATGACGATGATCGCGAACACGAAGGCCATGATCAGCGCCCCCCCTTCCTGCTGATACTGGCGGGCGTCCGAGAGCCAGTCATAGGTGAAGCCCGGCGGCAGGTTGCGTGCCTGCTGTTCGAGGAAGCCCACGGCATCGCCCATGGCCACTCCCGGTGCGGGAATCGCCTGGAAGACCGCCGAGTTGAGCTGGTCGAACTGAGTCAACTGGTTGGGTTCCACCCCGGTGGACAGGGTTACCAGATTGCCCAGCGGAACCTGGCCGCCGCTGGCGCTGGTGACGTAGAAACGCGCCAGGGCCTCGGGAGACAGGCGCTCATTGCGCAGGCTCTGGGGGATTACATCGTAGGAGCGGCCCTGCATGCCGAAGCGGTTGACGTAGTTTTCGCCCACCAGCACCGCCAGGGTGTCGCCGATGTCCTTCATGGTGACCCCGAGGCTGTTGGCCTTGGCCCGGTCGATGCGGATCCTGATCACCGAGTTGTTGTAGTCCAGGTCGCTGTCCACCACCATGAATAGGCCGCTTTTGCGCGCGGCGTCCTTCAGCTCCTGCATGGCCTCGTAGACCAGCCGGTAGTCGCCGGCACTCTTGATTACCATCTGCACCGGCAGGCCGCCGGTGGAGCCGGGCAGCGAGGGCAACTGGAAGGCGAAGACATTGCTGCCCTCGATGTCATTGGCGCGATTCTGCATGTCCACCTGGATCTGGTCGGCGTTGCGCTGGCGTTGCTCCCAGTCGACGAAGTTGACCCCGCCAATACTGTTGGAGACACCGTTGATGCCGTTGATCAGCCACAGGTTGCTCTGCTCGGGCAGGGTCACCATCACCTGGTTCCACTTCTCGCCGAATTTCTCTACATAGTCGATGTTGGCGTTCTGCGGCGACTTGATGGCCGTCAGCACCGTGGACTGGTCTTCCACCGGTGCCAGTTCGCGCCGGGCCTGGTTGTACAGCAACGGCACGCTGACCAGGACCAGCAGGGCAATGACGCAGATCACCCGGCGATATTCCAGGGACATGCTCAGCACCCGGCCATAGGCCGCCCCCAGGCGTGCGAAGCCGCGTTCGGCCTGGCGCGCCATCCAGCCTTCGTTCATCTGGCTATCGAGCAGGAACGAGCTCATGACCGGGGACAGCGTCAAGGCGATGATCCCGGAGACCACCACGGAACCGGCGAGGGTGAAGGCGAACTCCTTGAACAGCGACCCGGTAAGGCCGCCCATCAGGCCGATGGGGGCATAGACCGCGGCCAGGGTCAGGGTCATGGCGATCACCGGCGCGGCGACCTCCCGGGCGCCGATCAGGGCGGCGAGGGCCGGGGACTTGCCTTCTTCGATATGCCGGTGGACGTTCTCCACCACGATGATCGCGTCATCGACCACCAGGCCGATGGCCAGAACCATGGCCAGCAGGGTCAGCAAGTTGATACTGAAGCCAAATAGCGCCATGAAGGCCGCGGCGCCGAGCATCGACAGCGGGATGGTGATGACCGGGATGAGCACCGCCCGCACCGAACCCAGGCTGAGGAAGATGACCAGCACCACGATCACTATCGCTTCGATCAGGGTACCGGAGACTTCATCGATGGAGGCGCTGATGAAGCGGGCCAGCTCGAAGGGCACCGCTACCTTCACGTCCGGTGGCAGATTGGCGCGGATCCCCGGCAGCAGCTCGTTGAGCTTGTCGACTATCACCAAAGGGTTGGCATTGGGGGCGGCATTCAAACCGAAGTACACCGCATTGACCCCATCCATGAGGGCACTGGTATCCGTCGCGGCCGCGCCCAGTTCCACCGTGGCAACGTCTTCCAGGCGCACCAGGCCGGCAGGGGTGCTCTTGACCACCAACTGGCGAAACTCGGCGACGTTCACCAGGTCGGTATCGACCTGGATGTCGGACACCACATACAGCCCCTTGGCCTGGCCCGGCGCGGCCTGCACGTTGTTGTCGCGCAGGGCCCGGGCCACCTCGCCGGCGGACACACCGTGGGCGGCCAGGCGGCTGGCGTCGAGCCAGATGCGCATGGCCATTTTCTGCCCGCCGTTTAAGTCGATGCTGCCCACACCCTCGATGGACGACAGCTGTGGCTGCACCACCCGGGTCACGTAGTCGGACAGCGCCGCGGTGGACAGGGTCGGGCTGGAAAAGCCGACATAGGCCACGGCCGTGGCTTCCCCGGAGGACTTCACGATCACCGGGTCGTAGGCCTCGGCGGGCAGCCGGTACTTGACCTCGTTGACCTTGGCCATCACCTGGGTCATGGCCTTGTTCGAGTCGGCATTGAGCTTCATGCGCACTGCGATCACGCTGCGGCCTTGGGTCGAGGTGGAGGTCATGTAGTCGACGTCCTCCACCGTGGCCACCGACTGGGCGATGGCCTGGGTGACAAAGCCCTGCATCAATTGCGGCGAGGCGCCGGGATACTGGGTGGTGATGGTCAGGGTCGAGCTTTCGGTCAGCGGGTACTGGCGGATCGGCAGCTTGTCGATGGCCAGCCACCCCATCAGCAGAATCAGGGTGCTGACCACCAGCGCCAGTACCGGGCGCCGGACGAATAAATCAGTGAAGGTCATGATGGGATCCTTGGTGTTTCACTGGGCCCGGGCGGCGGTAGCCGGGGCATCGAGGGCCAGGCTGTCCTGGTTGGCTATCTGCACGGGGGCGCCGTTCTGCAGGCGCAACTGGCCCGAGGTCACTACCCGGTCTCCCGGCTGGACGCCTTCTTGCAGGACGACGCGGCCATCCAGGCGCTCGCCGGTCTTGACGTACGCCTGGCGCACGCTGAGGGCGCTGTCATCAGTGCCTTGCACCACGTAGACAAAGTCGCCGTAGGCGCTGTAGCTGACGGCTGTTTCCGGGACACTCATGCGCGGCGGGCCCGGCGGCAGTGCCACCTGGCCATGGACATACATGCCCGGGGTCAGCAGGTGGTCGGGGTTGGCCACTACGGCCTGCACCAGTACGGTCCGGGTGCCAGGATCGATGCGCGGCTCCAGGGTGCCGACCCGGCCCTTGAACGAGCGCTGGGGATAGGCGTCCACCGCCACGGCCATGTCCTGCCCTGTGGCCAGTGCGGCCAGGGAGCGCTCGGGCAGGGTGATGTTGGCGTACAGGGTGCGTGCGTCGGTCAGGGACACCACAGGTTCACCGGCTTGCAGGTATTGGCCGAGGTTGACCTTGCGCACGCCGAGTACGCCGTCGAACGGCGCCTTTATGCGCTTTTGCTCGATCAGGGCCTTGACCCGGCGGATGTCCCCCAGCACCTGCTGATAGGCCCAGTGAGCCTGGTCCAACTGCTCCTGGGTGGCGGCCTGTTGCGGCAGCAGCGTGCGGGTACGCTGCAATTGTGCCTGGGCATTGCTGGCCTGGGCCTGGAGCCGCGCCAGTTCGCCCAGTTGCGGCTCGGCGTTCAATTGCACCAGCACCTGGCCGGCGTGCACCCGGTCTCCGGGGGCGAAGGCGATGGCGCTGATCAGGCCGCTGGTCTCGGCGCTGACCATGACTTGCCGGGTGGCTTCCAGCTCGCCGATACCGCTCAGTACGTTGGGCACATTGCCGAGCATTACCTGGGCAACGGCCACTTTGGTGGCCGGGCGCGAGCTATTGCCGGCGTCCGAACCTGAGGGAGCGGGGGCATACAGCACCTTGCAGGCGACCGCGAGCATTGCCAGCGCTACGGCAGCGCCAGCGGAGAATTTGAGTTTTCTATTCATGATCCTGACTACTGATAAGTGAATGACAGGGGGCGACGGACGATGGGCTCGTGCGTCGGTGTTAAAGCCTTGCTGGGGAAAACCTGATTCGGTACGCCATCAGCAACAGACCGGTCCCCAGAAGCAGAAACAGCATCAGGGCACCGTGCACGGCCGGGGCCATGCCCGTTGCGTCCACCAGCAGCCCCAGGGGCACGGGGACGGCGTTGAACAGGTAGACCGTCATGTAGAAGTAGGCGATGAGCTTGCCGTGGCCCTTGCCCTTGGCCAGCTGATTGATCAGCCGCGCGCTGCCGACGAATATCGCGCCATAGGCATAGCCGCCGATGATCAGGGCCGGCACCGCCAGCAGCAGCGACGCCTGGAAAAAGGCCAGTAGCAACACCGCGAAGGCCAGGCATTGGCTCAGCAGGCCGCTCAGAAGGGCACGCCGGGCGTCCAGGCGCTGGCAGAACAACTGGCTGGCCCCGGCGATCAGCAGGTAAGCCGAAATGCTGTAGCCGAATACCCCGCGATCACCCAGGCCCAGTAGCTGCTCGGCGGCCCCGGGGCCGATGACGAACACGCAGGCGGCAAACGACCAACTGAAGAACACCGACCAGGCGCAAAGATGGAAGGGCATGCCAATGCCCTTGAGGCTTTGCAGCAATCCCGGGGCCTTGGCCTGCATAGCATCCGGTGTGGCGTTGGCGACCTGTACCGATGTGGGCCAGCCGCCCAGTACGCCGCAGGTGGCGACGAGGGTCAGGCCCATGATCAGCCAGAAGGGCAGTGCCATGGGGTAGAGGTCCAGTTGCAGGGCGGCACCGCTGAGCAACGGGCCCAGGGCCAGGCCCATGACCATCGCCAGGGTGGCCAGCAGCGCCGCCAGCTTGCCGTGGTCGGCGGGGCCGAAGCGCACCAGCGCGACGTTGACTCCGGCGGTCATGGCTCCCGAGCCGATACCGGCAATCAGGCGCCCGGCACCCAGTTGCCAGGGCGCCTCGCCCCGGGAAAACAACCAGGCACCGCAGAACACCAGGGCTGCCGCGGGCACCAGCAACTTGCGCAGATCTTGCAGGCGGCCGGCAAGCCCGCCCAGGGTCAGCAGCGACAGCAGTACACCGACGCCATAGACGCCGAAGATCAGCGTCAACTGCACCGAGCTCAATTGCAGTTGCTGCTTGTAGAAGGGGTAGAGCGGCGTCGGCACGCTGCTGTTGATCAGGGACACCATCAATGACAGCGCCAGAAACAGCAGGAGCAGCCGCGATGGAGCTTTATTGCAGGCGTGCGGATTCGCGGACATGACTTATCCAGGCCAATGACTGTGGGGGCATGGCAGTTGAGGTTGTTGGAAGGGGCGAAGAGAGCACCGGCGCCCTACAGCGCAGTGACAGGCACGTTGTCGCGCAGGCAGTCACTCAAGGGGGTTGCAGGGGCTCTCGGGCTTTGTGAATCGAGTGGCGCCGGCAGTACCGGCGTCGCTCAAATCCTGAAGCAAATGATAGCGATTGAGCCGATCACTACCATGCTTGAAACCCCAGAGTTCATCTTGCTGCGTCCAATGGGGGGGACGGCGCAGGGGCCAGGCAGGAGGGCAGACGTGCAGCGCGGTGAGCCGCCCGCTCAGCCCGGCGGCAGCAAGCGCAGCGGATCCACCGGCACGCCGTTGGCGCGGATCTCGAAGTAAAGCTGGGCGCGGTCGGTGTCCTGGGAACCGGCTTCGGCGATCTTCTGGCCCTTGATCACCATCTGCCCTTCCTTGACCAGCAGCCGGCTGTTGTAGGCGTAGGTGCTGGTGTAGGAGGGGCCGTGCTGGAGAATCATCAGGTTGCCGTAACCGCGCATGTAGCCGGCGAACGCCACCTTGCCGCCCAGGGTGGCGTGGATCGGCTGGCCCTGGGTGGTGGCGATGCGGATGCCCTGGTTGAGCTTGCCGGTGGGGGAGAAGCGCCCGATCAGCACTCCGCGCAACGGCCAGCTCCAGCCCTTGAGAGTGACCTTGGGCATGGGGGCAGGGGCCGGGGGCGCTGTTCGGCCCTTGCTGGCGGTGGTTCGCGACTTGCTGCTGACCACCCGGGTGGTCCTGGCCGCGCCGCCTACCCGCAGCACCTGGCCGACCTCCACGGTATAAGGCGCCTTGAGGCCGTTGAGCCGCGCCACCTCCTTCCAGTTGGTGCCGTTGCGGCTGGCAATGGAATACAGCGTGTCGCCGCGCTTGACCCGGTACTCGCCGGCCTTGAGGGGGCCGGAGTTGGAAGGGCTGGAGCTGCAGGCTGACAGGGTCAGGAGCAATGCGATGAAAAGCAATCTTGCGAACACGCGACATCCACTATGTCTTGACGGGGCCAAGGGGCCCGAAACTTCGGCGTTAGCCAGGCCGATAAAGCCGGCAACTATACCTGTTTGCCGATGAAGAGGCGCGTTATAGACCGCTGCCACAGCGGTTAAATTCAATCCGGATGTCACAGGACGCTGATCTTTCCTGCGCCATGAACGCCCACGGCAATCTTTGTGAACCCTCGTCGCCTGCACCGCACTAAGGCAGTACAGACCGGGAGGAATCTTATGCAAGTGCAATACCTGTTGATCGTACTGGCCGTGATCGTGCTGCTGGCCGAGATCTGGGCCATCAGAAGCCTGCTGCGCAGCGGTGCGCGGGCAGAAAACAAGGGGCTGTGGATCGTGGTGATCATCTTCGTGCCGCTGCTGGGGCTGTTGCTCTGGCTGATGGTCGGCCCCAAGGCCCTGAACCGGGACGCGCCGGCCGAGCGCGGCAAAAGCTGAAAACGGGGGGCAAACCCGCTGAAGGGTTGATCACGACATGCCAAGAATTCTTACATCCCATGTGGACGAAGCCGAGCTCACCGAGCACAACGCCAAGATGTTCGGCTCGCCCAAGGAACGGCTGGACTTCTATCGCCGGGAGATCCAATACGAAACCAGCATCCTGGCCAACCGCACCGATGCCTACCTGACGGCCCAGGCATTCCTGGTAATCGCCTTCGCTTCGTGCATGGCCAACCTCAATCCGGAATGGGGCAAGCTGTTTACCCTGTCCGTGCCGCCTTTCCTGGCGTTGCTGGGGATCCTCAGCTCTCTCAATGCCTGGCCTGGCATCAGGGCCGCCTACGAGATCATCGATCACTGGCATTTCAAGCAGAGTCACCTGCTGCACAGCGAACCGGTGATGGGCCTGGCCTATGACGAATCGCCGCTGTTCTGCGAAAGCGAGTCGAGCCACAAGGGCTATCGCAAGTCGTTGCTGTTTTCCATGCGTTCGCCCTGGTTGTTCGCGGCGTTCTGGCTGCTGCTGGGGATTTGGGCGGTGTATATCCAGGTGACCAATCCGGGCTCCTGAGGGCGCAGGCTCGCTGCCTGCGCTGCGGGACGCAACGCTACCGGCCTATGGGCGCCAGCTGGCCGGTGTGCCGCGCACGCGAACGCGGCACCTGGGTGCCACGCTCGCCGGTCACTCAGTGCGGAGCGCGGGGAATGGTCTTGAGCAGGTCTTCGGGGCTGATATGGCCGACCACGGCCTCGGCGGCGCTGCCCGGTAGCGGCAGGTCGAGGATATGACCCTTGATCTTGCCCACCACATGCATTTCGCACGGCTTGCAGTCGAATTTCAGGGTCAGCACTTCATCGCCGTGTACCAGTTGCATCGGTGCCACCTTGGTGCGCACGCCGGTCACGCCCTTGGCCTGCTTGGGGCACAGGTTGAAGGAGAAGCGCAGGCAGTGCTTGGTGATCATCACCGGCACGTCGCCGTGCTCTTCATGGGCCTCGAAGGCCGCGTCGATCAGTTGCACCCCGTGACGGTGGTAGAAATCCCGGGCCTTCTGGTTGTAGACGTTGGCCAGGAATGACAGGTGCGATTCCGGGTAGACCGGCGGCGGGCTGCTTTCGGCCTTGCGCGAGCCCCGTGGGTGGGCAGCGATGCGTGCGGCGTCCAGGGCTTCGATGACCTCCCGGCGCAGGGCCTTGAGCTGGGAGTTGGGGATGAAGTAAGCCTGGGGCGCGTCCAGCTTGATGCTGGTGGCGTGGTAATGGGTGGTGCCCAGCTGGCCCAGCAGATCCTGCAGTTGCCCCAGGGCCTGTTCCGGCTTGTTGGCCACGCCGAACGGGCCATCCAGGGCGACGCTGGCGCTGATGCCTTCCTCGCTGGTGGCGGTCAGTTCCAGCCGTGCTTCGCTCAGGCGTGCCAGCCAGGACAGGCCGATGCGCCGCTCGGCGGAAGTGCGGGTCAAGGCTTGCTGCCAGTTGTGGTCGAGGTTGCGGCTCAGCGGGTGGTTGGGCCGCAGACGGCTCAGGGCTTCGGGCATCTCGTTGGGTTCGACCCGATAGCGGTAGCGTTTCTCGCCATCTTCTTCGAACTCGCCACGGGCCTCGGCGATGTTGGCGCGGAAACCCACCACCTCACGCTTGACCAGCAGGTTCAGGCCATCGCCATTGGACAACGGCTCGAAGGTCACCACCTGCAGGTCGCGCTTGCCGACCTTTTCCACGGTGCCTACCGGCAGCCCGGTGAAAGTCGGCGAGTCGAAGGCGCCGATGTCGATCTTGCGCTCGCTGACAAAGTAGTCGGTGCTGCCGCGGTGGAACGTCTTGTCCGGGTCGGGCACGAAGAAATGCGCGGTACGGCCGCTGGAGGCGCGGGCCAGGTCGGGGCGATCTTCCAGAACCGCGTCCAGGCGCTGGCGGTAGTAGGCCGTGATGTTCTTCACATAGGCCATGTCCTTGTAGCGCCCCTCGATCTTGAACGAGCGCACGCCGGCTTCGACCAGGGCGCGGATGTTGGCGCTCTGGTTGTTGTCCTTCATCGACAGCAGGTGCTTTTCATAGGCGATCACGCCGCCGTGCTCGTCCTTGAGGGTGTAGGGCAGGCGGCAGGCCTGGGAGCAGTCGCCACGGTTGGCGCTGCGGCCGGTCTGGGCGTGGGAAATGTTGCATTGGCCGGAGAAGGCCACGCACAAAGCGCCGTGAATGAAGAACTCGATGGCGGCATCGGTTTCGGCGGCGATGGCACTGATTTCCTTGAGGTTCAGCTCGCGGGCCAGGACCAGCTGGGAGAAACCGGCCTGGTCGAGGAACTTCGCCCGCTCCAGGGTGCGGATGTCGGTCTGGGTGCTGGCGTGCAGCTCGATGGGCGGAATATCCAGCTCCATCACTCCCAGGTCCTGGACGATCAGCGCATCGACCCCCGCGTCATACAGCTGGTGGATCAGCTTGCGCGCCGGTTCCAGCTCGTTGTCGTGGAGGATGGTGTTGAGGGTGGTGAACACCCGGGCGTGATAGCGGCGGGCGAACTCCACCAACTGGGCGATCTCGCCCACCTCGTTGCTGGCGTTGTGGCGGGCGCCGAAGCTCGGGCCGCCGATGTACACCGCATCGGCGCCATGCAGGATGGCTTCGCGGGCGATGCTCACATCGCGGGCAGGGCTGAGCAGTTCCAGGTGATGTTTGGGCAAGGACATGTTTTTTTAGTCAGGCTTATCAGGGTCAAGGCGCGCATTGTAGCGGCGAAACGCTTGCCCGGCACCCGTGTGCTGCCAGGTGGCGGCCACGCCTTGCGCGTAGCCGCCGATTGAAGCGCTGCCTCAGGCCTTTGCGGCCATTGCCGTGACTTCCACGCGCATGCCTTCCACCGCCAGGGCGGCCACGCCAACCGCGGCACGTACCGGCCAGGGCTTGGCGAAGAAACGCTGGTAGACCGCATTGAATGCCGCACGATCGGCCATGTCGGTGAGGTAGATGGTCAGGTGCATGACCCGGTCCATGGAACTGCCGGCGCGCTCCAGGGCCACTTTCAGCGCCTGCAGCGTGCATTCGCTCTGCAGGGTGATGTCCCCCAGTTCCAGGCTGCCGTCGGCGCGGGTAGGGATCTGGGTGGAGACCAGGATGCCGTTGAAACCGACCACGTCGGAGGAAATGGAATCGGCGTCCGGGTCGGGGGTGAAGCTCAGGTCTTGGTTGGCCATGGGGGTCTCTTGTTCGAGGGGAAAAAGGTTCGCAAGGATGAGTGGGTGTCGACTGAAGTTCAAGTTGTGAGGGGCTTTTTGCGGTCCTCATTCCATGCATCGTCCAGGTCTCGCTTCCAGGCGGCAATTCGTCGTGGGTCACACAAGGCCTTGGCCAAGGCCTGGTGCACTTCATAGTTGGGCTCGGTTTGACTGAGCCCATTGGTCCAGTCCTTCACCTGTTGATAGAGACTTTGGGTCGTCGTTGGGGCATCGTTTTTTCGCTGCCGGGTCAGGATGGACTTGTACAGCTTGCGGTTCTCGCCCTTGAGCTCTCGGGTCCAGCGATCTTCCAGGTGCAGGAGCCTGTTCAAGTTGTGGACCCGTTGCGCATCGGCTGCGCGGGTGCTCTTGAGCATGACGCTGAGCTTGGTGTCGTTGAACTCCAGCTTGAGCGTGCCGGCGGGGTTACGCCTGTAGGGGTGGAACCACTCCTCAAAGGAGCCGCCGCTGTGCACGGGATGTGCAGCCTTGTTCTGTGGACCATTGCACTCGCCGCAGATGGGGACCAGATTCTCCGCACACACCGCCAGCAAGGGGTAGGCACTCTTGGGTATCCAATGGTCGACTTCGACATTGCGCAGCTCACCTCCACACATCACACAGACATGCCGGGCGTCCTGGTCCTTGTCACCCTTGTGAAGCGCAAGAAAGCTGTCGCAAAAGTGCTGGTATTTCAGGAGCGAGCTGCGCTCACCGGTAGGCGTACCGTCGGCAAGGTAGGGCAGTCCGTCTTTAAGCCCCTTGTTGTAGAACGCCTCCATCAGGTCCTGGAGGTTTTTTTGGTGGGCTTTGGCATACGGGTCGCCAGCGAAGGGGTAACCCACTGGCATCGCAGGAGCGATGGGCGCGGCCTCGAAGTATCGGCCAATCCGGCTGGTTGCATTGATCCAGTCACGCAGGCGGTCCTTCTGCGTGTCATTGAGTTCGGCCAGGTGGGCGGCCCGCTCCAGAAGCTTGTGGCGATTGAGCTTCTTGTTCAGAAAGCCCCACAGCCAACGGCTTTCTTCCAGGCTCAGGGGCAGCGTCTGCAAGTCGGCAGCCGTCAATTGCGCTGCCCGGGTCGAAGGCTGGCACAACCACAGGGCAAACACATGCATCATGTTCTGGCATGCCCTCAAGGCGGCGGAGCAGCCGACTGGCTCTATGGGCTTAAGCATCGGCATCACCCCGGCCTTTGTTGGCGGCCTGGAGCTTGTCGATCAAGCCATGCAGATCGGCTTTCAAGTCATCCGACTTCACATGTTCGATCAAGGCATTGAGGGTTCGAGCGTCCTCGGTCTGCTCCCAGTGATTTAGCCGGGCGCGCAGTTCGGAGCGATAAAAACCGGTGCCAAGCCGATTGACCACTGCCCTGAGTTGCTTTATTTGCTCGGCGGTGGGTACCTGCACTTGCTCCACATGGTCGAGAAAGGTTTCGATACGCCGCTGCGCACGGCTACCGATACTGTCTTGCGTGTGAAACAGATTCATCATCAGCGCCCCGGGATCCGTGGCGAAGGTGCGGGTGCTGACCTGATTGGCCGAAGAGCTGCCATCCTCTCCTTTCTTGATAAAGATGATTTCCTCATCGAACACATCCGACAGCACGATGGCCGAATGGCTGGCAATCAGTACGCTGCTGGCATCCTCGCCCATGGCTTGCTCGATATTGCTGACAATCTCGCGCTTCCAGGCGTCGTTGAAGTGGGTTTCCGGCTCATCGAGCAGCAGCAGGGCATCCTGCTGGCCCGCCAGCAGATGGAACAGCGCCCAGCGTCGCAGCACCATCTGCTCGCCATCGGAAAGGTCGGAGTAGCTCATGACCCCACTGTCGTTGGCGAACTCGTCCTCAGGCTTTTCATTGCGCCGCAACGACATTTCGATGCCGTCGATCAGGCCAACGGCCAACCACCGGGACAACTCGTTGAAACGGCTGAACGCACTCTGGTTTGCCTCTCCCAGCATCAGGGTCAGGGCCTGATCCTGAGTGGCCGCCTGCGACAGTTGCGGGTTCAGGTACTGGCTTTTATCTACGGCTGGAACCGGGGCGTCCACATCAAAGTGCAATACCCGCAGGCGATCGCCGGGATCGGGTAGGGCAAGCACCTCGCCGGCCACCAGCAGCAGGTCGTGCATTTTGCTTTGCAAGGCCCGCGGTGCCGCCAGGGCCCGGTGCAGGTCCAATCGCAAGCGCACACTGACGAGCCGATGCCAGCCGGCCTTGGCGAATAACCCGCTTAGCCCGCGATCGTCACCTTCCTGCGGGCGTTGCTGCATTAGGTCCTGCAGGACCACGGCCAGCAGCGCGGCATCCGGACGGCCGTCGCTCAGCAGGATCGGACGATCGAGCTGGTCACTGGCCTCGTCCTTGCCATGGGGCAGGGGAGACTGATCCTGCGGGGCAGGCTCGGTGCCATTCAATGACGCCTCATCCTGGTAGGTCCAGCCAACAGGACGTTCCAGTTCGAAGGGGTATTGCTCATCGGGCTTGAAGCGCAAGGCGCTAGCCACCTGCTCCAGCGGCGGGCGCCAGATGTCCTGCCACGGCCTCCAGGAGCCGGAGGTGTAGGCCAGCACCTTGGGCAGCAGGTCCGTCACGGTTTGCGGATAATCCCCTTCCTTGATTCGTGGCGTGAACAGTGGCAACCGCTCTGTACCCAGTTGTTCGATGAGTGCCTCGAAATCGGCGCTGCCCGCGTTTTTTGCAATGGGCTCGCCCTCTGCCTGCCACAGGCTGGTGGACGCAGCAGTTCCTGAGCTCTTGAAAATGACGCTGCGCAGCTTGCCGCTGGCGACCGTGCCCAGTTCATAGACCAAGGTGAAGGCGAAGCCAGGCAGCCGGCCATCGGCCAGGGCGATATAGATCGAGGCGATGGCGCGCAGCAGATGGCTTTTGCCACTGCCATTGAGGCCCACCACGAAATGGATGGCGCAAGGTTGTGGCTGATCCTGGACCAGGGCTTCCCAGGGCGCATCCTGAGCGAAACACACCTTGAGCTGGCCCAGGGGGGCGTAGAGGTTCAGATTCAAATAACGCAAACGCATTTATTGTCCCTTGTTCGAACGGCTGACGCTGTCGCGAAAGCGCTTTGCATCCTGCATGGCGCTGTCTTCCTCGACGCGCCCCGAGTCGTTGATCCGATAGCTCCTGAATGCCGTCATGAACTCACCCTCGGTGCCTGTACCTGATCCCGGAATGCTCATTTTGCGGATCAGCCCCAGCGCTGCGATCTGTTCCAGGGTTCGGTGCAGGGACACCGTCGATAACCCTGATTGATGTTGTGCAGACACTAGGCTGTGGCAAAAGGCTTCGACCGCATCCTGATCATCTATCACCAAGGGGAACGGCAGTTCACTCAGTTCTTTCCAGACCTGGGACTGGAAGCTCGAGAGCTGGGCGGCGACTGTCGTACGTGCGCTGCGCGAGACACTTCTGACGGGCTCGGGAACCTCGGGCCGCACAGGAAGCACGAGGCGTGGTGGCGATGGCTCCGCAATGCCCCGGGTTTGCTGTTGAGCTCGCCATTTAGCCGAAAGACTGGAGGAAAAGGCCTCCGTCAGCATGGCCTCGCCAAGCCGCCGCGCCGTTTCCAGGGCATCGTTGATCCGCTCGATCGGGACTTTACGTAACAGGTTGACGATCGGCTTTTGCTGGTCGAGAGGGGGTAATGGCAGCTCAAGGCGCTCAAAGAAAGAGCGGTAGATCCGTCCGGGGATGCTTCTTAGTACTGATGCCGGCACATGCTGACGCAGCCACGACAACCTTATGAAGCAGGCCAGATAGTCCGGCAGTAGAACCTTGGTATCAGGGCGTAGCACCTGGAAGGCCGCCGAGGCGAGGGGCGTTGCGTATTCATCAGGGGTGACAGCGAAGGCAATGCCCCGTGACCTGAAGCTCTGATTGAGTGTAAACAGCACGTCATCAGCCTGGACTTCGGCGCAGGTAGGGGGCAGTTCTTCGAGCTTGAGCCTTTGCGGCTCTACCTGACCGGTTATGTGGTCAAAGCTTCGCGGGGAAAACAGCTCTGTCCTGGAAGGCCCCTGGTACTTCTTGGGATGGGCTCCCGCAGGGCTGAACTCGCAGATTGAAGATAACTTGACCCTGGGCCAGGCCTGAGCCTTCTCTCCAGAAACCAACAGTTGCAAGGCCAGAGCATCGGATAGGTCAATGACTTTGTTCAGTGCGTCCTGATAAGGCTCCAGCGAGGCCTTCTGCAGCAGTTGGATAAGGTAGTCCTGCTCTTGCAGCGGTGGCACTGGAATGGACAGGTTTTTGAAAAAACTGAGCGGAATGCTCAGTTGGCTTTGCGTGCCTCTATTGGTGTTCAACGCTGCCTTCTGGACCCAAGGCTGCTGGATGAAGTGCAGCAAGAAAGCAGGGCGTATCTGCGGACCGGCGCGCAGGGCCAGGAAGTATTGAGCAAGGCCAAGTTCGGTGACCAGCCCCGAGACTATTGTCGCTTGCATGGCGTCTCGGCCACGGGTGGCGATCAACACATCCCCATTTTTGAACAGCACGCCCTGGCGGGAAGTCTCGCCATAGGCCTGAATGCTGGAGTTCAGGCTGGGACCCGTCAACTCGGTGATGAGTGACTTGGGAAAGAAGGTCACCGGGGTCTCTGGCTCCGGGCGCTGTATGCGCGGATTCAGCTCGCAAACGTCCAGTAGCCCGACTTCTTTCCAGGAGGGGGGCAGGGTCATTGCACCTCTCCGATCTCGTCTCGCAGCTGGCGCAGTTGTTCAATGACTTTGAGTTCCAACTGCTCTAGCTCATCGATCAACTGCAAGGCTGTGTTCTCACCGGCGGATTTGGGTTGTTCAATGACCTTGTACTCATCAATGTCCAGGCTCCAGTCCTTGGCCTCGATGCAGTCTGGGTCCAGCGAGTCGGGAAATAGAGCTTCGGAACCTCTTAACTTGCGACGTACAGGAACCAGCCATTGTTTGACTTGGGTGCTGCTGCGCTCGATTACGTTATGGAGGGACGTCCAATAAGGACCTTCTTCGGCACCGGCCTGGAAATATAGATCCCTTCCGCGCTCCCAGAGCTCTGCACTCAGTTGACGTCTTCGGAAATGCACGAAGGCATCGAACAAGTCATTGTCCGCGTCAGCGGGCAGCTCCTTGCGCTTGTGGTCCATCGAGAGCCCATCTTGAGTCACCTCGTAAAACCAGACAGCGTCGGTTTGTGGTGGTGCAACGTGTGGCGAGGCCGGCGCTTGATGGTCGGTTACCTTGCGCACCACCAGTATCGCCGCCTTGATCCCGGTGTAAGGATTGAAAATCGCTCCCGGCAACAGAATCACGGCTTCCACTGAATGCCTGGAAAGCAGTTCGCGCCGCAGGTCGATCTGGGCTTGCGAACGGCCAACCAACAGGTTCTGAGGAATGATCAGCGCCGCGCTGCCGCCAACCTGCAACAGGTTCAAGGCGCGCCAGACAAACAGCAGCTCAACCTTATCGGAACGGTTGCCCTGATCATCCCGGGCATAGAAGGGCAGGTAGTTTGCGCCAGCAGCTTCCTGCGGGTCGATCCGGCCGCCAAATGGCAGGTCGCTCAGGACAAAGTCGTAACTCTCTTTCAGCCAGCGGCCCGCAGCCCCTTGAGAGTCACCGGTGACCAGGCTGTTACCTTGCATGCATTGTGGCGACTCGATGTCATGCAGCAGGAGATTGACCCAGCCAATCCGGGCCAGGGTATGGCTGAGGTCGATGCCCACCAGGGAATGGCCGTTATGGATCTGTTTTTTGGTAGCGGCCGACAACCTGGCATGCCTGGATAGCATGTATTGCTGAGCGCTAACCATAAAACCGCCCGTGCCGGCAGCAGGGTCGATGATCCGTTGCCCGGGCAGGGGGGCCAGCAGGGCCACCATGAATCGGGTTATATGTCGCGCGGTGACAAGAGGACCGATGTTGCTGCTGGTCGAGCCTTGGGTAAACAGATACTCGAACACTTCCCCGGGTGAAAACCCTTCCTGGCGCTTCTGCCCGGGGTAGGGAAACAGCTCGTCAATGGCGTGCACCAAGCCCGTGAGAGCCTGGCTTTTGCTCGGGTCGAGCTGAAAGTAGGCGTCACTCAGCATGCCATTCAGGCCCAGACGCTTGACCAGGGATGGATAGTTGCCGATTCGCATTTCCAGGCTGCGCAGCCACGGAAAAATCTGGTCATTCAAGTAAGTGCCAGGGTCTCGATGCATCAGCAATTTCTTCCAGAACGAGTGATGCTTGTTCGGGGGGTGGACCTCATCAGGCATGAGCACTTGAAAGACCGACGGCAGTCCCTCTTCATCGTCCGCAGAGGCAATGTCATCCAGGCGTTTGAGAAATATCAGGCAGGCAATCTGTTCAAGCGTCACGTAGGGCGAGGAGGCCAATCCAGCACCGGAAACCAGGTCCCAGAGCGAAGCAACTTTGTTCTTGATCTCAAGAGGCAGCATCGTAGTCCTTTGCGATAGGGGCTGCTGTGCAGCGAAACGGCGGCAAGTATAAGTGGGCAATGCAATGAGCTGCCGGCAGTCATGGGTGTTTCGAACCAGGCACCGGGCAGTCTATGTCCCTTTTTCGACCTGGAACAGTTGCAGCAAGCCTTGCAGGGTGCTGTCGACGAAGCGCTGGTCGGTGGTGCCGGCGGGAAAAATCAGGACGCGATGGATCACCAGCGACGCCAGGCCGTGGGTATAGGACCAGCCGGCGAGGGCGGCTCGGCGAACCTCGGGTTGCTCCATGTCCAGCTCTAGGACTTCGGCGACGATCCGCCGCAGTTCGCTGAAAGCCTGGTCACGAGCGCCATGCAGTTCAAGGGGCATCTGGCCGTCGGCAAACTCGGGGCCGAACATCAGCTGGTACAGCGCCGGGTTGGCGCGGGCGAAGCTGAAATAGGCCAGGCAGGCGTTGCGCAATGCCTGCAAGCCGTTCTGGGAGCCGTGCGTGGGCAGCTCTTGGGCCAGCTCGCGAAAGCCTTGAGCCGCCAGGTGACCGATGAGCTCCGCGCGATTGGCGTAGTGGTGGTAGGCCGCCGTGGCGCTGACCCCGACCCGTTCGGAAACCGCCCGCAGCGACAGCTTTGTCGGACCCACTTGCTCAAGCATGTGTCGGGCCGCTTTGAGCAACTGTGGTGCCAGATTGCCCACGTGGTAGGCGTCCCGCGACCGCGGGGAGTGCTTGGTCATGTCAGGAGGGCCCCGAATGGCTTCGACTGGAAGGCGGAAAAACGCCGGAATCCTATCATGGGCAACAATCTTGACGATGCTAAGATTGGCTCGTAGCCTGGGCACCACTACAACAAGACAACCCCAGGATCAATCCCATGTCCGAACTCAAGCTTCAGCCTCAGGCCCACGCATCCTTGCAACGCTGGCACGCCATGGTCGCCGAGCAAGACCTGCGTGACTTGCCCGAACTGCTGGACCCCAAGGTGGTGTTTCGCTCGCCCATGGCTCATACCGCCTACCCGGGAGCCCAGGTCGTGGCGACCATCCTTGGCACGGTGCTCAATGTCTTCGAGGCATTCGCCTATCACCGTGAGCTGGCCACCGCCGATGGCCTGAACGTGGTGCTGGAGTTCAGTGCTCGAGTCGGCGACAAACAGGTCAAGGGCATCGACATGATCCGCTTTGACGAGGGCGGCAAGATTGTCGAGTTCGAAGTCATGGTGCGCCCCATGAGCGGATTGCAGGCCCTGGGAGAGGAAATGGGCAAGCGTTTGTCCAGCTATCTTGCTGCCAGCAAGGGCGCGCTGCCGGCGCCCTGATACTGCGGGTTATTCGAGTGTTTCACCGGCGTCCGGGGTCAGCCATGTCTCCAGCACCCGCCGGTCCAGCTCTTCCCAGTCGGCCATGCCCAGGACCCGGGTGGTGTTCAGGCCACGCAGGTAGCCACGCAATTGATAGGCGGCGATCCGCAGGCTTTGCGGGTCGGCGCTGCTGTCACCCAGCACCTGTTCGTACTCCACCAGGTAGTCCGCCACCCGCTCACGGAATTCCGGGAGGACGGCGTCGCGAATCAAGTCAAAGGTGCGCATGGGGAATTCCTTTTTTTAGTTGTAGTCGGGCTGCCAGGCAGTCTGCCCGGGGGGCAACTATCGGTTCAAGTAATAGTGACAATCAAGCAACGCAAGTTCTGCTTTGGGCGCCAACCATGGACAATCGCCCCCGACCCAAAACCATGACCGCAACGGCAGCGCCCGTGACGCTGAACCGTTGCGCACCGAACCAGGCTGTACATTTTCAGGACTTACCGATGCGCCCTCTATTTGCTCCCGCCATGACCCTGGCCACCTTGCTGCTGGCCGGTTGCGCCACCGCGCCCAACGACCCGACCCTGGTCATGCAGACCCGGAAAACCCCGGCCGAATATGCCGAGTGCGTGGTGCCCAAGCTGCAAGGCAACGCCCAGAGCCCGACGGTTTCCCAGACCCAGCGCGGTTTTCGCATTGTCGTTGCCAGCAAGGTGGCGGCAGACAACGTACTGGAAGCCTACAAGGCGCCCAATGGCGGCAAGGTGTTCCTCTACGAGCGGCACTTGCTGGCCTCCAGCTTCGCCCCGTCGAGCTTCGAACGCGCGGCCCAGGAATGCCTGTAGCCAGCCGTGTTAAACCGCCTCTTTCAGTAACTTCTCGATCTGCGCCAGCTCCCAGGTACTGAGCAGGCTCACCGGGTCGGTGCCGAAGCGTTGCCGCGTATCGAGCTGCCAGACATCGCCTTCGGCGCTGCGGCAGCTCTGGCAGTGATGCAGATGCCGGCCATCGAAATCCAGCAGCAACTGCCAACCCTCGATATCCACCTGCACCTGGCCAGCGCCCGAATGGCTGGCGCTGGGCCGTAGGGGGTAAACGCCAAGGGCGGCATCGCGCAGGCGCTGGCAGACATCTCGGGCATTCAGGCAGGGCATGGGGCTCTCGCGGGCAGTGCAGGGACAAAGGCGCTCAGCATATCCATCGACTGCGTGGGTGCAAGTGCCGATTGGTCGCTGTCCGACGCTGGCCCGGGCCAGTGGCTGGCGAACTCACTGCACGCCTGAAATGGCGCCGCAAAGCCCTGGGCCTTGCGGCAACCCCTTGATCAGAAGCTGTAGTCGGCGGTGACGAACAACGAGCGCGGTTCACCCATCAGCCATTGCTGGCCGCTGTTCTGTTGCGCCGCGGCATAACGCCGGTCCAGCAGGTTGTTCACCTGCAGGCCCAGGCGCACATCGGGCAGGGCCTGCCAGCCGAGGTTGGCATCCAGCACCGTGTAGCCGGGTACATCGACGCTATTGGCGGTGTTGGCATAACGCGCATCGACGTAGCGCAGGCCCATGCCGGCTTCCAGGCTCGGGGCCAGGGCCTTGTTCAGCCACAGGTTGGCGGTGCGTCGCGGCACGTTGGTAGGGCGATTGCCGGCCCGGGACACCGCTTTGCCAGAGACCACCTCATCGAAGTCATCGTACTCGGCGCGCACCACCGAGGCGTTGGCCGAGACTTGCCAGCCGTGATCCAGGGCCAGCTCCAGCGAGGCTTCCAGGCCGTCGGCGGATTGCTGGCCGACCTGCTGCGCCAGGCGGGTCACCGGATCGGTGGTCAAGAGCTTTTTCTTGACGATGTGGTAGGCCGCCAGGGTCCATTCGCCACGGCCGTTCCAGAACTGCTGCTTGAGCCCGAACTCGGTCTGCTTGGCTTCGG
Source organism: Pseudomonas sp. 8(2025) (assembly GCF_052665325.1). Lineage (NCBI taxonomy): Bacteria > Pseudomonadati > Pseudomonadota > Gammaproteobacteria > Pseudomonadales > Pseudomonadaceae > Pseudomonas > Pseudomonas sp. 8(2025). The sequence continues at coordinate 244,398 of NZ_JBQOIE010000004.1, read as the reverse complement.
TCAGGTCCATCTGCAACTGGCTCGGGTTGAGGCTGATCAGGTTGCTGACCCCGTCTTCACTGGTGGAGTACTGGCCGTACAGCGACAGTTGATCGGTGACCGCGAACACCAGGCCGGCGCGCCAGTTGCCGCCGGTGAGGCTGCGATCGGTGCGGGTGCCGGCGCGCAGATCACTGCGATCGATATGGTTCTGGTCGCGGCGGATGCCGGTCACCAGCGACCAGCGCTCCGACAGTTGCAGGCGGTTTTCCGCAAACAGGGCGAAAGTGCGGGTGCTGCTGTCGGTCTGGGGCGAGAAGGGCGAGCGGCTCTGGAAGTAGCCCGGTGCCGGGTTCCACGGGTCGATGTAGTCGCTACCGATATCCTTGTAGGGCGAGTTGTTGGCCACGCCGAAGCGAATCCTGTTGTACTCCAGGCCGATCACGGTCCTGCTGTCCAGGCCGAACAGCGAGTGGTTGAAGGTGAAGCTCTGGCGATCGCCGATCTGCTCCTGATCGTGCTTGATCTCCAGGTAGTCGCCGCGCAGCAACTGCTCCCGGGAGCTGACCCAGTTGTAGGCTTCGGCGTTGCGCCAGTGGCGGCGGCTCTTGATGTAGTAGAGCTGGTTGTTGGCGCTGAGGTTGTCGCTCAGGGTCCAGTCGGTGTTGAGCCGGGTCCATTCGTCGTTGTAGCGCTGCACGGCGTTGCGCAGGTTGTAGTTCTTGTCCCGCAGGCTGTCGCGGTATTGGCCGGCAATCAGCGGCGTGCCGAAATAGCTGGCGGGTTCGCTTTCACCGCGTTCATGGGCCAGGGTGAAACCGAGGTCGTCGGTGGCTTGCCAGCGTAACGCCGCGCTGAGTGCCAGGCTGCGTGACTGGCCCTGGTCGACCCAGCCATTGCTCTGTTGCTGGTTCAGGGTCAGGCGGTAGCTCAGGGTATCGGTCAGCGAGCCGCCGCTGTCCAGGCCCAGTTGCTGGCGATCATGGGAGCCATAGCCCAGGCGCAGGTGGTTGTGGATCTCACCGTCGAAGGGCTTCTTGGCAATCACGTTGATCACCGCGCCGGTGGCGCCTTCCCCGTACAGCACCGAGGCCGGGCCGCGGATCACGTCGATGCGCTCGACCATCCACGGGTCCACCGGGAAGGTCTGGCTGCCGGCGCCGGTGTACAGGCGCGCGCCGTCGAACAGGGTCATCACCGAGGAGTGCCCGGTAAAGCCGCGGGCCGACAGTGCGGTATTGCCGTTGCCCGGGGTGGCGATGCTGGTGATGCCGGGGGAGCGGGTAACGGCATCCTGCACCGTGAGGTTGTTGCGGTTGCTGATGGCGTCGTTGCCCAGGCTGCTGGTGCTGGCCGGAGTCTCCAGGGCCGTGAGGTTCAGCCGCGAGCCGGCGGGCAGGGGCGTGTCCAGAGAGGTTTGCGGGGCGCTGGAGACTCCGTTCACTTGGGTCTCGGGCAAGACCAGGGAGGTTTTCTGTTCAGCCAAGGCCAGCGCCGGGTAGGCCATGCAAGGCAGGAGGGTGAAACACAGCGAGGGGCTCGCCAGGTGTTGCAGCAAGGAGGTGCGGGACATGCGATTCCTACTACTTGTAAGGAATGAATGAATCCCGGAGGGAACAACGCATAGGGAATCGCGGGCAGCCGCGCCCACGAAAACCGGACTGCGCCCGCCCACCGCGGGGTTGTCAAACGAAGTTGCAGGCCGGTCTCCGGGCTTGCGAGGGTCATGAGGCATTCACCTTCCCATGCCTTGGCACAGTGGTCTGTCGAATGCTTCGCTCGCTTACCGTTGCGGGGGCAGCGCCGGACTGATCATCGAAATGACGCACCGGCTTCCCGTTTAACCCCATGCACGGCGGCATGGGACACCTGAAACTGGCGCGCATATGAGCACTGCCGAGCCCTTGCGTCAATGGCATGTGGCCAGCTACGGCGGCGGTTTCAGCGCTTTATGTTGGGAAAGTCAATATATTGACCTATTTTTCCTGGCGCTTAAATAATCGACAAATATCGACGCATTATTGACGATTTTGCTTTTCTGACCCAGTATGTCGGCGCTGAGCGATTGATTATCTTGAGTTTTTTTTTGACGCCAAAGCTCTGAACTCTGCTCCGAAAAAAGGCGAAACAGCCTATGGGGCAGAGCAGCCAAACAAAACATGATGGCCAGGATGGCAAGTAGCCAGGGCTGATCCGTTGGCTGTGCTAGCTTCAGACGGCGTAGCCGCGGTTTTTCTCTTTGGAATGATCTATGTCTGCCGAACGGATACTGGTTACTGGGGGCGCTGGTTTTATCGGTTCTCACCTCGTGGATGCACTGCTGGCCAAGGGTTATGCGGTGCGGGTTCTGGACGACCTTTCCACGGGCAAGGTCGGCAATCTGCCCATGGGCGATGCTGGCCTGGAACTGCTGGTGGGGGATGCCGCCGATGCGGCACTCCTGGCGGATGCCGTTCAGGGCTGCGATGCCGTGGTGCATCTGGCTGCTGTGGCGTCGGTCCAGGCTTCGGTCGAAGACCCGGTGGCCACCCACCAGAGCAATTTCATCGCCACCCTGCGCCTGTGCGAGGCGATGACCGCGGCCGGTATCCGCCGCGTGGTGTTCGCCTCCAGTGCTGCGGTCTATGGCAATAACGGCGAGGGCACGCCGATTGCCGAAGACACCCCTAAATCTCCCCTCACGCCCTACGCGGCGGACAAGCTCGCCAGCGAGTACTACCTGGACTTCTACCGCCGCCAGCATGGGCTGGAACCGGTGATCCTGCGCTTTTTCAATATCTTCGGCCCGCGCCAGGACCCTTCATCGCCGTATTCCGGGGTGATCAGCATTTTCAGCGAGCGGGCCAAGGCCGGGCGGCCCATCACCCTGTTCGGCGATGGCGGGCAGACCCGCGACTTCGTCTATGTCGCGGACCTGGTGAAGATCCTGGTGCAGGGCCTGGAATGCCCCGCGCCGGCAGCCGATGCCACCAATGTCGGGCTCGGCGGGGTGACCACCCTCAACGATCTGATTGGCGCCCTGCAGCAGATCAGCGGCAAGCCGCTGCAGGTGAGCCACGGCGCGACCCGCTCCGGGGATATCCGCCATTCCAAGGCCGACAACCGCCGCTTGCGCGAGCGCTTCGACCTGGGCACGCCCAGCAGCCTGGCCGAGGGCCTGGAACGGCTTTACCGCAGCCTTTAGTTCGTTGCCTTAGGGGCGCGCCATGGCGGCTGCCCTAGAGCCTGATGTTGTGCAGATTGATCTACTGAAGAGTGAGTTATGGATATCGAGTTTCGCAGGGGGCATGTCTGCAAAGTGGTTCGACGCCTGTTTACCGCATTGGCCTTGTGTGCCACCAACACCCTGGTGCAGGCCGCGCCCGCGGCGCCCGCCAGTGTCGGGTTCTGGTACGCCGAGCAGCCACCCTTGCAGGAGCTGGCGCAGTTCGAATGGGCAGTGGTCGAGCCCGGCCATATGGCCAGCGCCGATGTCGCCACCTTGCGCAAGCTCGGCAGCCAGCCGTTCGCCTACCTGTCGGTAGGGGAGTTCGACGGCAACCGCGCTGCCCTGGCCAAGCAGGCCCTGGCCCAGGGCGCGAGCCCCGTGCGCAACAAGGCCTGGGATAGCCAGGTGATGGACATCGCCACCCCGGCCTGGCGCGAACACCTGTTCAAGCGTGCCAAGGCGCTGCAGGACCAGGGCTACGCCGGCCTGTTCCTGGACACCCTGGACAGTTTCCAGTTGCTCCCCGAGGCCGATCGCGAACCGCAACGCAAGGCCCTGGCCTCGTTCCTGCGGGAACTGCACAGCCGGCTGCCCAACCTCAAGCTGTTCTTCAACCGGGGCTTCGAGGTACTGGGCGAGCTCGATGGCGTCGCCTCGGCCGTGGCGGTGGAATCCATCCACGCCGGCTGGGATGCCTCGGCCAAGCGTTACCGCCCGGTTTCCGAAGCCGACCGCACCTGGCTTGAAGGCGAACTCAAGCCGCTGCGCGCACGCAACATCCCGCTGGTGGCCATCGATTACCTGCCGGCCAACCGTCGGGAAGAGGCACGCAAGCTGGTCCGGCAATTGAGCCAGGAAGGCTTTATACCGGTGGTCACCACCCCGGACCTCAACGCCCTGAGCATGAGCACCGTGGAAGTCCAGCCGCGGCGCATCGCCATGCTCTATGACCCGCGCGAAGGGGAACTCTACGATCACGCCGGGCACCGCATGCTCGGTGGCCTGCTGGAATACCTGGGTTACCGGGTGGACTACTTCCCGGTGGACGACAGCCTGCCTGCCTACAGCTTCGCCGGCCTTTACGCCGGGGTGGTGCTGTGGATGACCAGCGGCCCGCCCGAGGACAGCCGTGCCTTCTATAGCTGGGTCGGCCAGCGCCTGGATGAGCAGGTGCCCCTGGCGATCATGGCCGGCCTGCCGATCGAGGACCGGGCGCTGCTCAAGCGCCTGGGGCTGAACCTGGCGGCGCCGGGGGCTCGCGATGCCCTGCATGTGCTGAGCCAGGACAAGAGCCTGATCGGCGCCTTCGAGGCCCCGGTGGTGGCGCGCAGCCGTGAACTGACCCGCGTGAGCCTGCTGCCCGACGGGCCGAAACCAGCCCTGGTGCTGGGCGATGACAAGGGCGGCAAGTACGTCCCGGTGGCCACCGCCGCCTGGGGCGGCATGGCCCTGGCCCCCTATGTGGTGGAGGCCAATGTGGAGCGCAGCCGCTGGATCCTCGACCCGTTCGCCTTTATCCAGAAGGCCCTGCGCCTGCCGTCCCAGCCACGACCGGACACCACCACCGAGAACGGTCGGCGGATCGCCACGGTGCATATCGACGGTGACGGTTTCCCGTCCCATGCCGAAGTGCGTGGCACCCCGTATTCCGGGCGCCAGGTGCTGGACGACTACATTCGTCCCAACCCGTTCCTGACCTCGGTCTCGATCATCGAAGGCGAAGTCGGGCCCAAGGGCATGTCGCCGTTCCTGGCGCGGGAGCTGGAGCCCATCGCCCAGGAGATCTTCGCCGACCCCAAGGTCGAAGTGGCCACCCACACCTACAGCCACCCGTTCTACATGCAGCCGGAGAAGGCCAAGAAGGACGAGGATTTCCACGCCGAATACGGCCTGCGCCTGAATATCCCGGGGTACAAGACCCTGGATTACAAGCGCGAGATCCTCGGCTCGCGGGACTACATCAACAGCCGCCTGACCACCGCGCAGAAACCGGTGAAGCTGGTCTTCTGGCCGGGGGATGCGCTGCCCAGCGCCGAGACCATCAAGCTGGCCTACGACGCCGGGCTGAAAAACGTCAACGGCGGGCAGACCATCCTGACCAAGGCCAACTCATCGCTCACCGGCCTGTACCCGCTGTTGCGGCCGACCTCGGGCGGCTTGCAGTACTACGCTCCGGTGATCAACGAGAACATGTACACCAACCTCTGGAAAGGCCCGTACTACGGCTTTCGCGATGTGATCGACACCTTCGAGCTGACCGACAGCCCACGGCGCCTGCGCGGCATCCACCTGTACTACCACTTCTATTCGGGCACCAAGCAGGCGTCGATCAAGGCCATGACCGACATCTACCAGTTCATGCGTGGCCAGCAGCCGCTGTCATTGTGGATGAGTGACTACCTGGACCGGGTCCACGGCCTGTACCAGGCAAGCCTGGCGCGGACCGCCAATGGCGACTGGCAGGTACGCGGCATGGACGGCCTGCGCACCTTGCGCCTGGACCCGGCGCTGGGTTGGCCGGACCTCGGCCGCTCGGTGGGGGTGGCCGGGGTGCGCGACTTGCCCCAGGGGCGCTATGTAGCCTTGAGCAGCGATCATGCGCTGTTGGCCCTGCGCCCCGAGCGCGATCCGCGCCCGGCACTGGAGCTGGCCAATATTCCCCTGCGCGACTGGCGCTATGTCAATGACCGGCAGGTGAGCTTCTCCTTTGCCGGCCAGTTCAACCTGGAATTCTCGGTGCGTTCGGCCAGCGCCTGTCGGGTCGAGGTCCAGGGCCAACGCTACGCCGGCAAGTCCGAACAGGGCCTGTGGCATTTCCAACTTCCCATGAAGCAGGTGAGTGATGCCCAACTCCTCTGCAACTAAGGCCAAGGCGCCCAGCGCGCGGCTGCTCAACCCCTGGGCCTTGCTGCTGGTGGCGATCGCCGTCGGCGTGCTGCTGTGGGCAACCTTTCGCAATGAAGAGGCGTTCCGCCCCAAGGGCGGGCAGCCGGACGAAGTGTCGGCCAGCTACGCCGAGGTGCTGCTGGCCGCACACCCGGAAAACAATGAGCTGCGCACCCAGCTGCTCGACCTGCTGATTCAGCTGGGGGACTACCCCAAGGCGGAAAAACACCTGGCCCAGTGGCAGCGGCCCGATCCGGCGCTCAAGGCCTACTACCGCTTGCAGCTCGACGCCCTGGCGCTGAACAACAGCACCGACAGCGCGGCCCTGCAGGCCCTGGCCGAACGTTTCAAGGCCTTTGACTACAAGCCGCTGCCATCGCCGCAACTGGAGCGCCTGGCCACTTTGGCCCTGAGCGCCCAGGCCCCGGGGCTGGCGGCGGATGCCTATGCCGAGCTGGCGCGGCGCGACCCGACACGGCGCGAACAGTGGCTGCCTGAAGCCGCCAAGTGGTACCAGGCCAGCGAACAGCCGGGGCGCGCGGCCGATCTCTATGTGCAGTTGCTCGATGCCAGCCAGACCCCCGAGGCGCGTCGGCAGTTTCTGCAACAGGCCTTCACCACCCTGGTGGCGGCCGATCGCGGCGATCAGGCAGTGGAGCTGCTGGCCCGAGAGCTGGCCGCACAGCCGGACGTGGAATTCGAGCCGGCGCTGCTGGACCGCGGCGTGGATGTGGCCGTGGCGCACAACCGCGTGGACCTGGCGGAACAGTTCTTCAGTGCCTGGCGCAAGGTGCAGCCCGACAGCCCGGAAATCCTCGCCAAGGAATTCAAGCAGCGCCTGGCCTTCGGTGACCTGGCCGGCGCCCATGCGGTGGGCCTGCAACTGCTCGAACAGCGGCCGGATGACCCGCAGTTGCTGGAGCAGATGGCCCATCTCGCCGAATGGCAGGGCGACTCCGCCGCCGCCCTGGGCTACTGGATCAGCCTGAGCACGCTAAGCAAGGACCCGGCGCAGTTCGAGCACACCTGGCGCCTGGCGATGCAGACCTACGACTTCGACCGGGGCATCCCACTGCTGGCGGGGATCATGGACAGCCGCGCCCTGACCAACGTCGAGCTCGATGCCCTGGTCTATGCGCAAGAGTCCAGGGGGACGCCCGAGGAGGCAGAAAAGTGGCTGCGCCGCTATGTCGCCAAATACCCGAAACAGCGTCTGGCCTGGGTGCGCCTGTTGCAGAACCTGGAAAACACCGAGCAGTACCCGCAGCGCCTGGTGGTCTGGAACCAGTTCGCCAAGCGCTATCCGCTCACCAGCACCGAACGTGTGGACTGGGCCAACAACCACCTCAAGCTGTTCGATAGCCGGGGGGCCTGGAAAGTCATCACCGCGGTGGATGGCAACAAGATCAAGGACTTCAACTACTGGCAGTCCCGCGCCGCCCTGGCCTGGGACCTGGAGCTGGACGACGAGCTGCAGCTGGCGCTGGAGAAGATGTTGGCGATCAAGGGCTCGCTCAATACAGGCGACGAAAGCGAGCTGATTGCCCTGTATCGCACCCGCGATCCGCGCAAGGCCCTGCAATTGACCGTCGACAGCTGGCGCCAGGGCCACAGCCCGCAGCGCCTGGTGGCCGCCCTGCAACTGGCCCAGGAGCTCCAGGACTGGCCTCTGGTGGTCGATTTGCTCAAGGAGGCCGAGCAGTACCCGGGGGCCAGCGACCAGTCCCAGGTGCTGGCCGCCCGCGCCGCGCTGGCGGTGCAGCAGGGCCAGACCGATCTGGCCCTGCGCCTGTATCAACAGGGCTTGAGCCGCTTCCCGGACGACAACACCTTCCGTGAGCGGCTGCTGTGGCTGTATGTCGATCTGGGCCGCACGGGCGAGATCAAGCCGCTGTTGCAGCAATGGCGCTCCCTGGCCCGCAGTGACAGCAGCCTGTGGCTGCCGTTCGCCGCCGCCAGCCAGTTGCTCGGGCGCAATACCGAGGCCCTGGCCTGGTATCGCCTGTACTTGCAGGCCAACCCCCGGGACTGGATGGTCCAGGCCGCCTATGCCGATGCCCTGGAGGGCGCCGGTTATGCCGATTCGGCCCAGCGCTTGCGCCTGCGGCTCGATCGCCAGGTCAGCCCGGAGCAGATCCGCGCCACGCCCCAGGGCTATGCCACCTGGCTGCGCCTGCTGGCCAGCAGCTATTCGTCACGCAAGGCGCAGAACAAGGCCATGCAATGGCAGGACGGCTCCAAGCCGATGCTGCAGCTGTGGTTCGATCAGTTCCTCGCGCGCCTGGATGACCTCAATCAGTCGGCGCAAAAGGATGAGTGGCTGGCCTGGGCCCGCAGCCGCGGCCTGAAGGTCAGCCGCTACGAGCAGATCCAGGAAGCCCTGCGCGGCAGCAATCGCCAGGCCCTGGAGCGCCTGGTGGCCAGCGGCGACCTGGACCCGGCGCAGCAGGTCGAGGCCTTGAACAGCCTGGGTCGCAGCGGCGAAGCGCTGGCGGTGGGCCTTTCGGCACTGGGTGACGAGCAACCGGCGGCGCTGCGCGAGCAACTGCGCCGCCAGGCCATCGAGATGACCGAGCGCACGCCCCAGGGTATGCAAATCGCCTGGGAGCGCCAGGACTACGGCGGCCTGGTGTTCAACGGCCCGCGCCTGACCGCCGCGCGCTATCTGAACGACAACTGGTACGCCAAGCTGGTCCTGGAGCAGGGCCGCTACAGCGGCGATGTACTGGATGAGTCGCGCCTGGGCAATGAGACCAACACCGAACTGACCTTGCAGCGCCAGCTGGAGAACGGCAACTACAAGCTGATCTTCGACAGCAGCCTGCGCAAGGACGATGACCGCAACGGCTTGGGTGCCAGCCGCACCTGGCAACTGGACAGCGGCAACGAGCTGGACGTCGGTGCCGACTGGCACCGCAAGAACGAGGACAGCGGATACATGCGCACCTTCGGCCAGCAGGATGATGTCTGGGTGGGCGGCCGGCATCGCTATTCGGCCCGTGACCAGTTGTCCTGGAACCTGGCCCAGCGCTGGTTCTCGACCCGCGGCGGCGATGACCTGGGCAGCGGCCAGGCGTTGAAGATCGAGTTCGACCACACCTTGCAGTTCGAAGGGCCGAACTGGGAATTGCGCAGCGGTATCGACTACCAGCAGAACAGCCTGAACAACCGTTCGCTGCCCGACCTGGCCAATACCCTGGGCGGAGGCATCGATCTGGCCGGGGCCGATCTCGACAATCCGGAGCAGATCACCAGCCAGACCCTGCTGCAGAAGCGCTACGGCCAGCTGTTCTTCGGCAGTTCCTGGCGGCGCGGTTTCCCGGGGGCGCTGAACCGCACGCGGGGGCAATACACCTGGCTGGTGGATGTCAGCACCGGCTGGCAGTGGACCGACAACACCATCAACTACGCCATCAGTACCGGTGTCGGCACCGAGGTGATAGGGGATGACGAATTGGCAGTGACTTTTGGCTACCAGTCCGCGCCGCAAGGCGGGGCAGGCAAGTCCGGGGGCACTGCAGGTGTCAGCTACAGCGTGCGTTTCGGACGCTGATCATGGAATTCAAAGAGGAGTAAACCTTATGCAATCCATTCGTTGCGTGAGTCTGGCAATGGTCGCCTTGCTGATGGCCGGGTGCAGCAGCTTCACCGGGCAAAGCAGCCCCGAGTTGTCCAAGAGTGCGCGCTGGGGCGTGCTGCCGCTGGTCAATTATTCCCAGACACCCCAGGCCGGCGAGCGCAGTGAGCAGATTCTGCTCAGCGTGCTGAGCAGCCGCGGCCTGCAACCCCAGGTCTACACCGGTACGGCGGGGCAGGGCGAACAGGCCCTGCTCGACGACAACGAGCGCCTGGCCGGGGCCATGGACTGGGCCCGGGAGCAGAAGCTCGACTATGTGGTGTCCGGCAGCGTCGAGGAGTGGCAGTACAAGAACGGCCTGGATGGCGAACCGGCGGTGGGCATCAGCCTGCGGGTGGTCGAGGCCGGTACCGGCAAGGTGCTGTGGAGCAATAGCGGGGCCCGCGCCGGCTGGTCCCGGGAAAGCCTGGCCGGGGCCGCCCAGAAGGTGCTCGACAAGCTTGTCGGTGGCCTTCGGATCGAGTGACTGCCATGAACTCTCCACACATGGACTATGCGCTGGCGCCCCGCGCCAGCGGTCCGGCGTCCTGGCTGGAAACCTTTCTGGTGACCGCCCTGGTCATCGGCGTCGGCCTGTGGCTGGCCCCCGAGGACCCCTTGCAGGTGCAGGGCGAGTTTCCCTGGTCGGTGCTGGCGCCGCTGCTGCTGGGGGTGCGCTACGGGTTTGTCCGCGGCCTGATCAGCGCCAGCCTGCTGGTAGCGGCGTTCTTTGCCCTGCGTCATTCGGGGCTGGCGAGCTACGCCCAGGTCGCGCCGTCCTACATTGTCGGCGTACTGGTCTGCGGCATGCTGGTGGGCGAGGTGCGCGACCTCTGGGAGCGGCGTTTGCTGCGCTTGCAGATGGCCAACGAGTACCGCCAGTACCGGCTCGATGATTTCACCCGGGCGCACCAGATTCTGCGGGTCTCCCATGACCGCCTGGAGCAGCGCCTGGCGGGCAGCGACCAGAGCTTGCGCAGTTCCCTGCTGGGCCTGCGTGATCGGCTGCGCGCGGCGCCCAATGGCGGCGACCCGCTGAGCCTGCTGGCCGAGCCGGTGCTGACCCTGCTCGGCCAGTACGGCTCGCTGCGGGTGGCCGGGCTGTACCGGGTGGAGCAGGGCGCCAGTGCGGCGCCACAGCTGAGCCTCTTGGCCTCGATCGGCACCATGGGGCCCCTGGACAGCCAGGACCTGCTGGTGCGTATGTGCCTGGAGCGCGAGGAGCTGGTGAGTGTGCGTGAGGAGCTGCTGGATAGCGGCGCCCAGGCCTCGGTGTCGTCCTTGCAGGCCTGTGTTCCGCTGGTGGACACCCAGGGCCAGGTGCTGGCGATTCTGGCGGTGCGGCAGATGCCGTTCTTTGCCTTCCAGGAACGCACCCTCAGCCTGCTGGCCCTGCTGGCCGGACATATCGCCGACCTGTTGCACCCGGACCCGCAGGTTTTGCAACTGCAGAGCGCCGATGCCCAGCACTTCACCCGCCAACTCAAGCGTTCACTGGTGGATGTCGAGCGCCACGGCCTGTCCGGTTGCCTCTATGCCTTCGAGCTGACCCAGCCCAATGATGAACTGGCGCGGCTGTTCGAGCGTAGCCAGCGTGGCCTGGACCTGCACCTGAGCCTGGCCAATGCACGCGGGCACGAACTGTTGCTGGTGCTGTTGCCGCTGACCAGCGCCGAGGGCGCCCAGGGCTACCTGGCACGCCTGGGCAAGCTGGTCCACGAACACTTCGGCATGAGCGTGGAGCTGGCCGGCCTGGGGGTCAAGGTACTGCCCTACGACCTGGAGTCGGCCCGGCAACGCGATGGGCTGCGTAACTTCCTGTACAACGAGTGTGGCCTGAATGATCAGCAAGTGGCTGTTTAGCGGAGCGCTGTTTTTCGAGATCGGCAGCTGGGCCAGCCTGACGGCGCAGTTGCCCGACCTGCAGACCGCGCTGCTGTATGCAATGACCCATGGCATCGCCTGTGGCCTGCTGACCGCGGCGGTCTGGCTGCTGCTGCCGGCGCGTTATCGCCGGCCGTTGCCATGGAGCCCGCTGTTCATCTTCAGCCTGGCGTTCTTTGTGCCGCTGATCGGGGCCGTCGGGGTGATTGCCGCGATCTTTCCGGCGCTGTACCTGCCGCGCAAGCGCGAGGCGCAGACGTGGCAGGCGGTGGGCATTCCCGACCTGCCGTTTCGCGCTCAGACTCAACTGCATTCGCCCACCTTCGGTGACAGCGGGCTGCAGGATGTCTTGCGTCATGCGCCGGACCCCGACCAGCGCCTGGCGGCCTTGCTCGCCACCCGGCGGATGCCGGGCAAGGAAGCGGTGCCGATCCTCAAGCTGGCCCTGGGTGACCCGAGCGACGATGTGCGGCTGTTGGCGTATTCGATGCTCGACAAGCAGGAAACCGACATCAACCAGCGGATCCAGTCCTCTCTGGAACAGCTGCCCGGCGCGGCGCCGCAGAAGGCCGGAGCCTTGCACGCGACGCTGGCCCGCTGGTACTGGGAACTGGCTTACCTGGGCCTGGCCCAGGGCAGTGTGCAGCAGCACGTGCTGGGCCAGGCCGGCGAACATGCCGAACAGGCGCTGAAGCTGGGGGAGGGCGGCGAGCTGCTGTTGCTGGCCGGGCGCATCGCCCTTGAACGCGGTGACGTCGGCAAGGCGCGCCTGCACATGCACCAGGCCGAGGAGGCGGGCATGGACTCGGCCAAGGTCCTGCCGTTCCGCGCCGAAATCGCCTTTGAAACCGGCCGCTATGCCGAGATTCCCGGGCTGCTGCGAAGCCTGCCGGCGCAAATGCAGCAACGTCCGCCCTTTGCCGGGCTGGTAAGGACCTGGACATGAAGAAAACCCCCGACTCAACCCCCATCGCCGATGTCTGCCTGCTGCTCGAGGGCACCTGGCCCTATGTACGTGGTGGCGTGTCCAGCTGGATCCACCAGATGATCCTCGGCCTGCCGCAGCTGCAGTTTTCGGTGCTGTTCATTGGCGGTCAGCGCGAGGCCTATGGGCAGCGCCGCTATGAGATTCCGGCCAACGTCGTGCATATCGAAGAGGTGTACCTGGAAGAGGCCTGGCGCAACCCCAGGCACAAGCGCGAGGCCCACAGCGCGTCCCTGGAGGAACTGAGCAACCTGTACCGCTACCTGCACAACCCGCAGAAGCCCGCCGCCGAGCTGGGCATCGAAGTGCTGGCATCCCTGGCCCAGGGGCGCATCACCCTGGACGACGTGCTCTACAGCCGGCCCAGCTGGGAAGCGCTGACCGAAGGCTACGAGCAGCACTGCGCCGATCCGTCCTTCGTCAACTACTTCTGGACCCTGCGCACCATGCAGTCGCCCTTGCTGATGCTGGCCAATGCCGCCCGGCACATGCCGCGGGCCCGGGTGCTGCACTCGATTTCCACCGGCTACGCCGGGCTGGTGGGCTGCATTCTCAAGCAGTTGTGGGGCTGCCAGTTCCTGCTCAGCGAGCACGGGATCTACACCAAGGAGCGCAAGATCGACCTGGCCCAGGCCAGCTGGATCGCCGAAAGCAGCAACCAGGCGCTGAACGACAGCATGGATTCCGGCTCTGGCTATATCCGCATGCTCTGGGTGCGTTTCTTCGAACGCATCGGGCATCTGGTCTATGAAAGCGCCGACCAGATCATTGCCCTGTACGACGGCAACCGCCAACGCCAGATCAAGGACGGCGCGCCCCCCGAGCGCACCCAGGTGATCCCCAACGGCATCGACCTGCAGCTCTGGACCCAGGCCCTGGAGGCCCGGGCCGAAGGCATTGCGCCGGTGGTCGGGCTGATCGGCCGGGTGGTGCCGATCAAGGACGTCAAGACCTTCCTGCGGGCCATGCGCGGGGTGGTCAGCGTGATGCCCGAGGTCGAAGGCTGGATCGTCGGGCCGGAAGAGGAAGACCCGGAGTACGTCGCCGAGTGCCGCAGCCTGGTGGCGAGCCTGGGGCTGGAGCAGAAGGTACTGTTCCTGGGCTTCCAGAAAATCCAGGACATCCTGCCGCAACTGGGCCTGATGGTGCTGACCTCCATCAGCGAGGCCCAGCCCCTGGTGATTCTCGAAGCCTGGGCTGCCGGCACGCCGGTGGTCAGCAGTGACGTGGGCTCCTGCCGCGAGCTGATCGAGGGCGGCGAGGCGGCCGACCGGGACCTGGGGCGGGCCGGGGAAGTGGTGGCGATCGCCGATCCGCAGGCCACCTCCCAGGCGATCATCGACCTGCTGCGCAGCCCCGCACGCTGGCAAGCGGCCCAGGCGGCGGGCCTGTTGCGGGTACATCGCTACTACAGCGAGCGCTTGATGCTCGACCGCTATCGCACGCTCTATCACACGGCCATCGGCACCCCACACAAGGAGGCTGTGTAAATGGCCGGCATCGGTTTCGAACTGCGCAAGATTCTCTCCCGCGACTCCTACACGGCGACCCTGCACGCCTATGTCTATGCCGGCCTGATCAGTTCCGGGCCCTGGGTGCTGTCGATCCTCAGCGTGATGCTGGTGGGGGTGATCAGCCTCGGGCTGGTGGTGCCGGAGGTCCTGATCCGCCAGTTCCTGATCACCGTCACCTACCTGATGGCCACGTCGCTGATCCTGACCGGCGGCCTGCAGCTGTTTTTCACCCGTTTCGTTTCCGACCGCCTGTTCGAGCGCAAGTACGAGCAGATCCTGCCGAACCTGGTGGGCGTACTCTTGCTGGTGACCCTGGGCTCCGGGGCGCTGGGCATCCTGCTGCTGGTGACCCTGTTCGACCAGGCGCTGATCTACCGCCTTCTGACCCTGGCCAACTTCGTGGTGCTGTGCAACCTGTGGCTGGTGATCATCTTCCTCTCGGGGATGAAGGCCTATAACCGCATCCTTCTGGTGATGCTGGTGGGGTATGGCTTGATGGTCGGCAGCGCCTTCTACCTGCGCTACATGGGCATGGAAGGGCTGTTGCTGGCGCTGCTGCTGGGGCACAGCACGCTGCTGTTCCTGTTTCTCTACGACATCCTGCGTGAGTACCGGGCCGAGAAGCTGGTGGCCTTCGACTTTCTCGACCGCCGCCAGGTGTTTGTCAGCCTGCTGCTGACCGGGCTTTGCTACAACCTGGGGATCTGGATCGACAAGTTCATCTTCTGGTTCAACCCGGAAACTTCGAGCCAGGTGATCGGGCCGATGCGCGCGTCAATTCTCTACGACCTGCCGATCTTCCTCGCTTACCTGGCGATCATTCCCGGGATGGCGGTGTTCCTGGTGCGCATCGAAACCGATTTCGCCGAATGGTACGACCGCCTGTTCCGTGCCGTGCGCGATGGCGAGACCTTGCAGCACATCGGTTCGCTGAAGGCCGAGATGACCTTCTCGATCCGCCAGGGCCTGCTGGAAATCTGCAAGGTCCAGGGGCTGACGGTGGTCCTGCTGTTCCTCTTCGGCCCGCGCCTGCTGGAGTGGCTGGGGATGTCCAGCTACTACCTGCCGCTGTTCTACATCGACCTGATCGGGGTGAGCATCCAGGTGGTGTTCATGGCGATTCTCAACGTGTTCTTCTACCTCGACAAACGCGCCATCGTGCTGGAGCTGTGTCTGCTGTTCGTGGCCCTCAATGCCGCCCTGACCCTGCTCAGCCTGCACCTGGGGCCGAGCTTCTTCGGCTATGGCTTTACCCTGTCGCTGCTGATCTGCGTGCTGCTGGGGCTGACGCGGCTGTCGACGGCGCTGGATGACCTGGAGTACGAGACGTTCATGCTGTCGCGTTGAGGCGTGCACGGGCCCCCTCCAGGCTCGCGTTCATGACGCCAGCGCAAGCCTGGTACAGGGCCGAACGGATCACGGCTCTTTCAGGTAGGCGTTTTTTATCCGCTCCAGCGTGCCGTCCTTGCGCAGTGTCTCGACTGCCGCCTGCAAGTGGCGTACGAGCACCGCATCGCACTGTCTGGAGCAGGCCAGATACAGATCGGTCTTCATCAAGGACGGACTGACCTGCAACGTCCTGTTTGACAGCTTGCGCCAGATAGCTTGCGTTTCGGGAATGCCATTGAACCAGGCATCGACGCGCCCCATCAGCAGCAATTGCGCCGGATTCTCACCAATCTCAAACGGATAAATCTGAGTATCGCTAAAGCCCTCTGCCCGCAGTTTTTGCTCTTGGGCGCTGCCTCGGCCAACGGCGATACGGGCAAAGGTTTCCCGTGCCTGCTGCATGCTCTGGACGCGTTTGTCGAGGCTGAAAAACGCTCTGTCCATGGTCATGATGGGCGCGATCCAGGTGTAATCAGCCTCTCTTTCTGGCGTGCGCGACAGGGGAATGATCAGCTTGTCGACGCCTTTGCGTACGCTTTGCTGGGCTCGTGCCCAAGGCACTTCTATAAAGTGCAGCGTATATCCGGCTCGGGTCGCCGCTTCCAGCGTCGCGTCGCCGAGGATGCCATGCAGGCCGGACGGGTCCAGCATCGATAAAGGCGGCGCTTCGGCGATGTACAGGTCGAAGCTACGGGACTCGGCGCCAGACACTGAGGGCACCCAGGCCGTCAGAACGAGCAGCGTCGTCAGGATCAGCGCCCCCCGCTGGCGCAACGATTGGATCATATGAGTCATGGCAGTAACTCAACAAACAGTGGCATTTCATGCTCTCGGATTAACCCTGCGTATTCGACACGTGCAGAGACCGCCCCGCAACGACCTGCAAAACATGCCGCCAAGATTAGAGGGTTATGCGCAGAGACGGTTGGGTTTGACGGTTTTTTTTGACCGCTGAGATTGCTCTCGCGGTTCACGGCTGGGGCAACCGGTGGGGGCAGCGACTGGTACGCGCTGATACTCACGTTGAACAGCCTTGGGCAGCGCTCTCTGCATGCGCCGTATGAAAATGCGGGGCTTTTGCGGGACAGCCTTAAGTTTTAGTTAAAACGCTTCAATCAAACTGCTGATTATCATTCGTAATTGGCTGACTCAGACTGCGTTCGTGCCTCCATGCTCCCTGGAGCAAGCAACGAGCGGTCTATGCCAGTCAATACTGCAACAACCCGCAGCCTGTCCTCAGCGAATGTTCCGCTATGACAGCGCTGTCTGCCCCATCATCCGCGGCCGATACGGCCGTTCACTCAGCCTTGGCCTGCTGCCATCTGCTGCTGCAACTGACCCAGGAACGCGTATCGCAAGCCGCGGCCCCGCAACCCCTGGACCCTGACCCTGCGCGGGACCTGCGCCAGGCAGTCAGGGACTATGCACGCAACGCCGGTGTCGATCTGCGCCTGGAACGCCTGGCGCTGACCCGACTGACCCCGAAGATGCTGCCCCTTGCCTGGCGCAACCAGAGCGGCGAATTCATGTTGCTGGCGCGGCTCTCGGACACCCAGGCGCTGGTGCAGCGACCTTCAATGCCGACCCCGGACATGCTCGATCGCCTGCAGTTGGCCGAGCAGTGGAGCGGGGAGGTGATTCGCCTGCGCCAGAGCGGTTTGCGCTTCGATCTGTCCTGGTTCGTACCGGAGCTGCTGCGCCATCGGCGGATACTGGGCGAAGTGCTGCTGTGCTCGCTGTTGCTGCAGGTGCTGGCCCTGGCGACGCCGTTGTTCTTCCAGGCGGTGATGGACAAGGTCATGGTGCACCGGGCGCTGTCTACCCTCGACGTGCTGGTGATGACCCTGGTGGTGGTGGGCCTGTTCGAGGTGCTGCTCAAGGGCTTGCGCGAATACCTGGCGGCGCACACCGCCAATCGCATCGACATTGGCCTTGGGGTCAAGCTCTTGCGCCATCTGCTGGGCCTGCCGTTGCTGTACTTCAAGCAACGCCAGGTGGGGGCGATCATCACCCGGGTCCAGGAGCTGGACAGCATCCGCGAGTTCCTCACCGGCTCGCTGCTGACCCTGTGTGTCGACGTGGCCTTCACCCTGGTGTTTTTTGCGGTCATGGCCTGGATTTCCTGGCCGTTGACCCTGCTGGTGCTGCTGACCCTGCCCCTGTATGCGCTGCTGGCCTGGTTCAGCACCGGCCCGCTGGAGAAGCGCATCGAGCGCCAGTTCTACAGCGCGGCGCGCAACACCGCCTTTCTCAACGAAAGCGTCAGCAGCAGCGAAACCATCAAGAGCCTGGCGGTGGAGCCGCGCATGCAGCGTCGCTGGGAGTCGCAGACGGCACAGATGGTCGAGGCCGGGTTTGCCAGCCAGACCCTGGGCAGCGCCATCAGCCAGACCGTGATGCTGTTGCAGAAAGTCACCGCGGTGGCGGTGATCTGCTGGGGCGCTAGCCGGGTCATCGACCTGCAAATGAGCATCGGCCAGTTGATTGCCTTCAACATGATGCTGTCCCACGTCAGCCAGCCCGTAGCCAAGCTGATCGAGGTCTGGCAGCAGTTCGTCCGGGTGCGGGTGTCGGTGGACAAGCTGGGCGACATGCTCAACCTGCCGGTGGAGCAGGCCGAGGGGGATCTGCGCCCGGCACAGGCGTTGCGTGGCGAAGTGCGCATCGAACAGTTGGTGTTCCGCTACCGTCCGGAACTTGAGTGGGTGTTGCGCGGCCTGGACTTGCAGATCGCCGCGGGGCAGACCCTGGGCATCGTCGGGCCGTCCGGGTCCGGCAAGAGCACGCTGACCCGCTTGCTGCAGAAACTCTACACCCCCGATGGCGGGCGCATCCTGATCGACGGCTTGCCCCTGGAGCAGTTGCAGCCGGCCTGGTTGCGCAGCCAGATTGGCGTGGTGCTCCAGGAAAACTACCTGTTCAACCGCAGCGTGCGCCACAACATCGCCCTGCGCCATCCCACCGCCTCCCTGGAAAGCGTGATCGCCGCGGCGCGCCTGGCCGGTGCCCATGATTTCATCCTGCGCCTGCCCCTGGGCTACGACACGGTGCTGGCCGAAGCCGGCAGCTCGTTGTCCGGCGGCCAGCGGCAGCGCATCGCCATAGCCCGGGCACTGATGGGCGACCCGCGCATCCTGATTTTCGACGAAGCCACCAGCGCCCTGGATGACGAATCCCAGGCGCTGATCCAGGACAACATGGCGAGCATCGCCCAGGGACGCACGGTGATCATCATTGCCCATCGCCTGTCTGCGGTACGGCATTGCCAACGCATCATCGCCCTGGAACAGGGGCGCATCAGCGAATCCGGCAGCCATCAGCAACTCTTGGCCAACGGCGGTTGCTACTCGCGCCTGTGGGCGCTGCAACAGGCGCTGTGCAAGGAGGCGTCATGAGGTCCGGTGCACTGTTGTCTCGCTGGCGCCGCGCCTGGCAGCGCCTGGGTGACGCGCGGACGCTGCTCAAGCGCAGCCGCGACGAATACGAGTTCCAACCCGGCTACCTGGAAATTGTCGAGCGGCCACCCGCGCCCTGGGCACGTGGCACGGCACTGCTGCTGATCCTGGCGATCCTGCTGGCCCTGGGCTGGGCGATCCTCGGCTTTCTCGACATTTATGCCAGTGCCGCCGGGCGCCTCATGGTCTCCAGCTACACCAAGGTGATCCAGGCGCACGAGGCGGGTGAAGTTCGGGCCATCCATGTACGTGACGGGCAGCGGGTCAAGGCCGGCGAGGTGCTGGTGGCGCTGAACCCGATCGGCATCGACGCCGAGTTGAGCGAGTTGCGCACGCAACTGGACTTCAAGCGTCTGGAACTGGCCCGGGCCCGTGCACTGCTGACCCCGGACCCCTTGCACAGCTACCAGACGCCTGCTGGCCTGGATGCACAGCAGGTCGCGGCGGCCCGGGAGCAACTGCTCAGTACCTGGAAGGAAATCAGCGCCAACCTGGACAGCCTCAACGCCGAAATCGCCATCAACCAGGCCAATCAAAGGGCTCGGGGCAGCGAGATCAGCGCCCTGGGCAAGCTGGCCAGCAATGTGCGCAAACGGCTCCATGCACGCCGGGCGATGGCCGCCGAACAACTGATGCCCCTGGTGGAATTGCTTGAGCAGGAAAAGGAGCAACTGGACGTCGAGCGTTCGCTGGCCCAGCAGCAGGCCGAACTGCAGGTGCTCAAGGCCCAGGCGCAGAACCGTCGGGAGCAGCGCGACAGCTTCCTGGCCAGGACCCAGCGCGAACAGCATGAATTGCTCAACCGCAGCCAACAGGAGATCGCCGTGCTCGAGCAGCAACTGATCCGTGGCCGCGACCGGCAGCGCCTGCAAACCCTGCTGGCGCCGGTGGACGGCGTGGTCCAGCAACTGGCGGTGCATACCCTGGGCGGCGCCGTGCAAGCGGCGCAGCAGTTACTGGTGATCGTGCCCGAGGGGGCCGAGCTGGATGCCGAGGTCATGGTGCTGAACAAGGACGTCGGTTTCGTCAGGGCCGGCCAGCCCGTGGAGATCAAGGTGGATGCGTTTCCCTATACCCGCTACGGCACCTTGCGCGGCACCGTGGCCCATGTCTCCGGTGACGCCATCAAGGACGAACAGCTGGGGCTGGTGTTCCCCACGCGGATTCGCCTGGAGCGTGCGGCCATTGCCGCGGGGCAGGGCTGGATGCCCTTGCAGGCGGGGATGAGCGTGACCGGCGAGATTCGCACCGGCGAGCGGCGGGTGATCAATTACCTGCTGAGCCCGATTCGCGAGTATCAGTCCGAAGCGTTGCGGGAGCGTTGAGCATGACCCGCGCTTTCGATGCCGCTTCTGAACCCTCACCGACAATGCTCGACACCGGCCTGCACGCCCTGGCCTGGGCCGCCCGGCGCTTTGACCTGAGCATCAGCGTGGCGCAACTGACTCACCGCCTGGGGCGGGTTGAAGGTCCGGCCGACAGCCTTGACCTGCGGCGCTGCGCCGGCTGGATCGGCCTGCGCGCACGGGCAGTGCAGAGCCGAGTGCAGCGTTTGCATCACCTGCCGCTGCCGGCGCTGCTGGACACCACTCGGGGCTGGGCGGTGCTGGACGCGGTGGAGGGCGACCGGGTCCGGGTGTTCTGGCCGCTGCAGGGGCAATGCCAGACCCTGTCGCGCCAGGAGCTGGCGACGCTCTGGCAAGGCCATGATCAGGGACAGGGAGAGGGAGAGGTGTTGCTGCTGGCCGAGCGGCATGTGCAGCTGAAGACGGGTGGTTTCGGCGTCTCCTGGTTCCTGCCGTCGATCCTCAAGCATGGGCGCCAGTTTCGCAGCGTGCTGCTGGTGTCGCTGATGCTGCAAGGCGTAGCGCTGGTCACGCCGCTGCTGTTCGAGAACATCATCGACCGGGTCCTGGTCAGTCGCGGCCTGTCGAGCCTGCAAGTGCTGGGGATCGCCATGCTGGCCCTGGCGCTGTTCGAGCCCTTGTTCGGCCTGTTGCGGTCCTGGCTGTTCAGCAATGTGGCGAGCAAGATCAACGCCGAGCTGTCCGCGCGCCTGTACCAGCATCTGATCCAGTTGCCGCTGGGTTATTTCCAGCGGCGCCAGAGCGGCGAGATCATCGCCCGGGTCGGTGAGATGCAACAGATCCGCCAGTTTCTTACCGGCTCGGCCTTGACCCTGGTGCTGGACCTGGCGTTCTGCGGCTTGTTCATCGCCGTGATGTACAGCTACGCACCGCTGCTGACCTGGATGGTGGTGGGCTCCCTGGCCCTGTATTTCCTCTTCTGGCTGTGCGTGGGCCCCTTGCTGCGCAGCCGGGCCTTGCGCGAATACGAGTTGAATGCGGCCAACACGGCGTTTCTCACCGAGACCGTGACCGGCATCGAGACTATCAAGACCGGGGCCATCGAAAGCGCCTTCCAGCAGCAGTGGCAGCGCCAGCTGGCGGCTTATGTGCGTGCGGCGTTCCACACCCGCATCGTCGGGATCTGGGCCGGGCAGGGCATCGGCCTGATCCAGAAGCTGACCGCAGCGCTGTTGCTGTGGTGGGGCGTGATGCTGGTGCTGGATGGCCAGTTGAGCCCCGGCCAACTGGTGGCCTTCAACATGCTGGCCGGGCATGTGGTGGAGCCGATCCTGCGTCTGGCCCAGGTCTGGCAGGACTTCCAGCACACGCTGATTTCCCTGCGCCGCCTGGGGGACATTCTCGACAGCGACTGTGAAAGCGGCAGCGGCGGCCTGGCCTCGGTGCCAGCGTTGCAGGGCGGGGTGAGCTTCCAGGGGGTGCGTTTTCGCTACGAGGAAGACGGCCAGGAGGTGCTGCGCCAGCTGGATCTGGAGATCCAGCCGGGCGAGTTCGTCGGCATCACCGGGCCTTCCGGTTCCGGCAAATCGACCCTGACCCGCCTGCTGCAGCGCCTCTATGTGCCCCAGCACGGCCGAGTGCTGGTGGACGGCATCGACCTGGCCATCGCCGACCCGGTGGCCCTGCGTCGCAACATGAGCGTGGTGCTCCAGGAAAGCGTGTTGTTCGCCGGCAGCGTTGCCGAGAACATCCGCCTGTGCCGGCCTCAAGCCAGCGACGCCGAGGTGCGGCACGCCGCCAGTCTGGCCGGGGCGGCGTCCTTTATCGAGGCCCTGGCCCAGGGCTACGAGACCGAGGTGGGCGAGCGTGGCGGCCAGCTCTCCGGCGGCCAGCGTCAACGCATTGCCCTGGCCCGGGCCCTGTTGACCAACCCCGGCATCCTGTTGCTGGACGAAGCCACCAGTGCCCTGGACTACGAGTCGGAAGCGGCGGTGATGGCCAACCTGCAGGGCATCGTCCGCGGCCGCACGGTGATCAGCGTCGCCCATCGCCTCAATACCCTGCGCCATGCGGACCGGATTCTGGTCATCGATCAGGGCCGGGTGCTCGAACAAGGCACACACCAACAGCTGCTCGCCCTGAACGGGTTGTATGCCCGGCAGTGGGCGCTGCAGATGAAGGACTGACCCCACCGACGGCAGGAGGACTCGCCCACCCGTCATGTCTCCCCACCCCGCAGTTCCATACCCCTAGGCAGCCCTTCGCGAGACGCAGGGCTTGGCTCAAAACAGACAAAGGATCATTGCAATGGCTTTTATGTCCAAGGACTTCACGCGCCTGCTCAATACCCTGATCGACCAACAGATCAAGACGGCAGGGCGGCAAACCGAATGGTTCAACATGAGCGCCGACGAGCGTGCCGCGTACATCGGCCAGGTCGGCGAGCGCCTGCTGGAAATGCAGCAGAGCACCCTGAGCGTGCTGGCCGCCCAGCACTACCAGATGCAGGACAACCCGGTCTCGGTGGGCGACCAGTTGCAGGTGCTGCAACAACGCCGCAAAGAAATGAAGGCCATCGCCGACACGCCGGCCACCATTGCCTACAAGCAGCAACTGGACCGTGACATCCTGTTGTACAGCCGTCAGGACACGGCGATCAGCCACTATGACAGCACCTGGAACAAGGCCCTGCGGCTGCTCAGTCCCGGTGGCGCCAAGGCCGAGGTCCTGCAAGCCGATGCGCCGGCCAAGCAGAAAGAGCTCAAGGGCCGGATCAACCGCCTGGAGAAGCACCTGAGCCTGCAGGTGGCCGACTCCACCTTCAGCCAGACCTACGTGACCCTGTTCTCCGAGCTGCAGGCCTACAAGGAGGTGAGTACCCGCTACAACGCCTGGCTCAAGGCCGCCCCGCAGCAGCAGGCCGCGAGCCTGGCGGCACTGGCCAAGCCGCCCCGGGCCTCCGACGAGCTGCCGGTGAACCTTTCACTGCTGATGATGGAGGAGCGCCCGGGCTACATCCGCATGAACGTGGCGCTGGTCAATGCCAGCACCGATGGCCGCTTCAAGGACTTCTACCTGGAGCACGGCCGGCTGGTGGTGCCCACCGACGGCGTGCTGAATTTCTCCTTTGGCACCGCCGCCCGTTCCCTGGCCTGGCAGCAACAGTACCGGCTCAAGAGCGAGCCACCGTCCATGCGCTCGCCGACCTATGCACCGATTCGCTCGGTGCTGGTCAAGACCGGGTTCGTCGAGCAGTACTTCGCCAACCACCTGGTGTCGGAAAGCTCCCTGCGCGAAGGCTTCAAGGCCCAGGTGCTGAGCAATGGCCGCAAGCTGCTGTTGACCGGTGTCGATCGCAAAGTGCCCAACCAGGTCGGCATCCAGGTCTCGGGCCAGTCGCCCGGCACCAGCGTGACCCGCGAAGTGCCCCTGGCCGGCGCCTTGAGCGAACTGATCAACCAGAACGCGGACATCACCAGCTTCCAGACCCTGGGCGTCGAAGACTATCGGCAGAACAGCTACCACCCGGACCGCGACGGCCTGTTCGTCAATATTCATGAGCTGGAACGCTCGGTCGGCTTTGCCGAGCATCAGTACCTGCTGGAAATGCCCCAGGGTGACGCTTACCGTTCGGCGACACCTTTTGCCGTGATGACCGTCGAGGGCGACAAGGTCAGCAGCAGCCACCTGAGCAAGGCCCAGACCGAGACCCTGTATCAATACAACGCAGCGTTTTTCGAGCGCCTGGAACAATTGCGCGGCGAGGGCTTCAAGGCCAGCCGGCTGTTCGCAGGCAGCAGCGAGCGCGCCACCTTCGTGCAACAGCTGACGCGCCTGCTCGAACGCAACCACATCACCCCGGCCGGGGTGCTGCTGGCGCAACACAGCCGCCCGAGCCTGCGGGATATCAAGGGCAACAACCTGAACAAGGTGCTGTGGGAACAGGCCTTCGCCGCGTCGGTCTGGCAAAGCCACGACAATGATGAGCTGCTGTTCGGCCTGGGGCAGAACCTGGTGAAGAACCAGGCGCTGAGCAAAGTCCTGCAAGGCGGTTATCTGCAGAGCGACATTGCCCAGGCCAAATTGCTGCTGGCACCGCTGTATGAACAGTGGCGTGCCCAGTCGATCGAGATGGAAACACAGCGAGTGGCCAGCGCCAACGCCGGGCAGCATCCAGGCAACCCGAAGGTGCATGTTTTCGATCAGGTGGCGGTGGAGCGCGGCCTGGACAGCAAACTGCTGAACCTGTTGTTGAGCGGCCCCCAGGGCCTGGCGCCGGCCGACGTCGCGTTGCGGCCGACGGTCGAGGCGCTGCTGTCCGGCGACCAGGGCCGCAGCCTGCGCAAGCAGGCGTTGTTCCATGCCCTGCGCCCCGTGGCCGACAGTTTTTCCAAGGCCGCGGTGCCGGTCAATGCCCATGCCGCGCTGACGCCAAAAACCGGCGCCGACAAGGTCATGATCAACAACCGGCTGAACCAGCCCGACCCCTACCTGATCCTCAATACCCACCCGGAGCAGGCCCGGACCGATGCCGCGCTGCTGATCCAGGACGACAAGTACCGCAGCTACAGCCAGTTCCGCCCCGATCCGAACAATGAAGCCACACGCTACATGAGCGACCTGGACACCCCGTTCGTGGGGGGCATTTCCGGGACCACCCAGACCGTCAGCAATGCCTTGCCGGAGTTGTTCGGTAGCGCGCCGAGCATCAAGCAGTACTGGCAGTTCCAGATGGCCAACGCGGCCTTCATGATCCGCAACGGCTACCACTCGTTCTTCGAAACCCTGTATGTCGCCGCCCGTTATGAACCCCAGGGGCCGGACAGCATCGGCAAGGACCTGCTGCAGACCTTCGACCGCTACCGTGCCGAAGGGCGCCGGGAGGCTTTGCATGGGGAGCTGTACGACGCCGTGATGGCCCGGGTCCTGCCCATCGTCAATCAAGGCCTGGCGCCGAGCGAGGAGTTCCATCCACCGCGCTTCACCGACCTGGGGCCGCTGCCCGCGCTGTTGGGGCAGGCCGCCAAGGACCGGCAACTCAAGACGGGCCTGGCGTCGCTCGGAGCCGGCTTCGAACCGCGCCAGGGCAGCGCCGACATTCACCAGTTTGCCGCCGACCCGGTGCAGTTCGCCCAGACCCACACCCTCAGTGCCGAGGCCCTGGTCAAGGCGGGGCGCTTGCCGGCCCAGGGCAACGTGCAGTTGGTGGAAGTCGCGCCCAGGCTGTATGAGCTCGAATACACCGAGCACAGCGCCAACTCCGTGAGCGGGAGCCCGGACAGCGTGCCGGCGTATTTCCTCGGCTACAACGGGCCGAACCAGGCCAACGCCGCGCCGGCCTATGTGGACATTCCCAAGCAGGCGCGCGCGGGCAGCTTCCTCTTTACCGGCACCTTGTCGGGCTGCTCGCTGGTGGTGACCAGCCTGGACGCCACTACCTATCGGGTCTATCACGACGGTCGGGTCAACAGTTCGCTGCTGTACGACAACGTGGTGATGGCGGTCGACTACAAGGACTACCAGGTGGCCGGCACCGCCGAGGGCCTGGCTGCGGCGTACATGCAGGTCGTCGACGGCCAGTGGCAGTTGGTGTTCCAGCGCCAGGAGTACCAGCGCGAAGGGCAGATGGTCTGGCCGAAGTTGCGCGAGGGTGCAGAGCCGCTTGCCATCCAGACCGCCGACAGCCAGGTGCAGGAACGCAACCGGACCCAGTTCGCCGAGTACCGCGAACAGGTGCACCAGAACCTGAAGAAGGTGGCGACCCAGTTCGGCGTGTCCACTGAAGGGGTGGCCGATGGCGTCTACAGCGGCGGCGACTTTTCTCCCGAGCACCCGGCCATTGCCGCCTGGAATCGGCTGCGCGATGCGGTCCAGGCCAAGGTCAGCGCCGACATCGAACAGCTCGGCAACCAGCGTTATCAACTCCAGGAGCAGCGGCGCGGGGCCAGCGACAAGAGCCTGATCGACCAGCAGATCAAGCAGCTCAACCTCACGCAGGATTTCTACCGGGCGCAGTACGAACCAGTGTTGCGTGAGGCCGCTTCGGTGGAAAAGACCTGGCTCTGGCAGCAGATCCAGGCCAAGCAGGGCACTGCTGCGGTGGTGCGCACCG
This sequence comes from Pseudomonas sp. 8(2025), assembly GCF_052665325.1. Lineage (NCBI taxonomy): Bacteria > Pseudomonadati > Pseudomonadota > Gammaproteobacteria > Pseudomonadales > Pseudomonadaceae > Pseudomonas > Pseudomonas sp. 8(2025). The sequence goes on along the minus strand of NZ_JBQOIE010000004.1, from coordinate 218,063 downwards.
ACGACACGGCGATCCAGGGTGGGGGCGATGAGCGCAGCACCAGCGTGGGCGAGCGCTACGCCATTGCCGAGGCCTATCAGCGCGGGGCCCGGGGCACGGCATTCAGTGATGGCGTGCGGGATTTTCGCGAGATCAAGATCCCCGGGCTGGACGACAAGAAGTCGGCCCTGGAGATGAAGCGCCTGTTTCTCGACGGCCAGCTCACGCCTGGGCAGCGTGGCGCCCTGAGTGCCCGCATCAGTGAGACCAGCCAGGCCGAATACATCGACAAGGTGCTGCGCCAGACCGCGACTCTCAGTGAAGACTTCCGGGGCGCCGGCAGTGTCTTCGGCCAGTTGGCGCCCCAGGACTTCTACCTGTCGCTGGTGGGTGACCGCTCCGGAGGCCGCTGCTACCCGCTGGTCAGGGCCATGGCCGTCGCCTTGGCCAGGGGCGGTGAGGCAGGGGTCAACAGCCTGGTGCAGAAGCTGTTCCTGGCCTCGGCCGATCCCCAGGCGGGCAGCTCGACCTTGCTCAAGAACAGCCTGATCCGGCTGCATTCCAATGTCGACGCGGTCCAGGCCTCCAAGGCGCTGGGGCAGTTCCAGTTGTCCGACGTGGTGGCACGGTTGGCCAACAGCAGCAGCGACTCGATGTTTGCCCTCAACACCCAGAACCACTCGATGATGGTGGGCAGTACCCAGGGCCCCGAAGGCCGTCGCTACTACTTCTATGACCCGAATGTGGGGATCTTCGCTTTCGACTCCAGCAAGGGCTTGGCCAAGGCCATGGAGCAGCACCTGGTGCGCCGAAAACTGGCGGCGCACTACGGCTCGTTCGGCAGCCAGTCGCAGCCGGCCTTCAACCTGATCGAGATCGACACCCACAAGATGGCCGAGGTGCCGGTGGGCAGCGGGCTGAACGTTGCCGATCTGTCCCGTCCCGAGGAGTTGGCCGGTGTCATCGGCCAACGCCGCCAGGTGGAGCAGGCGGTGGGTGCCCAGCAGCGCGTCAGCCAGGACCTGCGCCTGGGCGCAGCGCTGACCACGTTCGACGCCGAGCAATGGGGGGCGCGCTTCGACGCCGCCAGCACCCGGCTGGCCCGGGAGCACCAGTTGAGCAGCCAGTGGATACCGATCATCGCCAACACCGAGCCACAGCCGGAGGGCGGCTATCGGGTGCAGTTCATCAACCGTGACCAGCCCGATCAGACCCGCTGGCTGAGCACCGACGATGGCACCTTTGTCGAATTCCGTCGTTTCGTCGATGAGCACATGAGCGTGCTCAACGAGCACTTCACCCTGGAGCATGGGCAGATCCGGCCCCGCGGTGGGGTCGGCGAAGTGGCGCATGTGGACGGCCTGAACGCGGGCTTTGCGGTCCAGACGCTGATCCAGTGGTTTGCCGACAAGAATCGCAAGGATGCGGCCCAGGGCGTGATTTCACCGGACCTGGCCACCGCCCTGAAGATCCATAGCTACCTGGGCCTGGCGCAGATTGGCCATGGCACGGTGCAAGATGTGGCCAACATCACCAAACTGGTGCAAACCGCGTTGCGCGGCGAAGCCCTGGCCGCCGAGTCCTCGCTCAAGGACTTTGCCTCGACCCTGGGGCACACGGTCAACGAGGGCGCAGGCGTGCTGTTTGGCGGGGCCATGGTCGGCCTGGATGCCTATGAGCTGGCCCATGCCGAGAACGATGTGCAGAAAGCCGTATTCGGCACCCAGCTGGCGTTCGATTCGGCGAGTTTTGTCAGTGGCGCGGCGGGTATCGGTGCCGGGCTGATCGGCGCCTCGACAACGGCGGCGGTGCTGGGCGGCGCGGGGGTGATCCTCGGTGGCCTGGCGGTAGGCTTCACGGCACTGGCCCAGGCCTTTGGCGCGGTGGCCGAAGATGCCAAGGCGGTGGGACGTTACTTCGACACCCTGGACAAGGCCTACCAAGGCAACGGCTACCGTTATGACGAGAAACAGCAGGTGCTGGTGCCCCTGGCCGGGGCGGTGGTCAAGCGCCTCGACCTGCGCTCGAACGAGGTAGGTTTCGACAGCCAGTACATTTACCGCACTCACCACGGCTCCACCGGTTCCGGGGCGATCAACTACTTCTTCTGGGTCGGGGACTTTCCGCGGATGATCCACGACCGCGCCCAGGCGATCGAGGTGCGCAGCGGCATTGGCCACGGCGCCAAGCCGCCCAGACTCGACCACGGCGACAGCAGGACGGTGATCCTGCCGGGCACGCCCAAGTCCTACATCAGCTACGAGTACATGATCCTGCCGGGGGCCACCACCCGGCATGACACGGGTTTCGATGTGATTCGCAAGCTCGAGCAGGACCGGCGCTTCGACTACGACTTCTACATCTTCCCGAGCGAGGAGACGATCCGGCGGATTCACCAGGAGTACGTCGAGACGCCGGTAGAAGTGCTGTTAGATGGGCACAACCGGCAATTGGTGGTGCCGCAACTGCCCAAGGAGCTGTACGGCTACCTGCGCTACGACATCCAGGGCGCAGGCGGCGAATACCTGATTGGCCTCAACGAAGGCACCGAGGTCAGGCTCAGTAACGAGGCCGGCCGTCAGCCGTCACGCTGGATCATCGACAGCAGCCAGCTGGAGAGCGACAGCATCACCGTGGCGAAGGACCACTTGCTGGTGGGCGGGGTCAAGGTCAGGCTCGATCCGGCCCAGAACGGGCAGGTGCTGCTGGTCAACGCCAAGGGTGAAGTACGGGCAGCCGATTTTGCCGGCCAGACCACCTACGTGGTGAAGGAAGACGCCAGCCAATGGCAGGTGTCCGGGCAGCGCATCGAACAGCACCTCAAGGAGCTGGCCCAGGCCCATCAGTTGCACGGCCAATACGTGGTGGTGGAGAACTACAAGCACGGTGAGCGCAATGTCGGTCGGGCGTACTACGACGTTGCCAAGGACCGCATGCTATTCACCGACACCGATGTGCAACAGGCGCGCAACGCCCAGTTGGGGGCGGTCATCGGCGAGCATGCCTACTTCGTCGATGCCGAGAACGCCGCCGCGTGGCGGGTCGATATTGCCAGCGGCAAGGTCGATGCGCAGTTCGCCCCTGCGTTCAACCAGAGCGCCGGCCAGATCAGCCGGTTCTGGCAAGAGGGCGATGCGGTGTATCTGGCCCGTCGTTATCAGCTCAAGGAGCGGGAAGCCGAACTGAGCTTCCGTATCCTCGGTGACCGCATGGAGCTGGTGGGGGTGGTCGGCGATGAGTCGTTGCTGCAACTGTCGGCAAGCAACAGCCAGCATGGCAAGGACGCCAAGACCCTGCTCAATACCCTGCTCAAGGGCTACGAGACTCAGGCCACCCAGCGCGACACCCCGGTGTACAGCCTGGGCGCGCCCGTGCTGGAGCCGACTGCGGCAGAGCTGATCACGGTGTTTGGCCTGGACAACGCCAAAGTCGCGCACCGCTACTGGGTGCGCAGCAGCGACGGCATCGTGATCAAGCCGAACCTGGCACCACCGGCCGGGCAGGCGCCGCGCGCCGATGCCCCGGGGCAGGTGCAAAGCGCCTGGCAGATTCCGGCCGACCTGGTGTTGGCGGGCAGCCAGGCGCAGCCCGGTGGCCAGGAAGTGTTTTACTTCTACAGCAAGGCGCAGCAGGTGCTGTTCCGCCAGGAAGGGCCGGGGCAGAAGGTGCTCGATGCCGGCCAGCCAAGCGCCTTGCGGCTGAGCACGCCGCCCCTGGCCAATGTGCTCAATCTCAATGGCCATCTGCTGGCCGTGACCAACGACGGGCGCATGGCCCGGATCGAGGCGACGGGACGGCTGAGCTATGAGGCGGTCAACGAGCATTGGCTCAAGGCCCACAGTAACTGGTGGAAAAACCTCGCCGAGGTCGCCGGCAGCAATGCCACCCTGGCGGTATTCGGGGTCAAGGCCGCCGACGGCAAGAGTGCGCTGCCGGTGTGGTACCACAACGGTCAGGTGGTGGTGGCATCGTCCGCGCTGCAAGGCAAGCCGCTGCAGTTTCTCGGCTTCGACAGTGCCAGCGCCAGTGCCCGGCTGTTCGAGCCCGAGAGCGGCAAGCTCTATCTGCAGCCGCCGCTGACAGCGCAAGCACTGGCCACCGCGTTTGGCAGCGACGAGGTGCTTGAGGCCTCGGCGCAATTGCCGGCCGCCATTGACTGGATGCCCAAGCAGCCACTGCGTTCGGCAGTCCAGGTCGATGCCGGGTTGCGCCTGACCACGGTGCAAGGCGAAGTGCTGCTGCGCAGCAACAACGGCGATGTGCAACTGGTGGCCGTGGACAAGGGTTGGCAACAGGCACATCTGGGCAATCTGCCCCAGGCCCTGGCAACGGTGGCTGGCCAGTGGGGCGCCAAAGGCGTGTTGAGCTTGCAGGACGGCGACACCCGCGGCTGGTTCGATATTGCCAGTGGGCAGATGTTCGCCAGCAACGGCATCCCGGGTGGCAGCGACCTGCGCTTTATCGGCGTCGCTGCCGGGACGCCGAACTCGGCCTATGTCTACAGCCCGACGGCGCAGGCGCTGTATCAGGTCAAGGACGGCAAGGCGCTGCAGCTGGGCCATTACGCAAATGTCGAGCGCATCGGCTCCTCGCTGCTGCTTCAGGGAGCCAGCGGCAATGCTCGTCAGGATGACCTGGCGCCGCCGTTGATTGCCGGGGTCGACAGCGTGGTGCTGCACGGCGGCGCCGGGGATGACACCTATCGTTTCAGCCCGGCGATGTGGGCGCATTACCGCTCGGTGGTCATCGACAACGATGATCCGGGCCTGGCCCTGGATCGGGTGATCCTGCCGGTGGCCGATGGCAAGAATATCCTCGTCAGCCGTCGGGGCGAGGATGTGCAACTGACCGACACGGGCAATGGCACCGCCCTGGTGCTGCGCCAGGTGCTGGGCAGCCAGGCGGCCGCCCATGGGCATTTGCTGATCGAGCTCAAAGGCGACTCGTCGATGATCAGCGTCGAGCAACTGCTCAAGGGCTTTGGCCCGAGTGGATCGGCCGGGGACAGCGTGTTCGAACTGGCCTGGAGCCAGCGCGAGACGCTGCCGGCGGCGAACGCTCTGAGCTCGGCGGCGGATGTGCCGGACTCGGCGGCGGATGGTCGGGGCCCCAGCCTGGCAAAACTCAGCGGGGCCATGGCGGCCTTCGCTGACACCGGCGGCGCTCGCGAACAGCTGCCGAAAAACCATCAGGCCGCGCAGGCGGTGCTGGTGCCTTCACTGACCTGACCTCGCAGGAGAAACACGGGAGGGGCGCAAAGCCCCTCCTGTCTGCGGCGCCCTCTTTTCCCGGTGTTAGATCCAACCATGAGCAAACCCATGAATTCGCGGCAGCGAGCCCTTGCCGGCTGGCTGCTTGTCGTCCCACTGCTGGTGGCGCCCCTGGCGCAGGCGGCCCCATTGCATCGGCAAGACCTGCCACAAGACTCGGCACAGCATCCGCCAGCCCATGTGCCACAACAGCGGCCCCAGGCGCTGCCCAGTGACCTGTGGCGGGTGTACCTGGATGCCCGGCAGAACAACAGCGAGCTGGCGGCGGCCCAGGCCGATCAGGCGGCCCGCGCCGAGGCGGTGCCCCAGGCCAGGGCCGGCCTGCTGCCCACGCTGTCCGCCAGTGCCGATCTCAATGCCACCAGCACCTCCCTGCAGCAGCCGCGGCAGGACACCCGGCGCAGTGGCACCAGTTATCAGGCGGTGCTGAACCAGCCGATATTCCGCGCCGATCGCTGGTTCACCCTCAAGGCCGCGCAAGCTGAAGACCAGCAGGCCCAGCTGGAGCTGGCCGCCGCCGAGCAGAAACTCATGTTCGACAGCGCCCAGGCCTACTTCGGCCTGCTCAAGGCCCAGGACGCCCTGGCGGCGGCCAAGGCCGAAGAAGCGGCGCTCAAGCGCCAGCAGCAACTGGCCGAACGGGGCTTGCAGCTGGGCCTGTCGGACCGCACCGATGTGCTGCAGGCCCAGGCCGGCCATGACACGGCGCGGGCCAACCGCATCGTGGCGCAGAAGCAGACCGACGATGCCTTCGAAGCCCTGGACACTCTGACGCATCAGCAGTACCAGGCAGTCCAGGGGCTGCGCCACGACATGCCGGTGCTGTTGCCCGAACCCAACGACGCCCGGCGCTGGGTGGACACGGCGGTGCGCCAGAACCTGACCCTGCAGGCCAGCCAGTTCGCCCTGGAGGCGACGCAGCAGACCCTGAGCGCGCGCAAGGCCGGGCACGCGCCGACCCTGGACGCGGTGCTGCGCTACCAGACCGGGGACAACGACGCCCTGGGCTACGGCAACAGCGATATCCGTGGCAATGGCTACGGTGGCAATGTCGAGCAGCGCACCGTCGGTCTGCAGTTGAACATTCCGCTGTTCAGTGGCGGCCAGACCCGCTCCCAGGTGCGCGAAGCCCACCAGCGGATGAACCAGCGCGAGTACCTCAACGACGGCTTGCGGCGTCAAGTAGTGGAGCAGACCCGCAACCTGCATCGCGGTCTCAACAGTGGTGTCGATCAGGTGCAGGCGCGGCGCCAGTCGATCATCTCCAACCAGGGCGCCGTGCTGGCCTCGCAGATGGGCTTTCAGGTCGGAACCCGCAATATCGTCGATGTGCTGGAGGCGCAGCGTCAGCTCTATAACGTCGTGCGCCAGTACAACAACAGCCGCTATGACTACATTCTCGACACCCTGCGGCTCAAGCAGGCGGTGGGGACATTGTCGCCCCAGGACCTCAAGGCGCTTTGTGATTACCTCAAGGCCGACTACGATCCGGACCGCGATTTTCTGCCGCCGGAGTTTCCGCGCCGGCTGGCAAAACGCTGACAGGGCCAGGCAATGCCTCGGACAAGGGTTGGCGGGCACCGATTTTTTTCAGGTAAAGGGGGACAGGGTTGTACGGGTTATTGGACTTCTTCGACAGTCACAGGCGCTGCTGTTATGCCCTGGGCGTGATGATCGCGGGCGGCGCCGCAGGGGCGCTGGGCAACTACTACCGTGTGCAGGTCGAAGACGTCTACCGCGCCAGCATCCAGATGCAGACCCGGGAGCAGGCCCAGGACCTGGAACAATGGAAATCCAACGGTTTTGCCATTGGCGCACTGTCGATCCTCGGGCGTCACAACCCCTCGCTCAAGCGCATTGTCCTGGAGCCCGAACCCTCTGCGGACCTGATGGAGCGGGCCACCATTCCCCTCAAGACCCTGTCCCTGGTGGTGGAAGCCAACCATGCGTTTGTTCTCAACCGGGAAGGGGTGGTGGTAGCGGCCCATGACCAGCACGGGCAGACGCCCCTGGGGCTGAACGTGGCCTTCCGCCCCTACTTCAAGGTGGCTCTCGATGGCGGCAGCAGTGTCTACGGCGCCATCAGCGCCACCACCGGCACTCGCATGTTCTACATGGCGGTGCCGATCTTCGAGTCGCGTACGCGCCAGGACAAGGTGATCGGGGTGCTGGTGGCGCGTTTTGATGCCGATAGGCTCGATGCCAGCCTGAGCAAGCCGTACAGCGACGATCTGCAGATGATCCTGTCCCCCAGCGGCGTGGTGCTGGCCGCCAGTTCCCCGGCCTTTATCCTCAAGTCCGACCGCGCCTGGCCCTGGAACCGGTTCACGGGGGAGATCCGCCGCCAGTTCAGCGACTATCGGTTTGCCAACGGGGTGCCCGAACGCTTGCCCTTCGATGCCCATCAGTCGGTGATCCAGCTGGACGGCCGGCGCTATAGCCTGTCCCGGGTGGATTTCGACTGGAATGACCCGAGCGGTCCCTGGACCCTGATCACCCTGGGCGACCTGGATACGCTGTTGCCGGGGGAACAGGTGCTGCTGATCGAGGGGCTGAGTGCCCTGGTGTTCTTGCTGTTGCTGTGGGGCGGCCTGCGGCGCCTGGCCGATGCCCGGCGGCACAAGCGCGACGTGGCGCAGATCGAGCAGAGCGAACAGCGCCTGGACATGGCCCTGCAAAGCGGGGCCCTGGGCCTGTGGGACTGGAACCTCAGCCTGGGGACGGTCATCAACAACGATGTCTGGCTGCAGATTCTTGGCTACAGCAAACAGCAGATGGAACAGGCTTTCGGCCATGGCCTGGAGCGCTGGACCGCTCTGGTGCACCCGGACGACTACGAGCCAGTCATGGCCCGGCTCAAGGCGCACCTGAACGATGAAGTCGGCGAATACCGCGCTGAGTACCGCATGCGCAACAAAGAGGGGCAATGGCTGTGGGTGCTGGACATCGGCAAGATCATGCAGCGCGACGCCAGTGGAGCACCGACGCGGGTCACCGGGGTGCTCCAAGACATCAGCGAGCGCAAGGCGGTGGAAGCGCAAATCCAACAGTCACGACAGGATGCCGAGCGGGCGACCCAGGCCAAGTCGGAGTTTCTCGACTGCATGTCCCATGAGATCCGCACGCCGCTGAACGCGATCATCGGCATGGCCCACCTGGCACTGGATCTGCCGCTGGAGCCGGTGCAGCGCGACTACATCGAAAAGATCGACCGTGCGGCCAAACACCTGGTGGGCACCATCAACGGCGTGCTCGACCTGTCGAAGATCGAAGCCGGCAAGCTGAGCATGGAGCAAGTGGGCTTCGACCTGCGGGAACTGGTGGACGATGTGTTGCTGCTGGTCCGCCAGCGCGCGGAAGAAAAGGCGCTGCGGCTGCAACTGGATATTCCGGCTTCACTGCCGCGCCGTTATGTGGGTGATCCGCTGCGTCTGGCCCAGGTGCTGACCAACCTGGTGGACAACGCGATCAAGTTCACCGAGGCCGGCCATGTCTGTATCGGTGTGTGCCTGGTGCGCCAGTGGGATCATCAGGCGCTGCTGTGCTTCAGCGTCACCGACACCGGGGTGGGCATCAGCGACGAGCAGCAGGCCCGCTTGTTCAATGTCTTTGTCCAGGCCGACCGGTCCATCAGCCGGCGTTATGGCGGCAGCGGCCTGGGGCTGACCATCTCGAAGAAAATCGTGCAACTGATGCAAGGTGATATCCGGGTGAAAAGCCAGCCAGGGCAGGGCGCAACATTCAAGTTCAGCGTGCAGTTGAGCCTGTCGCCGTTACCGCTTGAGGAAAACTGCACCACGCCTGCCGCGCCGGCGACTGGCGCCACAGCGGGGCAGGGCGCGATCAATGACCCGGTACGCTGGCTGGCGGGGACGCGGGTGCTGGTGGTCGAGGACAACGGGCTCAACCAGGAAGTGTTGCAGGGCCTGCTGCAGCGCGTGGGGGTCCAGGTGGTGCTGGCGGCGAACGGTGCGCAGGCCCTGCGTCTGTTGCTTGAGGAGGGGCGCTTTGACGCTGTGCTGATGGATTGTCAGATGCCGGTCATGGACGGCTTCGCCACGACCCGCAAGATTCGCGGGTATCCGCACCTGCGGTGGCTGCCGATCATTGCCGTGACCGCCAGTAGCCAGGCCGATGTGCAGGGCAGGGCGGTGGCGGCTGGCATGAGCGATCTGCTGAGCAAGCCCCTGGAGGTCGCGGCGTTCTATCGGACCCTGGTGCGCTGGATCAAAGCGACGGACATGCCGGTAGCGCAAGTTCCGGCGCCTCCGGGTACAAGCGTCTTGAACTCGACTTATGCAGGCATCGACGCCGCGCGCGGGCTGGCGGTGGTGAACCAGGACCTGGCCCTGCACCGCAAACTCCTGGCCGACTTTCGTGACAGCCAGCAGCAGGTCATCGAACGCTTGTGGCAAGCCCATGCCGCAGGGGACCTGGCCGCCCTCGGCTTTCTGGCCCACAGCCTGCAGGGCAACGCCGGGAACATCGGTGCCACGGCGGTCAAAGAGGCCGCTGGACAACTGGAGGAACAGGCGGGCGGGCCGGCAGCGCTGGGGCCGTTGATCGAGCAGCTGGCGCGGTGCCTGGAACCGGTGCTGGCCGGCCTGGCGTCCCTGCCAGGGGCAGCCGACGGGGATCTGGCACCGCAGCAGCTGGGGCTGGACCCTGAGCAGGTGTTGACACTGGAGCGCTTGGCCAAGCTGCTGCTCAGCCATAATGCCCAGGCCCTGGCGCTGATCGATGAACTGTACGAGCAATACCCCTGTGGCCCTCTGCGGGCCATTCAAGAGCGGATCTACCGGTTGGAGTTCCAGCAGGCCCATGACCTGCTTGTCGACTTCCAGGGCTAGCGGGTGTCCTGGGTCAGGGCCTGATAGCGGGCCATGCGGTCGGTGCAGTGCTCGACCAGGCATTGATGCAAGGCGCGCAACGACGAAGTGATCTGCGAGCGGTGCGAGACCACCAGATTCAGCGGCGCCGCGTCGGACTGCCAACCGGGCAGCAACGGCAGCAGGCGACCGGCGAGCAGGTCCTCCACGACATTGAGCAGCGGCAGGTTGACCACGCCATGGCCAGCCACGGCCCAGCGCCGTGCGGCATCGCCATCATCACAGCAAAAATGCCCTTGTACCGGCACGTCCTCGACCTTGCCGGCCCCATGGAAACGCCAGCGGCCCTCCGGGCGGCCAATGCTGTGGCAGATGATGCATTCGTGCTCGCTCAGCTGTTCCGGTGACTCGGGCTGGCCATGCTCGGCCAGGTAATCTGGCGCGGCGCAGGCGATGAAGTAATGCTGCTTGAGCACCGGTAGCTCGACCAGATCCAGTGCCAGGTTCTTGCCGTAGCGCAACGCCGCATCGAAGCGGCCCTTGAGCAGGTCCTCTTCCTTGTCGCTCAGCGCCAGCTTGATGTACATGCGCGGCCGTTCCTGCTTGAGCCGGGCGAGCATGTCCAGCAGCAGGTTGCGGCCCAGGTCGGAAGACACCGTGAGTTCCAGCATGCCGTCATCGTGGCGCAACGAGCGCTTGCCGTTGGCCAGGATCTTCAAGGCGTGCTGGGCACTTTCCAGGTAGCGTGCGCCTTCGGGGGTGAGCTTCATGGTGCGGGTGGAGCGGGTGAACAGCCGCACGCCGAGGCGGTTTTCCAGGCGCTTGAGCCCCAGGCTGGCGGCAGCCGGGGTGATCGACATGACGCGAGCGGCGGGGGACAAGCCCTGCAGCTCGGCGATCAGAATGAACAGCTCCAGATCTGCGAAGTTAGGCATTGGCCAGGCTCACCATCCATTCACCGGCCGAAAAAGCTCTGTGACGAACTCAGCAAGGCCGCCGACAGCGGCTCCGGGTCGCCGGCGATGCACTGCTCGAACCCGGGCTGGCGGTACATCTGGCCCATGGCTTGCGCATGCCGACTGTGGAGGTCCTCGGTGCTGGCCTGGAGCAGGCTCAGGTGGTAGTTCAGTGCCAGGGCGAACAGACGGGCCGACAGGGACAACCGCTCGCAGGTGTGCAGCTCGCCAGGGCCCTTGAGCAAGGCATCGGCGTGGGTGATTTTCCAGGCAAGGTTGAGGATCGGGTCTTCCGGCTCGGCGTGGGCGAGAATCTCTTCAATCAGCAGCCTGCTGTGACCCAGGGCCTGATCGATACGGCTGCCCGGCTGATTGAGGCCCATCAGCGCCAGGCAGGCAGCGCTGCGCAAGGCCGCGGGGTCGCGCCGGCTCGGGCTGCTGCGCAGCAGAATCGACAGGGTATCGAGCAGGGCCTGGAGGCGAATCTGCGGATTGCCGGCCAGTTGCAGGGTCAATGCACTGACAAAACCGTCGCGCATGTCGCTGCCGGCGCAAGGTCCGGCCACCGCTTGCAGGTCATGCAGGGGTTTGTTGCGGTAGCCCAGTTGCGTTGCCACCCGGGCCAGTACCACAGGGGGCGAAATCGGCTTGGCGATGTAATCGGCGGCGCCCAGCAGCAGCCCCAGGCGTTCGTCTTCGACGCTGCTGCGCGAGGTCAGGAAAATCACCGGAATGGCTGCAGTCGCCGGATGACTCTTGAGCTCGCTGAGCACCTGGAAGCCATCCATCTCCGGCATCAGGATGTCGAGAATGATCAGATCGGGGCTGGCACTGCGAGCCAGGGCCAGGCCACGTTCGCTGTTCTTTGCCAGCAGCACTTCATATTCGGCGGTCAGGGTTTTCGACAGCACGATCAACGATTGCGGATCATCGTCGATGGCCAGGAGCGTATAGGGCTTGGGAACATGCTCTGCGGGCATGACGAGGGGGCCTGAACAAAATAGGCCGGCAGTCTAGCGTATTTGGTTTATGGGTACCTAGCGTCCAGCTGCCGCAGTCGAAGAGAATGAATCGCCTGCTCATCCTCCGGACAACAACCGCTTTTGCCGCCAGGCCGGTGCGCTGGTGGGAAAAAGCACTTCGGTCGGCCGGAAGCGGGCGATGCCGTAGGCGGCGGCAATACGCTGGCGTTGCTGGCCCCGGACAAGCGCTTGCTGAAAACTGCTTTCGCGCTGCGCCAGCCCCAGCACATAGCCCACGCCCGCCTGGAAATCACCTCCATGGGCCTGCCACCAGGCTGCGATCAACTGCGGGTCGGGCCAGGGTAGATTCTCATCGGGGTCCATGGCGACACTGGCATCCTCAGGGTCGTCGTTCGGGCCTGCATCGAAATCCGGCAGGTCCTGCAATTCCAGATCGAGTAACGCCAGGTCTGCCCCAGTAATCTGGCTGAAGGCCTCGCCGGCGACGCGGGCATGAGGCAGGTCGCTCATCTGCTGGATCAGCCAGGGCACGCTGACCGGGTCGCCCAGCAGCCCAACGGCCTGGATGCCGACGCGCTGTTGCTCGGGGTTCTGTATCAACTGGCGTATCCAGGCGATGCTGTGCTCACGCCTTTGCCAGGCCAGCAGTACACAGAGCGCGCGGTACTGGAACTGGCCCGGTTGCTCGGCGAACTGCCGCAGCGGCTCCAGCGCCTTCTCGTCGCCCATCTGCGCGGTGGCCCAATTGGCCCAAAAGCGCGTGGCGGTGTCCTGGTGTTGCCGATGGCTGCGAATGGTCGGCATCAGGTCTCGACGGCGCAGCTCGCCGGCAGTGCGGGCGGCACGTGCCAGGACGCTTGGGTCGGCGTGGGAAAGGCCGGTAAGCAGGGCTGGGCCGGGGTCGTGGCGGTGCATGCCACAGGCGGCCAGGCCGAGGCGCAGAAACAGGGGGTCGGGGGAGGCGAGCAGGCGATCGATCCAGGGCGAAACCCACTTCCAGTCGAGCCAACCCAAGGCCATCAGGTAGCCGCTCTCCGTTTCTACGGCACTTCGCAAATGCTCGCTGAGCCGTGACAACACCTGTGCGTTACCCGCCTCGAAGGCCAGCACCACACTGGCGAACAGCTCGCCAATGGCGTGTGGCCCAAGTTGAGCCAACAGGGTTTCCAGGCCGCAGGTGCCGGCGACGCGAAGGCCGTCAAGGTGGGCGTCGATGCGCTCGTCAAGTTGGCTGAGGTGGTCGAAGTCGTAGTGCGGTGCGCCCAGGGCATAGTCCCGCAGGACGGCGAGGAAGCTGGCTTCTTCGACATGTTGATCTAAAATCAGCGAAATCAACTTCGAGTACATTTCAAAGTCTTGAGAAATAGTGGGTTAAGCAAGTTTCCTCCAGCTCTGCCCGTCATGTACCAAGATATCCTTTTGGCCAACAGACCAAAGCGCCCCGTTTTTAGCGGAAAGACAGTAGCAAGTATTGGGCTTTGGCATATTCCAGTTGACTGGCCGCAAAGAACTTTCATCGAGAACGTATACTTCGAACAAGGTGGCTAAATAGATTTTTCCTTGGTGTTCAGCAATGCTCCAGAAATCATCGGTGAACTCTTCGAGATCGATAATTTCCCATGTGTCTGCTCTGCCACGCAACAAAGTGCCTTGGCGGCCACATAAATAACAATAACCATCAGAGGCGCATATCAATGCAGTTATTTTAAAGTTGGTTGGACTGTCGACTTGCCGCCAGTTGCCTTGCTCCCGCAGCCATATTTCTCCCTTCCAGCCGGCGGCATAGATTTCATCATTGGAGAAACCGCCCAGTGCTTCGAAGCCAAAAACACTGTCTTTACTCGTAGGCTTTGGGGCATGTACAGGCTGCCAGGCAGAAGATCCATGGCGTACATACACTTCTCGGGACACTCCGCACAAGTAGGTATATTCGCCTATCGAGCTTATCCCTCTGAGCATTAGCGGTGGCGGATCCATTTCCGACAAGCTGAGGGTCGAGCCGAGATAGCCTTCCCCAATTTCACCCTCTTCGGATATTGCCAGCATCTGTTGTGACCGGTCGGTGGTCATGGCAACGGTATCCCAAGTCGCCTCGCCAACTTCTCGCCACTTTCCAGAGTTGTACTCCAGGAAAATAGTGTGCGAAACGTCCTGGGCTTCTAGTCCTATTTCCCGAAAAGCGAAAAAAGATTTTTGTGCGTCTACGGCGGCAACATAAGCGTAGTAATAATCTTCCAGCCATTCGTCAGCCATATGAATATCCGTTTATTGGGTGGTGGCTCAAGGGGAGGGCCTTCTCGCAGTACGGTTCAATACCGCTGGCTTACTTCTTCCGCTTGGTGAATGTTTTACTTTAGGGGGCTGCGTATTTGGCGGTAACATTTTTTTATGCCCGTCGGCCAACTGTGCCGTGAGGCAGCGTTCGCTACAGTTTGACTCGGGAAACGCGCCACGAGTACTTTGGGCCGCCATGGAGGCCTCTTTACCGAATTCGCGCATATCGCCTTTCTTGACCCCAGCGATAACCCCCAGGGCTTTATGCTCGCTGTGTCGGACACCATGACTCCCATGAGTGTTCCCCCAGCCCTCAACGCACATACAAGGCGCCGTATCTTTCGAATACTCTTCCCAGCCGGGCTGGCGCTTGTTGTTACTGAACGCTCCTACAGAAAATGAGCTTTTCGGTATGACATGGTCAGGTGTTTGTGCTGGACAGCATCCGGCTATACCTGCTTCGTCCTTAGGGCGGTAGGGTACTAACTGACAGCGGCGAGCCGACAAGCATTTGTTTGCTTTGGCTCTTATCGCTGTTTTGCTGGCCCAAGCGCTTTCATTGACCATTGCACCGCTCAGCTCGGCCTCTTTACAAACATTCTTTTCACCGTACGGTTTGTATTCCTGGCAGGATTTTCTTTCTCTTTTTTTCTCCCTTTTGCATTTTCCCTGGGTGCTCGGCGACATCTTGGAAAGGTGAGGCCAGGGAGGGGTATTACCTGGCTGTGAAGCATGGTTATGCGTCGTCATGTCAAGGTGCCGTACTACGTTTTGACCTTCGAACTTCACATTCATCGACCAGGAAGTGAAGTACACCTTCCCCTTGATCTTGCTAGTGATGACCCCCTTCTTGGGCGCATTCCCAGCCTCATCCCCATAACTTGTCTTGAAGTAACTCTTGTCCTTGAGCATCACCTCTTTGCGGGTGATCTTGACCGTTCGTGTGCCCCGGGTGGTGTCCTTGGACATACCCGTATTGGGGTAGGGAATGGGTACCCCCATCGGTGTCGGCGGAGCCACGGGCGGGGTGAAGCAGACATCCGGAAAGCAGGCGACGGACTTGCCATCGGCCGCCTTGCAGGAAATCTCCATATTGTTGGCATACACCTCGTTGGCCATCAGGCAGCCCTCACGGTCTGGTAGCTGAGCAGGGCGGCGGCGCGTTGGCCGGCGTCGTTGCCGAGGTGGCAGAGGATATTCGGGCCGTCACCGTAGCCCTTGCGGCTGGCGGCCAGGGCCACGGCCAGCATCGTCGGGCCGATGGCGGCGCCGACTTCGCCAATGCAGTCGGCCGGGTGCCAGAGGTGGAAGAACTCCTTGCGCACCCGCAGGGTACGGCTCAGGGCCAGGGAGGCTTCCTTGAAGTAGTACTGCTCGCCGGAGATGTCGGTGAGCCGATAATCCATTTGCTCCAACCCACAGCCAACCTCGCTCAGGGCAGCGCGTACGGCTTGAGTCAGACCTTCGGCGCGCAGGGGAGTACCTTCGGCCTCCACGGTGGCCTTCTCCACGCCGAACCCCAGGCCGAGGCAGGCCAATTGCGGCTCTTCGCTGGCAACGGGGGCGGCCAGCACCACGGCGGCGGCGCCTTCGCCGGGGATAAATCCGTTGGAGTTCTGGCTAGTGAGCAGGCGATCGCGTGCTTCGAAAGCGGCCAGCGTCGATCCATTCAAAAAGGAGTCGACGCCGGCAATCAGCACGTGGCGATGGCCGCCCTGGTAGATCAGCGTACGCGCATCAAGCAGGGCCACGGCAGCGCTGACCCGTCCATAGGCGATGACATTGGAACTGGGATGAAAGCGCAGGCCCAGTTCGGCTTCGATGGCGTGCAGCAGCCCCTTATCGAGGCCGTCGAGGCGGCCGGGGCGCTCGACTTCCGCCACCCCCAGCAGCAGCGGGGTCTTTTCCGGGTCGACGTTAGGGGTGCTTTGCAGCGCCTCGGCGATGGCGCAGGCGGCCATCTTGATCAGTTTGCTGCGCCCACGCCAGGGCTGCTCCAGAGGCACGCTGGCAGCGATCAGCCATTCGCCGCCGCAGTCGATGAAGCGGGTTTCCTGGAAGTTATCGATAGCGCAGCGAATCGCCGCGCAGCTCGCGGGTGCGCTGAGGCCAACGGCGCTGACCATGCCGGAACCGATGATGCAAAGTGCAGTCATCAGTCTGTCTCCTCGGGGGCGTGCCTGGCTTTTACCAGGGAGGAGAGCGACGGGTAGTAATCCTTGCCCAGTTCGCGGGCGCGCCACCAGCCTGTGGACATAGTGCCGACCAGCACCTGAGCGATCTCGAACATGTTGTGTCGTAGTGCACGAGAGACACGCCAGGTCAGTTGCACCTGGAGCGCGTCTGTGTCGATCAGCAGGGTATCGATCACCGCCTGCACAGTCTCGTGACCGCCTTTTTTCAGAAAGAAGGTCACCGGCACGTCCATTTCGGGGATGCGAAAGCCCGCGCGCTCCTGGCGTGTGAGGTTGAGCAGCAACACATCCTCGCCGCCACGCAGGTAAGGAATCTGCTGATCGTCAGGGGCCGCCTGAAAATAGCGACGGTCGAAATCACCCGGTAGAAACGGAAAGCGGTCGGCCAGCCAGGCATCGTCGTAAGTGCCAGCGAAGCGAGCACGTTGCGGCCAGCTGCGGCCGATGGGGCCAAGGGCCATAGGACGGAAGTCGCCAGAGGGACTATCGATCGCCTTGCCCAATTCCTCGGTGCTCGGCATCGGCATGCCGACGATGGCAGCACTACCCATGCGGCTT
Source organism: Pseudomonas sp. 8(2025) (assembly GCF_052665325.1). NCBI lineage: Bacteria > Pseudomonadati > Pseudomonadota > Gammaproteobacteria > Pseudomonadales > Pseudomonadaceae > Pseudomonas > Pseudomonas sp. 8(2025). The sequence goes on along the minus strand of NZ_JBQOIE010000004.1, from coordinate 201,019 downwards.
GGAAACCAGCCACAACCGGTCGGATTGTCCAGGTAGCTGTAACGCAATTCGGAGTCTTCCGCCATCGGATGGCTGCCGCCAAAGGCCTGGGCATAAGAGATGTCCTGCTCGATGAAGGGCTGCGGCAAGCCGGGAGAAACGCCCAGTAGCCCCAATTGCCATTGTCGGGGGCCGAGCACGGAAAAGGCCTTGCTCATCTGACCGACGCGAATGCCCGCAGCCATCTGGCTCACGGGTCGCCCGCCTGGGGCATAGGCCTTGCCGCGCACCAGCACGTCGCAGAACGGCTTGACCGGTGCGAAGTCCATTTCCTGCAGGGGGGCGCTGAGACCGGGTTCGCCGAGGAAGGTATCGGCCATCAGCAGCGGTTGCTGGGTCTCGGCCAGGGTCGCCGCGCGGCCGTCCAGAGGCAGATTAAACGTGCCTTTGACCACCACCACCAGGGATTCGCGGCCATCGGGCTCCATGCCCTGGGTATAGGCAGCAAGCAGTTTGCTGGCGTTGAGCAGTTCCATAGGCGACTACCTGTCTAGTTGATCTGCACCGAACCACCCTTGATGCGGTTGACCCCGCTGGAGCGACTGGACAGGTAGGCGCCCTGGATGATCACTTTGCCCGCGCGGGTCAGGGTGATGCTGGCCTTGCCGCAACGCAGCACGATCTCGCGTTCGGCGCGCAGTTCCAGGCGCTGGTCGTCCAGTTGCACGCTGGCAACCGGTTCGGGTGCCATGGCCTGGCTCAGCAGGCGGCCGATCACAAGCGGGCGGGAAGGGTCGCCATCTTCGAACATCAGCGCCACTTGGCTGCCGATGTCTTCAGGGGAGAGCAGGGTGGTGCTGCGGGCGGCGATGCTCTGTTGCTCGGGGCAGCCGGGGTAGGTCACCCAGGGCGCACTGGCCTGTGGCAGGTCGAGCAGTACACCGACGACTACGCCATCGATGCGGGCCTGCGTGGGCAGTGAGTATTGAACCGTCATACGCGTTACTCCTAGTTTTGCAGGATCTTGCGTCCCTTGATCACCACGTTCTTGTTGGCCTTGATGTTGATCGCGCCAGAGCCGTCTATGGTGATGTCCTTGCCGCTGATGCTGATGGTGCCGTCCTTCTTCATGACGATGCTGGCTTTGCCGGTCATGATGGTCACCGAGTCACCGGCATCGATGACAAGGTTCTTGCCCACCGTCAGCTCATCGTCCTTGCCAATATCGGTCGTGCGTCCTGCGCCGACCTGGCGCGATTCGTTGTCTTTTACCGTCGTTGAAAGATTGGCTCCGACGTCCACCGAGCGGTTGGTACCCACATTGGTCGACTGGTAGAGGCCCACGTTGACGTTTTGGTAGGCCCCTACATTCACCGTTTGAAAGGCACCGATGACAACTTCCTGCGCGGCGCCGATGGCGATCGTCTCGTTGATACCTACCACATGGGTGCGTTGCAGGGCCACGGTCGCGGTTTCGCTGGCGCCCACGCTGATGGTGCGGTTGAGGCCTATGCTGATCGTCTCGTTACTGCTGACGCTTTCGGTACGGTTGACGCCAATGCTGATGTCCTCGTTGTTGCCCACGCTTTCGGTGCGGTTGACGCCGATGGTGATGGTCTCGTTGTGATCGACGGTTTCGGTGCGGTCGTGTTTGACATGCACAGTCTCGTCGTTATCGATGGTCTTGCTGCGGTCGTGGCCGACCCAGTGGGTCTCGTCGTTCTCGACCTCGATGTCCTGGTTCTTCTCGGCATGGATAAACAGTTGCTCCGCACCTTTCTTGTCCTCCATGCGGATTTCATTGAAGTTGGCCGGTGAGCCGTCCTTGCTCGAACGGCTTTTCACCCCGCTCTGAGTGGCATTGGCCGGTAGCGTGTAGGGCACGGTCTGTTCGGCGTTGTAGACGCGGCCAGTGATGATCGGCCGATCCGGGTTGCCTTCGATGAAACTGACGATCACTTCCTGACCGATCCGCGGGATTTGCACCGCTCCCCAGTTCTTGCCGGCCCAGGCCTGGGACACGCGCATCCAGCAGGAGCTATTGGCATTGGACTGGTCGTGGCGGTCCCAGTAGAAATGCACTTTGACCCGGCCATACTGGTCGGTCCAGATCTCCTCGCCATCGGGGCCGACCACCACGGCGGTCTGCGGCCCGCGAACAATGGGCATGGGGGTCAGGGGAAGAGGGCGGAAGGCCTGGCTGGCATCCATGCAGTCCAGCTCGCTGGTGAACTGCTCGGACAGGTCCAGCTGCGCATTTTCATAGAGTTCCTGGCGGATCTGATAGCGTGCGAACACCACCAGGTATTCGCGGTTCTGGTCCTCGCGCTCGTAGCCGGTCAGCTTGAACAAATGGCCGCAGCCCAGCCCGCGGGCGCGGCCGCGCAGCTGCACGCGCTCGAACTGGCTGTGAATGGCTTCGATGCGGGTACGCGCGTAGTGCTCGCCGTCGTTGCTCTGAACGTATTCACCGGGGTAGTCGTAGAGCGGGTGGTCGCCGTTGCTGTGACTGCGCGACACACTGGAGCGCACCTCCAGTCTGGCGCGGGGGCGCTTGAAGTCGTAGTCGTTTAGCTCCAGAGAACCGGGTTGGACTTCCCGCTCCAATTGCCAATCGTAGAAATGGTCGCGCTCGCGCATTTGCCGATCGGGCGGGTAGAAGGGCACCGAGTCATAGTCGGCCACCGTGGAGTGGGCGCCATAGGCGTCGGCAAACACCAGTACATGACGCGCCTGCTCATGGCGAAAGTAGTAATAGATGCCTTCGTGCTCCATCAACCGGCTGACGAAGTCAAAGCTGGTTTCACGGTACTGCACGCAATATTCCCACTCGCGGTAGTTGCCGCTCAGGCTGTCTTCGAAATCGGAGAAACCGAGGTCGCGGAACACCTGCTTGATGATCTCCGGCACCGTTTTGTTCTGGAAAATCCGGCAGTCCGAAGTGCGCGTGAGCAGCCATAACCAGGGCCGCAGGCTGACGCGGTAGCCGGCGAACTGACCGTGGCCGTTCACTTGCCGGCAGCTGCAGACAATGCCGTGGAAATAGCGTTTGCTGCCGTCGTGCAGCTCCAGGGTCAGGCCCATCGGCTTGCCCAGCAACTGGTCGAATGTGATCGCTCGGTTTTCGGAGGTGAGGTCCAATTCGTAGTGGAACAATCGCCCCAGCTCTTCGTTGCCTTCCATGCTCTGCAGCAACAGGACATCGCCGCCGAGGGGACTGTCGACCTGCACCAAACGGTTGTTTTGCGTTATTGCCATAAACGACTTCCTCTGGCTCGTGTTCGGGCGTCAGTCGTCCGTCTCGCGGGGTCAGGGGAAATCGTGTCCATCCATCGCGGTACATCCACCACAGAGATGATCTCCATATCGGCCTCATAGGCACTCAGTCAAAGCGAACGTACGAGTCAATCCGGCTTCTGCGGATTAACCTTCTGTCCAGAGCCACTTGGGCATCACCTCTAACAATTTCGGTTAAAGTCTTAGCGCGGTTTAATCCTAGTCAAGAAACTCTCCGACCAATGGAGCGAACACCGAGCCGTTTCAAGGTAGGTGACCGACGGTCATTTTTTGCCTGGCTACGAGCGCGACGACATGCACCGGGAGGTGGCGCGTCATCGTGGTTGTTCATCTATAGCGGCCCAAGCTCACCACCACCTGCGCCTCAGCGAGTTGCCCATGGCCAAGCACCTGGGTGAATCGAAGCAAAAGCTGCTCCAGCTCATGGCGCTAAGTTGCCCGATTCGCTTGAATAACGCCCCGCGTCGCCTTGCCAAACAAGCGCGCAGCCAAAGAATAAAACGGAATATTTCGAAAGGACCCGGCATGTCGTTATCCCGCTGTCTATCTGGCCTGTCCAACTTGCTGCACTACCGCCGCGAATGGTTGCGCGCCGACCTGCGGGCCGGCTTGTCCGTGGCGGCTATCCAGATCCCGATTGCCATCGCCTATGCGCAGATTGTCGGCCTGCCACCGCAGTACGGGCTTTACGCCTGTGTGCTGCCGATGATCGTCTATGCCTTGATCGGCAGCTCGCGGCAACTGATGGTCGGCCCCGATGCCGCTACTTGCGCCATGCTCGGCGGGGCCGTGGCGCCTTTGGCCATGGGCGACCTGCAGCGTACCGTCGAATTGTCGATGATCGTCACCGCGCTGGTGGGCCTGATGCTGATTGCCGCCGGGATCGCCCGGGCGGGTTTTATCGCCAGCTTCTTCTCGCGGCCGATCCTCATCGGCTACCTCAACGGCATCGGTCTGAGCCTGATCGCCGGGCAAATGGGCAAGGTGGTGGGCTTCAAGATCGAAGGCGACGGCTTCATCCTGGGGCTGGCGGACTTTCTCCAGCGCCTGGGGGAGATCCATGGCCTGACCCTGGCCGTCGGCCTGGCCAGCCTGGGTCTTTTGATCTGGCTGCCGCGACGCTATCCGCGCGTACCTGCGGCGCTGCTGACGGTGGCGCTGTTCACCTTGCTGGCCGGGCTATTGGGCTTCGACCGCCTCGGAGTGGCGATCCTCGGTCATGTGCCGGCCGGGATGCCGGAGTTGTCCTGGCCCAAGACCACCCTGGAGGAAAGCAAGAGCCTGCTGCGCGACGCGCTGGGCATCGCTACCGTGAGTTTCTGCAGCGCCATGCTCACTGCCCGCAGCTTCGCCGCGCGCCATGGCTACGCGATCAACGCCAACCATGAATTCATCGCCCTGGGCCTGAGCAACCTGGCCGCCGGTGCCTCCCAGGGCTTTGCCATCAGCGGTGCGGATTCGCGTACCGCGGTCAATGACATGGCCGGAGGCAAGAGCCAGCTGGTGGGCATCATCGCCGCCCTGGCGATTGCGCTGATTCTGCTGTTTTTCACCGCGCCCATGGCGTGGATTCCGCAGCCGGCCCTGGGCGCGGTGCTGTTGATGGCGGGCTGGGGCTTGCTCGACGTCAAGTCCCTGAAGCAAATCTACCGCCTGAGCCGCTTCGAGTTCTGGCTGTGCCTGCTGACCACCGTCAGTGTGCTGGGGCTGGGCGTGCTGCCGGGCATCATGTTCGCCGTGACCCTGGCCATCCTGCGCCTGCTGTACAGCATCTACCAACCCACCGACGCGGTGCTGGGCTGGATGCCGGGCATCGAAGGCCAGGTGGACATCCGCCAGTACCCGCAAGCCCGCACTGTGCCCGGCCTGGTGATGTATCGCTTCGACGACGCGATCCTGTTCTTCAACGCCGACTACTTCAAGATGCGCCTGCTGGACACCGTGCAGCGCGAGAGCCAACCCGAGGTGGTGCTGTTCGATGCCGAGGCGGTGACCGATATCGATGTCAGCGGCATCGCGGTGCTGCGGGAAATCCGCGAGACCCTGGCCGCCCAGGGCATCTACTTCGCTATCGCCCGTGCCCGCGGTACTTTCCTGGCGATGCTGGAACGTTCGGGGATGACCCGGGAAATGGACAGCCAGTTGCTGTTCGGTTCGGTGCGTTCGGGGATCAGGACCTACCGCATATGGCGCAACAGCATGCGCGGCAAGCAATGAAGCAGAGGAGGGTGACCGGCAGGGAGCAGCCCTGCCGGCGCTTGATCGAGGCTCAGCCAGGCTGGCCCGGCATCACTGGGTGATGGTCATGCTGCTGGTGGCCTGGACCGAGCCATAGCGGATGCGCGGATACGTCGGGTCGGCGTAGCTGAAATCCATCACCGTGCCGACGGAACCGAAGTACAGGGCCTGGCAATTGAAGTTCACCGCGACCTGGCCGCCGTAAGGAGTGACCCCGATGGCGACCTGGGTCGGCCCGGTCCATTCGATCTTGCAACCCAGCGTACCGCCTGCTGCGCCGGCATTGTATCCACGACAGTTCAAGGTGGCGTTGCCGTTGCTGGTATTGGGAAAGCCCGCCCATTTGGCGATGGCCAGGTTGGCCGAGCATGAAGTGTTGACGCTGCTGGCTCCCGGGGCGAGCTTGTAGACCCCCGACGGTGGCGCAAGCGTTGCCGTGACGGGCGTCAATGGCAGCGCGGCAAGGCTCGATGCCGCCTGGTTTTCCACCACGGTGGTGGGCGAGGGCGGGAGCTTGCACACCACCACGGCGCCGACGTCGTCGGACTTCTTCAACTCACCCAGCGCAGTGATATCGGCGCCGCCCTTCAACTCGCAGAAGAGTTTGCGCAACTGGGCTTTCTCTTCGCTGTCAGCCATGGACGAGGCCTGGGCCAAAGGTGCAAGTGCCAGGCCAATGACTGCAGCCATCAGCACGCTTGAACGTTTCATGATCGATTCCTTATCGGGTTATGACTGGCTGCACCCTATGAGCCCCAGGCGATTTTTTTCATGACAAAAGCTCGGGTGTTTCGCGCGAGCAGGGGCGCTGGGGTTTTGTCCTCTCGGGGCTTGACCTGATGCCGCTATCTGCTGTTGAATGCGCGCCCTAAAGCCTCTGCAACCTTTTCTCCAAGTGGTGAAGCCAGTGCCCTACGCCAGCCAACACGCCTGATACCGACGACGGTCCATCCTGCCTGATGGCTGCCCGTGCCTATGCACGGCGGCGCTTCATTGCCATGCCTGCCTGATCCTGTCGTTGGTTTTTCTCTGTTTTCGAGGACAAACCCATGCACACGGATATTCGTGCCACCGCGCACAACCTGGAACTGCTCAAATACCCCCGTACGCCCCACCTGCAAGGCTCGCGCCTGCAAGATGGCGACACTGACACTGGCCAGGTGCGCTATGGCGCCCTGGCCGGACAGTGGCTGGTGGTGGAAGAAAAACTCGATGGTGCCAACGCGGGCATCAGCTTTGGCGCAGGCGGCGAGTTGCTCCTGCAATCTCGCGGTCACTACCTCACCGGCGGTGGGCGCGAGCGCCAGTTCAATCTGTTCAAGCAGTGGGCCTCGGCCCATGAGCACTGGTTGCTGGAACGCCTGGAAGATCGCTTCGTGCTGTATGGCGAGTGGCTGCACAAGAAGCACTCGGTGTTCTACGACCACTTGCCACATTACTTCTGCGAGTTCGATGTGTGGGACCGCGCCACAGGGCTGTTCCTCTCCACCGCGGCGCGCCGGCGCCTGCTAGAAGGTGGGCCGGTGCTGTCAGTGCCTGTGCTGTACGAAGGCCCGGCACCGCGCCGGCATGCCGAGCTGCTAGCGCTGGTGGGCGATTCGCTGGCCAAGACCGCGCACTGGCGCCAGGTGTTCGAGCAGGTGGTGCACCGCGAAGGCCTCGACCTGGCCCGTGCCTGGCGCCAGTGCGACCGCTCCAGCCGCATGGAAGGCCTGTACCTGAAACTCGAGGACGAGCAGCAGACCCTCGGCCGGCTCAAGTGGGTACGCCAGGACTTCGTCCAGGCCATCCTCGATGCCGACCAGCACCATGCCAGCCAACCCTTTATCCCCAATCAACTGGCCGCCGGCGTCGACCTCTATGCCCCGCGCCTGTCCATGGACTGGCAGGGCCCACGCCACGGCTACTGAAGGAGCCTCCCGAAATGGATGTTCAACAACTGCGACAACTGGTGCCCGAGCCGGGGCGCGATATGGACACCGCCGCCTGCCTGTCGGCCATCCCGGCCCTGGCGCGCCTGGCCGACACACCGCAAGACCCGATCTACCACGCCGAGGGCGATGTATGGATTCATACCCGCCTGGTGGTCGAGGCATTACTGGCCCAACCCGCCTACCAGCAGGCCAGCGCCGAGCAGCGCTTTGTGCTGTTCTTCGCGGCCCTGTTGCACGACATCGCCAAGCCCGACACCACGGTGATCGACCCGGATACCGGGCGTATCGGCCAGCCCGGTCATTCACGCCGGGGGGCGGTGGATGCGCGGCTGCTGTTGTGGCGCGCCGGTGTGCCGTTCGAGCTGCGCGAGCAGATCTGCCGCATCATCGCCGTGCACCAAGTGCCGTTTTTCGCCCTGCAGGGTGATCGCAGCGGCCGCAGCCCCGAGTTCCTGTTGCACAAACTGTCCTGGGAACTGCCGCTGTGGATGCTCTGCGCCGTCGCCGAGGCCGATATGCAGGGCCGCAACTACGCCGGCAAGGCCGATGTGCTGGATGCCATCGAACTGTGGCGCGAACTGGCGCAGGAGGAGGGCTGCCTTTACGGGCCGCGGGCCTTTGCCGACGACTACACACGCATTCAGTACCTGCGTGGCGCCCGGGTACATCCCGACTACCCGTTGCACGCGCCGCAGGGTTCATCGGTGGTGATGCTCTCGGGCCTGCCGGCCAGCGGCAAGGACACCTGGACCGCACAGCATCACCCGGAGCTGCCGGTGGTGTCGTTCGACGACGCCCGCCAGGCCCTGGGCCTGCGCCATGGACAGAATGAAGGCGCCGCTGCGCATTACGCCATCGACCGGGCCAAGGCCTTGCTGCGAGAGCACAAACCCTTTGTGTGGAACTCGACGCACCTGTCGGCGCAGATGCGCAACCGCACCCTGGACTTGCTCTACGGCTACGGCGCGCAGGTGGAGATTCTCTACCTGGAGCGCCCCGAGGGCGAGATCATGCGGCGCAACCAGCAACGCGACACCTCGCTGCGCAACGATGATATCCGCCGCATGCTGTTCAAGTGGGAAGTGCCGCTGCCCACCGAGGCGCATCGGGTTGTTTATCAGGCGGTGACGGGCTGAACCGGGAGCTCGCCTCTGAAGGGGGGTGATCTGGTTTCGAGCAGATAACACCTGGTGCGAGCAAGGACAGCTAAGTGATAACTGAAAAAATGAAATGCATAGAGGCGCTTGAGTTTTTTTTAGATCGGCTCTATGTAGCGTCTTCAAAAAGGCAAGGTACGACACTAAGCAGAGATCGCGGGCATTACGAGTACCCAGGTGAAAAGTTCTGTGTCTACGTGACGATTTTTCCCTGTGAGGTTGAGCTTATATTTGAAGGTGAGCACTTGGCAGGTGGTTCCTTTGTGGTGACCTTGGACGCATGCACTCCTGATGGGGAAATACTCGCTGGTAATATCATCTCCATGCACGGTAGCTGTGGGGAAGTTGAAGCGCTGCTTGCCTCATCGGAAGCGCGGGTGCTTATTGAATTACTTAAGTTTCTTGAAGGTGGGGCGATAGAGTGATTGATAGCCTGGAAGTTAAAGAATTCGATCACCTTGAAGAGGCGTTAATTGATGCGGATGTGTCTTTCGGGGAAATGACACATCAATATGCTTTCTAATTGCTCAGGCTGATTGACAATGGTGTGTTTGCCGGCATCTCTGACTCCAAGTTGAAGACGCTGGTTCCATATATCGAAGAAGGTATCCAGCGCGAGCGGATAGAAAAAGAAGGAGATCTCCGAAAAAAAAGCTGGCGATCAAACTCTGGGGGATAGAGAGACAGCACCGTAAATCAGATGAAAACTTTGCCAATTTCATAAGTTGTGTGCTTTTTTGTTTTGTATCGCAAGAGCGCTGGATTGAAGAGGGAGTGGGGGATGCAACACCGATCTATCTTTATTTTCTGATTCTAAAAATCATACTCCCTGACATAAGACGAGATTTTATAAAGAATTTTCAATGTGTTATTGCGTGTCGCCGCTGCTGCGCCACATGGTTTGATAATCATGAATTGAGCACCCTGCCAAAATGAAGTTTACAGAGCTATATAGCCGGATAATAAGCAAGGAAGCGTATAACGATATGGCAGTTTTCTTTGAAAGTCATGAGAGCTTTGAAGAAATACCACTTGTATCTAGATATAGTCGCTTAAAGCTCTTGAGGGATGAGATGAACGACAGCGGTGTTTCTGGCTTCCTGATAGGGCTCGCTGTCTTTCTTTTAAACACTCTAAGGTGGTTGGAAACATCAAGAACTGAAGGTGTTTTTTTTGCCGTGACTTTTACGGATTTTTCAGGATTTGAGGAGCAGGGCGTCCTCATGCCTAATATATTTATTTATCCAAAATCAGCCTCGGTCGGCTTCTTGGAAAAGGTTCGCGAACAAGATAAAGGTTTTGCATCGCGGGAGATCACAGAAGTAAAAAGGCATTTTTCCAGCTGCGGGCTAGAAACAGCTTTTGATTTTTATGAGAGTAGGTTTTATGACACCGCTTGCGCTGGGGACATTGTAAGGATCTTTGCTATTTCCAGGACTTGCTGAGAGAAAATGCTGATGCGTGGGCCTATTCACAAGGCCTGGCTTGGCAGAAGATCCAGTGTTGCAAACACGAGTGCGGCGCCGGTTCTGGCGCCACACTTCGTGAACCTGGTTGCAGTTCTCCAGCCTCGACCTAAGTGCGCAGCACGGGATCGGGGCTGATGGAGGGATCTTGCGGTCTGCGGTGGCGATTCTCCCATTGCAACAACAGAGAAATACCGCAGGGCAGGACCGTCAGGGTCACGACTGTTGCAATGGCCAGCCCGCCAATCACTGCGTAGGCCATCGGTCCCCAGAATATCTGTGGGGCGATCGGGATCATGCCGAGAATAGCGGCGCAGGCGGTCAACAAAATCGGCCGGGCCCGGTGCATCGACGCGTGCATTATCGCTTCGGCTGGCGACTGCCCCAGTTTCATGTTGATCTCCACCTCCTCGATCAAAATGATCGCATTTCGCACGATCATCCCGACCAGCGCAATGACCCCCAACTGCGCCACAAAGCCCATGGGCGTTCCTGTCGGCAGCATGGCCAGGACAACGCCTATGAGTCCGAACGGCGCCATTGCGATGGCCAGGAACATGCGGGAAAAACTGCGCAGTTGCACCATCAAGAGCACGCACATCACCAGCGCGGTGAGCGGGAGCACGGCGAGCAGCGATTTGCTCCCCTTGGCGGCTTCCTCGACTGCGCCACCTGTTTCAACCTTGTACCCCTTTGGCAGCTCCGCAGAGAACCGTGCCACAACCGGTGCGAGCGCCTGCACTACGGTCGAGGCCTCGAGCCCATCGCGAACATCTCCCTGCACGGTGAGCAGGGGAAGACGTTGGCGTCGCCAGACGATTGGGTCTTCGACGCCAAAACTCAGCTTGGCGATTTGAGTCAATGGGATGGTATGACCTTGGGACGAGCGCAACTGAAGATTGGCGAGGGTTGCAAGGTTGGTGCGTTCGCCGATCTGGGCGCGGATCACCACATCGATCAACCGGTCGTGATCGCGCACGGTGGTCACCGCCGAGCCCGAGAAAATGGTCGCCATGGTACTGGCGATATCTTCGGACGAAAGCCCCAGGGCGCGGGCCTGAGTCTGGTCGACTTCGACGAGGATACTGCGCTGTGGCTCGCCAGATAGCAGGTGAACCTCGCTGGTGTCGTGGTTGGCGGAGATGAGGTTGGCCAGACGTCCGGCAATATCGCGCACGGTGTTCTGATCGGGTCCCGTGACCCGATACTTGAGTGGCCACCCCACTGGCGGACCGAGCTCCAGTGGCGTCGCACGAGCGATGAGGTCGGAGAATTGCGTCTTGAACGCCGCGGCAAGCTTCGCCTGTAACGCATCGCGCTCCTTGACGCCCTTGGTCACCACCACTGTCTGGGTGACGTTTTCGTTCTGCAGCAAGACTTCCATCGGGAGATAGAAACGAATGGCACCGGAGCCGATGTAAGTGGAAAAACGCTCGACATCGGGGTCGTTCTTTAGCAACGCCTCAAGTTTCGAGGCTTCCCGCGCCGTTGCATCCAGTGAGGCATTCTGCGGCAGCGTCAGGCTCACCAGAAGCTCGGGGCGGTCGGAAGGTGGAAAGAACTGCTGTTCGAGATAGCTGGCGGCACCGAGAGAGGCGACGAACGCCGCCATGGCAACGCCCAGGGTCATTGCTCGATGGCCAAGGGCCCAGGCCAGCGCCCGCTCGTAGGCTTTCATCAGGCGCCCGGCGCCATGGCCGTGATGCGGCAATGACTTGGGCAGGATCAGGGTTCCGAGCAAGGGTGAAAACAGCACCGCAACAATCCAGGAGGCCGACAGCGAGATCAGCACGACCATAAACATCGAGTAGCAGTATTCACCTGCGCTGGAGGCCGCAAAGCCAACCGGGATGAACCCGGCGATCATCACCAGTGTGCCGGTCAGCATCGGGAAGGCGGTTGACTCGTAGGCGAAGCTCGCTGCGCGCTTCAGATTCCAGCCTTCTTCCAGTTTTCCGACCATGGCCTCCACGGTGATCATCGCGTCATCGACCAGAAGACCAAGGGCGATGATCAGGGCCCCGAGCGAGATACGTTGCAGGCCGATGCCGGTCAACTCCATGCCGATGAAGGTCATCGCCAGAACAAGGGGGATCGACAGGCTGACCACCAACCCGGCGCGGACACCGAGCGAGAGAAAGGAAACCGCAAGCACGATCGCCACCGCTTCGGCGAGGACCGTCAAGAAGCCACTGACGGCTTGCTTCACGACTGTCGATTGGTCTGCGACCTGGATCATCTCTATACCGTGAGGCAAGGATGCCCTGACGTCATCCATGCGAGTCCGTACGGCCTCGCCGAAATTGAGCAGGTTACCGCCCGCGGCCATCGAGATGGCAAGGCCCAGGGCTTTCTCGCCGTTGACCCGGAACAGCGGGGCTGGCGGGTCGGCTGCTATTCGCTGGATAGCGGCCAGTTCGGTGAGCGGCACGAAACGGTCATTGGCCCGCAGCGTCACATTGCGCAAGCTCTCCTCGGAGGCGAATCCACCGCTGACGCGCAGGGCGATCTTATCCTCGGCCAGCCGCACCGTGCCTGATGGTATGACCGCGTTCTGTGCCTTCAAGGCCCGCAGCACGGCCTCTTCGTCAAGCCCGAAGGCGGCAAGCCGGCCCGGGGAGAACTCAATGACGATCTGCTCCTCTTGAACCCCCAGCAACTGAACCTTGCCAATACCTGGAATACGCAGCAATTCGGCGCGCACGCCTTCGAGGTAGTCACGCAGTTCACGGTCAGAGAAACCCTCGGCGGTAAATCCGAAGATCTGTCCATAGGTGTCGCCGAATTCGTCGTCGAAGAAGGGGCCCTGCACGCCGCTTGGCAGTGTTGCGGTGATGTCGGCCATCTTCTTGCGAACCTGATACCAGGCATCAGGGACTACTCGCGCCGGCGCATCATCGCGCAGGTTGACCATGATCACCGATTCGCCCGGGCGCGTGTAGCTGTCGAGCCGGTCCAGATAAGGGGTCTCTTCAAGCTTTTTTTCCAGGCGGTCAGTCAGAAGCTGGGTTGTATCGTCGAGGGAGGCCCCAGGCCAGTGCGCGGTGACAACCATTGTCTTGATAGTGAACGCCGGATCTTCGTTGCGACTCAGCTTGGAATAGCTGATCGCCCCTCCCACCAGGGTTACCAGCATGAGGAAGAACACCAGAGGCATCTGTTCGATTGACCAGGCCGAGAGATTGAATCCTTGCCGGTCTTTTGCCGGTGCTGTGTTCGGCTTCATTGGGTCGCCTCCGCGGTTTCATAGACAACTTTCTGTCCTGCGCGAAGTTTGCTGACCCCAGCCGTTACAACGGCATCGCCCTCGGTGAGCCCAGACTCGATCAGCGCCTGTGTGGCCGTGAAGCGTGTCACGACGACAGGTTTGCGAATAAGCACGTGATCAGAAGGTTGCACCACAAACACTGCCGGCTTGCCTTCCTCGCTGGTCAAGGACGTGGCGGGAAGAATGAACAGCGCTTTGCCAGGCAATAGCAAGCGCCCGGTTACGGTGGCCCCCAATGTCATGGCTGGCGGGGTTTGCGGCAAGGCGATGCGCACCCGATAGGTTCGGGTCGCGGCGTCGGCGGTCGGGCTCACATCGCGGATGGAACCAATGACTTTGATCTTGGGGTCCGACACGAGAGCCACTTCGACTTGCACATCCGAGATCACTGAGGTGTAGAGGCGCTCGGACACGTTGAAGACGGCGTCACGTTCGTGTGTCGAGGCAAGCTTGATTGCCAGCTGGCCGGCATCGACAACCTGGCCGGTGTTGACCATTACCCCGCTGACAATGGCGGCGTCTGGGGCGCGCAACTCGGTGTAGCTCAGCTTGTTGCGGGCGGTCAGCAGGCCGGTCTTTGCCACGTTCAGCCGAGCGTTGGCTGCCCGCCAGTTAGCCGCCGCCTCATCCACCCGGGCACGGGCGACGAATTGCTTGTCAAACAGCATGCGCTGGCGATCAAGCCCTGATCGTGCAAACTCTTCCGCGGCTTCCGCACTGCGTACTTCGGCCTCGGCGACTCGCACTTCGTTCTGGACGTCGTTAGGGTCGAGCGAGGCCAGTAGCTGTCCCTTGGCGACAGCCACTCCGACATCAACATTGCGGGTCGCGATCCGACCTGCAATACGAAAAGCCAGATCGGTCTCGATGTGAGCTCGTATCTCGCCCGTTTGGGCGACTTCTTCACCTATCACGCCCGGCTTGGCAATGATCGTTCGGACGGGGCGGGGCGCCTCTTGCGCACGTTTTTCTTCCTGACAGCCGGTAAGGAGCAGGCTAAGGCAGCACACATAGCCGCAGATCCGCAATGCCGTGGGCACTATCATTTTTTTTCCTCGATCAAGTAGGACACGCAAGTCAAGGTGTTCACCCTCAGGAAAAACACGCTCGTATTACAGAATTCATCACTGGCAAACCGCCCTCCCTTGAGCCGTACCGAGCCTGAGGGCCCGATCAGGTTTCAGAGGGCTCGCTGTACGTCCGGTAGCCGAAAGGGCCATTGTTTTTTTGCTGAGCTTGTTTCTGTATAGCCAAAGATTCAAAGCGGGCGGGACCGTCGCGTCACCGGGCGCGCATTGCATTCTCCCGAAGGCTTTCAACCGGTCGTAAAGCCAGGGCCTGGCGAGCAGCACGCTGCGGCTGCTCGCCCGATAGGGCTTCCCAGACCTGGTGCGAAGGCATGCTGAGCTCCAACCAGATCTGCGTGAGTAGCAGGGCGACGAAACAGGCGAGGCCGATGCCCAGGCTCAGCTCGGCGATGTCAATCAACTTGACGATGGAAACCAGGATTGCGAACAGGTAGACCTCGAGCATGCCCCATTCGCGCAGATGGTGATAAGTGCGGAACAGGCGCATTCCAGTGTGCCGCGCCACCTGGTACCGCGCACTCAGGAGCACGAGCAGTTGGCACACCAGCTTCAGCAGGGGAATCACCATGCTGCTCAGCAGCACCAGCACAGCCACCCCCGACATGCCGCTTTCGAACAAACCGAGCACACCGCTCCAGACCGTTTCGCTTCGAGTCTGCCCCAGCAGGGTCAGATGCATGATCGGCAGGAAATTGGCCGGGATGTAGAGAAGCAAGGTGGTCAGCACCAGGGCCAGGCAGGTGTGTTGCCACCCCTGGCGGTGCACGGCTAGTTCAAAGCCGCAGCGTGGGCAGCAACTTTTTTCCCCGGGGGCCAGCGTTTCCCTGCGCATGAGCAAATCGCATTCATGGCAGGCGACCAGGTCGTCCAGGGAAAGGTTCGTCAGGTTGCCAGCGTGGTTTGGGTGCATTGAATGGGTCCTGGAGGCGTGTGGCCTAGAGTGACTGGGCGCAAGCGCCATGCAAGAACATCTGTTGCAGGGTATGGGCGGTATTGGCACTGGCCGCGCGGCCACGCTGCTCGGCATCCACCATGCCGTAGACCAGAGTGATGAACAGCTCGGTCAGAACCGCGGCAGTGATGTCGATGCGCAGCGCGCCTTGCTGCTGGCCGCGCAGGAAAAAGCCGTCCAGGGCATCGAGATAGCAGCGCCAGGGCGCGCCATTGGATTGCTCATCGAGAAAGCCGGGGCGGTACTGGACCACCAGGAAAGCCAGCAATTCACGGTGTGCCAGATGCTCGCTGATCAAGCGCTCCAGGGTCGGAAGAAACTCCGCCTGCTGCAGGCGGGCATTGTCGACGATTTGCTCGAGCATTTCGCGCGCGTGGGCTTCCAGGCTCAACAGAAGGTTGTCCCGAGTGCCGCAGAAACGATGCAGCGTGGCCCTGCTGACTCCCACCATTTGCGCCAGTTCAAGCATCGAGGCTCGTGGCCGGTTGACTACCGCCGTGGTCAGCAGGCGCAGCAGGCGTTCTTCGTGGGGGGACGATGGGCTTGCCCCTGCTTGGGAAAATTTTCCAGATGCTTGCATAGCGCCTGACGGTCTCCAGGAAAAGAGTGCTTGGGTCTTACATTGTTCAAATGAGTCACTATTGACTCATTGGGTTCGCAAAAGTACCATTCGGCCCGTTTTCAATCAAGCAGTGGATGACTCATGGGCAAGATGCATGCAGTAGGAGTGGCGGGGGCGCTGGCAATTGCCATCGCATTGGCTGGGTGTAGCCCTGCCGGTGAACAGAGCGCCGCCGTGGAAGTGGCGCGCCCGGTCGAAGTGCTGGCGGTGACCAGCGAACCCTTGGCCCTGGTTTCAGAGCTGCCCGGTCGGGTCGAGCCGGTGCGGGTGGCGCAGGTGCGTGCCCGGGTGGCTGGCATCGTCCTGCACAAACGGTTTGTCGAAGGGGCTGACGTCAAGGCGGGCGATCTGCTGTTCCAAATCGATCCGGCGCCGTTCAAGGTTGCAGTGGCGAGGGCCGAGGGCGAGTTGGCCCGGGCGCAATCCGGGTTGCTGGAGGCGAAGGCGCGAGTCAAGCGCTATGAGCCGTTGGTCAAGATCGAAGCCGTGAGCCAGCAGGATTTCGACAGCGCCACTGCCGAACTGCGGCGGACCCAGGCCGCCACGCGCTCTGCCCAGGCCGACTTGGAGACCGCGCGCCTGAACCTGAGCTACGCCTCGGTTACCGCACCGATTTCCGGGCGCGTGGGGCGGGCACTGGTGACTGAGGGCGCGCTGGTGGGGCAGGGCGACGCCTCGCTGATGGTGCGTATCCAGCAACTGGATCCTGTTTACGTGGATTTCACCCAGCCGGCGGCCGATGCGCTGCGCCTGCGTGAAGCCCTGAAGACCGGCGCGCTCGCGGCCGATGCGCAGCAAGGCTTGTCGGTGCGCATCGAAGGTACGTCCTACGAGCGCCAGGGCTCGTTGCTGTTTACCGATGTGGCGGTGGACCCCGGCACTGGCCAGGTGGCGTTGCGCGGTCAATTCGACAATCGCGACGGCAATTTGCTGCCGGGCATGTATGTGCGGGTGCATACCCCTCAGGGCACCGATAGCCAGGCACTGCTGGTACCGCAACGAGCGGTATTGCGCAGCCCAGACGGCAGCGCTTCGGTGCTGGTGATGGACAGCGAGCACCGAGCGCAACTGCGCCCGGTGCAAACCGGCGTCATGCAGGGCGCGCGCTGGCAGATCCGTGAGGGCTTGAAAGTTGGTGATCGAGTGATTGTCAGCGGCCTGGCTGGCCTTCAGCCCGGCGCGAGGGTTGAGCCCAAAAGTGCCGTGGCCACAGCGTCCGAGTCACAAAAGTAAGGGCGCAATCGCCGCGAGGATTTTTCGATGTCGCAATTTTTTATCAAGCGCCCCAATTTTGCATGGGTGCTCGCACTGTTCATCTCTCTGGCCGGCATCCTGGTTATCTCCAAGCTACCGGTCGCCCAATATCCGAACGTGGCTCCTCCGCAGATTACAGTGACCGCCAACTACCCTGGTGCGTCGGCCAAAGTGCTGGTGGAATCGGTCACCAACGTGCTGGAGGAGTCGCTGAACGGCGCCAAGGGCTTGCTGTACTTCGAGTCCACCAACAACTCCAACGGCACTGCTGAGATCGTCGTGACCTTTGAGCCGGGCGTCGATCCGGACATGGCCCAGGTCGATGTACAGAACCGTCTGAAGAAAGCTGAGGCGCGCCTGCCCCAGGCCGTGCTGACCCAGGGATTGCAAGTAGAGCAGAGCAGCGCCGGCTTTCTGCTGATCTATGCACTGAACTACAAGGACGGTACTCACCACA
The DNA here is from genome assembly GCF_052665325.1 of Pseudomonas sp. 8(2025). NCBI lineage: Bacteria > Pseudomonadati > Pseudomonadota > Gammaproteobacteria > Pseudomonadales > Pseudomonadaceae > Pseudomonas > Pseudomonas sp. 8(2025). The sequence goes on along the minus strand of NZ_JBQOIE010000004.1, from coordinate 183,307 downwards.
GCAATACCACGGCTCTGGGCGACTACGCCGCGCGCAATATCAACAACGAACTGCGACGCTTGCCAGGGGTTGGCAAATTGCAGTTCTTTTCCTCGGAAGCAGCGATGCGGGTCTGGGTTGACCCACAGCGGCTGGTGGGTTACGGCCTGTCCATCGACGACGTGAGTACCGCCATCCGTGAGCAGAACGTGCAAGTTCCCGCCGGCGCGTTCGGTGGTACGCCGGGCAATAGCACCCAGGAGTTAACGGCGACCCTTGCGGTCAAAGGCGTCCTGGACAATCCGCAAGAGTTCGGTCAGATCCTGCTGCGAGCCAATCAGGACGGCTCCACGGTCAAGCTCGCTGACGTCGCGCGCGTGGAGCTGGGCCAGGAAAACTACAACATTTCCTCGCGCCTCAACGGCACTCCCGCGGTTGGCGGGGCGATCCAGCTGTCACCAGGAGCCAACGCTATCCAGACGGCGGGGCTGGTCAAGCAGCGCCTGGCCGAGCTTTCGGCGTTTTTCCCCGAGGACGTGCAGTATTCGGTTCCTTACGACACCTCGCGTTTTGTCGACGTCGCCATCGAGAAAGTGATTCATACCCTGATCGAAGCCATGGTCCTGGTGTTCCTGGTGATGTTCCTGTTCCTGCAGAACGTGCGTTACACCCTGATCCCTTCGATCGTGGTGCCGGTGTGCCTGCTCGGCACGCTGATGGTGATGTACCTGCTGGGCTTCTCGGTGAACATGATGACCATGTTCGGCATGGTACTGGCCATCGGTATTCTGGTGGACGATGCCATCGTCGTGGTGGAGAACGTCGAGCGAATCATGGCCGAGGAGGGCCTGTCACCGGTCGACGCCACCATCAAGGCGATGCAACAGGTGTCGGGGGCCATCGTCGGTATCACCCTGGTACTCTCGGCGGTGTTCCTGCCGCTGGCCTTCATGTCCGGTTCGGTGGGGGTTATCTACCAGCAGTTTTCGGTGTCGCTGGCGGTCTCTATCCTGTTCTCCGGCTTCCTGGCCCTGACCTTCACCCCGGCATTGTGCGCCACGCTGCTCAAGCCGATTCCCGAGGGGCATCACGAGAAGCGCGGTTTCTTCGGCGCCTTCAACCGGGGCTTTGCCCGGGTGACCGAGCGCTATTCGCTGTTCAATAGCACACTGATCAAACGCGCCGGGCGCTTCATGCTGGTCTATGGCGGTATTGTCGCGATCCTTGGCTATAGCTACCTGCGTTTGCCGGAAGCCTTCGTGCCCAGCGAAGACCTGGGCTACATGGTGGTTGACGTGCAACTGCCGCCAGGCGCCAGCCGCGTGCGCACCCATGCCACCGCCGAGCAGTTGGAGGTCTATCTCAAGTCCCGCGAGGCGGTGTCCTCGGCATTCGTGATCTCGGGCTTCAGCTTCTCCGGCCAGGGTGACAATGCGGCGCTGGCGTTCCCGACCTTCAAGGACTGGTCCGAGCGCGATTCGCAGCAGTCGGCTGCGGCGGAAGTGGCGGCGTTGAACGAGCATTTCGCCGCGCCTGACGACGGCACGGTCATGGCGGTGTCGCCCCCGCCGATCAACGGCCTGGGCAACTCCGGCGGTTTCGCCCTGCGCCTGATGGACCGTGGCGGGCTGGGTCGCGAGGCGCTGTTGCAAGCCCGCGATACCTTGCTGGCACAGACCTACGGCAACCCGGTGTTCTTCTACGCGATGATGGAAGGCCTCGCCGAAGCGCCACAGTTGCGCCTGCAGATCGACCGCGAGAAAGCCCAGGCCCTGGGCGTGAGTTTCAAGACCATCGGCAGCACCCTGTCCGCGGCCTTTGGTTCCGATGTGATCAATGACTTCACCAATGCCGGGCGCCAGCAACGGGTAGTGATCCAGGCGGAGCAAGGCGAACGCATGACCCCGGAAAGCGTGCTCAAGCTCTACGCGCCCAACGACAGGGGTGAACAGGTGCCGTTCAGTGCCTTTGTCACCACCCAGTGGGAGGAGGGCCCGGTACAACTGGTGCGCTACAACGGCTACCCGTCGATCCGCATCATCGGTGACGCCGGCCAAGGCTTCAGTACCGGCCAAGCCATGGCCGAGATGGAGCGCCTGGCGGCGCAACTACCGGCAGGCATTGGCTACGAGTGGACCGGCCTGTCCTACCAGGAAAAGGTTTCCAGTGGCCAGGCCACGGCGCTGTTCGCCCTGGCCATCCTGGTGGTGTTCATGCTGCTGGTGGCGTTGTACGAGAGCTGGTCGATCCCGCTGTCGGTCATGCTGATCGTGCCGATCGGTGCGGTGGGTGCGGTGCTCGCGGTGACCCTGGTGGGCATGCCCAACGACCTGTACTTCAAGGTTGGCCTGATCACCATCATCGGCCTGTCGGCGAAGAACGCGATCCTCATTGTCGAATTCGCCAAGGAACTCTGGGAAAAGGGCTACAGCCTGCGTGACGCCGCCATTGAGGCCGCGCGCCTGCGCTTTCGACCGATCGTCATGACCTCCATGGCCTTCATTCTCGGCGTGGTGCCGCTGGCCCTGGCCACCGGAGCCGGCGCTGCGAGCCAGCGCGCCATCGGCACCGGTGTGATCGGCGGCATGCTCAGCGCGACGCTGCTCGGAGTGATCTTCGTACCCATCTGTTTTGTCTGGGTGCTGTCGCTTCTAGGCAGTAAGCCCGCGGTGCGCGAGCCCGTTGCCGAGGGTCAGCAATGATGCGCATGCCGATAAGATGTCTTTCCCTGTCTCTGTTGCTAGCCCTGGGCGGTTGCTCCCTGGCGCCGACTTACCAGCGTCCCGAAGCACCAGTGCCCGCCGCTTGGAATCTCACGACCACAGAGCCCGGGCAGCGTGTTGGCGAGCTGGATTGGCAGGGTTTTATCCTCGACCCCAAGCTGCGGCAACTGGTGGGCATCGCCCTGGACAACAACCGTTCGCTGCGCCAGACCCTGCTGGATATCGAGGAGGCCCGTGCCCAGTACCGCATCCGGCGCGCCGACCGGGTGCCGGGGCTGAATGCGGGGGCTTCAGGTAACCGCCAGCGCCTGCCGGCCGATCTGGCCAGCAACGGCCAGGCCGGGGTCTCCAGCGCTTATCAAGTGGGCCTGGCCCTACCGGAATACGAACTGGACCTGTTCGGGCGGGTCAAGAGCTTCAGCGATGCGGCACTGCAACAGTACCTGGCCACCGAAGAGGCGGGGCGCGCGGCGCGCATCGCCCTGATCGCGGAAGTGAGCCAGGCGTATCTGCAGCTGGACAGCGCCCAGCGTCGCCTGGAACTGACGCAGCAGACCCTGCTCAGCCGCGAATACTCCTTCGCCCTGATCAGCCGTCAACGCGGGGTGGGCACCGCCGGAGCCCTGGACTACCAGGAGGCTCTGGGGTTGGTGGAGCAATCCCGGGCCGACCAGGAAAGCAACCTGCGCCAGCAGCAACAGGCGTTCAACGCTCTGGTGCTGTTGCTGGGCAGCGCGGATGCGGCGAAAGCCATCGGCCAATCGCCTCAGGATCGGCCACTGCTGGTGCAGGACATAGCGGCCGACTCGCCGTCGAGCTTGATCGAGCGGCGTCCGGACATCCTGGCCGCCGAACACCGTTTGCAGGCGCGCAATGCTGATATCGGCGCCGCACGGGCGGCGTTCTTTCCACGCATCAGCCTGACTGGCAGCCTGGGTACCTCCAGCGCGCAGATGTCCGGCCTGTTCGATGGCGGCTCGCGGTCCTGGAGCTTTGTGCCGACCCTGTCGCTGCCAATCTTCGATGCGGGGCGCAACAGCGCCAACCTGAGCCTGGCCGAGGCGCGCAAGGACTCCGCCGTCGCGGCCTACGAGGCCACGGTGCAGACCGCTTTTCGTGAAGTGGCAGACGCCCTGGCGGCCAGCGACACCCTGCGCCGCGAAGAAGCTGCACGCCGTGCCCTGGCAGATACCAGCGAGGAGTCGCTGAAATTGGCCAAGGCGCGTTACCAGGCCGGTATCGACAGCCATCTGCGCTACCTGGATGCCCAACGCACCCGTTTCAACAACGAAACGGCCTTTATCGAGGTCAGCACTCAGCGACAGATCGCCCTGGTGGACTTGTTCCGCGCCTTGGGCGGTGGTTGGCGGGGCCACCCAGAGTCGCATCCGGCAGCGCGCCAGGCGACCCCCTAAATGAACGTTGGTGCCCGCGCGCGGGCGCCGGCCAAGGAAGCTAACTATGCGTGCGATCGATGCCGGTATTCAGCTGTGCGACGAGTGCCATCAACTCAACCCCCTCGACGTCCAGCAGCCTGCGCGCTGCAGTCGTTGCCAGTCTCGGCTGCATGCTCGGCGGCCCGACAGCATCAGGCGAACCTGGGCGTTGCTGATCACGGCCATGATCCTCTACATCCCGGCCAACCTGCTACCGATCATGAGCGTCAGCGTCTTCGGCAATGGGGCGCCGGCCACCATCATGAGCGGAGTCGTCAGCCTGCTTCAGCTGGGGATGGCGCCCATCGCTCTGGTGGTGTTCGTGGCCAGCATCGTAGTGCCCACCTTCAAGCTTGGAGGGTTAGGGCTGCTGCTGTATTCCGTGCAACGACACCAGCCGATGTCCGCTCGACAGCGAATCATCATGTACCGCTTCATCGAATGGGTGGGGCGCTGGTCGATGCTCGACATCTTCGTCATCGCCATCCTGGTGGCGCTAGTGAACTTCGGCAACCTGGCACGCATCGAGGCCAACCTCGGTGCCGCCGCCTTTGCCAGCGTGGTGGTACTGACCATGCTGGCTGCAATGACTTTCGACCCCCGACTGATATGGGATAACACCCACTTGGACAATGAAAATGAGTGATCTGCCTGTCCCCAAAAAACACCCGGCCTCCAGCTGGTCGGCGATCTGGATCCTGCCCGTGCTAGCCCTGGTCATTGGTGCCTGGCTGGCGTGGCGCGCCTACGACGAGGCCGGCACCGTCATTCAGATCCGCTTCGAGAGCGGCGATGGTATCCAGGCCAAGAAAACCGAGGTGCTGTACAAGGGCATCTCGGTCGGCAAGGTGGTGGAGCTGAAGGTCAGCGACGACATCAAGGGCGTGCTCGCCTCCATCGAAATGGCCAAGGGAACCGAGAAGTACCTGAATGAAGATACCGACTTCTGGCTGGTGAAACCGCGGGTATCCCTGGCCGGCGTCACTGGCCTGGAGACCCTGGTGTCCGGGGTCTACATCGCGGTGGATCCGGCGAAGGGAGATAAAGGCGACCAAGGTGTTCGTAGCTTTACGGCCCTGAAGGAACCACCGCCGATGTCCGAGGAGGTACCCGGCCTGCACATCACGCTCAAGGCCGAGCGCCTGGGCTCTCTGGAGCAGGGTAGTCCGGTGTTCTACAAGCAGATTCTTGTGGGCCAGGTGAAGAGCTTCAAGCTGGGCGAGGACCACCGCACCATCGAGATCAGGGTGCACATCGAACCGGCCTACGCAGACTTGGTACGCAAACACACACGCTTCTGGAACGCCAGCGGGATCTCGATTTCCGGCGGTTTGTCGGGGTTCAAGGTACGCAGTGAGTCACTGCTGACCCTGGCCGCGGGGGGGATTTCCTTTTCCACGCCCGACAGCCATCGCGATAGCCCTCCCACCGACACCAGCAAGCCGTTTCGCTTGTACGAGGACTATGACGCGGCCCAGGTCGGCCTGCGGGTGAAACTGAAGATGAAGGACCTCAACGACATACAGTCGGGACAGACGCAAGTCATGTACAACGGCGTGCAGGTCGGCCTGGTCAAGAGCGTCGACATGAGCGGGGACTTCAGTGGCGCCACCGCCGAGCTGGCGATGGACCCGCGGGTCGAAGCACTGTTGTTGGAGGGGACCGAATTCTGGACCGTGAAGCCGAACATCTCGCTGGCCGGTATTACCGGGCTGGATGCGCTGGTGAAGGGCAACTACATCGCTGTACGTTTCGCCAAGAACGGAGTGCCGCGACGGGAGTTCAGCGTTCTCTCCAAGGCTCCGCCCATGGACATGAACGTACCAGGCTTGCACCTGATACTGACCGCCGATCGGCGCGGTTCGGTGGACGTGGGTTCGCCAGTGCTTTATCGGCAGATTCGCGTGGGCAGCGTGCAGAGCTACCAGCTGTCGACGGACAACCAGCGGGTCATGATCGGTGTGCATATCGAGCCCGAGTACACGCGGCTGGTGAACGGCTCGACGCGCTTCTGGAGCGCCAGCGGGGTGACGCTGAGTGGCGACCTCAACGGGCTCAAGGTCAAGAGCGAATCCTTGCAGACATTGATCAATGGGGGAGTCTCCTTCGACACCCTGGACTTGAAAGCGCCGCCCCTGGGCAAGGAGCGTCGTTTCGTCCTCCATGACAGCGAAGAGACCGCCATGGCCCGAGGCGCGCAGATTCAGCTCAGTGTCGAAGATGCCGAGGGACTGCGCGAAGGCACGCCTATTCGTTTCAAGGGGCTGCTGATCGGCAAGGTCGAGAACATCGACTTGAAAACCGATTTGTCCGGCGTGCAGCTCAAGGCGCGCCTGGAAACCTTTGCCGAACAATTCGCCCGCAGCGGCACACGCTTCTGGGTGGTGCGCCCGGCACTCGGGCTGATGCGCACGGAGCACCTTGGCACCCTGGTCAGCGGCCCCTACATCGAGGCCCTGCCCAGCAGTCGACCGGGGGAACGCCAGGTTCGCTTCCAGGCCCTGGCTGAAGCGCCCAATCTCCTGCCCGGCGGTGAAGGCCTGAGGCTGACCCTGAGCGCCCCCGACAAAGGCTCGATCAAGCTCGGCAGCCCGGTGACCTACCGCAAGATGACGGTGGGCAAAGTCATTGACATGAGCCTGGGGCCCCACGCAGACCGGGTGCTGCTGAGCATCCTCATCGAGCCGCGCTATGCCCCCCTGGTGCGTACTGGCAGCCGCTTTTGGAACGCCAGCGGAGTCGGCATCGAGGCGGGTTTATTCAAGGGCGTGTCGGTTCGCACCGAATCCCTGGAGGCCATGGTGGCGGGAGGGATCGCCTTCGCCACGCCCGACAGCGGGCAGATGGGCGAGCCGGCCAGGCCCGGGCAAACGTTCGCCCTGTTCGATGCTGTCGACGAACAGTGGCTGCAGTGGGCGCCGAAGATCCTACTCAAGGAAGCGGTGCAGTGATTGCACCCTCATCATTCAGTCAATGTAAAAGGAGTCAATTCATGTTCAAGCAACTATTTTGCGCCGCCGTCATCGCCGCCTCAGGCGTTTTTGTCGCACAAGCCCAGGATCCTCTGCCTTCGGCGCAGCAGGTGATGAGTGATCACAAGGAGAAGATCAATAACCAGATCGAGGCCATCAATTACAAACGCAAGCGGGTTGTGGAATCCAACATGGGGCTCGAAAGCCAGCAAGCCGAGGCCTTCTGGCCGATCTATGCTCGTTATCGCAATGAAATGGAGAGCCTGAACAAGGATTCGTTCGAACTGTTGCTGGAATATGCGCGAGCGTATGGCTCTGGAGCGGTCACGAATGAGGACGCGTCCAAGATAATCAAGGTGTACAAAACCTTGCAGGTAAAACGACAGATCCTGTTGAACCGCTACATCGATGAGGTCACTGAAAAATTGTCTGCAGTGACCGCCATGCGTTTTCTACAGATAGAAGAACAACTGGATGCTGTAGAAATGCTGGAAACCGGGCAGCGTATCCCTCTGGTTGGAACCTCGCCGAATCGTCTGTAAGCCTATCAGGCCGCGGATCCGTCCAGCTGGGTGCGCGGCCTGTCTATCTTTCGAAATACGCCTCTGCCACCGCCCTGGATGCTAAAGAGAAGCTCGTTAGCATTCTCCGGAGAGGCGCGGTGCGTCTGTGAAGGCGATCGAGTGGTCGCGCGAAAGCGGCTGCCGGATTAAACCCAATGTGCATCGCCAGGAGTGGCCGCGGCGCTGGGGGCGCGTTCGACATTTGCGACCTGCCGCATTTATCGATGCACTTCTCCAGCTTGCCGCGGTGGTAGCCCAGGCGTACTTTTTGACCGGGTTTGCGCCCTTAGCGAGCAGTCGCTGAGGCGCCGTCTAGAAAGAGCAGTTCCAGTGTCTGTACAGACGTCGCGCTGGCTGCACGTCCACGGCGTTCGGCGTCGACAATGCCGTAGACCATGCTCAAGAACATTTCGGTAAACACCGCAGCGCTGATGTCGATGCGGAAGGCGCCTGCCTGTTGACCGCGCAGGAAGAAGGAATCCAAGGCATCGGCATACGCCCGCCAAGGTCGATGTGCCTCGCTGTCGTCGAAGGAGTCCGGACGATACTGGAAGAGCAAGAAGATCATCATCTCTCGATGCTTCAGGTGCTCGATGATCAGACGATGCAGGGCCATCACCGCGTCGCTGCTGTCCAGCTCGGCGTTGTCTATCACTTGAATGAGGACCTGTTCCCCATAGCTCTCCAGCATCGTCACCAGATTGTCACGGGTTCCACAGAACCGGTGCAGGGTCGCCTTGCTGACGCCTGCGGCCTGGGCCAATTCCTTCAAGGTAGCCCGAGGGTGGACAACTATTGCATCGGCCAACGCTTTGAGTAGACGCTCGTCGGTTATCGGAAGGTGCATCCCTATATTCCACACAGCCAATTGTGCCGTCATTGTGAAGGAAACGTGTACAGATGGCACCCATCTGATCACCTACTGATTCAATTAAGGCTTTAGGGTCGCTTTGGCGTCACCCGAGTTGCTCATGCATCCGTGAACATTCGCAGGTCGTTCCCGATTGCAGGATCACCACTCAGCAGCCAGCACGCCGCTGCACCCTGTGAGCCCGATACCGGGTTCGACCTGTGGGGTTCGCTTAGCGCAGGGACCTCAATCGCCGCCACAAGGTGGTCCGGCTGATGCCTAGGCGACGGGCCGCTTCGTCGAGATTGCCTTGGCAACTGTCCAGCGTCTGTTGTACGTGGCGTAGCTGGGCAGCCTTGCCGATCGTATGCAGGTCTGCTTCGCGTGGAGCAGGCTTGCGGGCAGGGGACACAGGCCTGTCTTCGCACAGTTCAGGTAGCACGCGAGCTAGATAGTGCTCGTTCAATCCACGCTCGCCCACTAGCTCGCGGGCCGAGAGCATCGCGCGTTCGATCACGTTTTCCAGTTCCCGAACGTTGCCCGGCCATGAATAGCGCTCCAGGTACGGCAACAGGGCAGCCGGTATGTCCGCAGCGGCCGCAGGCTGCCCCTGAACCAGTAGACGTTGGCTGATGCCCTGGCAAATCAGCGCGATATCTTCCGGCCGGTCACGCAACGCAGTGGTCTGCAAGCGCAGAATGTTGAGCCGGTAATACAGGTCTGTCCGAAATTCGCCCTGCTCCATGGCTGCACGCAGGTCCCGGTGAGTGGCGGCGATGATGCGCAAGTCAATGGCAATGGGTTCGGTGCCACCCAGCCGGAGTACCTCCCGCTCCTGCAGCACACGAAGCAAGCGTGTCTGCAGCGATACCGGCATGTCGCCAATTTCGTCCAGAAACAGTGTGCCGCGGTGTGCGGCCTCAAGCAGCCCGGGCTTGCCACCTTTGCGCGAACCGCTGAAGGCACCTTCCTCGTAGCCGAACAGTTCGCTTTCCAGTAGCGACTCTGGAAGAGCCGCGCAGTTGATGGCCACGAAGGGCCCTTGCCGGCGAGGGCTCTCGTTATGAATGCCCTGGGCCAGCAGTTCCTTGCCGGTGCCGCTTTCACCGGTGATCAGGATGGTCGAATGGCTGGCGGCGAAACGCTTGGCCATTTGCAGCATTTCGCGGTTGGCGGCGCTGTTGCCGTGCAGCTGTTCGAGCCGGTAGCGGGCGGTGAATGCGCCTGGACGGCGAGTGGAGCGAATGCGCTGATCCGCCCGTTGCACGGCGGTGGTGTCCTGGCAGGTGAGCACAAGACCGGTACGCTGACCGTTTTCAAGGATGGGCAGCAGGTTGCTGACCACCGCATGCGAGCCCAGTCGAATGACCCGGTTCTCCTCGCCGCCGCCATCCCGCAACGCCTGCTGTAAATCCAGTTCCGGGCACAGTTGCTGCAGTGGTCGGCCCAGCGCTTCGCTGAGCGGTAACTCCAGCAGGTGGGCTAGGGCAGGGTTGAGCGACTGCACCAGCCCTTGGTTGTCGACCGCTGCCACGCCGGTGGGAATGTGTTGCAACACAGCGTTCAGGTGCTGTCGCTTGGCAATTTCGATGCGCTGACTGTCCAGGATGCCCAGGGCTTCCTCAAGTGCTCTGCGTACGGTGCCCTCGCTCAGCGACAGCACGCCGTGCAGTCCTGCCTGTTCCGCCAGTTCCACCACCGACGATGAGCCAATGATGCTGCGGCACCCCAGTTGGGCTGCCCGCTCGACCGCATGGCGGGCTTGCTCCAGTGTGGAGTAGGCGGCCTGGTGAACAGGCACGGTGAACAGCGCTGCCATGGCCGCAAGGTTGCGATCAATGCGGTTGTAGCTGAGCAAAGCGACCTGTGAGGTGTGCTCGCGTGCTTGGCCCAGCGCCCGCAGCAGATCGTCGCCTCCCACATGCATTGTCAATACCGGGCGCGTCAGGTGCTTGCGCAGGTAGGCGGCAGTGGCCCCGGCGCAGACAAATACGTCGACTTCATCGCGCTGTTCCAGTTCGCGAGCGGTCGGCAACGCTTCAGCCACTGAGGTGTCAAGCACCTCGATGCGGGTATCGAGATAGTCCGCAGCCAGTCCGGTCACGACATTGGCGAGGCGGCTGCGTTGCCGGGGACGCTGCAAATGGCTGATCAGCACGACGACCCGCGAAGTGGGAGATTCCATGACGAAGCCTTTCATTGGTGAAATGTTTCGATATTGAATGAAATTGTTTCTTTTATGCAATCCGCCAGAAGCCCACTGTCCCTTTCAACAAGCTGAAGGCCAGGTATGGCGAGGCTTTCAGTAGGTTCTTGAAGGGTTGGCCCGGTCATTGCTCTACCGTCTTGCCCACTCAAAAACGAAGGCAGGATTCATAGATTCATGACCCGTTCCCCTACGACTTTTCCGGCCAGCGATGCGTTCGTGGCCGCGACCCAAGACCAACGCTTGGTCGACTTCATCCGTGAGCGCGCCTTGGCGACCCGCGTCGTCATAAAGGCTCGCAAACGCCTGAGCGGTGGCGCCATCCAGGAAAACTGGCTGTTCGAGCTGCTGATCGAGGGAGGCCCCTGGGAGGGCGCGCGGAACTGGGTGTTGCGCAGCGATGCGCTCTCGGCACTGCCGGCCAGCCTCAATCGAGCGCAAGAGTTCGCCGTGCTTCAGGTGGTCCACGAGGCCGGTGTGAAAGTGCCGCGGCCGCTCTGGCTATGCCGCGATACCCACGTTTATGGTCGGGTTTTTTTCCTGATGGAATACAGGCCCGGCGTAGCAGCCGGGCGCCTGCTCAGTGCCGGTGCCGGGGCTCATGGACAGGCGCGGCTGGCAACGCAGCTCGGCGCCAACTTGGCGCGTGTGCATCAAGTGCGTCCGCCCTGCGCGGCGCTGGACTTTTTGCCAATACCGCAGGATGCACCCGCCCTGGCCACTGTTAACGCCTATCGCGATTACCTCGATACGCTCGCCGAGGCTTATCCGGTACTGGAGTGGGGGTTGCGCTGGTGCGAGCTGCATGCACCGCGCACCCGCGCCCTGTGCCTGCTTCATCGCGACTACCGTACTGGCAACTATCTGGCCAGTGAGCGAGGGCTGGAAGCCGTGTTGGACTGGGAGTTCAGTGGTTGGGGCGACCCTTGCGAGGACCTCGGCTGGTTTACCGCTCGCTGCTGGCGTTTTACGCGCCCCGACCTTGAAGCCGGCGGCATCGGGCTGCTACAGGACTTTCTAGGTGGCTATAACGATGTGTCCTCTGTACGTATCGAGCCGCGCCAACTGCACTTTTGGCAGGTCATGGCGACCTTGCGTTGGGCAGTGATCGCCTTGCAGCAGGGCCAGCGCCACCTGTCCGGTGAAGAGCCTTCCCTCGAATTGGCGCTGACCGCACGCCTGCTGCCGGAGCTGGAACTCGACATCCTGAACATGACGGGAGCAGAGGCACCATGACCCAGCCATATGCCCATGAACTCCTCGAGATCGCCCGCCAGACCTTGCTTGAGCAGGTGCTGCCGGCACTGGCCAGTGAGCTGCGCTACCCGACGCTGATGATCGCCAATGCCATGGCCATCGCCGCTCGCGAAAGTCGCCTGCAAGCGCATACCGGCAGCCAGGAGGAGGCGTACCTGGCCGCCCTGGTCGACGGGGCGGGTGCGCCCTTGCACGAAATCCGCCGTCAATTGGCCCGCGACATTCGCCAGGGACGCCATGACGATCCGCAACGCCGGCGCACACTGGTAGACGCCTTGCGGCAAGTGACCCTCGCTCGGTTAGCGATCAGCAATCCCAAGGCCATGCCCTGAGCGCGGCGACACCTACCTTTTCCCCCGGACCGACCAGAGTCAAGAAGGACAGACATGAATTTCACCCTGCCGGAAGAACTGCTTGCATTGCAGGCCAAGACCCGCGATTTCATCGCCGAACAGGTCATCCCGTTCGAAAACGACCCCCGCCAGGATGCCCATGGCCCCAGCGACGCCCTGCGTCGAGAGCTGCAGGCCCGCGCACAGTCGGCGGGCCTGCTGACGCCTCACGCCAGTCTTGAAATGGGTGGCCTGGGCTTGAGCCATGCCGCCAAGGCCATCGTCTTCGAAGAGGCCGGTTATTCGCCTCTGGGACCCGTTGCACTGAACATCCACGCCCCGGACGAAGGCAATATCCACTTGATGGATGTGGTGGCCACCGAAGCACAAAAAGACCGCTGGCTGCGACCGTTGGTGCAGGGGCGGGTGCGCTCATGTTTCGCCATGACCGAACCGGCGCCGGGCTCGGGCTCCGATCCGTCGATGCTGCTCACTACCGCCACTCGCGATGGTGACGATTACCTGATCAATGGTCGCAAGTGGCTGATCACTGGAGCTGATGGGGCGGGGTTCGCCATCATCATGGCGCGCATGGAGGACGGTACGGCGACCATGTTCCTGTCCGACATGCAGCGTGACGAGATCATTCACGAGCGCCAGCTCAATACGCTGGACAGCTGCTTCACCGGTGGCCACGGGCAATTGCGCTTCGACAACCTGCGGGTGCCGGCAAGCGATGTGCTGGGCGAGATCGGCAAGGGGTTCCGTTATGCCCAGGTGCGCCTGGCGCCAGCGCGACTGACTCATTGCATGCGCTGGCTTGGGGCCGCGCGACGTGCCCACGACATCGCCTGCGACCATGCGCGCACCCGCGATGCATTCGGCAAGCCGTTGGGCGAGCACCAGGGGGTCGGCTTCATGCTCGCCGACAACATGATGGACCTGCATGTAGTGCGCCTGGCGGTCTGGCACTGTGCCTGGGTGCTCGACCAGGGCCAGCGTGGCAATGTCGATTCGAGCATGGCCAAGGTCATCAGCTCGGAAGCGCTGTGGCGGGTGGTCGATCGTTGCGTGCAGGTCCTGGGGGGACGCGGGGTGACCGGGGATACCGTGGTCGAGCGGATCTTTCGCGACATCCGTCCATTTCGCATCTACGACGGTCCGAGCGAAGTGCACCGCATGAGCCTGGCGAAGAAACTCCTCGACCAGCGCCTGGGAGCCCACTGATGCAGCCGAACCTTGCCGGACTGTTTGCCTTGGATGGGCGCCGCGCCCTGGTGACCGGCGCTTCCAGCGGCCTTGGACGACATTTCGCCATGACCCTGGCCGCGGCGGGTGCCGAGGTAGTGGTGACCGCCCGGCGCCAGGCGCCGTTGCAGAGCCTGGTCGAATCCATCGAGCTGGCCGGTGGTCGCGCCCGGGCCTTTGCCCTCGATGTGACCTGTCGTGAGGATGTGTGCCGGGTGCTCGACGCCACGGGCCCGCTGGATGTGCTGGTCAACAACGCAGGGGTGAGCGACAGCCAGCCCCTGCTCGATTGCGACGATGAAAGCTGGGACCGCGTGCTGGACACTAACCTCAAGGGCGCCTGGGCGGTGGCCCAGGAAAGCGCCCGGCGCATGGTCGCCGCGGGGCAGGGCGGCAGCCTGATCAATGTCACCTCGATCCTCGCCAACCGCGTGGCCGGCGCCGTCGGTCCCTATCTCGCGGCCAAGGCGGGCCTGGCGCACCTGACCCGCGCCATGGCCCTGGAACTGGCGCGCCATGGCATCCGTGTGAACGCCCTGGCGCCAGGGTACGTGATGACCGATCTGAACGAGGCATTCCTGGCCAGCGAGGCCGGGGAGAAGCTGCGCTCGCGTATCCCCAGCCGGCGCTTCAGCCAGCCGTCGGACCTCGATGGCGCCTTGCTGCTCCTGGCCAGCGATGCCGGGCGGGCCATGAGCGGCGCCGAGATCGTCGTCGATGGCGGCCATCTGTGCAGTAGCCTGTAAAGCGCCCGGCGCAAGAACAACAAGAAACAGGAGAGGTGTATGTACATTCAATGCCTGGGCAACATAGCGATGGGGTGCCGGTCATGATGACCCCGACCTTTGAGCATGAGCTTGCCCCCAACGAAGCCAACCATGTGCCGCTGTCGCCGCTGTCGTTCCTCAAGCGTGCTGCCCAGGTGTACCCGGAGCGCGACGCGGTGGTGTATGGCGGCCGGCGCTACAGCTACCGCCAACTGCACCAGCGCAGCCGTGCCCTGGCCAGCGCCCTGGAACGGGTCGGCGTGCAGCCGGGCGAGCGGGTGGCGATCTTGGCGCCGAACATCCCCGAGATGCTCGAGGCGCACTATGGCGTGCCCGGTGCCGGTGCGGTGCTGGTATGCATCAATATCCGCCTGGATGCGCGCAGCATTGCCTTCATCCTGCGCCATTGCGCGGCCAAGGTGCTGATCTGCGACCGCGAGTTCGGCGCGGTGGCCCGCCAGGCGCTGGCGATACTCGATGCGCCGCCGCTGCTGGTGGGTATCGACGATGCCCAGGCCGAGGATTTCGACCTGGCCCACGACCTCGACTACGAGAGTTTCCTGGCCCAGGGCGATCCCAACCGAGCGTTGAGTGCGCCGCAGAACGAATGGCAATCGATCGCCATCAACTACACCTCCGGCACCACAGGCGATCCCAAGGGCGTGGTCCTGCATCACCGCGGTGCCTACCTCAATGCCTGCGCCGGGGCGCTGGTCTTCCAGTTCGGGCCGCGCAGCGTCTACCTGTGGACCCTGCCGATGTTCCATTGCAATGGCTGGAGCCATACCTGGGCGGTGACCCTTTCAGGCGGCACCCATGTGTGCCTGCGCAAGGTCCAGCCCGAGGCGATCCATGCCGCCATCGCCGAGCATGCGGTGACCCACCTGAGCGCAGCCCCGGTGGTGATGTCGATGCTGATTCACGCCGGGCATGCCGAGGAGCCTGCCAGGCCGGTGTCGGTCATCACCGGTGGCGCGGCGCCGCCCAGCGCGGTGATCGCTGCCATGGAAGCGCGCGGCTTCAGCATCACCCACGCTTACGGCATGACCGAAAGCTACGGCCCCAGCACCCTGTGCCTGTGGCAACCGGGCGTCGATGAACTGCCTCTGGAGTCCCGCGCCCGGTTCATGAGCCGCCAGGGTGTCGCCCACCCGATGCTCGAGGAAGCCACGGTGCTGGATACCGACACCGGTCACCCGGTCCCGGCCGACGGATCCACCCTGGGCGAGCTGGTGGTGCGCGGCAACACAGTGATGAAAGGCTACCTGGACAACCCGGACGCGACCCGCAGCGCGCTGGCCAACGGCTGGCTGCACACCGGCGATCTGGCCGTGCTGCATCCGGACGGTTATGTGGAAATCAAGGACCGGGCCAAGGACATCATCATTTCCGGCGGCGAGAACATCAGCTCGCTGGAGATCGAGGAGGTGCTCTACCAGCATCCCGAGGTGGTCGAGGCCGCCGTGGTGGCGCGCCCCGATGCACACTGGGGCGAAACCCCGCATGCTTTCGTCACCCTGCGCGCCGACGCCCAGGCCAGCGTCACGGCTGGCGACCTGATCCGCTGGTGCCGAGAGCGGCTGGCGCACTTCAAGGCGCCGCGCCATGTCTCGCTGGTGGAGCTGCCCAAGACCGCCACCGGTAAGATCCAGAAGTTTGTCCTGCGTGAGTGGGCCCGGCAACAGGAGGCCCAGGCCACCGGCGCCGAACACTGATCGAGCCGCAGCACCTGCACATCCCATAACAACAAGTACATTGCCCGAGGTGCCCCATGTCCAGCCTGTTATACGAGCGTGTTCGCGCCAGTGCCCGGTTCCAGCAACTGGTGGCGCGCAGAAACCGTTTTACCCTGAGCCTGTTCCTGCTGATCCTGGCCACGTTCTATGGCTACATCGCGTTGGTGTCGTTCTGGCCCGAGCTGATTGCCAGGCGCCTGGCCCAAGGGTCGAACATGACCGTCGGCGTCGCTGCCGGCGCCTTCCTGTTCGTGTTCTTCTGTGCGTTGTCGGTGCTGTATGTGTATCGGGCCAATGGTGAGTTCGATCGCCTGACCCAGGCGTTGGTCGCCGGGCTGGATGAGGAGGCGGGCGCATGAAGAAGCTATTGCCTCTGGCGTTGTTGCTGCACTCTGGCCTGCTGCTGGCGTCGCCCGCGTTGGACGTGGGCCAGCGTCAGCCCCTCAACCTGCATGCCATCGGCATGTTCATGGTGTTCGTGCTCTTGACCTTGTGCATTACATGGTGGGCGGCGCGGCGCACCCGCTCGACGGCAGATTTCTACAGCGCCGGCGGCGGTATCCTGGGCTGGCAGAATGGCCTGGCGCTGGCCGGTGACTATATGTCCGCCTCGACACTGTTGGGGATCACCGCACTCATCTATACCTCCGGCATGGATGGCTACATCTACCTCATTGCTTTCTTCGCGGGCTGGCCGGTGTTGTTGCTGTTGATGACCGAGCGGCTGCGCAACCTGGGCCGCTTCACCTTCGCCGACATCACCTCGTACCGCCTCGACCAAGGCAAGGTGCGCACCATGGCCGCCATCGGTTCGCTGACCGTGGTGTGTTTCTACCTGGTGGCGCAGATGGTCGGGGCCGGGCAACTGATCAGGCTGCTGTTTGGCCTGGACTACCACATCGCCTTGGTGATCGTCGGCGCGCTGATGATG
Organism: Pseudomonas sp. 8(2025); assembly: GCF_052665325.1. Classification (NCBI taxonomy): domain Bacteria; kingdom Pseudomonadati; phylum Pseudomonadota; class Gammaproteobacteria; order Pseudomonadales; family Pseudomonadaceae; genus Pseudomonas; species Pseudomonas sp. 8(2025). The sequence continues at coordinate 166,307 of NZ_JBQOIE010000004.1, read as the reverse complement.
CTGTATGTCACCTTTGGCGGCATGGTGGCGACCACCTGGGTACAGATCATCAAGGCGTTCCTGCTGCTGGTCGGCGGTTCACTGGTACTGTTTCTGGCGATGCGCGAGTTCGACTTCAGCTATGACACGCTGGTCACCCAGGCCATGGATACCCATGCCCTGGGTGAACGCCTGCTGGCGCCTGGCAGCTTGCTGGCCGACCCATTGACAGCACTGTCGCTGAGCCTGGGGCTGGTATTCGGAACGGCCGGACTGCCCCATATCCTGATGCGGTTCTTCACCGTCAGCGATGCCCGGGAGGCACGAAAATCCGTGCTCTATGCCACCGGGTTCATCGGTTACTTCTTCAATGTCATTTTCCTGCTGGGCTTGGCGTCGATCGTGATCGTCAGCCAGCAGCCACAGTTCTTCGAGGGTGGACAGGTGGGTGGCAAGCTGCTGGGCGGGGGCAACATGGTGGTCATGCACCTGGCCCAGGCGGTCGGCGGCAACCTGTTGCTGGGCTTTTTGTCGGCAGTGACCTTCGCCACCATCCTGGCCGTGGTTTCAGGCCTGGCCCTGGCCGGGGCATCCGCGATAGCCCACGACCTGTATGCGCGGGTAATAATGAAGGGATCGGCCAGCGAGGCCCAGGAGTTGCGGGTGACCAAGCTGGCCACCCTGGGCCTTGGGTTGGTGGCGATAGTCCTGGGCATTGTGTTCGAAAATATCAACGTTGCCTTCATGGTCGCGCTGGCCTTTGGCATCGCCGCCTCGGCCAACTTCCCGGTGCTGTTCCTCTCGATGTTCTGGTCGGGGCTGACCACGCGTGGCGCGTTGGCCGGTGGCTACGTAGGGTTGCTCAGTGCCATGGGGTTTGTGGTGTTTTCCAAGCTGGTATGGGTGGATGTCTTGCACTTCGCCGAGCCGCTGTTCCCCTATGCCCAGCCTGCGCTGTTTTCCATGCCGCTGGCGTTTTTGATGGCATATGCCGTTTCCCGGCTGGACCGCACTGCGCGGGCCAAGGCGGAAAGGGCGGCCTTCGCCGATCAGTTCGTACGGGGCCAGACAGGCCTTGGTGCCAGCGGTGCAATGGATCATTGAGTCACAAGCGGTCGCTGGCGGATGAGTGCCAGCGGCCGCGTGACACCTCGCTAGTAACCTCTGAAGATATCCCCAATGCTGATAGTCGGATGCCCCTTGTGTTGCGCCGTCCCTTGGTGGACGAGGGTCGGCCTTGGGGCAAGAAGGACACCCAGGAAACTGGCCAGCGTCAAGACGGCCAGTAGAAAACCAAATCGGCGCATATGATCCTCCAGCAATTTTTATGATTGTTGTCGTCGGGTTCGATCCAAGAGGCCTGTAACCGCGCGGTCATGCCTCTTTTGCGGCGCCGTGCTCGCGAGCGAACACCTGGGTGGTGGCCGCGATTTTCTGGATCGCCATAGCCCAATGATTCCGCGCGTTGCACGACCTGACACACGGCGTCGAACACTGGCGTCCAGGCACGTTGTGCATGCATGGATTCAGCAATGTGCGCAAACACGCCCGCATGCACATCAAGCCTCGCCTGATCGCCCGCGAAATCCTGCACTTCGAGCCGGCGTACCGCTTCCTCGAGTGTATCAGTGATGAAGAAGGGTGACGTGTCGAGCAGGAGTCGGGCTGTTCTCGAAACAGGCGTGCCAAACCGATCGCTTGCGCCCACGGCCTAGAAAAATACAACCATCGCGGCAAATGCATGGGCGTGGAGCACGGTTGCAAAGGCGAATGCTTGTTCCCAGGGAAGGAACACCGTATGGCCGGCGAGTACTTCAAGTAGCGCCCGATGCTGCTCGAAGGCCTCAGATAAGCTTGCGTCATGATTGTCCCCATCGCCCCGAGTCCGACTACGGACACATCAAAGTCGGAGCAGGTTTCATTTTGTTCGTCCACAGTCAAACCCTCATGATGAGTGCCTCACGTGATCCATGACGTTATCCGCATCGCCAACGGGTGCAGTCTGTGCGTCGCCCACAGGTGAGAAGCTGGCGTGCGCCATGTGTACCGGCACATGGCGCCCGACAGAACCCTGCAGCTACTGGCTCAGCGCTGCCGCGACCGACTCGCCGAACGCTTTCAAGCCTTCCTCGAGCTGCTCGGTCGGCGTGTTCACGGGTGGCATCAGCTTGATGATCTCGCCGTTCGGCCCGCAGCGGTCCACCAGCACTCCCGCCTGCAGCACGCGCTGTTGGGCATCCTTGGCCAATGCCACGTTGCCGCGGCCGAAATCGATACCGGCGATCATGCCGCGGCAGCGCGCGGAAGCGACCCCTGGAATCTCGGCGTAGCCTGCGACCGCGCGCTCCATGGCCGCGCAGTTGGCGGCCAGCAACGTCAGGAACTGCTCGTCGCGCCAATAGCCAAGGGCGATCTGGGCGGTAAGGAATGCCAACTGGTTGCCGCGGAACGTGCCGATGTGATCGCCTGGTTCCCAGACGTCCAGCCCGGCACCGATCAATACGATCGCCATGGGCAAGCCATAGCCACCGATCGATTTGGCGCAGGTGATCAGGTCAGGGACCACCCCGGAGCGCTCGAAACCGAAGAAATCACCGGTACGGCCGCAGCCGGCCTGGATCTCGTCGCAGATGAGCAGCACCCCGTGGGCACGGGTCCATTGGCGCAAGGCCTGCAGCCACTGGTTGGAGGCGGGGTAGACGCCGGCCTGGATCTGCACCGACTCGACGATCACCGCCGCCGGCAGCTGCGAACCACTGCCTTGGTCGTTGGCCATGCGCTGGAGGAAACCAATGCTGTCGAATTCGCCGTAAGGGCTGTTTTCGTACGGCACGAACACCACATCGCTGGACAGCCCGGGACCTCGACGATTGCGGTTTCCGGTGACCGCCAGGGCCCCGGCGGTCATACCGTGGTAAGCACCGTAGAACGATACGACTTTGGTGCGGCCCGTCGCCTTGCGCGCCAGCTTCAACGCGGCCTCGACGGCATCGGCACCGGTCGGGCCGGTGAATTGAACCTTGTAGTCCCAGCCGCGCGGCGCGAACAGGTCACGCTCGATCGACTCCAGGAACCGCCGCTTGGTACTGGTGTGCAGGTCCAGAGCGTGGGTCACGCCATTGGCCGAAAGGTATTCAATCAACGCATCGCGCATGCGCGGATCGTTGTGCCCATAGTTCAAGGCGCCGGCGCCGGCGAAGAAGTCCAGGTAGTCGCGACCGTCTTCGGCGTGGATCTTGCTGCCTTGGGCGGTATCGAAAACCAGGGGCAGGTCACGACAGTACATCCGCACGTTGGATTCGAGTCTTTCAAACGTCTCGATAGTATTCATACATAGCCTCTTGGCTGTATCTGGGCGAGGGGCAGGGCTGTGAGCCCTGGTCTTTAAGGCGCGTGACTTCTCTTAGTGCTTGAACATCACATGTCGCACCACGGTGTAGTCTTCCAGGCCGTACATGGAGAGGTCCTTGCCGTACCCGGACAGCTTCACGCCGCCGTGGGGCATTTCGCTCACCAGCATGAAATGGGTGTTGATCCAGGTGCAGCCATACTGGAGGCGAGCGGCCAGTCGATGGGCTCGACCGACATCCGAGGTCCACACCGATGAGGCCAGGCCGTAGTCAGACTCGTTGGCCCATGCCAGGGCCTGCGCTTCATCTTCAAACTCCGAAACGGTCACCACCGGGCCAAAGATTTCGCGGCGCACCACCTCGTCATCCTGCCTGGCGCCGGCCAAGACCGTTGGCTCGTAGAAGAAGCCCGCACCCGGTACCGGTTTGCCGCCTGTGACAACCTCGATGTGCGCGAGCGCCTTGGCGCGCTTTACAAAACCTTCGACACGTTCAAAATGCTCCTGGGTGATCAGGGGCCCCATCTGCGTCGCCGGATCATCCTGAAGCCCGCATTTGATGCGGGACACCGACTCCCCGAGTTTGCGAACGAACTGCGCATAGACCGTCTTCTGTACATAGATGCGACACGCAGCGGTACAGTCCTGCCCGGCGTTGTAGAAGCCGAAGGCGCTGATACCTTCGACAGCGGCATCGATGTCGGCATCCTCGAAGATCAGTACAGGCGCTTTGCCGCCCAGTTCCATGTGCATGCGTTTCACGCTGTCGGCCGTGCTTTCGATGATGCGGCTGCCGGTACGAATGGAACCGGTGAGCGATACCATCCGCACCTGAGGATGGCTGGTCAGCGGTTCCCCCACCGAAGCGCCTCGCCCATGGACGATATTGACCACGCCAGCAGGCAAGATATCGGCGATCAGCTCTCCCAGTTTCAACGTGGTCAACGGGGTGTGTTCCGAGGGCTTTAGTACCACCGTGTTCCCGGCGGCCAACGCGGGCGCGAGTTTCCAGGCCGCCATCATCAACGGATAGTTCCATGGCGCAATGGACGCAACCACGCCCACCGGATCGCGACGGATCATCGATGTATGACCCGGCAGGTATTCGCCCGCCGCCGAACCTTGCAGGCAACGAACGGCGCCGGCAAAGAAGCGGAACACGTCCGAGACGGCCGGAAGCTCATCCTGCAGCACGGCCGCGAAGGGCTTGCCGCAGTTGTCCGCCTCAAGGCGAGCGAACACTTGCGCCTGCGTGTCGATTCGATCGGCAAGCTTGAGCAACAGCGCCGCACGATCTTTGGGGGGCGTTTGTGACCACGTCTCGTAAGCCGCGCTTGCGCTCTGGACCGCGGCGTGAACTTGAGAGCTGCTAGCCTCGGTGGTTTGCACCAGGACGCTGCCCAGGGAGGGGTTGTATACGGCCAGGCTTTCGCCTTCGCCAGCCACGAGGACACCATTGATCAGAAGGTTGGTTTGCATATCGATTCTCGCCATTGCACGGCAAGCCCAGGGGCTTGCCTTGTGGTTATTGTCAGAGCGTTCGATTGAAGGGCGATCGCTACACCAGGGCATCCGCTATAGGGCTGCGGAAGAAGCCGGTACGGCAGGTGAGATAAACGGCGCCTATGCCAAGCCAGCCACAGCCCATGATCAGTGCGTCCTTATCCAGGCTGGCGAGCATCCAGCCGGCCGTGATCAGGCCAATGAGCGGGAAGATCACGCCTCGAAAAAATCCGGCGCCATCTCTGACGCGCGCATCGAAGGTGAGCCGCAAAGCGCAAAGATTGACCGCAGTAAAGGCGAGAAAGGCGCCGAAGTTCACCAGGGACGTCGCGGTGGCGATCGTCAGTCCAAAACCTACAGTGCCGAAGGCACCGCAGAGCAGGATGTTGAAGGCGGGCGTCTTGTAGCGCGGGTGCAACGCGCCGAACAACGTGCGGGGCAGTTGGTTATCCCGACCGAGGGCGTACAGCAGTCGACCCACGCTCGCCTGGAAGGACATGCCCGCGGCGAAGTGGGCGATGATGATGCCGGCCAATACGATCGCGAAGAACAGATCCCCGCCGATCATCCGGGCGATCTCGAATGCCGCGCCATCCACATTCACAAACTCGGGGGAGGGATGCACCAGGTACATGAAGTACGAGGAGCCGACGTACACCGTTCCACCGATCACGGCGACCAGCAGAATGGCGCGTGGAATCGTCCGGCTCGGATCCCTGGTTTCCTCACTGAGCGTGGACAATGCGTCGAAGCCCAGAAAGGAATAGGCAGCAATGGCAGCACCGGCCATGGTCGTGGCGAACGGCACTTCCTGGTTGAAGAACGGCTTGGCCGATAGCAACCCGCCAGGGCCGTTGGCAAGAGTGATGTAATGCCAGCAGAGACCGATGAATACGGCGATGATGGCAAGTTGCACCAGCATCAACAGGACGTTGAAGCGGTTCGCCACCTGGATGCCCAGGATATTGAGCAGCGTCGTGCTGATAATGAAGCCCAGGATCCATACCCACTGCGGCACATCGGGAAAAGCCATGTTGAGATAGCTGGCGCCGAGTAGCCAGATCAACATCGGAATGAAGAAGTAGTCGAGCAGGGCGGCCCAGCCCACCATGAACCCGACATTCGCATTCAACATCTTGCGGGTATAGGTGTAGGCCGAACCGGCTGCCGGGAACACCCTGACCAGGCGACCGTAGCTCAAGGCGGTGAAAATGACGCCGATCGCCGCGATCCCATAGGACATTGCCGTGGTGTTCTGGCTTGCTTGCGAAATGACGCCATAGGTGCCGAAGACGATCAACGGGGCAAGGAAGGCCAACCCGAAAAGCACAACGGAAAACGGGCCGAGGGTGCGCTTCAAAGAAGCGCTCGGGATTGATTCGCTCATGACTGACCCCCCTCACTCTACGAAGCTGTAAGCAGCGGCGATGATTTCGCGGTAGGTCTGCACTGTCATTTCCTTGGCATTGCTGGGGTCGGAAAAGTTCTTCTTCGACTTTTCCGCAATCGCCTGGAAGTCTTCTTCGCGCACCCCCTTGACCTCGGCGAAGCGTGGAATACCCAGGTCTTTGCTCATCTGGAACAAGTGGTCGACCGCAGCCGTGGCGGCATCGACAGGCGAAAGGCGGGGGTCGATTCCCAGCGCGTAGGCAACCTGAGCATGCCGTGCAATATCGGCATCTCGATTGTGACCGAAGACAAAGGGCAGGAAGATCGCGTTGCCCACGCCATGGGGGGTGTCGTACATGCCCCCGATGGCTTCGGAAATGCAATGCACACTGCCTACATCGGCGTTACCGAATGCCATGCCGGCAATCAAGCTGGCGATCAGCATCTGCTCGCGAGCTTCCAGGTTGCCCGGCTCTTTTACCGCAGGCTTGAGGTGCTGGCTGATAAGGCGAATGGCATGCAGCGCCAGGGCGTCGCTGATCGGGTTCGAGACGCGACAGGTAAAGGCTTCGATGGCATGGGTCAGAGCATCCATGCCAGTTGCGGCGGCAACTGCCGACGGTAGTGTGGCGGTAATGTGCGAGTCGAGCAGGGCGAGCACCGGGCCGATTCGATAATCCAGCACGTTCATTTTGAAATGCCGTGCGGTGTCGGTAATTACCGAGAAACACGTCACCTCGCTACCAGTGCCCGAAGTGGTCGGGATCGCCACGATTGGCGGTATCGCCTGCTTGAGTGTGAATGAGCCCTCGTAATCCTCGATCCTGCCTTCATGGGTGAGAAGCAGACTGATGGCTTTGGCTGCATCCATGGCGCTGCCGCCGCCCACGGCCAGGAGACCGTCGATTCCCTTGCCCCGGTACCTCTGCGCCGCTTGGTTGATATCTTCGCTGCGAGGGTTTGCCTTGATGTCCGAGAGTTCATCGAATGAAATTCCGGATTTTTCCAGGCTGGCATAGATGCTGGACAACAGACCTGCGGCCTTAACTCCGGCGTCCGTCACAATCAGAATGCGTTTCAAACCGAGCTCATGCAGATGTTCGCCAGTGCGCTCACACAGGCCTGGCTCCATCACAACTTTGGTGGGGAGTAAGAACTTGAATTCCATACATACCTCTTGCCTTTGCGGCTTAGTTGTCATTGTTAAAAGGGCAGTGAAGGAGCATCCGCGCCAGGCTCTGGTTGCAGCCCAAGCGTGCGATGTGTGGCTCGACGGTTCCGAGCAAGCCGTTTTTGTTGTTAGTTCTGTTCAAACTTGAACACGGCACTACGCTGCAACTAGGCAGGTTCAAGTTTCATTGTGTAAAAAGAGGGGCGATAAACAGCACGCCCCTAAAAGTGAGCATTGGTTTCTAGCCTAAATGTCCTGCCAAGAGAGACAGCAGCGTGCCCGACAGGCAGGACGGAAAGTCATGTCCCATCCCCGGTAGCAGCACTAAGTGAGCCCCGGGGATCGCTGCGGCCGTGGCGAAGCCTCCGCTCGTGGCAACCATGAGGTCTTTATCGCCATGGATGACAAGCGTGGGACAGCGAATTTTCCGCAGATCTTGAGTGCGGTCGCCCGAGTTGATGATGGCGCCAATCTGCCTGACAACTCCAAGGTTGCCTGCTTCTCCCCCCCCGCGGTCCCAAGCCTCCCTGGCATAATTACGCAGGGCTTGTTCATTCCACTCAAGCCTCGACCCTATGAGACGCATGATGTCTACATAGTCGCGAACACTTTCCTGTTGATTTCTCGGGGGGCGGCGCAGCGTCTGCAAGATCGCCCTGAGCGAGGGTTGGCCTACTCGTAGTGAGCCCGTCGTCGAGAAAATAGAGGTGAGGGTCTCTATGCGTTCAGGGAAGCGGGCGGCCAGGATCTGGGCGATCATGCCTCCCATCGACATCCCGATTACACCCACCTTCTGTAGCTGCAAGCCGTCCATGAGACCGATCACATCATTGGCCATGTCACCCAGGTCGTAACCCGGCGTCGGCTTGCGGAAGAACTGCTGCATGACCGTTGGCGGCGTGACCTGGGTATAGAAAGACCGCCCCGAATCCCGATTGTCCAGCGTGATGACACGCAAGCCCATTTCCACCAAACCACTGATGATCGGCTGCGGCCAGTAGGTCAATTGCAATCCGAGGCCCACGACGAGAATGACTGCCGGGGCTGTTTCAGATCCGTAGCTTCGATAGCAGAGGAGGCGCTTGTCGGGCAACTCAAAGAACCGATCGGCACTCATTGCCCACTACCCTGTGCCTGCAGTTCGGCGCCGTGGTGCAGTGGGGCAGCGGTGACTGAGGTGAACGTGAGACAGTTCTCTGCAACCTTTCCACGGCGCAACAACTTCACATCGCGAAAGTAGTCCATCGACATGACCCACGGTTCGCTGGGGCCTTGGCGGGGCATGCCATCCAGAGCGCGTTGTACGTATCCAGCGCCAAAGTCCAGCAGGGGGCGAGTTTCAACGCCATCTGGCGCTTTGGGCTCGCACACGTTGTAGCCCTGTTCGTCCATGAAGCCCAGCAAGCGACAAAAATGATCGCACAGCAGGCACACTTTCAGCGTCCAGGAGGAGTTGGTGTAACCCACGGCAAAAGCAAAATTGGGAACACCGGACAACATCGTGCCTTTGTAGGCCAGGGTCTCGTTCAGTACTACTGGTACGCCGTCTTTGTGCAGGGTAATGCCACCGAAGAGCTGAACATTCAGCCCGGTAGCGGTGATGATGATATCGGCCTTCAACTCCTTGCCAGATTTGAGCAAAACCCCCGACTTGGTAAACCGCTCGATATGGTCGGTGACGACAGAGGCTTTACCCGCACTGATCGCCTTGAACAAATCCCCCTCAGGAACGGAGCACAATCGCTGGTCCCAGGGGTTGTAGGGCGGGTTGAAATGCACATCGACAGGGTAGTCCTTGGGCAACTCTTTCTTGGTCAGCCATAGGAGCAGCTTGCGCGCAAGTTTGGGGAAGCGTTGACAGAATCCCCAGAAAGCCAGAGTGATCTTGGCGTTCTTGTAGCGGACCAGCGAGTAGGCTGTTTGTGCCGGCAAGACCTTGCGCAGAAATGCCGCAATGGAGTCAGTTGCAGGCTGATTGATGATGTAGGACGGGGTGCGTTGCAGCATGGTGATACTGGCAACTTTGTCAGCCATGGCCGGAATCAAGGTGACTGCCGTTGCTCCGCTGCCAATCACGATGACATGCTTATCCCTGTAATCCAGATACTCCGGCCAGTGTTGCGGATGAATGATCTCCCCCTTGAACTGCTCTGTGCCTTCAAAGCGCGGGGTGAATCCTTCGTCATAACGATAGTAGCCGCCCGCGCTGAACAACCAGCGGCATTCAATGGTGCGGGGCTCTCTCGTATTACGGTCCATGATCGTGACCGTCCAGAGTCCTTTCTGGCTATCCCAGTTCGCGGATACAACCTTCTGCCGGTACTGGATGGTTTTCTCCAGCCGATATTCCTCGATGGTTTCGTTCAGGTACTCAAGGATGTCAGCCGCGTCGGCCAACGATTTGTCTTTGGTCCAGGGCTTGAAGTCGAAACCGAAAGTAAACAGGTCGGAATCAGAGCGAATGCCGGGATAACGGAACAAGTCCCATGTACCGCCCGCTCGCTCACGTGACTCCAGGATCGCAAAAGTTTTGTGAGGCTGATCGCGCCGCAAATAAACCGCTGCGCCGATACCCGATACACCTGCTCCGATGATCAAAACATCCAGAGGCTCAACCGGAAGTACAGTGTGGGAAGACATGTCGCCCCCTAGTATTGTGTTATAGAGTCTTGTTCTTTTGACTTGATCGCCCGACCAAGATAGAGCCAGCCGTTTTTCCGGGCAAGGTGCAAAACGCCCTTCATTCAGGGAGATTTTGAGCGTTTTGCACACCCGTATAGGGGCGTTGCGCAAATGTGGCGTTTCCGCCGCTGATTAAAAGGGCGGTTCATAGGTAGCGCCGCGCCTACCCCTTATTTGGAGGTAGAACAAACGCCCGTACTCCATAAGGGAGGGCTTTGGGCCTTTCTTTCTCTTTGGCGGCCAGACCTGGCACGCCCAGGTCTGGGGGCGCGGCACCTAAGCGCAGAACGGCTTAAAAGGAGCGATGCGCGCGCCAAGTTTGCTGCGCGGCGATAAGACTCGTGGGCTTGAAGAAAGAAACCGCAGGTTGATGGGTTCGGATGGCAGCCCGGCAAGGCAGCGTTGGAAATGCACTGCCTTGAGGCGTTGAAGGGGGGATGTTCAACTTCGATTCAATAACTGGCGACCAGTAGTCTTACAGCGCGGCAGGCGGCTTCTGTCTCGGCCTCCAAGCGCTCCAAATCTCCGTGGGCTGACCATGCGAGCAGCAATCCGTCAAACAAGCTGATGAGTAAGCGGCTGACGGTGGTCAGCGCGGTCTTGTTCAGTGCAGGAAACGCAACGGCTGAAATGTTCTGCTCAACAGCTTCGATAGACACGGCATAGATCTTGGCCGCCATTGCTGGATTGTTACGCAGATTCCAGAAAAACAGCTCGAACTGGGTGGCGGCCAAGTCCGGGTGGGCAGTGAACCAGTTGACCAGCTGACGCAAGATTTCCGCGGCGCATTCTGCTGCACCTGCTCCTGTCGGCATGGGGGCCAACGACCGTTGCGGCATGTTTATCAGGGACTCGTAAACGGCGTAGAACAGATCGTCCTTTGTATGAAATACATAGTGCAGCGAGGCAAGCGGCGACTTCGCTTGAGCCGCTATACGCCGGGTGGTTGCATTGGCTACGCCGTGCTCGGCAATCACCTTGACGGTGGCTTCAATGAAGTCTTGTTTGCGCTGTTCAGCGCCCATCCGAGCCATGTAGACCATCTCCTTTCACGGTGTTGACGCCAGTCACCTGGCTAGGCGTCGAAAAGCGTGGATGCTAACGCATGGTCGCTTTGCAATCCATGAGTCGGCATCAATGGCCATCAGACCGTCGCGTCGCCCACCGGAGTGGTGCCTGAATTGCGCACTCAACGCCAATAGATACTGCCCAATCGCCGCCCACTGCAATGTGGTGATTCGAAACAAACTTACATTGCAAGTGGGTCGTTAGGTATCACGCCTGCTCAAGTTTCACTGAACGCAAGCGTTGATTTTCATTGCTTGAGGCGGCTTAGCCAAAAGCGGCACACAAACTGCTTATGATCATTAGACTTGGTCATTTGATCTAATCAATTGACCCAATCTGACTGAAGGCGTGGACACTCCCGCCACCCAGGACTCAGAGGCGAGCTGATGAGCATCCAGCCCCATTAACCTATCGCCCGTGTTCATGGGCGCTTTGCCTGGCAATGATGGGACCGGTTGAAGCTCGAGCGCAGATTGTTCAGTAGCTCGGTAGATCACGAAGCAGGAGATGTACATGCAGGCACAAAAACTATCGACAGTAAGCTGCGACACGCCGATCGAGCGGGTGGCGGGGGATGGCGCAATCGTTATTTCCAACTATGTCTCGCGAGAAACGCGGGGGGGCCTCGCTGAAGAGCTTGAGCCCTATTTGAGTGCAACGCTTTGTGGTGTGGATCCTTACTTTGCAGGCACTCAGACTCCACGTGTGGCACGCATTATCTCGCGAAACGAGCCCCGCAAGGGCTGCTTGCCATGCCGTCATTCAGCGCTGCAGGTAAGGGTTTTAAGCCTTTCAAATCGATGATGTCGGAATGCCTCACGGCCTGAAGGGTGATCGGCGTTACGTCGAGGCTTGCGGACTCTGTGCCGAATTTCATCCCAGGGATAACCAGCGACGCCAATCACTTCACACGTTCGCGACCGTTCACTTTCTTGGCGGGGGTTGTCGTGTTCGATGGAGTGTGCGGACACGCTACACAATTGACTGAGTGCAAGTAGGAGTGAAGCAAATGAAAGCTTCGAGTACAGGAGCCTGCAACGGTTCTGAAACGCTGAGATTTCGTAGTCTTGGTGGATGGGTGGAGCGACCAGTCGACCTGCAGCCGGAACTCAACGGCCATGAGCATGCCGATGTGGTTGTGGTCGGAGGGGGTTTTGCTGGTATCTCAACGGCACTTGAGCTGACGGCTCTGGGGGCGAAAGTCATTGTCCTGGAGCAAGAGTTCGCCGGCTTCGGCGCCAGCGGGCGCAATGCGGGCTATCTGCTTGGCAGCATGGGCATCGAATGCGACATGTTCGTCAAGCGCGTCGGCTTGGAGCAGGCCAAAAAATTTGTCAGCTTCTACGACGAGGCTGTCACTTACGTCGAAGCACGCTTGGCTGAGTTGGCTATTGATTGTGATTACACCCCCTCCGGGGTCATCAGGGCTGCTGTCCATGCTAGCCAGGAAAAACGGCTGCGCGCCAATATGGAGCTCGGTCATGAATTAGGCTCTGTAACCCGCTTTGTGGATAGCGCCGAAATGCGGGCGCGAGGAATTCCTGCTGCATTTTTGTTTGGCAGCGAGCAGCGCGGTGGCACCTTGAATCCAGGGAAGTACATCAGTGGCCTACGACGTGCAGCCATCCAGGCAGGCGTAAAACTATACGAACGCACGCCATTGCTTTCTTTCAGTGAAGGACAGGTCATTACCTGCAAGACCGCGCAGGGAAGTGCAACCGCACCGGTGATGGTGCTGGCAACCAATGCCTATACGCCTCAATTGGGTGTGTTGCGTAACAAGGTTGCGCCCATTCGGGTTTCAGCAATAGAAACCCAGCCTCTGTCAAAGGAGCAACTGGCGTCCTTGGGTTGGGAAGGGCGGGAAGGAATCATCACGCCGCACTACACGATGGAAAGCCACCGCCTGACGGCTCACGGCACTATGGTGCTGACGGTCAAAGAGTTGGGCTATGCCTATGGTTCAAAGACGCCCAATGTGCCTGACAACAAGGCCTATGCGGCCCTGGTCCGGGTGCTGCGGGAACGCCATCCCTCCTTATCTGGCCTGGGTATCCAGCATTGTTGGAGCGGTTACGTCAGCGGGGCTTATGACTTTCTACCGGTCATCGGCACTATGGGGGCGAAAAACAATATTTTCTATTCGGCCGGCTGTTCGGGCCACGGTCTTGCCACTCAATCGCTCATGGGCACGCTTTTGGCCAGCCAAATCAACGGTGAAGAGGCTCCTCTGCTGACCAGCCTGCACCACAAAACGCCCTCGATGCTGCCCGAACCATTTCAATGGTGCGCAATAAAATCCGCATTTGCAGCAGCCCGACTGCTGGATTCATGGACAGATAAAAAAGTGCGCAAAGATAACGCCTGGAAGCGATGAGTCCAATAAGAAGGATGTTACTAGTGCGACGCCCTTGCACTCAAGAGCGCAAGGAAACTTCATAGACAAGACATTATTTATAAAGGGGCGCATATCGTGGAGTTCAGAGATTTATTTGCACTGGTTTCATGTGTTGTTCTTGTGCTTTGCGGGCTCTGTTATGGTGTGGCGTTTATCAGGCGAAATAACTATTTGCTTGGGTTGGAGTATTTGATTGTTGGTATTTCAGCTACAAACTTTACAACATTCATAGCTACGGGCTGGCAAGCCAACTACAACGTTGCAATTTTCCTGGATGCTTTTTCAAGAGGGGTCGGGGTTCCTGTTATTGGAACACTCGGGCTGATGGCGGTGACGCATAACTACAAATTATCCCTGTCGAAAGATGTGGTCATATTTGTGGCTGGATTTGCAGCGACCGCTGGCTATTTTCTGTCTGGAAACATGAAGGAGTTGCTCCCTTACTTCTATGTAATCATGTGGTCACTCTACACGTTATACCTATGCTATTTTACTTGGCGTTTAGCACGTGCTGGAGAGTCTTTCCATGCGCTGGCTACGATGCTTGGCGGAGCAGCGGGGCTTGCCGTGGCACTTCGATACGATTTTTTTCCGATTCCAGGCGATGAGACAAAATTGATCTTCATGACATTTGCCTTTCTGACATGGTCATACTCAATTGTGCAGTTGTATTACGCCTATCACGCGTTGAAATACTCGAAAAAGGGGCATTCTTGTTCGCCCCTTGAATGTCGCTGAAATAAGATAAGGGCCAGGATTTATTGTTTAAGCGCTTGCCTACTGTTTCAAACACTATCGTTTTTCTTGATGAGCAATTGACTACTCCATAGCGGGCCACGGCCTGCCTTTTTACCGCCCTCTAGGGCGGTTTTTTTTGAGAGTTTATATTCAGCCCCTACACCCGCGCGAAATTCATTGACAGAAAACTTCAATGTTTTTTGGGTGGCCGCATGTTGTCACGACTTGATCGGTCTGTGCGCTGAGTGGCGGAGAGTTGCGGCATAAAATATTGGTCTTGGCAGGTTTTAGTGCATAGGCCTAACTAGTGCAATGCCTCTGATGCTCCAAGAACAAGCACTTATTGGTAACACCTGTTTCCTTATTTCCCATTATAGGGCAGGGGTGTTGCTCGCCCTATTCTTAGCTAATTCATAACCCTATGTTTTTTATAGATAAATAATTTTTACCAGATTCTGGCCTGTGGTTTGCTTGATGGTCACTCGACATGGTCAATTGATCATGTCATTTGACCATATCTGTGGCAGAGCCCCGCGCTTTCGCAAGGAAGGGGGCCGTCACCGATCAAAGCCCTTTGCTTGAGGATCCTCCAATGAAAGATGTAACTGAACGGCTGGAATGTGAAGTATCCGCCCGCCGTGTGATCAGGCAGTTGCTCGTGTCTATTGCGGCATCGACCGTGATTTTTTCGGTTCAGGCTGCAAGCCTGGAACCTGAAGCGCTGGGTTCGAAACTGACACCTCTGGGAGGGGAGATTGCGGCCAGCACAGACGGGGAGATTCCGGCCTGGACGCCGCCTGGTCAGCAGGGGGCGGGATGGAGTTACGGCCAGGTACGCGGGGAATATTGGAAGTTCAAGGGCGACAAGCCTCTTTACAGTATCGATTCGAACAATGTCGCGCAGTATGCAAGCAAGCTATCGCCAGGACAGCTTGAACTGTTCAAGAAGATCCCTGGCTATCGCATGGATGTCTATCCGACTCGTCGCACCTGTGGTGTTCCAGACTTCGTAGCAGACAATACCAAGCAGAATGTTGGCTTCGCCAAGCTCGATGCTTCTGGTGTCGCCTTGGAAGAAGCCCATGTTCCAGGCATCCCGTTCCCCATACCCAGCACGGGCGCTGAGGTCATGTGGAACATGAAGATGCGCTATCGCGGCGTCGGAGTTGAACTTCCCCGAAGTATTTCCGGTATTTCGCCACGCAAGGGGGGAGAGTGGTTGCGCCAGTCGACGGATACGGCCTTCTTCACACCCTGGGGTAAAAAGGGCAGTGCGCTGTTCTCATCCGTCGGACGCCTGGAAAATGCCACCTATTTCAGTTTCCAGGAGCCGGCAGCGTTAGCCGGGCAGGCCGGCGTGCAGACAGCAGTGGCTGGCGAGCAGGCGACGAGTTTCTATTACTTCCCAGGACAGCGTCGCGTGCGACGCATGCCGTCCTACTCCTATGACGCTCCGCAGATTGGCCTGGACAATCAGTACACCGTCGACGAGGCAAACGTCTTCTTCGGGGCCATGGACCGCTTCGACTGGAAACTGGTTGGCAAGCAGGAATTGCTGGTGCCTTACAACGTCTTTGGCGCCTACAACACTTCCGCCAAAGCAGAGGAATTTGCGGGCAACGACTCGCTGGCGCCGCAGGCGCGTCGCTATGAGCTGCATCGCGTTTGGGTGGTGGAGGCCAATGTGCGCCAAGGCATGCGCCATCAGGCGCCCAAGCGCCTTTTCTATATCGACGAGGATAGCTGGAACGCTTTGGTGGCCGTTGACTTTGACAAGCAAGGGCATATCTGGAAGGTGCGTGAAGGACTCTCGATTCCTGTCTATGAGACGGGCGCTTGCGACGTGGAAGCCCAGGTTCAGTACAACCTTGCCGACAGCCGTTATCTCTTCGACATGACCACGATCGGGGCGGGCAAGAACGATATTCGCTGGATCACCGAAGACAATGGCAACCCCCGCCTGAAGCGTGACTTCTTCACCTCCGACAACCTGCGAGCCATCAGCGAACGCTAAAAGAACGACGTCAGATCGAGAGCCCACATGAAAAAAATAATTACCAAAGCGTCAGGCCTTGTCATCGCGTGCGCAACCCCACTGGCAATGGGATTCACTTTTGAAAACGACACTCTTCATGGTTCCTTCGACTCCACGATCACCGCTGGCATGGGCGTGCGTACGGAGTCGCGCAGCTGCAGCCTGATCAACCAAGGCGCCAGCGGACACAACGCGCCATCGGGCTGCTTGGCGCAGAGCTCGGGCGTGGCCGATCAGGGCGATTTGAACTACGACCGTGGCGACCTGTTTACCAACTACCTCAAGGGGACGCATGAGCTGTTGTTGAAGATGCCCGAAGACGTAACCTTCATGGCGCGCGGCAGTTGGATCCGGGATTTTGCCGCAACCGATACCACCGGTACCCGTTCATTCAACACCCCTGAGGGCGTCGGTAGCGACGGCCTTAGCGACGCTGCACGTGACGACCTCAAATTCAAGGCCCGATTGCTTGATCTATGGGTGAGCAAAGGCTTCGACGTGGGAGACCAGCGCGTCCGGGCTCGCTTGGGCAATCAAGTGATCAACTGGGGGGAAAGCCTTTTCGTGGCGGGAGGCATCAACAACACCAATGCCTACGACTATCAAGCCTTGGCGCGTCCCGGTGTCCAGCTCAAAGAGGCCGTGCTGCCGGCGCCAATGCTCAGTGTCGCCTCGGGCCTGGGCCATGGTCTGAATATCGAGGCTTACTATCAGTTCGGTTGGAACAAGAGTGAGTTACCACCGGTGGGCAGCTACTGGTCTATGAACAGTGCCCTGGGCAAGGGTATGGGGGTCTACGGTTTCTCCGACAAGAACGCCCGCGATAGTGGCCAATGGGGTCTTTCGTTGCGTTGGCAGCCGGAGGACAGTGACGTCAACTACGGACTGTACGTGATGCGTTATCACGACAAGACACCTTCCTTGAGCGTGGCACTCCTCGACCCGAATACCTTCGCAGCGTCACCGACCTGGAGGTACCAGGAAGACCGGATGCTGTATGGCATCAGCGCCAACATGCCGATCGGCGACTGGGCTGTCGGAACGGAGCTGTCGTACCGCCCCAAAGACTCCGTGCCGCTCAATCCTGTCCTCGACCTGTGCCAGAACAACGGTGGCAAATGCTGGAAGGACGAAAAAAAATTCCAATGGCATCTGACAGGTCTGTACAGCTTCACGCCGTCCAATTCACCGGAACTGCTTGAGTTCGCCGGCGCCAGCACCGGCACCTTGTTGACCGAGTTGGTGGTGATCAAATATCCGGGGCTGCACGACAAGGTGAACGGCGAGCCGATCGCCGCGGGCCTGAATACCTGGCAACTGGACCCGGCGACACCGCCAAAGGCCCATGGCGACAAGACCTCGTCAGGCATCAACATGGACCTGAGCCTGACCTATGACGGCACGTTGCTCCCGGGCTGGCAGGTCACCCCAGGGATCTTCTACTCGCGGTCGCTGGGAGGGCGCACACCGAATCTCACCGCCACCTTCACGCAAGACGCCAGCAGCATGAACCTTTACCTGAACTTCGTGCGCAATCCGGCCAGTTGGCAGATTTCCCTCAATTACGCGAAGTTCATGGGCGGCGAGACACCCTACGATCAGCTGTACCGTGACCGAGATTATGTCGGCCTTGCCATCTCCCGTACCTTGTGAGGCCTGCCGTGAACGGTTCCGTAAAACTACCTGAAGTACGAACGCGCGGCATGCTGTCATGTGTCGAAGGCATCTTGTTCGGACACCGCCGGCTAGTGCTGGCGGGTCTGGCCGTTTTCACCTTGGTCATGGCGTGGTTCGCCCTGCAACTGCGCATGGATGCCGGCTTCGAAAAGCAATTGCCGATAGGTCACGAGTACATCAAGACATTCGAGGCGTACCGCAATGATCTGCTGGGAGCCAATCGGCTGACTATCGTGGTCAGGGCCCGCAAGGGTGATATCTGGAGCGCTCCGGGGCTCAAGCGGCTTTATGACGTAACCCAGGCGGTGACTTTTCTCCCCGGTGTGTCTCGCAGCAGTGTGCGTTCGCTGTGGACGCCCAATGCCTTCGTCAACGAAATTACCGAGGAGGGCTTCCGGGCGGATCCATTGGTACCGGGAACGGTTACACCCGAGCACCTGGACGATGACATCATTGCAAGGATCGCCAGTTCCAGTGCTCAAGGTGGCTTTATCGGCACCCTGGTTTCTCGCGACCAAACGGGCGCGATGATCACCGCGGAGCTCAATGAGTTCGACGCCGGCGGCGCGCACCTAGATTATGTTGCCTTTAACCATGTCCTGGAGAAAGAGATCCGTCAGCAGTTCGAGGATGGTGATTTCGAAATCCAGATCATTGGCTTCGCCAAGCAGATCGGCGACATCGCCGACGGCGCATCGGCGGTGCTGGAGTTCTGCCTGTTGGCTCTCTTGCTGACGGCAGGGGCGGTCTATTGGTACTGTCACTCGCTGCGTTTTACAGCGCTTGCGCTGGTCTGTTCGCTGGCTTCGCTGGTGTGGCAATTCGGCAGCCTGCGCCTGCTGGGCTACGGCCTGGATCCGCTCGCTGTTCTGGTGCCTTTCCTGGTGTTCGCCATCGGCGTTTCCCACGGAGTGCAGCAAATCAACTTCATCGTTCGTGAAATTGCGCTCGGCAAGAGTGCCGAAGAGGCGGCGCGCTCTAGTTTTACCGGCTTGCTGATTCCCGGCACCCTGGCACTGGTCACGGCGCTGGTGTCCTTTGTGACCCTGCTCCTGATCCCCATTCCCATGGTGCGAGAACTGGCCATCACGGCATCGCTCGGCGTGGCTTTCAAAATCATCACCAATCTACTGATGTTGCCTTTGGTCGCGTCTGCGCTGCGGGTCGACGACAAATATGCCAGCGCGCAGGAGATCTCCCGGCAGCGCCGGACCCGCTGGCTGCGCGGTCTGAGTCGGCTCGCCGAGTGGCGCAATGCACAGTGGGTACTGGGGATTGCTTTGAGCGTTTTCCTGGTGGCGATGTGGCAAAGCCATGACCGGGTCGTGGGCACACTGCAGGCCGGTGCGCCAGAGTTGCGCGAAGACTCGCGCTTCAATCGTGATGCCGTCTCCATTGCCAGTAACTACGACATCGGCCTGGACTGGCTCAGCGTGGTATTCGAAGCCAATCGAGACTCCTCCAGCGAAGCAAGCCAGGTTAGCTGCGAGGATGTCGCCCTGGGCCAATACCAGGATCGTTTCGTCTGGGCCATGCAGGGGGTGCCCGGGGTACTGTCGGTCGCTTCCTTTTCCTCCTACATGCGCCAGTACAACGAGGGGTACAACGAAGGTAATCCGAAGATGGACGCGGTTCCCATTGACCCGGTGAACTACGCTGCGCTGGCCACCGAAGTTGCGCGGACGCCCGGACTCATGCGTTCAGACTGCAGCATGTCAGCGGTTCACTTGTATCTGGCAGATCACAAGGCCAGCACGATCAACCGGGTGGTGGACGCTGCCAAGGCGTTCAGAAGCGCGTTTCCGATGCACGGCGTGGTGATTCGCCTCGCTTCAGGCAACGCTGGGGTCCTGGCCGCCATCAACGAAGAGGTGGAGAAAAGCGAAACCCCCATGCTGCTGTATGTCTACGCCGCCATCGCCTTGCTGGTGTTCGTTGTCTATCGCGACTGGCGAGCGGTATTGGTGTGCTGCCTACCCCTGACCCTCGGCACCTTCATCGGTTACTGGTTCATGAAGGAGTTGCAGATCGGCCTGACCATCGCCACCTTGCCGGTGATGGTGCTTGCAGTGGGGATCGGCGTCGATTATGCCTTCTACATCTACAACCGCCTGCAACTTCACCAAGTCAATGGCCAGCCCATCACCAAGGCAGTCGAGCACGCACTGCTAGAAGTGGGCATTGCGACCATCTTTACCGCGATAACCCTGGCCATCGGTGTCGCCACCTGGGCATTTTCCGAGCTCAAGTTTCAGGCCGACATGGGCAAGCTGCTCGCCTTCATGTTCATCGTCAATATGGTGATGGCCATGACCGTGTTGCCGGCCTTTGCGGTCTGGCTGGAGCGGGTATTTCCCCGTAGGCGCCCCGCGCGCATGATCGGCGCGCTGGTGCACTGAGGAGAGAATCATGCGTCATGACTGTTTATTTATCGGTTTTTTGCTCGCCACCGCTCTGCTGCCTGTTTCGCTGCAAGCTTCGCCGCTAGAAGCCGTGCCGGCGGTCCAGTCAAGCATCGCCACGCAGGCGACCATGCTCGATGCCGTATGGGCTGGAGAGCGGGTGGTTGCCGTCGGCGACCACGGCATCGTGCTGTTGTCCGACGACCAAGGTAAAAATTTCCGCCAGGCAGGCTCGGTACCGGTGTCCACGCCGCTCACGGGCGTGTCTTTCGTTGACTCCAAGCGCGGCTGGGCCGTGGGTCATTGGGGGGCTATTCTGGTCACGGCGGACGGCGGTGAGTCCTGGAACATCCAGCGCCTGTCCAGTGAAGAAGATCGGCCTCTGTTCGCCGTGCATTTCTTCAATGCGCAGCAGGGTGTCGCCGTGGGGCTCTGGGCCCAGGTGCTGATGACCGAGGATGGCGGACTGACCTGGAGGGACCAGCCTCTACAGGCGCCGCCGGGATCGAAAAAAGCCGACCTGAACTTGCTGGGGCTGTTTGCCGATCGCCAGGGCAGGCTCTATGCCTCCGGCGAACAGGGAAAGGTCCTGCGCTCCGACGATCACGGAAAAAGCTGGAAATACTTGAGTACCGGCTACGAGGGGACGCTTTGGTGCGGAGCGGTACTTGCCGATGGAAGCCTGCTATTAGGTGGTCAGCGCGGGACGCTATTGCAGGGTTCTGCAGAGGGCCGGGATTTCCACAGAGTGCCAACGCAAAGCAAAGGCTCGGTCACTTCGGTGGCGGTGTCTGGCTCTAACGTACTGGTGGGCGGGCTGGATGGGTTGATACTAACGAGTCGCGATGGGGGACGCAGTTTCAAAGAAAGTCAGTCAACTGAAGGGGGCTCGTTGACCGCAGTGCTGCTCAGCCCTGAGGGTTCGCCTGTACTGTTTTCGCGACGTGGAGTTGTGGCCGAACACAAATAGTGGATTGCCCCCGCCCATGGAGGCCGGACGTCGCACATCGCCGTCCGGCCTTGTTCATTTTCCGTACTTTGTCAGCGCAGCTTCATTGCAGGTTGCTCGCGGGCAAGGAAGTAGATACTGAATTGTTTAGCCGGCGACTGGGCTACATTTGTAGCAATACCCCGGCTGAAAGAGATTCGTCGATTAGTTGAAGGCAGCGCTCCCTGCGCTGGATGTGTAGATTATGTGTTTTTGGGGGCTATTAATTGTGAGGTATCTTGAATGCAACCCTTAACTCCTGCAGAAGAGCGTCGATTTGCATTCGAGGCACGTCGCTTGACAATAGAAACGCTTGTGAAGATTTATCTTGAGCAAGTTTCGGTTTCAAGAGGGTTGGTTACAGTCTACCTACGCTTGATGTTTACATTGTCACTTGGTGCTTTGGCGGGGGTAGTAACCCTATACGGTGCCATACTCCGTTTTAGTGTTGCCGCCAGTCTTGACATGATCTCTATTGCAGAGGCTATAACCGCCGTCATGGCACTTGGCGCACTTGTCACGTCCGCTTTACTCTCGGCTCGAGCGCTGCAGCAAAGTGCTTTTGACGTAGCACCGTTCCTGCATGATCCTTTCCCGAATGCCAGTTCCGTCATTGACTCTATCTTTCAATCAAAAGAACTCGACGAGCAGCAAATAGTCGATCGGTTGTATTTTGCCATCGGCAAAATTGTCGAGCATCAACCTGTGCTTAGAGTCAGTACACGACTGACAACCGTTCTGCTGATTTTGGGTTTACTGCTGACTGGGGTGTCATTTTTGATATGACGCGCTGGGTTCAATGACTTTTATGCAACGAAGATAACGGTTAGGGCCAGGGGAGGGCAGCGCCTCGTGCCAAGCGTCCATGCACGGATAGCCGTGCCATAAGGGCACGGCGCATCCAAGAGCGTCTTAATAGCTGTCCACCAGCAGCTGCACGGCTTGGCAGGCGGTATCGGTCTCGCTCTCCAAGCGCTCGAGATCACCATGGGTAGACCAGGCAAGCAGCAAGCCGTCGAAGAGATTGATGAGCAAGCGACTGACGGTGATTAACGCGGTCTGATCCAGCGCCTCGCCGGTAATCTTTCTGATGGCCTGTTGGGCCGCTTCAATGGAAACGGCATAAATCTTAGTCGCCATTTCCGGGTTGTTGCGCAGGTTCCAGAAGAAGAGTTCGAACTGTGTGGTAGCCCGGTCGGGGTGCAAAGTGAACCACTTGACCAGCTGCCGCAGCATTTCCCCAATCGATTCTGCTGTAGTCGCGCCTGTCGGAGCGTACTGCAGTGATTGCTGTGGCATGTTGATCAAGGACTCGTAGACGGCACTGAACAACTCGTCCTTGGTGTGGAAAACATAATGCAGTGAGGCCAGCGGAGAATCCGCCGCCGCCGCGATACGTCGTGTTGTGGCGTCGGCTATGCCGTACTCGGCGATCACCTTGATGGTGGCTTCAATAAAATCTTGCCTGCGCTCTTCCGCGCCTATCCGAGCCATTGAGCGTTCTCCCTTTTTTGGTGTTGCCGCCAACCTTTGATCCAGCGTTGACGGTGACGAATCCTATCGCAAGGTCATTCCCCAATCCATGAGGTGAGTCGATGCCATCCCTTTCTTGAGGGGATGGCTTCGTCAGTGAGCGCCAGCTGGTATAGAGGATTTGACGGGTTCTAACGGTGGTATTGGAGCGACACAAAAAAACATAGTCATACGACTTGATCAAGTGATCACGTTCGGTAATTATAAAGTGCTCGCGCTGATAGTGGAGGCAAGAGGCGTTGCAGTCATCAGGCAACGGGTGGGGTGAGTCAGGTTGACCGGCTCACTGAATAGAACAATGACAGAACCAGACAGGTAGAAAGCAGATGGATGCACTAAAACTCTCGACGGTCAGCAGTGATGCATCGGTCGAACAGGTGGTGGAGATCATCCTGCGTGACGGCGGGGTCATCATTTCCGATTTTGTCTCGTCCGTAACGCTGAAGTCCCTCACCGAAGAGCTGGACGCCTACTTAGAGGCCACCCCTTGCGGAATGGATCCCTATTTCGCAGGTGCGCAAACCCGACGTGTCGGCCGTATCATCGGGCGAAGCGACACGGCGGTGGATGTGGCGCTGAGCCCACTTTTCATCGGGGCGGCGAAGAAGATCCTGCAGACACCTACCCATGTCTGGGTGGGTAGCGACCGCATCGAGATCGAGCCTGGCATCCAGCTCAGCATTACCCAAGCCATCCAGATTGGACCAGGCCAAGGCCTGCAGCCCCTGCACCGTGATGACGCCACTTCGCTATGGAGGCATCCCCAGTACGGACGTGAAGCCCGCCTGCAACTCATGCTGGCGATCTCGGATTTCACCGAAGAGAACGGGGCGACACGCGTCATTCCCGGCAGTCATAAATGGGACGACGAGCGGATGCCAACCCAGGAGGAGACCATTGCCGCTGAAATGAAGGCAGGCTCCGCGCTGCTATGGATGGGGTCGGTCTATCACGGTGGTGGCGCCAATACCTCTTCTACTCCTCGTACCGGCCTGACAATGGCCTACGACCTGGCCTGCCTGCGCCTCGAAGAGAATCACTTCCTTTCCCTGCCCGTTGAACGTGTTCGCCAGCTTCCCGCAGAAATGCAACGCCTGCTGGGCTGGAGTGTCAGCTCCACGCTGCTGGGCTGGGTGGAAATCGATGGCCAGATGCGAGACCCGCACGAACTATTGGGCATGCCTGCGTTCACCGAGCCGGGAAAAGGGTTCTGACAATCCTGGACCGCCATATTCTGCAAGGCATGTGGATGAATGCCTTGCGAAAGGCAATTGCCGATCATTTGCATGCCTTGATCTGAAGTTACCGCGTGTCGGGCCGAAGGCCTGCTTCTTTACCGCCTCTCGGGGCGGTTTTTTTAGTTTTCCCTTTACCCTTCACCACGGTACAAACTGCGCAACTTCCCCTGATATCTCTGAGTGATTTGCACTTTTTATGACCAGTACGCCGCCCCATTGGCCACGTCCCTCCGAAGCCGTTCGCGAGCTCATGCGCAAAGGCGCCGAGCTCGCGCAGACGTTGCCACCGGAGTGGATTGAGCGTCTGAACCAGTCGCTTTTCTCTTCACCAGAAGATGCAAAACTACTGGAGGACCCGGTCATCCTCGCGGCGTGTCGGCGCGCCAATAGAGCAGAGTTACTGCACTGGGCGAGCGCCAATCTGCAGCGCCCTGGAGAGCCGGTTGAGCCCTACGTATCTGCCGATATGGTGGACACGGCCAAGGAGCTGGCCCGCAGGGGGCTGTCTGAACTATTGATAAATGTCGCGAGGTCGACCCAGAACGCCGCTTGGGAACTGTGGATGAAAATGGCATTCAGCCTGACGCAGGATCCGGTGGTGCTCAAGGAGTTCCTAGAGGTCTCGTCGCGTTCTATCTCGGAATTCATCGACAACAACATGCGTGTCGTGACCCAGATAATCCTGGAAGAAAAGAGCGCCCTGACCCCTGAGGATCATATCGACAAACGTTCTCTGGTCAGTCGTTTGCTCGATGGCAGAGATGTGGACACCGAACAGTTGGGGCGGCGACTGGGTTACAGCCTTTTCCAGAAGCACCACGCCTGTCTCGTCTGGAGTGAAAGCCCGGATGTAGAAATCCAATCCCTGGAGGATATGGCACGCACTCTAGCGCACCTTACTGGCACGGTAGCGCCACTGATCGTGTTCGCAGCCTCTGCAACTCTATGGCTCTGGATGAGTGCGGCAAAGCCGTTGGACCTGAACGCGCTGCAGGGCGTCGCTCATCAGTTTCCAAAAAATCGTGCAGCAATCGGCTCCCCGGGAATGGGAGTCAATGGTTTCCGTCGCTCACACCTTGAGGCCTTGAGCACCCAACGAGTGTTGGGGCGCCTGGCTGGTGCTCCCGCCGTCGCCACGATTGATCAAGTCAGAATGGTTTCACTTATGACTCAGGACCTGCGCGCCGCCAGACAATTTGTCTTGAGCATGCTGGGGCGGCTGGCCACGGAGCCCATGGTTTTTCAGCATTCGTTGCACGCCTTCCTGGCCAATGGCTGCAACGTCACCCAGACCGCTGAAGAGCTTGGCATGCATCGCAACACATTGCTGCGTCGGCTGGAGCGAGCTCAGGACCTGTTACCCGTGCCGCTTGCCGACCATCGCATTCAAATCGCAGCGGCTCTTGAGTTGGTGATTTGGAGCACACCGCTGAACGGCGATGAAAGGTGAGTCCAGCGAACCGGGCACTCTGATGCCTTGCGCACCTGTATTGCTCTCGCGGTGGAAGGTGAGAGGCGGAATCGGGCCGTAGCGCTGTACAGATGTCTGAGAAGCTGGCGAGGCAGTCTCCGGGGCTGAACTGTCTCGCGCCACGGCGTCAACTTTGAACATTTCGTAACGAGCGTTTCGTAAGTTCACAGAGTGATGTTGCCTACCGACACACTCTGGTGCACTGCCTGGCCGGAGTATATCGGCAGGTAATTTGCGACCTACGTAATCATTTGAAAAATAATGAAATTATTTTTTGCCCCGTTTAGGCACAGTGCTTGCTTAATCCGTATTGGATCAATTGACCCAGTCGAATGATCAAAAAAGGCATCATGACCGATGGGAGGAAGAGCCTCCAGAGGCAGTCGATTGAATTCTCAGGAGGTGAGGCTCTGTCACAAGCAATGTATTAGAACTCAACCCTGTATTGACCAATTACCGACTGCCGATTCAGCGGCAAGGCATACCAAGTGCTGAATACGCTGAGTTCTATTTTCAGAACTTGGGAAAACTTCTGCGTTTTAAATTTCTGCCTTATAGGGCGCAACCAAGGAAATAATACATGCCGTACTCAATTGAAACGAAAGTTGGCGAATTGCTGGATAACAGCAAAACAAATCAAATTATTGAAAAGCACATACCTGGGCTCAATAAGCATCCGCAAATCGCCATGGCCCGTGGTTTTGCCTTGGTGACGGCGGCAAAATACTCTGGCGGGTTAATTTCCAAAAAGGCACTAGAGGACATTGATAGCGAGCTTAGAGCGCTTGTCGACTAGTTGCAGGCGCTGTTCTGACTTACTCGTATATGTCAGTTACCTGGTTCAGCCCGAATATCCAGATGGGTGCCTCTCAGGTGATAGCGGGTGGGCAGCAGTTACCACCGTGGTAAAAATTACTAAATGACCCAATGCAGATACTGTGGACGACCGTTTTCGTCTAGAAGCGGTCTTTCCAGCCGGGTGATAGCAGGGTTACACCACTTTTAGGCTGACGTCTGCTTGATGGCGTGAAACAGATTTACTTCTGTAGGGCCTTCGTCAGCGTCAGCCTTAATTCTTTTGGGGTGAGACTTTGATTGCCCTGTGCTCAAGAGGAGATAGTTGAAGAATGTATAGCTAAGAAAGACAAAAAACAATTAATGCGGGTATACCCAAGGAGGGTTGTATGGACGGCGAAAGGGAATTTGCTAGGTACAACGATCAGGACATGAATGCTTGTCGGAATGAGCTGTCGGTCAAGAGGAAATCGCCATGCAGAACGCAACGGCCAGCTGGACCGCGATCTACACCTCCATCGCTCGGGCCGCCCATCAAGTACTGGACCAGCCTCCCAAGGTGATCGAAGACCCGGTAGTGGTCGGTCTGGTCGAGGGCTCCAGTGCGACGCAGATCCAGGCCCGGGCCGAGGAATTCCAAGGGCCGATCCAGTGTCTGGCCCGGGCCATGTTCGTCATGCGCAATCGCTTGGCTGAAGATGAACTGCGTCGAGCAGTGGCAGCTGGAGCGGAGCAGTACCTGATGCTCGGAGCGGGGCTGGACACCTTCGCTTATCGCCAGCCCGACTGGGCCCAAGGCATACGCCTGATCGAGGTCGACCATCCAGACTCCCAGGCATGCAAGCGCGATTATTTGCACGCGGCGCGCATCGGAATTCCGCACAACCTCAGTTTCTGTGCTATGGATTTCGAGCGCATGTCCCTGCGCAAGGGCCTGGCAGCCGTCGGTTTCGATCCCCAAGTACCGACCTTCCTGTCCTGGCTCGGCGTCACCCAGTACCTGGAGCGCGCGGCGATCCAGCGCACTCTGGAAGACGTGCTGTCGCTCCCGGCTGGTAGTGGCCTGGTGATGAGTTTCATCATTTCGAATCCTGGGCTCGATGGCCTCGACCAGGAGGCGATGCAGGTCTTTTCCAGCCTGGTAGCCGCACGCGGCGAACCCTGGATCAGCTGTTTCGAACCCGGGCAACTGCAGCAGTGGTTGCTGGAGCTGGGATTTGCCGAAGCATTGCTGGTCGCTCCGGCCGAGTTGGAGCAGCGCTACTTGGCCGGGCGCACGGACGGCCTTCGGGCACCGCTCTTCGAACAACTGATGATCGCACGGGTATAGGTGCCGGCGAGGTCACCCGGATCTCTGGGCCTTGAGAAAGAGAGAGAACAACTCCTGTGGCGATTTGACGTCTAGTTTGGCGTAAATGTGCCGGCGGTGGACTTTCACCGTTTCCGCTGAGATGTTCAGTTTTCCCGCCACCTCCTTGTTGGAGCAGCCACTGAGGATCAGTCGGATGACGTCCAGCTCGCGGGCAGTCAAGGGTGTGCCGAGGCGCTCCATGGCCTGCTCCAAATCATCCTGCCAGCGCGGTGTCTCGCGTGACATGTTATCAGCCGGCAGCATGCCTTCGAAGAACATGCGCTGACGCATCAGCCCGCTTACCCAGGGGCGGATCATCTCCAACAGGGAAATCTGTGAAGGGCTGAAACACTGTCGGCTGCCCAGCGAAAGACACAGACTGCGCGACTCGTCCAATTGCACGTTGTACTGCACTTCGTCCTGCTCCACATAGCGAGTGAAGTACCGCTCGTAATACTCCGTCTCCTTGAAGCGCTCCGGTGCCACCTCGGCCAGCCGCACCAAGCCGCTGCTGCGATATTCACGATCAGCGATGAAAAAGGGGTCCAGAAGGTAAAGACCCTGGATGTAATCATTGAAGAGCGGGTCCGGCCCTTCCCCTTGATAGGGGCTTTCGGCGAAGGCGAACGGACGTCCATCGCTGAACAGTAACACGGCCCACGTGTCGAGTTGTACATAGTCGCCGATCAGCCGTGCCAAACCCCGCCAAAAGCTCGGCTTATCCAGCTGTTCGATCAACTGGCCGGCGCTACGGTGCCAGGCCATGTCCTGGAGCGTTGGTGTCATGCAAGTACTCCCTGGGGGTAATCACTCGGT
This sequence comes from Pseudomonas sp. 8(2025), assembly GCF_052665325.1. Classification (NCBI taxonomy): domain Bacteria; kingdom Pseudomonadati; phylum Pseudomonadota; class Gammaproteobacteria; order Pseudomonadales; family Pseudomonadaceae; genus Pseudomonas; species Pseudomonas sp. 8(2025). The sequence goes on along the minus strand of NZ_JBQOIE010000004.1, from coordinate 137,724 downwards.
GGGATAGGAACTTCACCGTGGAAGTAGATACTTGCATCGATCTTTGGCGAAAGCCAACTGATCCAGTCCAACACTCAGCTCGACAACAAGGTCTGATCATGCAACTTGAACTTCTTCAACTAGCAGGGCGCGACGGCGACACCACATACAACCTCAGGCGCATCCTGGACGCCATTACCCAGTGCGCGCTTGGCACCGACATACTGGTTTTCCCTGAGGCATATCTAACCGGCTTCTTGGGGCCGGAGAACATTGACAAGTTTGCCGAATCGCTGGATGGCGCCAGCGTGCGTGCCATCCAGCAAGCCGTACGGGACCGTGATGTAGCGGTGGTTGTAGGCTTGATAGAGGAAGAGGGCGGTTGTTTCTACAACACCACGGTGTTCGTTGCGCCCGAAGGCATCTTGTTCAAATACCGCAAGACGCACTTATGGGTGTCCGAACCCGGGTTGGTCCTGCCGGGGGATCGTTACACTACTCTTCGATGGCGCGGCATATGTATCGGCCTGCTGATTTGCTATGACACAGAGTTCCCGGAAACTGCGCGTGCTTTGGCGGCGCTGGGGGCCGAACTCGTTTTGGTCACCGACGGCAATATGGAACCCTACGGCTATGTCCACCGGACCAGCATTACTGCCAGGGCTCAGGAGAACCAGGCATTTTTCGCCGTCGTAAACCGAGTGGGGGAGGCGGCTGATGGCACCGTTTTCGCTGGCGGTAGCGCTGTGGTAGCGCCCTCTGGGCACATGCTTCTTGAAGCCGGTCGCCACGAGTGTCGCCATGTGATCGACCTGGACATGGCCCAACTTTCGGAAGCTCGCACCATTTACGACTACAGCAAAGACCAGCGCTTCCAATTGCCGGGCCAGCGTATCGAACACCCGGATGGGCGTCGGGAACTGCTGATCCCCTGATAGCAGCCCGCAAATTCATAACAAAAAAACACGACGACTGCGTTCCCCGCCAAGGGAGTCGATCAGTCAGGAGATCCCATGCCATTCTCGCGTCTACTCAACTTCGGTCTGGCTTCTATGCTAGGTATGAGCATCCATTCTGCCATGGCCGAAACGCCTGTCCTGAACCTGTATAACTGGTCCGATTTCATTGCGCCGCAAACCCCCAAGGCCTTTCAGGAGGCTACGGGAACCCAAATGACCCTAGATGTCTTCGACAACGCAGAGGTCATGCAAAGCAAGCTGATGGCCGGCCGCAGTGGATATGACGTGGTAATTGTGCCAGACGACTTATTGCCCAACTTCGTCAAGGCGGGTGTTATCCAGGAGCTGGATCGTGCGCAGCTTGATAACTGGTCACACCTGGACGCGCAGGTGCTGGCCAAGTTACAGGTCAACGATCCAGGCAACCGCTACGCCGTGCCCTACATGTGGGGAACCACAGGTATCGGCTACAACGTCGCCAAGGTTGGCGAACTGCTGGGGCCCAATGCTCCCGTGAATTCCTGGGACCTGATTTTCAAACAAGAGAACATCGCCAAACTCAGTGAGTGCGGCGTAGCAATGCTCGACGCCCCTGTGGAGATCATCCCCATTGCGCTGCATTACCTGGGGTTGCCTCCCAACAGCGAGAACGCGGCTGACTATCGCAAGGCCGAGGCACTGATACTGAGCATTCGCCCCTACATACGCTATTTCGATTCATCGAAATTTACCTCCGACCTGGCTAACGGCGACATCTGCGCGGTGATAGGTTGGGGAGGCTCGGTCTACAGCGCCAAGCTTTCGGCCGACAGCGCCAACAATGGCGTAAAGCTGGCCTATAGCATCCCGCGCGAGGGTGCGCCGATATGGATGGAAAACATCGTGCTGCTCAAGGACGCGCCCCACACGAAACAGGGTTATAGCTTCATCAATTACATGATGCGCCCCGAAGTGATCGCAAAGAGTTCTAACTACGTCGGCTATCCCAACGGCAACAAAGACGCCACAGCTCATGTCGACGCGCAGTTGCGTGATACGCCATCCCTTTACCCGCCCAAAGAGGTGATGGATACGCTGTTCCCGCTGAAAACTCTGCCGCTGAACCTCGAACGCGTGCGTACGCGGATGTGGAGCAAAGTGAAAAGCGGAACCTGAGCGCTTAATAGCGGCGACTCACGAGAGGTCCGGTAAACGGAGACACCTTCGGGTTAGCTTGGCGCCCGGGGGTGTGAATGGGTAGATTCCAGATTCACTTGCGTCCGCTTGAGGTTGCAAAACTCGAGCAATGCCTACTGAACATTCAGGCTCGTGTGGTGGAGGTGTCGATGTTTGTGCAGGACACATAATTTAACATAATATACATTATGCGTATAGACGATGTGCTCATGTGGGTCACGTTACCCAAGAATTACCCAGGCTCAACTGCAACGCTTCCTACCTTCAGGAACAGCTTCTGAAGCCAGGCTTCGATCACTTTGCTGTTGCTCGCGTCTGGGCCTTCGCAATGACATCCTGGACAAACGAATCCTGATTCCTTTGCTCCTTGTAGCCAACCCAGGACTTCACCGGCCTGGGCCGAAAAATTTCCAGCTGCGTGACTCCCGCGGATTCCGACTGCGGATGAACACGTGGTGTGTGTCTTTCGAAATTCGTAACGCCTGTCAAAGTTCGAGCGGGAGAATTTTAAACTCAGGTGGTTGCTGACTGTGGCCCACCTATATATCGAACTATTGAAGGTGGGCTTTGGGTAATTGCCGGGACGGCCAAGAAATCTACCGACAGAGCTCTCTGTATCGATTCACGTTGGAAACTGCAGAGTCTAGCGTTGTTGTTTTGTATTTGTAGTAGTGGATTATATTCGCCTGGGCCGGTCCGACATTGCCGAAGTATTCTTCCCAGGCATTACTCTTGGTGAGCAAGTCAGAGAGCATGGTTCTCAAATCGTTTTCCGTCCAGGCTGTCTTGTAGCCTTTAATCTCACCAGGGGCCGGGCTGTTATGTTTTACATAATTAACCAGCAGGTACTTTCCTTCGTAGGCCATAAACACCGTATACACGGTTCCTTGAGGGGCTGACTGCCTGTACCAAGGGATCACGACAAAATGATGAACCACTGGTCCCGTACTAAAGTGCCAAACAGCTGTCTCCGAGTGCAGGCCGCGAAATAAAAGAGCCTGATCGATTTGGTATTTCATGCTTCCGTTATTTGTAATGACATCGTTTCCAACATCATTTTGCACCTTCCCGTAGACAGCGCAGCTCATTTGAATGGGCACGGAAGGACAATCCTTCAGCCCCATGAGCGTTGCATTGTTTTCTATTGCCCTGACCAGATCTTCCCCTGTCATGTTTCTTGGCTCCTGCCTAGTTGTTCAATATGCAGTTTAAATAATCGATATTGCTGCCCCTGGTGAGGATAGCTTCGATCTGCCCTTTATCAAATACACGTCGCCGCGGGTCTTGCTGAGTGCTGCCGGGTGTCGAGATATGGCTCGCGGGATGAGCTACCCTGCCCTTACAATATGACGCTTATAAATAACTAAACTAAATGAATATTTAGTTTAGTTATATTGGATATCAGGAGTTACCCATGACCTTTCCCCTTCGAACAATGGTGAGCAGTGTCGCTTTATCGGCCCTGCTGGCCACTTCTCTGGCAACGGCCGAACAAGGTCCTTCATTCAACTGCAGTGAGAAGATGACCGGGTCGATAACCGCACTGATCTGCCAGAACCCTGGTCTCGCGGCACTGGACCGCAAGTTGGCCACTATTTATCGCGACGCCCTGAAGAATGCCGGCAAGCGCGGCAATGTGCTCAAGGCCGAACAGCGTGGCTGGATCAAGGGCCGCGACGAGTGCTGGAAGATCGATGATCAGCAAGCCTGCGTGGCTGATAGCTATCGTCGGCGCATCGTCGAACTGCAGACGGATTATGGGCTGGTCACCTCCTCCGCTCCGGTCATGTTCGATTGCGCGAGCAATGGCCGTATCAGTGTCACCTTCTTCCAGACCGAACCGCCCTCCCTCACCGCCTTATATAAAGGTCGGCAATCGCTGATGCTGGAGGCCAGCTCTGCCAGCGGCTCACGTTACCTAGGGCAGAACGAGAGCTTCTGGGAGCATCAGGGCGAGGCTGCTGTCACTTGGGGCCATGGGGCTGAAGAGATGATCTGCAAGAAAGCAGGCTGAGCCCTGCCGTCTGCACCGCATCGGGTGCAGGCCGCCACGCCCTGGAGGTTAGTTCCTGACAATACCCGGCGTACCGGGCGACTGCTGGCTGGCCCGATCCGGATGATCGCGCTCGATGAACCGCCGCAACCCTTCCTGGGTTTCCGGTTGATGGATCGAGCGGTTGAAGCACTGCGCTTCGATCTTCAAGCCCTCCGCCAATGGCAAGCCATAGCCGCGCACGGCCGCTTCCTTGTCCGAACGCATCGCCGGTTGCGGCAGGCCGGCCAGGACATGGGCCAGCTCCAGTGCCCGTTTCAGGGAGCGCCCACTGGGCACTATTTCGTTGACCAGGCCGATGCGGTACGCCTCCTGGGCGTCGATCACCTTGCCCGTGAGAATCAGTTCCATGGCCCGGCCCATGCCGATGATCCGTGGCAGGCGCTGGGTGCCGCCATCCGCCAGGCCGATATTCCAGCGCCGGCAGGTAACGCCGAACGAGGCGTGTTCTTCAGCGATGCGGATGTCGGCAAAACAGGCCCACTCCAGGCCACCGGCATAGGCCACGCCGTTGACCGCGGCAATGATCGGCTTGTAGATCTCGGTCCAGCGGCTGGGGCCGATGATGCCCGGGCGTTCGCCACGGTCGTGGGCTGCCATTTCCTCGGCGCTGCTGGGCACCAGTTGCGCGGCCGCCTTGAGATCGCCGCCGGCGCAGAAGGCTCGGTCGCCGGTGCCGGTAATGATTGCCACCAGGGCGTTGTCATCCTCGCGAAAGCGCGTCCAGGCCTCGATCAGCTCGCGGTGGGTGACCGGGCCGATGCAGTTGCGCTGCTCGGGACGATTGAAGCGGATGATCACCACAGGCCCGGACTGCTCATAGGCTATTTCGCTGAAAGTCATAAACGCTCCTGTTTATGTGTGTCCTGCGGTGAAACGGCTGCGCAATCCAGTATAGGCAGTGCTAAAAGTGAGGCTATGGCGATTTTCAGGTCACTCCGGGCTTTCTTGACAAGGAAAAAGACTGGTATGAGTTCAGAGACCCGCGCCGTCTCGGCCGAATAAAACAGGAATCAGCACCATGAAGGTAATGACGGTATTGCCACTGCCCAGGAAAGCCGTGCCTAGGGCCTTAGTCCTGGCCCTCAGCAGTATCATCCTGTCCCTGCCCCTCGCCCAGGCCTGCACCCGGCTGACCTACCTGGGAAGCAACCAGAGCGTGATCACCGCCCGTTCCATGGACTGGAAAACCGACGTGGCGACCCATCTGTGGATCTTCCCGCAGGGCATGCAGCGCAATGGTGAGGTGGGAGCCAACTCGATCAAGTGGACCTCGCGCTACGGCAGTGTGATTGCCTCGGGCTATGACATCGCGACTACCGACGGCGTCAACCAGGCAGGCCTGGTGACCAACCTGCTGTGGTTGGTGGAGTCCCAGTACCCGGTGCCCGACAACGGCAAGCCGGGCCTCAGCATCGCCGCCTGGGCCCAGTATGTGCTGGACAACTACGCCACCGTGGCGGAAGCCGTGGACGCGCTGAAGAAAGAGCCCTTTACCCTGGTGACGGCCAATGTCCCCGGGGACACGCGCCTGGCGACCCTGCACCTGTCGATTTCCGACGCCACGGGGGACAGCGCGATCATCGAGTACATCAAGGGCAAGCCGGTGATTCACCATGGCCGGGAATTCCAGGTCATGACCAATTCCCCGACCTTTGATGAACAGCTGGCCCTCAATGCCTACTGGAAATCCATTGGCGGTACCGTCATGTTGCCGGGCACCAACCGCGCCGCGGATCGCTTCGCCCGAGCCTCCTTCTATGTCAACGCTATTCCCAAGGACGAGAGCCCGCAGGTCTCCCTGGCCAGCGTATTCAGCGTGATCAGAAACGTCTCTGTGCCTTACGGCATCTCCACCCCTGGTGAACCGAATATTTCCTCCACTCGCTGGCGCACTGTAGTGGACCATCAACGCAAGCTGTACTTTTTCGAGTCGGCACTGACCCCCAATACCTTTTGGGTCGACCTGAAGAAGATCGACTTCGCAAGCACTACGGGCCAGGTGAAGAAGCTCGACTTGGGCAAGGACCAGTCCACCACCTATTCCGGCGAAGTCTCCGGCGACTTCAAGGTCACCCCCGCCTTCAAGTTTCAAGGTGCCTGAGGGGGTTCTACGCTGCCGAGGCAATGTGCCCCGAGCGCCCGAGGCCACAAGGCCCGGGAGCTTGGGGTATCGCGAGGGGGCTACGGGACCAGGGTCAGTGGCGGCTGGAGGGTGATATCCAGTGCGGCCAGTGTGCAATTGCCAGTGAGGGCCTGGTTGAAGGCACTCAACTTTTGAAAGGGACCGTTCCAGGTCACGAATATGTCATTGGCCCCGCAATTGCTGGCAGGTACGAAATTGGAGACGACAAAGCTGACGCCCTCCAGCTTCAAGGAAAACACGTTTTCCGGTTTCAAGATCCAGGGCAGATTCTTTGCCTGCAAGGACTTGCAGATTCCGCCACCGCTGATGAACACACTGTGGATCTTGGCTTCATCCTGAGTGTTGATCGAACCGCTCAGGCTGATGCCACAGGTGACCTGTGCCTGAAACGACGACGGCAGTTTTATCGAGAGGGTGCCATTGTTGCCGTAGAACGGGCCCTGGGGTGAAAAGTGTGGTGCAGCGGCCACCAGGGTCGTGGAGCACAACCCTATGACAAGCGCACTTGCGATCATCAGGCTATTCAAGCTTTTCATTGTTGTTCCTCACGCATAGGGCGAAGTGTTTCGCCGGGGTAATGGCCATGATCGAGAGGTCATGAAAACGGCAGGACGTCCCTTTCCAGCCAAGCTTCAGGTCGGTTGCATTTCACGGGAGCGGCCAAGGCGCCAAGGAAAGTCCTCCACCCTGGGCGAAATTCAAAAACAGCATTGAAATATTTTTTTGAATCAAATAGCTGGCAATCTCCGATCGGTCAAGGCTCCCCATCGGCCTTCAACCCTGTGGCAAGCCTGCCGGGGGGCCTGTTAGGCTAACCCGCCCACCGCGTCGCCGCGGTCTCTACAGCTCTTCGCGGAACCGCACCATGTCCTCCACCGCCCAATTCTGGCGCGACCCGAACCTGCCCTACGTCGAAAGCCGCCGGGCCTGTGACAGCCGCACCAACTACAAGGCCCACAGCCATCCGACGGTGTCCATCGGTGCCGTGGACCGGGGTGTCAGTGTGTTCAGCGGCGGCGCCCAGGGCCCGACCCGGATCCAGGCTGGCAGCGTGGTATTTGTCCCGGCCGATTGCGCCCATGCCTGCAATCCCCTGCCCGACAGCGCCTGGAGTTACCAGATGCTGCACCTGGACCCGCGCTGGGTGGACGCTGTGCGCGAAGAAGCGCAGCAGCATGGGGCGGCGCTTTCCCAGGTCGTGCCGAGCCACGACAGTGGCCTCTACCAGGCTTTTTGCCGGCTCAACCAGTTGTTGTTTTCCAGCGCCAGCTGGCAGCACAAGGAGGCCGCGCTGATCGAGTTCATCGGTGGCTTGGCCACCCGGGAGCAACCGGTGATTGCCCTGGCGGCCGATCCGGCCCGGGCCAGCGCAGGTGTGCGCCGGGTCGTGGATTTCCTCCAGTGTGATCCGCAGCAGGCCGGGCCTCTGGAGCACTTGGCGGAACTGGCGGGAATCAGCCGCTACCAGTTGATCCGCGCCTTTCGCGCGGCCACCGGGATGACGCCCCATGCCTACCAGTTGAACCAGCGGATCATCCAGGCCCGCGCTTCGCTGCAGGCCGGGGAAGCATCGGCAGCCCTGGCCCAGCGCCTGGGCTTTGCCGATCAGGCGCATTTTCAGCGAGTGTTCAAGGCTCATGTCGGCGTAACCCCGGGCCTGTACAAGGCCTGAGGCCGCGCAATTTTCTTCAATACCCCGGCTCTCTCGGCGCCGCAGACTTCCAGGCTTTCACGTCACTGGAAGGCTCTACCCATGATTCAACAGTTCCTGCTGGTCGCCGCCGCGCACTTTCTCGCCCTGCTCTCCCCCGGCCCGGATTTCTTCCTGGTAGCACGCATGTCCATGGCCGCGGGGTGGCGATCGGCCACCGGCGCCTGCCTGGGCATCGCCCTGGCCAATGGTGCCTTTATCGTCCTGGCGTTTGCCGGGGTCTCGGTGTTTCGGGCAGGCAGCCCGCTGTTCCTGGCGATCCAGTTGGCCGGGTGCGGCTACCTGCTTTATATGGGCTGGCTGTTTATCCGCCATGCCGGCGCCAGTTCACTGGCCGCGGTAGACGGCAACGGCGAAGCCCGGCCGCTGGGCCGGGCCACCTGGTGGCGTGGCCTGGGCATGGGCTTTCTCTCTGGCATCCTCAACCCCAAGAACGCTCTGTTCTATGTCAGCCTGGCGTCCCTGGTGGGGGCCCAGACCAGTGCCGGCTGGAAGCTGGTCTATGGCTTGTGGATGTTCAGCGCCGTGCTGTTGTGGGACGTGCTGGTGGCCCTGGCCATTGGCAACCGCCGGGTGCGCGAGCGCTTTGCCCGGGCCCTGCCCTGGCTGGAACGGGGCACCGGGGTGGTGCTGATCCTGCTGGCGCTGCTGGTGATCGGCGCCACTGTGTGGCGTCACTGATCCACGCCCCGGGCAGTGACTTCCAACTGTCATTACAAATAAACAACAAAGCAATAATCTGCCGAAAGCGCCGCTGCCGATATTGTCGCAACGGTGAACGGGCCTGCCGGGCATTGCCCGGTATCTGCCCCGCCGAAACAGTGCAAGGAGGACCTGCCATGCAACAACAACCACGCCTGGGGTGCGGTGTCGCGATTGTCCGGGACGGCCAGCTGCTGCTGGTCAAGCGCCTGCGCGACCCGGAAGCCGGTTGCTGGGGCCTGCCCGGAGGCAAGGTCGACTGGCTGGAACCGGTGGAACAGGCCATGCGCCGGGAAATCCACGAAGAACTGGGGCTGACCCTGCAAGGCGTGAGCCTGTTGTGCGTGGTCGACCAGATCGACCCGCAGCGCCAGGAGCACTGGGTATCACCGGTGTACCTGGCCTCGGCCCCGGCCATGCCGGCGCGCAATTGCGAGCCGCACAAGCACAGCGATGTGGCCTGGTTCGAGCTCGACCGCCTGCCCCAACCCCTGACCCAGGCCACCCGCAGCGCCGTGCGCGCCCTGGTGCAGATGGCCGCCCTGGAAAGCTGAGCAGCCACGCCCCGGCCCTTCCCGACCTGCGACCGATGGCCGCAGGCATTGGTCTAATTAGCCCGCCGCCGCTTTCGTCTGTTTGTTACCATGCGCGGGTTTTTGCCTGTCTGGCTGTTCAAAGGGCGTTATTTCATGAGTGTTCTGCTGACTCGCCGCACCCTGCTCACCAGCGCCGGAGTGCTCGGCCTGGGCCTGCTCGCCGGTTGCGACAACAGTCCCCGACTGTCCTTCAAATACGGCAAGGACCTGAGCAATCAGATTCTTGGCCGCACCTTCAAACTCACCGATTCCCAGGGCGAAACCAAGTCGCTGTCCAGCTACCGCGGCCTGATGCCGATGATTTTCTTCGGCTTCACCCAGTGCCCGGCCGTGTGCCCCACCACCCTGGCCCGCGCGGCCCAGGCCAAGAAGCTGATGGGCCGTGATGGCGACCGCCTGCAAGTGGTGTTCATCACCCTGGACCCGGAGCGCGACACCCCCGAAGTGCTGGACGCCTACGTCAAGTCCTTCGATCCCAGCTTCGAGGCGCTGTACGGCACCCTGGAGCAGACCGCTGCCACCGCCAAGGAATTCGGCGTGTTCTACGAAAAGATCCCCAGCGGCTCGACCTACACCCTGTCCCACACCGCCACCAGTTTCGTCTTCGACTCCCGGGGCACCTTGCGCCTGGGGCTTTCCCAGTCCCTTACCGCCCAAGAGTGCGCGGAAGACCTGCTCACCGTCATGGAGGTTTGTTAATGCATTCCCTACAGCGCCCATCCCGTCTCAAAGCTGCCCTGCTGCTGGTTTCCCTGCTGGGCCTGGGCGGCACCGCCAGCGCCGCGACCCAAGTGGACAACGCCTGGGTCCGCGCCACCGTAGCCGGCCAGCACGCCAGCGGCGCCTTCATGGACCTCACCGCCAGCAGCGACAGCAAGCTGGTTGAGGTGCAATCGCCAGTGGCCAAGAACGTGCAGATCCACCAGTCGAGCATGCACAACGACGTGATGAGCATGCAGCAAGTGGACGCCGTGGCCCTGCCGGCCGGACAGAAAGTCAGCCTGGACACCCACGGCTACCACGTGATGCTCATGGAGCTTACCGGCCAGATCAAGGCCGGCGACAAGGTGCCCCTGACCCTGACCGTGGAAAACGCCAAGGGCGAGAAGGAGACCATCAAGGTCGAAGCCCAAGCCCGAGCGCTGAATGCGCCGGACCACAGCATGATGAAGCACTGACAGCACCGTGAAGAAAAACCGGCCCTTGGGCCGGTTTTTTTTCATCCCCAGTCAATCGCCCGCGCCAGCCAAACGGTGAACCCGCAGCAGTCCGGGTCTTCGCTGATGTGCTGCACCACCTCGAAACCATGGGTGTCGAGCAAGGTGCAGTATTCCCCCGGGGAGAGGCTGGCGTGGTACAGGGCTTCGCCCTCGAATTCGCCGATGGCCTCCCCTGCCTCGTGGCCGCTGGTGAACATCAGGGCGCAGCCCGGGCCGGCGTGGCGTTCGAAAACGGCGAACATGGCGCGCTGATCGTCCGGGCTCAGGTGGAACAGGCTGTTCCAGGCAAGGATGCCGGCAAAATCCTGGTCCAGGGCGAGGCTGCGCATGTCAGCGTGGATCCATTGCTGCCCGGCAAAGCGCTGGCGGCACTGGTCCAGCAAGGTGGCAGAGCTGTCGACGCCGGTGACTGCACATTGGTGTTCGACCAGGTTGCGCGCAATCGGCTCGCCACCTCCGCAACCCAGGTCCAGCACCTGGCCGCCCTGCCCCATGACCCGGCGAAAGCGCTCCAGCCATGCCTGCTCTCCCTCGAAGGCCTCGGGGTTGGCCCTGCGACGCTGGTCCCAGGCCCGAGCATGACGCTGGTACAGATCGACGATATGACGGGCGGACTCGTGCATCCACAGGTTTCCGTGTGCGTGTGTGGCCGCAAATTACAGCACAACGGCGCTTGGGCCGGGCATCAAGCCGTTCAACTGCGCCCTGCCAGCTCCAGCAACTGCCCGCGCAGCCAGCGGTTGGCCGACTCGTTCTGCACTTGCTTGCTCCAGTACAGGTTGAGGCAGACCTCGGGCAGGGTCAGGGGCATGTCGAGAATCCGGTTGCCCAGCCCGGCGTTGATCAACTGCGCATTGTTGCGGGTCAGGGTCAGCAGGCCATCGCCCTGGGCCACCAGTTGCGCGGCGGTGAGAAAGTGCTGGCAGTGCTGGCGGATGCGCCGTACCACCCCCAGGTGCCCCAGGGCCAGGTCTTCGACGCAGATGCCTCGGCGCCTGGAGGTCACCGCCACATGCTCGGCCGCCAGGTAGCGTTCCACCGTCAGTTCGCCGCTGAAGCCGGGGCCGGCCATCACGCAGAAGGAATCCTGCAGCAGCAGTTGCTGTTGCAGTTGCGGGTCGGTGAGCCGCGACAGTTCGATGGCCAGGTCAATACGCCCGGCAATCATCTCCAGCTTCAGGTCGGCCCAGTGCACGCTGGTGCTGCGCACTTCCAGGTGCGGGGCAACACGGTTCAGGTGCGCCAGGATCAAGGGCAGGATCACCGGCTCCAGTTGCTCCGGCATGTTCAGGGTGAAACGCCGGCGGTCCCGCAACGGGTCGAAGGCCTGGGCCGGGTTGAGGCTGCGGCGCAGACCGCTGAGGGCGTCCTGGATCCCCGGGGCCAGTTGCTTGGCCAGCGGCGTGGGGGCCACGCCATAGCCTTCGCGGACGAACAGCGGATCGTCCAGCTGGGCGCGCAGGCGCGCCAGGGCGTGGCTGATGGCCGACTGGCTGAGGTGCAGCACCGAGGCGGCGCGGGTCAGGTTGCGCTCCTGGTACACCACCTCGAAGACCCGGAACAGGTTCAGGTCCAGGCGGCTCAGCCCTGACCATTCATGCGGTGAGTTCATGGTTGTGCCCTCGCAGTCTCGACCCGCAGCAGGCTAGCAGCGGGCCGGCGCCGGCAGAACCATGTAGCGCATTCATGAATCTCGATGAATAACCGTCGGTTCTGTGGTGCCCCGGGCGCTGCCTAAGATGGCCGTGCCGATAACAACAATTCAGGAGGCACCATGGACCTTGCGGCCTATCAGCAGCACCTTCACGCCCTGCAGCAGGCCGCCTGGCCCGAAGGCGCGCCGCGTACCCCGCAGTACCCCCTGGGCCAGCAGCCCCTTACCGAATACCTGCGGGCCTGGGCGCAGTCGCAAGCCAGTGCCGTGGCCCTGGACTTCTATGGCTATCAGTTGAGCTTTGCCGAGCTGGACCGGCTGTCCGACCGGTGCGCCGCCTTGCTCGGCGAGCTGGGAATCGGCCCCGGGGACCGGGTGGCGGTGTACCTGCCCAACTGCCCGCAATTGCATATCGGCTTCTGGGGCATTCTCAAGTGCGGCGCCGTGTACGCGCCGGTCAGCCCCCTGGCGCGCACCCTGGAGCTGGAGTATCAGCTCAAGGACAGCGGCGCCCGGGTGATCCTGTGCTTCGACCAACTGCTGGATGTGGTGCAGGCGGTCAGCGACGCCTGCGAGTTGAGCGCGATCCTGGCCACCAGCCTCAGCGAGTTGTGCCCGGCCACCCCGAGCATTCCCCTGCCGGACCTGCTGCGGGCGCCCAAGCGCCCGGCCCCGGGGGTGATCGACTTTTTCCCCGCCCTGGAGGCCTGTCGCGCCGCCACCCCGGCCCACCGTCCTGCCCTGGGCGATATGGCCGCACTGAACTACACCGGTGGCACCACCGGCATGCCCAAGGGCTGCATTCATAGCCACGGCGACATGCTCTACACCTGCGCCAGCTTCGTGCCGGTGGCCTTGGGCCTGAGGCAGGACAGCGTGCTGCTCAATTTCCTTCCCGAGTTCTGGATCGCCGGGGAAAACGCCGGCCTGCTGTTTCCCATCTACGCCGGCTGCCGCCTGGTGCTGCTGGCGCGCTGGGACGCCCTGGGTTTCATGGCGGCGGTGGCGCACTACCGGGTCAGCCATTGCGGGCTGCTGGTGGACAGCGCCGCCGAAGTGCTGGAGCACCCAAGCGTCGCCGACTACGACCTGAGCTCCCTGAAGGCCACCGGCTGCATCTCCTTCGTCAAGAAGCTCACCCCGGACTATCGCCAGCGCTGGCGCGCGCAAACCGGCTGCACCCTGTTCGAGTTCAGCTTCGGCATGACCGAAACCCACACCTGCGACACCTTTACCGCCGGCCTGCAGACCGACGACTTCGACCTCAAAAGCGCGCCAACCTTCGTCGGCCTGCCGGTGCCGGGCACCGAGTTCAAGGTCTGCGACTTCGACAGCGGCGCCCTGCTGCCCCTGGGCTCCGAGGGCGAGTTGTGCGTGCGCAGCCCTTCCCTGCTGCAGGGTTACTGGCAGCGCCCGGAGGCGTCCGCGGCGGCCCTGCGCGACGGCTGGCTGCACACCGGTGACCTGGGGCAGATCACCGGACAAGGGTTTATCCGCTACCTGGGCCGGCGCAAGGAAATGCTCAAGGTCAATGGCATGAGCGTGTTTCCCAGCGAGCTGGAGGCGCTGTTCGGCCAGCACCCGCAGGTGCTGGCCAGCGCAGTGATCGGCCGCGCCGATGAACGTCGGGGCCAGCAGCCGGTGGCCTTCGTTGTGCTCAAGCCCGATGCGCCCCAAGACCCGCATGCCCTGGCAGCCTGGTGCCAGGAGGTGATGGCCGCCTACAAGGTGCCGCAGATCCGCCTGGTGGCCAGCCTGCCCATGACCGCCACCGGCAAGGTCAAGAAGAACGAGCTGGAACAACAGCTCTGAGCCCTTCCTTTTCAGCATTGCGAGAATTGCCATGTTCCAGAGTCTGTTGATCGCCAATCGCGGCGAGATCGCCATCCGTATCGCCCGGGCCTGCGCCGACCTGGGCGTTCGCAGCGTCGCGGTATTTGCCGAGGACGACGCCGCCAGCCTGCACACGCGCAAGGCCGATCTGGCCCTGCCCCTCAAGGGCCGCGGGGTGGCGGCCTACCTCGACCGCCAGCAACTGATCGCCCTGGCCCTGCAACAGGGCTGCCAGGCGATTCACCCGGGCTACGGCTTTCTCGCGGAAAACCCCGACTTTGCCCGGGGCTGCCTGGAAGCCGGGCTGACCCTGATCGGCCCCGGCCCCGAGGTGCTGCAACTGTTTGGCGACAAGGCCGCGGCTCGTGCCCTGGCCGAAGATTGTGGGGTGCCCTTGCTGGAGGGCATCAACCGAGCAGTCAGCCTGGAACAGGCCGCAGCCTTTCTCGAACGCCATGGCGCGGTGATGCTCAAGGCCCTGGCCGGTGGCGGTGGCCGGGGCATGCGCGCGGTCACCGAGGCTGGGCAACTGCAGCAGGCGTTCATCCGTTGCCAATCCGAAGCCCAGGCGGCCTTCGGCAATGGCGCGCTGTATGTCGAACAACTGCTGCAGCGGGCGCGGCACATCGAGATCCAGGTGTTGGGAGACGGCAGCGGCGCGGTCAGCCACTTGTGGGAGCGCGATTGCAGCCTGCAGCGCCGGCACCAGAAGCTGGTGGAAATCGCCCCCAGCCCGGACCTTGCCCCGCCGTTGCGCCAGCAGTTGATCGACGCCGCCCTGGCCCTGGCCGCGCGAGTGCGTTACCAGGGCATTGGTACCTTCGAATTCCTTCTCGACCAGGAACACCCGGGGCGCTTCTATTTCATGGAGGCCAACCCAAGGATCCAGGTGGAGCACACGGTGACCGAGGCCATCACCGGCGTCGACCTGCTGCACACCCAACTGCGCCTTGGCGCGGGCGCCTCCCTGGCCAGCCTGGGCCTGAGCCGGCCACCAGAGCCCCAAGGCTTTGCCGTGCAGGCGCGGATCAACCTGGAACAGCCCCTGGCCGATGGCGGCATGGGGCCGGTGGCCGGCACCCTCAGTGCCTATGAAGCCCCCAGCGGGCCCGGGCTGCGGGTCGACGGCTACGGCTATGCCGGTTACCCGGTGAACCCCGGCTATGACTCGTTGCTGGCCAAGCTGATCGCCCAGGGTACGGATTTTCCCGCGGCCCTGGGCCGGGCCTATCGTGGGCTTTGCGAGTTTCGCCTGGAGGGCGTGCCGAGCAACCTGGGGCTGTTGTTGAACCTGTTGCGCCAGCCGGCGGTGCTGGACTATCAGGTGGACACCAGGTTCGTCGAAGCCCATTGGGCCCAGTTGCTGCAAGATTGCGCCGGGCAACACCGGCCGATGTTCTTTGCCCGGCAGGCCGCCACTGCGCAGAGCACTCGCAGCGAAGTCCAGGCGCCCCCGGGCACGGCGGCGCTGAACGCCCCGAGCACCGGGGTGCTGGTGAGCCTGGAAGTGGCCGTGGGTGATGAGTTACGGATTGGCCAGCGGGTTGCGGTGCTGGAAGCGATGAAGATGGAGTTCGAGGTCAAGGCGCAGAGCAGCGGTATCGTCCGGGCCTTGGCCGTCCAGGTTGGCGAGGCACTGGGCGAAGGCCAGCCCCTGCTGTTTCTGGAGCCGGCGGAGTTTGCCGACCAGGGCCAGCGCAGCGAAGAGCAACTGGACCTGGCACTGATTCGCGCCGACCTGGCCGAAGTCCGCGAACGCCATGCCTTGCTGGAGGATGCCCAGCGTCCGGAGGCGGTGGCCAAGCGTCGCCGCAACGGCCAGCGCACCGCCCGGGAGAACCTCGAGCACCTGCTGGACCCGGGCAGTTTCATGGAGTACGGCGCCATGGCCCTGGCCGCCCAAAGGCGTCGGCGCAGCGTCGAGGAGTTGCAGGCCCTGAGCCCGGCGGATGGGCTGGTGGGAGGCATAGGTACGGTGAATGCCGGGCTGTTCGACGGCCAGGACGCCCGTTGCCTGGCCCTGGCCTACGACTACACGGTGTTCGCCGGCACCCAGGGGGTGATGAACCACAAGAAGACCGACCGCCTGCTGAGCCTGGCCCAGGAGTGGCGGCTGCCGGTGGTGCTGTTTGCCGAAGGCGGCGGTGGCCGGCCCGGCGACAGCGACTTTGTCGGGGTCGCCGGCCTGGATTGCCATACCTTCGCCGCCATGGCCCGGCTGTCCGGCTGGGTGCCCACGGTGGGCATCGCCTCGGGGCGCTGCTTCGCCGGCAATGCCGCCCTGCTCGGCTGCTGCAACCTGATCATCGCCACCCGGAACGCCAGCATCGGCATGGCCGGCCCGGCGATGATCGAAGGCGGCGGCCTGGGCAGCTTCACCCCGGAACAGGTGGGCCCGGTGTCGGTACAAGGCCCCAACGGAGTGATCGACGTGCTGGTGGCCGACGAAGCCGAGGCCGTGCAGGTGGCCAAGCAGTACCTGAGCTATTTCCAGGGGCCGCTCAAGGACTGGCACTGCGCCGACCAGCGTGAGCTGCGGCATTTGATTCCGGAAAACCGCCTGCGGGTCTACGACATCCGCCGGGTCATCGAGACCCTGGCCGACCGCGACAGCGTGCTGGAGTTGCGCCGGCAATTCGCCCCGGGGCTGATTACCGCGCTGATCCGCGTCGAAGGCCGGGCCTTTGGCCTGCTGGCCAACAATCCGGCGGTGCTGGGCGGCGCCATCGACGCCGCGGCCGGGGACAAGGCCGCACGTTTCATGCGCCTGTGCGAAGCCTTCGGCCTGCCGCTGGTGTCCCTGTGCGACACCCCGGGGTTCATGGTAGGGCCGGAATCGGAGCAGCAGGCCACGGTGCGCCATGTGTCACGGATGTTTGTCAGTGCCGCCAGCCTCACGGTGCCGTTCTTCACCCTGGTGCTGCGCAAGGGCTATGGCCTGGGCGCGCAGGCCATGGCGGCGGGCAGTTTTCACAGCCCGTTGTTCACCGTAGCCTGGCCCAGCGCCGAGTTCGGCGCCATGGGCCTGGAAGGTGCGGTGCGCCTGGGCTTCTCCAAGGAACTGGCGGCCCAGCCCGACCCGCAGTCGCAACAGGCGCTGTTCGACAAACTGGTGGCCAAGGCCTACGCCCGGGGCAAGGCGCTGAACATGGCCAGCTACCTGGAGATCGACGCGGTGATCGACCCCCTGGAAAGCCGAGCGTGGCTGCTGCGTGGCCTGCAGGCCGCACCGCGCCCGGTGCCCTGGGCCGAGCGCGCCCAGGGTTTTGTCGATACCTGGTAGCCCTGCCCCTCCATCGTAGGAGCGGGCCGCAGCTCAGGCGTTGGCATCCCAGGCGACAGGGGCTTGTTCGAGGAACTGGCGCAGTTCGGCCAGCAGGGTGCTGCTGGCGTGGCTGCTGGGCCGGCTGGCGACAAACCTCAGGGCCGGCATGATTTCCTGCACGCCGTCGTAGTGCCATTGCCCCGGGGTGCGTTCGGCTTCCTGCAGGGCCCGGGCGAAGATCGCCAGGTCGCGCCGGGGCCGGGCAATGCCGCTGATGCGCTCGACCCAGCTCTCGTAGCGCTGGCGAATCTCCACCCGCCCCTGACGGACCATGGCCAGCACCCCGCAACGGCTGCGGTTGTGCACCGCCACCGGCGACAGGCCGCAATACTCGCCCAAACCGTCCCAGCCCTGCTCGGGCAGGACAAACACCGCCAGATCAATGTCCGGGTACTCCTCGATCACCGTGCCCGGATCGGCCAGCAGCGCCTCGCTGCGTTGCAGCGCGAGCATGGCCGGAGCATACAGGGGCGCATAGCGCCGGGTGTTGTCGAGTACATCGGCCATCTGCGGCAGCAGCGCGGCGAAGCGTGTCAGCAATTGCCGGTCGTTGCTGGCCTGTGGGTCGACGCGCACCCGGGCCGCCAGGGCATGCAGGGCAAAGGCGCAGTGCAGGGCCTGGGCCGAAGTGCCCCGGGAGAAATCACCGAGGCGGGCAATATCGATCAGCAACTGGCGGTGCCCCAGGGCATGCTCCGGCGCCAGGAAGGCATACACCGAGGCCAGCCCGTCGAGATCGAAATGATCGCTGGTGATCACCTGCGCCCGGTCCACCGTCAACCCCTGCTGGAGAAAGCCCAGGGCACTGGTGGTGGAGAGATTGGCCTTGTGCTCGACAGGCGTCTTGTTCGCCGGCCAATGGGACAGGGTCAGCAGGGTCGCCGGGGTATCGATGGAATCCAGGGAAATGTTCTCGCGGTGTGTGCTCTGGCCCAGGGGCAGGAAGCCATAGCGGCTTTGCCGGCCCAGGCGCAGGGCTGGCAAATCCAGCTCCAGGGGCGGGGCCGGCGTTGCCACCGGCCCTGGGGGCGCCGCCGGTGCAGACGCGGTTGCACGGGTCAATTCGCCCTGCCCGCCCAGGCGATAGCCGAGCTGGCAGATATTCTCCCGGCGCAGGTCCCAGGGGTTGCCGTTGCGCACCGCGCAGCCGGGCCCGCCGACAACGCTGAGCAAGTCAGTGAAGCGGTTGTCGGCAATGCCGATCACCCTTCCTCCCAACTGCCTGAGCTGCAGGTGGTGCAAGTGCGGGGCCAGCCCCGGATCGAGGATCAAGGCCGGTTGCGGCACATCAGTGGCAAGGCTGTTCATCGTGGTTTCCTTACAGGTCAATGACGCCAGGCGCACGCCCGACAGGGTTCAGGCTTGGGCCAGGTGCGGTGAACCGTTGCGCCGTACCTGGCGCACCGAGACAAACAGCAGCGCCGACAGCCCGGCGTACAGGCCGAACAGCCAGGCCGCAGCCTGGGCCGCGCCAGCAGTCCCGCCCGTGGAGGTCAGGCCTGCCAGGTTGACGATCATTCCCGCCAGCGCCGCCCCCAGGGCAGTGGCCACCAGTTGCACCGTGGTAATCGAGGCGCCGGCCAGTTCCTTCTGATCCTGCGGGGCCTGTTCCAGAACCCGGGACAGCAGGTGCGGCCAGGCCAGGCCGATACCGACGCCCACCAGCAGCATGGCCAGGCACACCGCCCCCAGGCTCAGGGCCGGGGTGGCGGTGGCAGGCATGAACAGGCAGGCCAGGAGCAGCCCGGCCACCACCAGGAACGGTCCGATGGCAATCGCCCGGGCCGCGCCCCGCGGGCCAAGGCCTGAGCTGAAGATCGCCCCCAGGGTCCAGCCGGCGGCCATCAGCGCGGCGATATAACCTGCCAGCAACGGCGTCTGCTGATGCAGCACCTGCAGAAACAACGGTACGAAGACCTCGCTGGTCATGCCCACCACCAGCAGGGCCATGGAAATGTACAGCGCCAGCAAGGCACTCCCGGCCTTCAGGCTATTGCGCGGCAACAAGCGCGCGCCGTCGCGGTTCTCCAGAGCGAATACCGGCACCAGCAGAACCAGCCCGGCTCCCAGCCCCAGGGCGTTGTACAGCGGCGATGGGGTGATGCTGCCGATGGAAATGGCCAGTACCACGGCGGTCAGCAACAGCAGTTGCAGGGCGGGAATCGGGCTACGGGGCGCGCTTTCCCGACTCTTGCCCGGCAACAGTGCAACGGCCAGCAGCATGAACAGCAAGGTGCAGGGCAGCAGCACCCAGAACGCCGCGCGCCAGGCCCCATGTTCGGCGAAAATTCCGCCGACCGCCGGGCCGATCAGGGTCGCTGCGCCCCACATGGCGGAAATCAACGCCATCGCCCGGGGCCACAGCGGCTCGTCGAACACCAGGCGGATCATGGCGTAGGGCAACGCGAACAGCAGGCCGCCCCCCAGCCCCTGGACGCTGCGCCCGAGGATCAGCCCGCCCATGTCCGCCGCCAGGGCGCACAGGCTGCAACCGAGCATGAACACCAGGCCCGCCAGGCCGTACGCGGCTTTGGGCCCCAGGAGCGCCAGGGCCCGGGTGGAGAGCACCGAGCCGATGATCGAGGCCACCACGAACAAGGTGGTGTTCCAGGCGTAGTAGTCCAGGCCGCCAATGTCCTTGACCACCGAAGGCAACAGGGTGGTTACCAGGTAGACGTTGATTGCATGCAGGGCCACGCCACCGGCCAGGGCCGCAGAACGCAGCCCGTTCTTGCCCAGTAACAGTGCCGACCATCCGCTTGTCGATGCCATGCCGTTCTCCATGTGTGTTGTTCGCTGTTGGGCGAATGTAATACACAAGCAAATACTTTGATAATTGTTTTTTCCAGCCGTTCCCGCAGTTCCCCCCAGCAGCAGGCAATGGATCGACAAGCTGCGAGCCCCTGCGCCCGAGCCTGTTATGCTTGCGTGGTTGCCGGCGTCATGGACGCTCCTGATACCCCACCTGTGCATTGGTTAATGGCCCAGATGTCTTCGATTTCCCCCTCCACCGAGAAGAAAAGCCCCGGGGCTACCGCCGAGCGGATCCTGTTTCTGCTGAAAACCCGCGGCCCGTTGAAAACCGCCGACCTGGCGCCGCTGCTCAAGGTGTCCCAGGAAGCCGCGCGCCAGCAATTGCAGAAGCTGGTGGACAGCGAACTGATCGTCGGCCAACTGATGCCGGCCCAGGGCGCCGGGCGGCCCTCACAGAAATGGGTGCTCACCGAGCTGGCCCAGGCGCGCTTTCCCGATACCCACGCCAACCTGACCCTGCAGTTGATCGATTCGATCCGCGCGGTGTATGGCGCCGACGGCGTGGAGCGCATCGTCAGCGATATGGAGCGGGCCAACAGCGCCGAGTACCTCAGCGTCTGCGCGCCGTTGCCGACCCTGGAGCAGCGGGTTCGGGCCCTGGCGCAGATCCGTGAAGTGGCCGGCTACATGGCCAGTGTCGAGGCCGACGGAGATGCCTGGCTGCTGATCGAGAGCCATTGCCCGATCTGCGTCGCGGCCCAGCAGTGCCAGGGCTTCTGCCGTTCCGAGTTGCAAGTGTTCCAGGCCGCCATCGGCGAGTTGGGCCAGGTGCAGCGCGTGGAACACCTGATTACCGGCGATCGACGCTGCGTCTATCGCATCCGTGCCACCCCAGTGAGTTGATGCCCGTGCCCCTGCCAGTCCTGTCCCGCCTGCTCAAACAGGGCGCGCTGATCCTCGGCGTCGCCACCCTGACCCTGCTGGCCTGGCGGGCTTACGACAGCGAGCGCGGCCCGGCGCTGCAGCCCTGGCACCTGAAGGTGCCCCATGAACTGAGCGTGGAGCAGTTGGACCACGCCGACTGGGGCGCCTGGCTGCAGGCCGAGGACCGGGTATTCACCGAGGTCCGGCAGCAGGTCAGCGAGCGCCTGGACCCCGGGCAGGTACCGCCCTTCAACCGCTACCGCCAGGACAGCCGGGCCTACCCGCCACGCTTTGCCACGAACTGGAACCGTTCCTACCTGTTGCGCCCGGCGGGTACGCCCCGGGGCGTGGTGGTGCTGCTGCACGGCCTGACCGATTCGCCCTACAGCCTGCGGCATGTCGCCCAGCGCTACGTCGAGCACGGTTACCTGGCCATCGGCTTGCGCCTGCCCGGCCATGGCACGGTGCCGGCGGGGCTGACCGATGCCCAGTGGCAGGACTGGCTGGCCGCCACCCGCCTGGCCCTGCGTACCGCCCGGGCCGAAGTGCCGGCGCCGGCTCCGCTGCACCTGGTGGGCTACTCCAACGGCGCCGCACTGGCGGTCAAGTACACCCTGGATGCCTTGAGCGACCCGCAGTTGCCCCAGGCCCAGCGCCTGGTACTGATTTCCCCGATGATCGGCGTCGCCTCGTCCGCCCGTTTTGCCGGGCTGGCCGCCTTGCCTGCGGTGTTCCCGGCCTTCAGCAAGGCGGCGTGGCTCAACCTGCGGCCCGAATACAACCCGTTCAAGTACAACTCGTTTCCAGCCAATGCCGCGCGCCAGTCCTGGCTGCTGACCGACACCCTGCAAAAGCAGCTCCTGGCTCTGGTGGGTGATCCACGGCTGGCCCGGTTGCCACCTATCCTCAGCTTCCAGTCGTTGACCGACGCCACCGTCAGCACCCCGGCCCTGGTCAGTGGGCTGTACCGGCAACTGCCGGCCAACGGCAGTGAACTGGTGATCTTCGACCTCAACCGCGAGCGTGATTTCGAAGGGCTGCTGGACCCGGCCAGCGTCACCTCCCTGGCCAGCCTGCTACCGCCCGCGCCACGCAACTACACCACCCGCATCCTCAGCAACGAAGGCACGGGCAGCGCGGCACTGGAAGAAGTGAGCACCCCCGCCCTGAGCCCGGACAGCAGCCGGCGGCCCCTTGGCCTGGCCTACCCGCCGGGGGTGTTTTCCCTGTCCCATGTGGCATTGCCCTTCCCCGTCGATGACGGCCTGTACGGCACCCAGCCCAGCCCCGATGAGGATTTTGGCGTGCACCTGGGCACCATTGCCGCCCGTGGCGAACGGGGTGTGCTGGTGGTGCCCATGGATGAGCTGATGCGCCTGAGCGCGAACCCGTTCTACCCCTACCTGATCCAGCGCATCGAGGCGCAGATAGATAAAGCAACAGTTCATTGATTGATCCCGTGAATACCCGAGTGGTAGTTTCGCCGCCCCCTACCCTCCTTGATTTCCGAGGGGGCGCAACTGCCGCCATGGCAGGGAAAGACCATGATCTCCATGCTTCAATCTCCGGCCCTGCGCCTGCCAACGCCCAAGCACCGCACCCTGAAAGCCGCCGCTGCGGCCCTGCTGTTGCTGGGCGCGGCCGCCAGCGCCCAGGCCGACCAGCAACAGGACTTCTGGTACGTACAGACCAGCGTGTACACCAACCACTGGAGCAACGACCCCGACCACAACAACCACCAGGACCTGATCGGCCTGGAGCGCAACTACGCCGACGGTGAACTGTGGGGCGTGAGCACCTTTCGCAACTCCTTCTCCCAGCGTTCCTACTACGCCTACGTCGGCAAGGCCTGGGAAAATGCCGACTGGCCGGTTTACGCCAAGCTCAGTGGCGGCCTGATCCAGGGCTACAAGGGCGACTACAAGGACAAAATCCCGCTGAACCACTTTGGCGTGGCGCCGGTGCTGATCCCGGCCATCGGCACCCATTACGGCCCGGTGGGCGCAGAGCTGGTGGTGCTGGGGGCCGCGGCGGTGATGGTCAACGTCGGCTACCGCCTCTGAGCACCCGGCCCTCGCACAATCGTACAAGACGCCTCTGCACTCCCCTTCCTAGACTCCCCGCTGAATGACCACCGCGCCGCGGTGGCCCGGCGTTGCCATCGTTGCCAGTCCCGGCACACTTGGAAAGGGATCTTCCAATGCACGGTTTTCAACCCTGGAACCCGCAGTTCTATATCAACCCGCTGTACCTGCCGGCTTCCGGCGATGCCCCGCACCAGGTGTTCAACCCGGACACCCGCGAGCCCATCGGGCTCAACCCCAGCTGTACCAAGGACGATGTGCACACCGCGGTGGCGGCGGCCAACGTTGCCCACACCCTGTGGCGCCTGCTGGATACGGATCAGCGTCAGGCGCTGTTGCTGCAACTGGCGGACAGCATGGCCGCCGACAGTGAACTGAACCGGCAGATCATCCGGCAGATGACTCGGGAACTGGCGCTTTGCGTGGCCGAAGCCCGGGCCGAGCTGGATCACTGCGCAGCCGTGTTCCGCTATTACGGGGCACTGGCCGACAGCGATGTCCCGGCCCCGAGCCCGAACGGTGCAGCGCAGTGCCGGCTACGGTATGAGCCCTATGGCGTCAGCGTGCATATCCTGCCGTTCGCCCTGGGCATTGCCCTGCTGGGGCGCACGTTGGCCGCGGCCCTGGCGGCCGGTAACAGTTGCCTGGTCAAGCCGGCGCAGAACGCCAGCCTGTCCACCCTGGCCTTCATGCAGCACTTCGCTGGCCTGCCGGCGGGGCTGGTCTCGTGCATTCCCGGGGACGCCGCCACCGGGCAATGGCTGCTGCAGTCCAGCGGCACCCATGCCGTGGCCTTCACCGGCAGTGTCGGCGCTGCCAGCGCGGTGGCGGTGACCTGCGCCGAACTGCTCAAGCCCTGTGCGATCGAGAGCACCGGCCGCGGCGCGATGATCGTTGCCCAGGACGCCGACGTCGCGCTCGCCGCCGCCTACGGAGCTCGCGCCGCCTTCAGCCGCGGTGGCCAGAGTTGCCTGTCGATCCAGCATTTTTTCGTCGAGGCGCAGGTCCATGACCTGTTCGTCCGGCACTTCATCGAGCACACCCGCCACCCGGGCCACGACTCCAGCAGCGCGGTGCGGCCGCTGATCAGCCAGGCCGCACGGCACAAAGTCCGGCGGCTGGTGCGTGACGCCCTGGCCAAGGGCGCCGCACTGCTGGCCGGAGAACAGGCACTCGAAAACCCGCTGCCCGGCAGCCTGCAACCGCCGGTGATCCTCACCGAGATCGACGACGACATGGTCATCACCCAGGAAGAGTGCCTGGGCCCGGTGGCGGTCATCCGACGGGTGAGTGACCTCGGCGCAGCCGCGCAACTGGCCAACGATTGCCCGGCAAGCTTTGAGGTGACCCTGTTCAGCAAAGATCCGGCGCACGCGGTGCAGTTGGCCCAACGCTTACTGAGCGCCCGGGTGCGGATCAACCCGCCGCCCGTGCCGAACCACCCCGACAGCGAGCACCACTGGACCCTGTCGCAATTGGCCGGCGACCTGTCTCCCAGGGCCCTGGATGCTTTCCGGCGGCCCAAGCGCCTATTGCTCGGTGCTGCAGCGGCCCCGGCCACGCAGCAGGCGCCGGTGCAAGCCTTCGCCGCAGGGCTGCCCGAGTGATGAGCCAGAGGTTGGAAGAGCACGCGGCGACGGTGCTCCTAGGCTTATTGTTGGTCTTCGCAGCCCAGGCCCTCGCGCTGGCTTTTTTCATCCGCCAGGCTCTTGCCGGTGCGGGCCATGACCCGCCGCTGCAAGGCTCGCAGCTCGGCGCCATCAAGGCGCTTGCAGCTGTTGATTTCCCAGGTATCGCCCGTGTTCAGGCTGACCGAGAACAGGCCCCAGTACTCGGTGGCCCCGGCCTTGGGGTCGTTGTAGCCGAGGCTGAAGTCGTAGTACCCGGGATGGGGCGGCTTGCCGTTTTCGTCCTGCAGGTCGCCGTCGATGAACACCCCGGGGCGCTGCAACTGATAGTCCTGGTGCTTGAGGGCCACCCGCAGGACCTGCTCCGCCTGTTCGCGGGTCAGGCCGCTGTCCTTGATCCGGGCCGGCTGCAGGCTATCGGTGGCGCAGGCCACCAGTGTGGTGCAGGCCAGGGACAGGCCAAGCACCCAGGAAGGGCTCTTGAGTTTCAGCACGCCATGCGCCCTCTGACCGCGATGATGATGTCCGCCAGATAGCGGGCGAAGCCATCCCGGCCGCCGGTCTTGGCGTTGCCGGTGTTGTAGCCGCTGCGTACCAGCGCCTGGGCGAATGCCATGGGGTCACGCTGGCCACGTACTGCCGTGCCAAAGCTCGAAGCAAAGGACTGGGCGGACTTCTGGAAGGAGTCGAACTTGGCCACCTTGATGCTGGCGTTGCCCAGGGGCGCCTCGGCGCCGATCTGCAGGGGGGCCGGTGCGTGCATGGAAAAGTAGTTGTTCAGTTCCCGGGCAATGCGCCCGGTGCCGTACTGGCTTTCCTGGGCGGCCAGGCCCAGCAGGTTTTCCACCGGCAGGTCCAGCTGGTCGGCAATCGGCTGGCACACCGCCTTGTACTTGCTGGCAAAGGTCACGGCACTGATGTTGTTGCAGAGTCTGGCGCTCACGTTTGTTCCCTCGGTTGACCGGTCAATTCCATTTACTGCGGTTTTCGCCGCGTGATTATAAAGCAACCCGGGGCCCACGCTGTCGAGTGCGTCACAGCCTCAAGGCAGACGCGTGACCGGCTACCGCGAGAACCTCCGGGCATCACGGGAATTCACCATAAATTTGACGATTTTTTCTTGTTTGCCGCTCTACATTGCGCGCAGTTTTCATTTGCAAATGATTCCTATTGTTTGAGCTGCCCGACGGCTCGATTCTTCCGGCTTGATGCATCCAAAAACCACCGCAGGAGCTGCCTTCTCCATGACCCCACGTATCCCCTCACGCTTGAAAACCGGCCTGCTGGTCGGTGCCTTGCTGACTGCCGGCCATGCCTATGCGGCCGATGCCGACGGCCTGCTGGTGTACAACGCCCAGCACGAAGGCCTGACCAAGGCCTGGGTCGAAGGCTTCACCCGGGACACCGGGATCAAGGTCACCCTGCGTAACGGTGATGACAGCGAAATGGGCAACCAGCTGGTGCAGGAAGGCCAGGCTTCGCCGGCGGACGTGTTCCTCACCGAGAACTCACCGGCCATGGCCCTGGTGGACAACGCCGGGCTGTTCGCCAAAGTGGCTCCGACCACCCTGGAGCAAGTGGCGGCTGCCTATCGTCCAACCCACGGCAACTGGGTGGGCATCGCCGCGCGCTCCACGGTGTTCGTCTACAACCCGGCCAAGCTGCAGCAGGCCGACCTGCCCAAGTCCCTGCTCGACCTGGCGAACCCAGCCTGGAAAGGCCGCTGGGCCGCATCCCCTGCCGGAGCCGACTTCCAGGCCATTGTCAGCGCGGTGCTGGAACTCAAGGGCGAAGCCGCCACCCTGGTATGGCTCAAGGGGATGAAGAGCAATGCCAGCCTCTACCGGGGCAACAGCGCGGTGCTCAAGGCGGTCAACGCCGGCCAGGTGGACAGTGGTGTGATCTATCACTACTACAGCTTCGTCGACCAGGCCAAGACGGGGGAAAACAGCAAGAACACCGCCCTGCACTACTTCAAGCACCAGGATCCAGGGGCGTTTGTCAGCCTTTCCGGCGGTGCGGTTCTGGCTTCCAGCAAGCACCAGGAGCAGGCCCAGGCTTTCCTCAAGTGGATCACCAGCGCCAAGGGCCAGGCAGTGCTCGGCAGCGGCAAGTCGTTCGAATACGCGGTGGGCCTGGGCGCGCAGTCCAATCCCAAGCTGGTGCCCCTGGCCGAGCTGGACGCGCCCAAGGTTGACGCCGCCAGGCTCAACAGCAAGAAAGCCGTGGACCTGATGACCCAGGCCGGCCTCCTGTAAACCCATGGCCGACGACCTCTCACGCTTGCCCGCCGGGGATACGACCCGGGTCGCTGCCGCGACCCACACTGGCTATCGCCGCCACGGGCCGGGACGGCGGGCCGCTCCCTGGCTGTTGGGCGCGGCGCTGCTGGTGTCGCTGGGGGCGCTGCTGCCCCTGGGATTTGTCGTCGGCATCTCGATCCAGACCGGTTGGGCGACCATCGCCGAGCTGGTGCTGCGCCCGCGAGTCGCGCAGCTGCTGGGCAATACCCTGTTGCTGCTGGTGCTGACCCTGCCGCTGTGCGTGCTGCTGGGGATTGCGCTGGCCTGGCTGACCGAACGCAGCGACCTGCCCGGGCGGCGCATCTGGTCGCTGCTGGCCGTGGCGCCCCTGGCCGTGCCGGCGTTCGTCCACAGCTATGCCTGGGTCAGCCTGGCGCCCGCGCTGCACGGCTTGCCAGCGGCGGTGCTGGTGTCGGTGATTGCTTACTTCCCCTTTGTCTACCTGCCGGCGGCGGCCACCCTGCGCCGGCTGGATCCGGCCCTGGAAGACGTGGCCGAGGCCCTGGGGCTCGAACCCTGGGCCCTGTTCCTGCGGGTGGTACTGCCACAGTTGCGCCTGGCCGTGGGCGGCGGCGCATTACTGGTAGGCCTGCATTTGCTGGCCGAGTACGGCCTGTACGCAATGATCCGCTTCGACACCTTCACCACCGCCATCTACGACCAGTTCCAATCCACCTACAACGGCCCGGCGGCGAACATGCTGGCGGGCATCCTGGTGCTGTGCTGCCTGGTGCTGCTGGGGGTGGAGTCCGCCAGCCGTGGCCAGGCGCGCTATGCCCGGGTCGGCTCGGGCAGCCCGCGGCCCCAGCGCATCCAGGCCTTGCGCGGCGTGGCCCGGGCCGCGGGGCTGTTGCTGGCGGCGCTGACCAGTGCTCTGGCCCTGGGCGTGCCCCTGCTGACCCTGGGCAACTGGCTGCTGGCCGGCGGCCTTGAGGTCTGGCAGGTGCCGGAGCTGCTGCCCAGCCTGCGCCAGACCCTGATGCTGGCCAGCCTGGGGGCGCTGTTGACCACCTGTGCAGCGATCCCCGTGGCCTGGCTGTCGATCCGTGCCCCGGGGCGCCTGCTGCGGCTACTGGAAAGCTGCAACTACCTCACCAGTTCCCTGCCCGGCATCGTGGTGGCCCTGGCCCTGGTGACGGTCACGGTGAAATTCGCCAGGCCGATCTACCAGACCAGCTTCACCGTGCTCCTGGCCTACCTGCTGATGTTCCTGCCCCGGGCCCTGGTCAGCCTGCGGGCGGGTATCGCCCAGGCACCGGTGGAGCTGGAAAACATCGCCCGCAGCCTGGGCCGCTCGCCGCTCCAGGCGCTGTGGCGGGTCACCCTGCGCCTGGCGGCACCGGGAGCGGCAGCCGGCGCGGCGCTGGTATTCCTGGCCATCAGCAATGAACTGACCGCGACCCTGCTGCTGGCGCCCAACGGCACCCGCACCCTGGCCACCGGCTTCTGGGCCAGGACCAGCGAGATCGACTACGCCGCCGCGGCACCCTATGCCCTGATCATGATCCTGCTGTCCCTGCCGTTGACCGGCCTCCTCTACCATCAATCCAGACGTACGGCGGGCCGATGAACGCTCTCGAACTCCACGCAGTGCACAAATCCTTCGGCGGCGTGCCGGCGGTGCAGGACATCAGCCTCGGCATGCCCGCCGGCAGCCGCACGGCTATCGTCGGCCCTTCGGGCTCGGGCAAGACCACCTTGCTGCGAATGATCGCCGGCTTCGAGTTTCCCGATCGCGGGCGCATCAGCCTCAATGGCCAGGTGCTGGCGGACGCTCAGGGCGCGGTGCCGGCCCATCAGCGCCTGATCGGCTATGTACCCCAGGATGGCGCGCTGTTTCCGCACCTCAACGTGGCGGCCAATATCGGCTTCGGCCTGACGGGCAAGAACCCGCACAGGCAGCAGCGCATTGCCGAGCTGCTGGACATGGTGGCTCTGGATAGCAGCCTGGCCGCCCGTTGGCCCCACGAGCTTTCCGGCGGCCAGCAGCAGCGGGTTGCCCTGGCCCGGGCCCTGGCGCAGCGCCCGCGGCTGATGCTCCTGGACGAACCCTTTTCCGCCCTCGATACCGGCCTGCGGGCCTCGATGCGCAAGGCCGTGGCACGGCTCCTGGCTGAGGCCGGGGTGACCACCATTCTGGTCACCCATGACCAGGCCGAGGCCTTGTCCTTTGCCGACCAGTTGGCGGTGATGCGCCAGGGCCGGCTGGTGCAGGCCGGTGCGCCGCTGGAGCTGTACCAGCACCCGCGGGATGCCCAGACTGCGCTGTTTCTCGGCGAGGCGGTGCTGCTGCCGGCGCAGCTGGACCAGGGGCTGGCCCAATGTGACCTGGGGCAGGTGCCGATCCGCGAGCGCTCGCTCAAGGGCCCGGCGCGGATCATGCTGCGCCCCGAGCAACTGCAGGTGCTGGCGGACGACGGCGATGGCGCCGGCAGTTGCCCGGGAGTGGTCAGGGACTGCGACTTTGCCGGCAACACCTGCACCCTGAGCATCGGCGTGGCCGGTGCCGGGGGCCATGAACAACTGGTGCCGGTCCGCAGTTCCGGCCTGCATGCGCTACCGGTCGGCAGCCGGGTGCGCATCCGCACCCTGGGGCATGCCCATGTGCTGGGGGCGGCCCCCGGTGCTTGAGTGAAGGATGCTGCCCTTGATCATGGTCACGCGCGGCAATCGCTCCGATACTTCAGCCATGCCGCTGTACAGCGTGGCTACCGGCTCCACCTTGAACAAGGAATGAACCATGACTGATTCTGCCAGCCAAGCAGAGGAATACCTGATGATGCAGGCCGCGCACTGGTGCATACGCCTGCGCGAGGCCGATTGCAGCCTGGCCGAGCGCCGGGCATTCGAGGACTGGCTGCAGAGCGACCCGAGCCATGCCTTCGAGTACGCGAAGATGCTGGAAGCCTGGGACCTCACCGGGCAGTTGTCGCCCACCCTGCCCTCGCTCTGACCCTGCCACGACCTACAGATCGAAGCGGTCGATGGCCCGGCGCCGTTCGTTGTCATCGCGCAGGTCATAGCTGGCCGTGGTCTGGATGTTGCTGTGGTGAGCCAGTTTCTGCGCCAGCGACAGGTCGTGTTCCTCGATCACCCGGGTGATGAACGAGCGCCGGAAATCATGGGGCATGATCCGCACGCCCACCTCCGCCCCGCGTTGCCGGGCAATGTAGTAGATGGCGTGCTTGGTGATGCGCTCGCGAGTGATGTGCCCGCCCCGGCGGATGCGGTTGAACAGGAACGGGTCGTCTACCAGGCCCGCGGGCAGATGCCGGCGGCGCAGGTCCAGCCAGGCCTGCAGCTTGTCGAAAGCCCAGGTGGGTGCGTACTTGATTAACTGACGATTGCCCTTGGCCAGCACCTGCAGGCTGCGCTCGCTGAAATCCACCTGGGCCAGGTCCAGGTTGACCGACTCGGACTTGCGCATGCCCGAGCCATAGAGCAGCGCAATCAGCGCTGCATCGCGCACGCCCTGGGGGCGCGGGTCGGAAGCGCACACAGCCATCAGTTCATGGATCAGGCCGCGCTTGAGGTTGCGCCCACGGGCCAGGCGCGTGCCGCTGATGGCCTTGACCGAACGCATCTTCAGCAGGTGGTCCTGGCTGATCAGGCTGGCCCGCCACGCCTCGTTCATCACCCCGCGCAGGGCGTTGACGTACAGCGATGAGGTATTGGGCGCATAGCCGTCTTCGCGCAAGGTGGCCACCAGGGCCGTGACATGCTCGGGTTGCAGCAGGTGCCAGGGGATTTCTTCCAGGTTCTGTTCGGCGTAGCCCAGGCGGTCGGCGGCGTCCTGCAGCACATAACGCAGGGTCGACTGGCTGGAGGGGGCCAGGCGCCTCAGGTACAGGTTCAAGGGGTTGGGCGCGTCAAGGCCGGCGGCGCGGTCATGGCCCGGCAGGTTCATGGATGCTCCGCTGGGCAAGGTTGTACCGGGTAGCACCTTGGCGAGGTGAAAAAAATACTCCCGGTGGCCCCTTCAATACCCATTGAAAACTGGTTACAAAAGCCGCCAGGCCTGCGCACTTCGATAACTTTGGAAACAAACTGAACACTAGCTGTCTGGCTCGCAGAAAAACGGACTTTTACCTTATTTTTCATATTCGTTTCACAATTTTCGGCTTAATCTCAGCCCCCGACAGACAACCGTCCGAGTGCAGTTTGTTCTCAGGTTGTAAAGATAACACCTTGATCCACCTTTACTTTTCACAAACCTAGTCTTTACTGATTCGCTGCATGGAATGCCCTGTTGGCTCAATAACTGGATGCGCCTTGATGACTGCAAGACCTCCCCGCTTTCCATGAACTGTCCGTTCACCCGCAGCAACCCGTATTCCAGTAATTCGCATTGTGTAAACCCGAGGTAACCATGAACCAGGCTTTCCTTCCTTTCTCGCGCCCGAGTATTGGCGAAGAAGAGATTGCTGCAGTGGAGCAGGTTCTGCGCTCCGGCTGGATCACCACCGGCCCGAAAAACCAGGAACTGGAACAGCAGTTCGCCGAACGCGTCGGCGCCCGCCACGCCGTGGCACTGTCCTCCGCCACCGGCGCCATGCACATCACCCTGCTGGCCCTGGGCATCGGCCCCGGGGATGAAGTGATCACCCCGTCGCAGACCTGGGTCTCCACCGCCAACATGATCTGCCTGCTGGGCGCCACCCCGGTGTTCGTCGATGTCGACCCCGACACCCTGATGAGCGACGCCGCCACCATCGAAGCCGCCATCACCCCGCGGACCAAGGCGATCATCCCGGTGCACTACGCCGGCGCAGCCTTCGACCTCGACCCGCTCTATGCCCTGGCCGACAAGCACGGCATCGCGGTGATCGAAGACGCCGCCCACGCCGCCGGTACCACCTACCGTGGCCGCGCCATCGGCGCCCGGGGCACGGCGATCTTTTCCTTCCACGCGATCAAGAACATGACGTGCGCCGAAGGCGCGATGTTCGTCAGCGATGACGAAGCCCTGGCCAACCGCGTGCGCATGCTCAAGTTCCACGGCCTGGGAGTGGACGCCTACGACCGCCTGACCCATGGCCGCAAGCCACAGGCCCAGGTCATCGAGCCCGGCTTCAAGTACAACCTGGCGGACATGAACGCGGCCATTGCCCTGGTGCAACTGCAACGCCTGGACGAGATCAACGCCAAGCGTGAAGTGCTGGCCAAGGCCTACCTGCAGCGCCTGGAAGGCTTGCCGGTACAGCCCCTGCTCCTGCCCCAGTACCCGCAGCAGCATGCCTGGCACCTGTTCATCCTGCGCATCGACGCCGAACGCTGCGGCCTGGACCGCGAAGCCTTCATGAAAGGCCTGCAGGAACAGAACATCGGCACCGGTATCCACTTCATTGCGACGCACCTGCATACCTATTACCGACAGCGCTTCCCTGAAGTGCAGCTGCCCCATACCGAATGGAATTCGGCGCGGCTATGCTCGATTCCACTGTTTCCGGACATGACCCTCGACGATGTCGAGCGGGTGACCGGTGCCATTGCAAACCTTTTGGACTGAAGCCTTTGAAACCTTATCCGATTCAGTTCGTGTCGATCGTGATCCCGGTCTACAACGAAGAACAGAGCCTCCCCGAGCTGTTGCGGCGTACCGAAGCGGCCTGCCGCCAGCTCAAGCACGAGTTTGAAATCGTCCTGGTGGACGACGGCAGCCGCGACGAGTCGGCGAACATCCTGCAAGCTGCCGCCGAGCGCGAAGGCAGCCCGGTAGTGGCGGTGATCCTCAACCGCAACTACGGCCAGCATGCGGCGATCATGGCCGGCTTCGAGCAGTGTCGGGGCGATGTGGTGATCACCCTCGACGCCGACCTGCAGAACCCGCCGGAGGAAATCCCGCGCCTGGTGGCTCAGGCCGAACTGGGCTACGACGTGGTCGGCACCGTGCGCAACAACCGGCAGGACTCGGCGTTCCGCCGCTGGCCCTCGAAGCTGATCAACCTGGCCGTGCAGCGTTCCACCGGTGTGGCCATGAGCGACTACGGCTGCATGCTGCGGGCCTATCGCCGCACCATCATCGACGCGATGCTGGCCTGCACCGAGCGCAGCACCTTTATCCCGATCCTGGCCAACAGCTTTGCCCGGCACACCACCGAGGTGCTGGTGGAGCACGCCGAGCGCGAGCACGGCGACTCCAAGTACAGCCCGATGCGCCTGATCAACCTGATGTTCGACTTGATCACCTGCATGACCACCACGCCCCTGCGGCTGTTGAGCATCATCGGTTTCGGCATGGCCGGCCTCGGCGCGCTGTTTGCCCTGATGCTGATCGTGCTGCGCCTGATCTTCGGCGCCACCTGGGCCGGCGACGGCACCTTCGTGCTGTTCGCGGTGCTGTTCGTGTTCACCGGTGGCCAGTTCATCGGCATGGGTCTTTTGGGTGAATACCTGGGACGCATGTACAGCGACGTGCGGGCCCGCCCGCGTTTCTTCATCGAAAAAGTCTTGCGCAGCCAGCCTGCGGCCCCGGCCCCTGCTGTGACTGTCGACGGT
This sequence comes from Pseudomonas sp. 8(2025), assembly GCF_052665325.1. NCBI lineage: Bacteria > Pseudomonadati > Pseudomonadota > Gammaproteobacteria > Pseudomonadales > Pseudomonadaceae > Pseudomonas > Pseudomonas sp. 8(2025). The sequence continues at coordinate 104,179 of NZ_JBQOIE010000004.1, read as the reverse complement.
TTAACTTCCACTCATACTGATCAGGTTTCGCCATGAGCAATAAAGCTGTTGTCTTCGCCTACCACGATATTGGCTGTGCTGGCATCGAAGCCCTGCTCAACGCAGGTTACGAGATCGCCGCCGTGTTCACCCACGCCGATGACCCCAAGGAAAACACCTTCTACGGCTCGGTGGCCCAGCTCTGCGCCCGCAAGGGCATTGCCGTGCATGCCCCGGAAGATGCCAACCACCCGCTGTGGATCGAGCGCATCGCCAAGCTCAACCCCGACTACCTGTTCTCCTTCTATTACCGCAACCTGCTGAGCGAGCCGCTGCTGGCCACTGCCAGCAAAGGCGCGTTCAACCTGCACGGCTCGCTGCTGCCGCGCTACCGTGGCCGCGCACCGGCCAACTGGGTGCTGGTCAAGGGCGAAACCGAAACCGGCGTGACCCTGCACCGCATGGTCAAGCGTGCCGATGCCGGTGCCATCATTGCCCAGGAGCGTGTGGCCATCGAGCGCAGCGACACCGCGCTGAGCCTGCACCACAAACTGCGTGACGCCGCCGCCAGCCTGCTGCGCGACACCCTGCCGGCACTGGCCCAGGGCAAGATCACCGAAACCGCCCAGGACGAGTCCAAGGCCAGCTACTTCGGTCGTCGCACCGCGGCGGACGGCAAGATCGACTGGCAGCGTCCGGCCGAAGAGCTGTTCAACCTGGTGCGCGCCGTGACTCAACCCTACCCGGGCGCCTTCTGCGCCGTGGGCGAGCACAAGCTGATCGTCTGGAGCGCCGAAGTCGCCAAGGGCAACGAAGGCCAGGCCCCGGGCCGGGTCATCAGCGTCGACCCGCTGCGCATCGCCTGTGGCCAGGACTCCCTGGTGATCACCTCCGGCCAGCGCAACGCCAACGGCCTGTTCCTGGGTGGCCCGCAACTGGCCAACGAACTGGGCCTGGTGGACGGTTCCCTGCTGCGCGGCGCCGAATCGGGGCGCAAGCCACGTCGCACCCGCGTACTGATCCTGGGCGTCAACGGCTTTATCGGTAACCACCTGTCCGAGCGCCTGTTGCGTGACGACAAGTACGACGTCTATGGCCTGGACATCGGCTCCGACGCCATCGAGCGCCTGCGCAGCCATCCGAACTTCCACTTCGTCGAAGGCGATATCAGCATTCACTCCGAGTGGATCGAATATCACATCAAGAAGTGCGACGTGGTCCTGCCACTGGTGGCCATCGCCACCCCGATCGAGTACACCCGCAACCCGCTGCGCGTGTTCGAGCTGGACTTCGAAGAGAACCTCAAGCTGGTTCGCTACTGCGTCAAGTACAACAAGCGCGTGATCTTCCCGTCGACTTCGGAAGTCTATGGCATGTGCCAGGACAAGAACTTCGACGAAGACACCTCCAACCTGATCGTCGGCCCGATCAACAAGCAGCGCTGGATCTACTCGGTCTCCAAGCAACTGCTGGACCGGGTGATCTGGGCCTACGGCGCCAAGGGCCTGAACTTCACCCTGTTCCGTCCCTTCAACTGGATGGGCCCGCGCCTGGACCGCCTGGACTCGGCACGCATCGGCAGCTCCCGGGCCATCACCCAGTTGATCCTCAACCTGGTGGAAGGCACCCCGATCCGTCTGTTCGACGGTGGCGAGCAGAAGCGCTGCTTCACCGACATCGCCGACGGCATCGAAGCCCTGGCACGCATCGTCGACAACGAAAACGACTGCTGCAACGGCCAGATCATCAACATCGGCAACCCGGACAACGAAGCCAGCATCCGTCAGCTGGGCGAAGAGCTGCTGCGCCAGTTCGAAGCTCACCCGCTGCGCGGCAACTTCCCGCCGTTCGCCGGTTTCCGCGATGTGGAGAGCAAGGCGTTCTACGGTGCCGGCTACCAGGACGTGGAACACCGCAAGCCAAGCATCGACAACGCCAAGCGCCTGCTGAACTGGGAGCCGACCGTGGAAATGAGCGAAACCATCGGCAATACCCTGGACTTCTTCCTGCGTGAAGCGATGCTGGAAATCGCCGACCGCGCCAAGCAAGAAGCACGCTGATGCAGGCAGGTCTGCGCATTGATGTCGATACCTACCGCGGCACCCGGGAGGGGGTGCCACGGCTGCTCGAATCGCTGGATGAAGCCGGGATCAAGGCCACCTTCTTCTTCAGCGTCGGGCCGGACAACATGGGGCGCCACCTGTGGCGCCTGATCCGTCCGCAGTTCCTCTGGAAAATGCTGCGGTCCAATGCCGCGGGCCTGTACGGCTGGGACATTCTCCTGGCCGGCACTGCCTGGCCGGGTAAACCCATTGGCCGGGACCTGGGGCACTTGATGCGCCAGACCCTGGCCGCCGGCCACGAAGTCGGCCTGCACGCCTGGGATCACCACGGCTGGCAGGCCAATACCGGGCGCTGGAGCCAGGCACAGCTGGTCGAACAGATCCGCCGTGGCGTCGACAGCCTCAACGATATTCTCGGGCAAGCGGTGAGCTGCTCGGCGTCCGCCGGTTGGCGCGCCGACGAACGCGTCATCGAAGCCAAACAGCAATTCGGCTTTCGCTACAACAGCGACTGCCGCGGCCAGAGCCTGTTCCTGCCACGCCTGGCGGACGGCAGCCTGGGCGCACCACAGATTCCGGTGGACCTGCCGACCTTCGACGAAGTGGTCGGGCCGGTGGTGGCCGCCAAGGATTTCAACAGTTACATCCTCGACCGGTTCAGCCCGGACAAACTCAACGTCTATACCGTGCATGCAGAAGTAGAAGGGATTCTCATGGCCAATGATTTTCGCCAGCTGCTGGCCAGCGCCAGGCAGCGCGACATCCACTTCCAACCCCTGGGCGACATGCTCCCGGCGGATCTGGCCAGCCTGCCCGCGGGCAAGGTGGTGCGCGGTGCGCTGGAAGGCCGTGAAGGCTGGCTGGGAGTGCAAGGCGCATGACCAGACGTTGGGCTCTGCCGCTGCTGCTGATCGCGTTCGGCCTGTTCTACCTGCTGCCCCTGGCCACCCACGGTCTGTGGATTCCCGATGAAACCCGCTACGCGCAGATCAGCCAGGAAATGCTCCTGACCGGCAAATGGGCGTCGCCGCACTTCATGGGCATCCGCTATTTTGAGAAACCGGTGGCCGGCTACTGGATGATCGCCATCGGCCAGGCGCTGTTTGGCGACAACCTGTTCGGCGTGCGCGTGGCCTCGGCCTTGAGCACCGGCCTGAGCGTGGTCCTGGCCTACCTGCTGGCCCGGCGCCTGTGGAACGATCCGCGCAAGAGCCTGGCCAGCGCCCTGCTCTACATGAGCTTTACCGTGGTCGCGCTGCAGGCCGGCTACGCCAACCTCGATCCGCAATTCACCTTCTGGGTCAACCTGAGCCTGGTGGCGCTGTGGTTCACCTTCGACTGCCGGACAACCCGCGGCCAGGTGCTGGCCTGGGTGGCGCTGGGCCTGGCCTGCGGCATGGGCTTCATGACCAAGGGCTTTCTGGCCTGGCTGCTGCCGGTGCTGGTGGCCCTGCCCTACGCCATCTGGCAGAAGCGCCTGCGCTCGCTGCTGATTTACGGCGGCCTCGGCGTGCTGGTGGCGATTCTGGTCAGCCTGCCATGGGCCCTGGCGGTGCACTCCCAGGAACCGGACTACTGGCGTTTCTTCTTCTGGCACGAGCACATCCGCCGTTTTGCCGGTGATGATGCCCAGCACGCCTCGCCGTGGTGGTACTACCTGCCGTTGCTGGTGGGGTTCAGCGTGCCCTGGGTGCTGCTGCTGCCGGCCGGCCTGAAGCAGGCCTGGCAACAGCGGCGCCAGAACAGCAGCGGCTTCCTGCTGCTGTGGCTGGTGCTGCCCCTGGCCTTCTTCAGCCTGAGCAAGGGCAAGCTGCCGGCCTATATCCTGCCGTGCCTGTTGCCCCTGGCGCTGTTGATGGGCAACACCCTGGTGGACCGCCTGGCTGCCGGCAAGACCCGGCTGCTGGCATTCAACGGCGTGCTCAACCTGGTGGCCGGCCTGCTGGGGCTGCTGGCCCTGGTGTACTTCCAGATGAAAAAGCCGGTGTATGTGGACGAGCCGCAGCACCTGGTGCTGGTGTATGTGTTGCTGCTGGGCTGGATCCTCAGCAACCTGCTGCAAGCCATGCGCCCCCTGACCCTGTGGGCGGCGCCGGCCCTGGGCAGCTTCCTGCTGGTGGCCCTGGCCCCGGCAGCGCTGCCCAACTCGGTGGTCTACAACAAGATCCCCGACCAGTTCATCATCGATCACGTGGCCGAGCTGGGCCAGGCCAAGGCCCTGCTGAGCAACGACCTGGGAGCTGCCTCCGCCCTGGCCTGGCGCCTGCGTCGCCCCGACGTGACCCTGTACAACACCGAAGGCGAAGTGAAATACGGCCTGGGCTACGAAGACACTGCCGCGCGCAAGGTCGACCTCAATCAGGTCCAGCCGTGGATCGCCGAGGCCCGCAAGCAGGGCTCGATCGGCGTGGTGATGCGGGTCAAGAGCAGCGACGAGGAACATGAAGTCGAGCTGCTGCCCAAGGATGCCAAGCGCTACGAGCAAGGCAATATCGTGATCTTCATCATTCCCCAGGGCCAGCCATGAGCCTGCTGCTTTTGTTGCTGGCCTGCGGGCTGACCTGCCTGGGCCAGGTGGCGCAGAAGTTCGCCGTGGAAAGCTGGCGCGGCCAGCCTTCCAGCGCCCTGCAGAAACTGCGCTCGGGCTGGCTGTGGCTGGCTCTGTTCAGCCTCGGCCTGGGCCTGCTGGTGTGGCTCCTGGTGCTGCAACGCATGGAGGTGGGCGTGGCCTACCCGATGCTCAGCCTGAACTTCGTCTTCATCACCCTGATTGCCCACTTCGTATTCCGTGAGCACATCGACCGGCGCCACTGGTTCGGCGTGGCCCTGGTGATCGGCGGCGTGCTGCTGTTGAGTCGCCACGCATGAGCCGGGCCAAGGGGTTTGCCTTCGCCCTGGGCAGCGTGGCCCTGGTCAGCGGCGCCCAGCTGGGCATGCGCTGGAGCATGACCCGCCTGCCCGCTCCGGATCAGTGGTTGCCGGCGTTGAGTGCCGGCAGCGTCGACCTGGCCGCCCTGGCGGTGGTGGCCGCGGCCATCGCCGCCTATGCGCTGTCGATGCTCTGCTGGCTGCTGGCCTTGCGCGACCTGCCGCTGGGCCGGGCCTATTCGCTGCTCAGCATCAGCTACGCCCTGGTCTACCTGCTGGCCGCCAGCCTGCCGTTGTTCAACGAACCTTTCACGCTTTCCAAAACCCTCGGGGTGGCCCTGGTCATCCTCGGGGTCATCACCATTAACTCTCGATCTGCACCCGCGACAAGTCCCAGGAATACCCCATGAAAATCAGTGTATTTGGAAGTGGTTACGTCGGCCTCGTACAGGCTGCCGTGTTGGCTGAAGTCGGCCACGATGTCATCTGCATGGACATCGACGAGCAAAAGGTCAAACAGCTGCAACAGGGACACGTGAGCATCTTCGAGCCGGGGCTGGCCAGCCTGGTCAAGGAAAACCTCGAAGCCAAGCGCCTGCACTTCACCCACGATGAAAAACTCGCGGTGCAGCATGGCCAGGTGCTGTTCATCGCCGTGGGCACGCCCTCCAGCGAAGACGGTTCGGCGGACCTGCGCTACGTGCTGTCAGTGGGCGACGCGGTGGCCCGCCACCGTGAGCAGCCGGTAATCCTGGTGGAAAAATCCACCGTACCGGTGGGCACGGGCGACACCTTGAAGGCCCACATCGAGAAGGTCCTGGATGGCCGTGCGCTGCAATTCGATATCGTCTCCAACCCGGAATTCCTCAAGGAAGGCTCGGCGGTCACCGACTGCCGCCGGCCGGACCGGATCATCATCGGCTGCGAGCGCGAAGAAGTGCGCGATGTGATGCGCGACCTGTACGCACCGTTCAACCGCAACCATGACCGCATCATGTTCATGGACCTGCGCAGCGCCGAGCTGACCAAGTACGCCGCCAACTGCATGCTGGCGACCAAGATCAGCTTCATCAATCAGATCGCCGAACTGGCCGAGCACCTGGGGGCCGACATCGAAGCGGTGCGCCTGGGCATCGGCGCCGACACCCGCATTGGCTACCACTTCATCTACCCGGGCTGCGGCTACGGCGGTTCGTGCTTCCCCAAGGACATGCGTGCGCTGATCCACAGTGCCCAGCAAGCCCACTGCTCCAGCGACCTGTTGCAAGCCGTGGAAGCCATCAACGAGCGGCAGAAGCACAAGCTGTTCGAACGCATCAAGGCGTTCTACAAGGGCGACCTCAAAGGCAAGACCTTTGCCCTGTGGGGCCTGGCATTTAAGCCCAACACCGACGACATGCGCGACGCCCCGAGCCGGGTACTGCTCGATGCGCTGTTCGCCGCCGGTGCCCAGGTGCGGGCCTTCGACCCGGAAGCCATGCAGGAAACCCAGCGCCTGTACCCGGACGAGTCGCGCCTGATGCTCATGGGCACCCCGGAATCGGTACTGGTGGGCGCCGACGCCCTGGTCATCTGCACCGAGTGGCAGCAGTTCAAGGCACCGGATTTCGACCTGATCCAGCAGCGTCTCAAGGCGCCGGTGATCTTCGACGGGCGCAACCTGTACGACGCCGAGCGCCTGGCGCGCAACGGCTTCACCTACTTCCCGATTGGCCGCGGTGAATCGCGCAACCTGCCGATCCCCCACCAGCAGTGGTCTGCTGAGGCCTGAATGAACACCAGTCACTCCTCCCCTTCGAACACTCTTCTTTGGCAATCGTTGGGGCTGGGGTTGCTGGCCCTGCTGTTGTTCTGCGTCGGCGCCGACCACCAGTCGGCGATCGGCTTCGATTCGCGCTTCGTGCTGTTTGCCAAGGAAATGCTGCGCCACGGGCCGGGGTTCTTCCCCACCACCTACGGCCAGCCCTACGCCGACTACTCCAGCGCCTCGACCCTGCTGGTCTGGCTGTTCTCCCTGCCAGGGGGGCAAGTCACCAGCCTTACCGCCTGGTTGCCCACGGCCATCGCCTCGGCCTTGATCGTCAGCCTGATCTATCGCCTGTTGGCGCCCTATTCGCGCACCTGGGCCCTGCTCAGCGTTGCCCTGCTGTTGCTCAGCAACACCTTTATCAGTGAAACCCGCGCCGTGTCCCTGGACCAGATGCTGGCTGCGGTGTCCCTGGCCGTGTTCTACCTGGGCTACGCCCATGACCATTTCGGTACCCACCGGCGCCTGGGCTGGATCTTCCTCCTGCTGGTGCTGGGCTTTGCCATTCGCGGGCCCATCGGCCTGGTGATTCCCACCGGCATGCTGTGCAGCTACTACCTGCTCAATGGCCAGTGGCGGCGGCTGTTCAGCGTCGGTTTCAGCGCCCTGGCGCTGCTGGTGGCCTGCGTCGGCCTGCTGCTGTGGCTGGCCAAGCTCAGTGGCGGCCAGGCCTTCGTCGACGATGTGATCCGCATGCAGTTCATGGGGCGCATGGACGGCAGCGAAGGCTCCAGCGATGTCTTCTATTACTTCACCAGTTCCCTGGGCAACTACGCCCTGGCCTACCCCCTGGCGATCCTGGCGTGGCTGGCCGTGCTGCTGACCCGCGCCACGGAACAGGGCCCGGGCCTGAAACTGTTGCGCCTGTGCACCGCGGCCGGGTTGATCGTGATGATCGGCCTGTCGATTCCCCAGGCGAAAAAGGCTCGCTACCTGCTGCCGATGCTGCCCATGGCGGCGATCATTGCCGCCTATCCGTTCCAGGCCGGCCGCGGACGGCTGCTGGCCTGGCTGCGCGGGGCGATCCAGGGCCTGTGGCTGCTGCTGCCGGGGTTGCTGATCATCGGCTTGCTGGTGCTACGGCGCAAATTCCCCGAGCAGCTCGACTCGTTGATGCCGATGCTGCTGGTGCTCGGCCTGTTGCAGCTGTTGTCCCTGGGGCTGCTGTTCAAGCGCCAGTGGCGCGCCGTGGGCCTGGCCTACAGCGCAGTGCTGGCAGTCTGGGCCTGCTACATCGGAGTCTTCGAACCGGTGGAGCACCGTCTCTATGACACGCGCACCTTCAGCCACAGCGCCATGCAACTGATCGAGGCCGACCCGGCACCGGTGGTCCTGCACCGCATGGGCAAGGACGCCAAGGCCATCAAGTTCATGGTCAACCTGGACCGGGATCTGCAACCGCAGTTCACCGAAAGCCCAGACGCCCTGGCTCAGGTACCCGGCCCGGCCTGGGTCATCCTCGATCAGAGCGACCTGGCCAGCCTGCAGAATACGCCGCTGGCCGACCTGAAGCCGGTGTTGAGCGGGCGTTTCGACAAGAACGACTTCGTCCTCCTGCACCTGCCCGGGCCAACCGCCGCGCAACCCTGAAAGCGTTGCACGGCCCCTGCCCGCTGCCTACACTCGCGCCCATGACTATTGAGATCCGCCGGGCGCGGGTGACCGACGCCGACTTTCTTCCCGCCATTGAAACCTGCGCTGCCGAACTGTTTCGCTCCGATGCGCAACTGGCCTGGCTGGCAGACGCCGCAGTGGCCGACGCACCGAGCCACCGCGCCAATATCCAGCGCCACCCGGTCTGGGTGGCGGTGACGGCGGATGACACCCCTTGCGCCTTTCTCAACGCCGAAGCCTGCGACCGGGAACTGCATGTGTGGGAGATTTCCGTCGCCCGCGCTCACCAGGGCCAGGGCATCGGCAAGCGCCTGCTGCAGGCGGCGCGGCAATACGCTCTGGAGCAGCAGCTTGAAGCCCTGACCCTGAGCACCTTCCGCGAACTGCCCTGGAACGAACCCTTCTACCAGCGCCAGGGCTTTGTCACCCTCGAACAGGCGCAACTGGGCCCACGGCTATGCCAGGTGCTGGCCGATGAAGCCCGGTACGGCCTGCCCGCGGCGCGCCGCTGCGCCATGCGCCTTACGCTGTAGAAACCGGTGAGAAATTGGCTGTCTTCGCGGGCTTCCCAGCGAAGGCGTCCGCCAGGGCTACACCACACTCAAAGGCCTCTTCGCCGGCAAGCCGGCTCCTACAGGGGCTGTCGTATTTAAGTGCAAAATAAATGCACTGAAGCAGCATTATTATGAATTTGTCAGGCGCAAGATTCCTCGGCACACTGTGCCGGTTCCTCCCCCAAATGTTGGAACGTTCAAGGGCTTTCTGGTCATCCAGGCAAGCCCTTCTTTTTGCCTGTCGTTCTGGATTGGAAAGCGTTTACCGATGTTCGCCCGCTGGAAACCCGCCGCCATCAATACCCGCCCCCTGGAATGGAGCCGCGCCGCCATCGGCATGGCCCTGGGCACCCTGTTCAGTGTCTGGCTCTGTGCCCAGGTCTTCGGCATGCCGGTGGCCCTGCACCTGATCGGCCCTCTGGGCGCGTCGGCGGTGCTGCTGTTCGCGGTGTCTTCAGGCGCCCTGGCCCAGCCCTGGTCGATTCTTGGCGGCTACCTCTGTGCCGCCGTCATGGCCTTGGCGGTGGCCCATGTACTGGGCCGTACCTTGGGCAGTGCCTGCCTGGCGGCGGGCATGGCCCTGGTGCTGATGTGCTGGTTGCGTTGCCTGCACCCGCCGGCCGGCGCCCTGGCCCTGACCCTGGTACTGGCGGACCCGGCCAGCGTGGCCCTGGACTGGTACGAGCTGGGGCCGGTGATGCTGGCCGCCGCCAGCCTGTTGCTCAGCGCCCTGGCCTACAACAACCTGACGCGCACCCGTTACCCCAAGGGCCCCAGCGAAGCTCCGGCGCTCCTGCCAGCAACCGCTGCCAGCGACAGCCTGGCGATCACGGCCCAGGACCTGAAACTGGCCCTGGCGGAGATGGAGGAGTTCTTCGACGTCACCCCCGAAGACCTCGAACAGCTGATTCATGCCAGCGAAGCCCACGCCCGGCGCCGCAGCATCGGCCAGGTGCTCGCCTCACGCCGCTGACAGCCAGCGCCAGGAGCCGGCTTGCCCGCCAAGGCGCCCTCAAGGACAGCCCATCACTCAAGGGCCTCCTCGCCTGCCAGGTTGCCGGGTTTCAGACCATCGGCGACCAGCGCTGGGACCAGTCGGTGTCGCTTTCGATCACTTCCCGCAGTACCGCGAACGCCTGTTGCAGCTCTGGGGTATCGCGCTCGCGGGCGTACAGCAGGTAGGTGGGAAAGTTGAACTCCGGGGCTTTTTCCACCCGCTCCAGCACACCGCTGTCCAGGTAGCTCTGCACCACCCGTGTGCGGAAATAGCCGCTGCCACCGGCATCGAGGATGAACTGCAGGGCCAGCGGCCCGAGGTTGAAGCCCACTGCCGCCTTGGCCTGCGCAGGTAGCGCGGCGTCGTGCTGGCGGCGAAAGTCCTCGCCCCAATCGATGTACACATAGGGCTCGGGGCGCCCCGCCAAGCGCACCTGGATCAGTTTTTCCTCCAGTAACTGCTCCACCTGCAAGCCCGGCGAGTACAGCGGCTGGAACACCAGCGCGGCGTCCAGCACGCCCAGCTCCAGTTGCCGCTGCAAGCTGGCGCCTTCGCCGATCTGAGTGCGCACGGCGTGGTTGGGCAACGCCTGGCGCAGGCGCCGCACCCAGTTGAGCATCAGCGGGTTGCACAGGCTCAGCTCGCCGCCGATGTGCAGCACATTGCGGTAGCCGGCCAGCAGCGGCAGGTCGCGCTGGGCTGCCTCCCAGGTCTGCACCAGTTGGTTGGCGTAGCTGATGAAGGCCTCGCCGTCGGCGGTGGGCCGGGCGCCGGCGCGGTTGCGCACCAGCAGCTTGCAGTTGAGCTGGCCTTCCAGGTTCTGCACCCTGGCGCTGATGGCGGTCTGGGTCAGGTGCAGGCGCTCGGCAGCAGCGATCAGGCTGCCGCTGCGGACGATTTCCAGGAAGGTGCGGGCCAGATCGATGTCCATGGTGCCTCGCCGGCAGAAAATTCGAGCGCCATTGTAGCGGCGCTCGCGCCACGACGCTTCTAGGCTGCGGACATTTGCCGCGCCGGCACCGCCAGGCTCACCGCCCGCACCGAGGCCCCGGCCGGCAACCCCAGGGCCCGGGCGCTGTCACGGCTGACAATCAGGGTGCCGGCGGCGACCCGCGCCGCCGCCACGCTGATCCGGCAGTCGGCGAACTGGCGGTTGTGGACCAGGTAGGGCTGAGCCTGCTCCCCCGGGGTGCCGATGCTCAGTTGCAGCACCTGGCTGTCGCGCACTGCGCGGATGTCGCCGGTGGCGCATTCGATCAGGGGCCCGCCGTCGAAGATGTCGATGTAGTCCTTGAAGGCAAAACCTTCGGCCTTGAGCATGCCCAGGGCCGGTTCGGTATTGGGGTGCACCCGGCCGATCACTGCCCGTGCCGGCTCCGGCAGCAGGCAGGTGGGCAAGGGAAACTTGGGCATCAGCTCGGCGATGAAGGTCTTGTTGCCAAGGCCGGTGAGGTAGTCGGCGTCGGCGAAATCCATCTTGAAAAAGTGCCGGCCCAGGCCTTCCCAGAACGGCGACACACCCTGCTCGTCGGAATAGCCACGCATCTCGGCGATCACCTTGTCGCCGAAAAGCTCGCGGAACTCGGCCAGGAACAGGAAGCGCGCCTTGGACAGCAGGCGCCCGTTGAGCCCCTGGCGGTGGTCGGCATGCAGGAACAGCGAGCACAGTTCCGAATGGCCGGTCATGTCGTTGCCCAGGAACAGGGTCGGCAGTTGCTGGTTGATCCCCAGGTTTTTCGAGGCCGCGACAAACAGCCCGACCCGATAGTTGTACCAGGGCTCGCGCAAGCCCACGGCGCCGGCCAGGGCACAGATGCCGACCACCTCGCCCTGCGCGCTTTGCAGCACGAACAGGTAGTCGGCATCGGCCCGCGAGGCCTGGCCGGCGAAGGTTTGCTCGGCCCATTGCAGGCGTGACCGCAGGCGCCCGGCGTCGGCGGGCAAGGTGGTCAGGCCGGCACCGGCACTGTGGGCCAGGGCCAGCAGCGCCGGCAAATCGGCCAGGGTGGCGGGACGGACGATCATCGCGAGAGCTCCAGCTGAGGTTGACGTTCGGGCAGGTAGATTTCCGCCAGCATGCAGCGGGCGCTGCCGCCGCCGATGCGTTCAATGGTGTCGATGTTCACCGGCACCGGCTGCACATGGCGCTCGATCAGCCGGCGCTGCTCGGCATCCAGGGAGCGCCAGGCACTGCGGGACATCACCAGCAGCGGCTCGCCGGCACTGTTGTGGACTTCCAGCATATTGCCGGCGAAGGACTCCAGCTGGGCCCAGGTCAAGGGCAGCAGCTGTTTGCCGCTGCTTTCCAGGCGCTGGCGCAGGGCCGCCCGCTCCTGTGCATCGTCCAGGGCCAGCAGGCAGGCCACCGCCAGCTGGCTGCCGACGCTCATCATCACGTTGGTGTGATAGATCGGCTCACCCTGGCGGTCCCGGGCATGAAAGGCACATAGCTCATAACCCAGGTGCGCCACCAGCTGGTCCAGGGCCCGGGCGTGGGTGCGGGTCGAGTAGCCGGCGTAGCAGATGCGCTGCTGGCGATCCAGGACCATGCTGCCGGTGCCTTCGAGGAACAGTTCCTCCTGCTCCAGGGAGGTGAGATCCAGGGTGCGGTTCACCTGGTACTGCTCGTGCAGGTGCGCCAGTACCCCCTTGTAGCGCTCCAGGCGGCGGTTGCGGCCCTGCATCGGGTACAGCACCAGGGTGCCGTCGGGGTGGCTGCTCCAGCAGTTGTTGGGAAAGATCGAATCCGGGGTATGGGGTGCGGCGCCGTCTTCATGGACCAGCACCCGGACCCCATGCTCGCGCAGCGTCGCGACGTAGCCGTCGAACTCCTGCAGAGCCTTGGCCTGCACGTCTTCGGCGGCACCGGGCGGGCGCTGGAAATGGTTGTTGCCGGCAGTGTCCTGGTTGAACGAAAAACGCGTGGGGCGAATCATCAAAACGCTATGGGTAGTCTGCATGGGGCACGCAATCAATGAGGTTTCAGAGGGGCCCATTGTGTTTTTTTGTCGGGACAAAACCCGGCTGAACGGCGGGCCTGCACGGCAGGAAATGGCTGAAAGCACGGGTTGCCCCAGCCGATTTCGCACCTCCTGAAAACATCGACATGCGACCTGCAGGAGCAGGCTTGCCAGCGAAGGCGATCTTGCGAGCGGTGCAAGGCTTGCGGGCCTGTTCGCCGGCAAGCCGGCTCCTGCGGCGGGGGGCGTACAGGGGGTTATTCCATGCCGGTCTTGACCATCGCCAGCTCAGGGTGGCTGACCAGTTTGTCGATGTGCAGATCCGGGTCGTCGAACCAGACTTCGGTCAGCACCCGGTAGTGCTCCATGTCCCGGCAGCGCATGCGCAGGCTGTAGTCGAAGGCGCCGCTGATCAGCCGGCATTCCAGCACCTGGGGGCAGGCCCGGACCTTGGCCTCGAAGGCTTTCTGCGCCGCCCGCCCGCTCTGGTTGGACAAGGCCACCAGCACCAGCAGCGACAGCCCCGGGGTGAGTTTCTTTTCGTCGAGGATGGCCCCGTAGCCACGGATGACCCCGAGCTGCTCCAGCTTGCGCACCCGTTCCAGGCACGGCCTGGGGGTCAGGTGCACGCGCTCGGAGAGTTTCTGGTAGGTGATGCGCCCTTCGTGGCGCAGAACCTCGATGATCGCCTGGTCGATTCGATCAAGCACGATCGACAGGTCGCGGATGTCCGCCATGGATGTCTTCCCTCACTTCAAACGGCCGGATAGAAACTGCTGCAAACGTTCACTCTGCGGCTGGTCGAGAATCGCCGGGCTACCCTGCTCCTCGACCCGCCCTTGATGCAAGAACAACACCTGGCTCGACACTTGTCGGGCAAAGCTCATTTCATGGGTGACCATGAGCATGGTCCGCCCCTCTTCGGCCAGGGCCTGGATCACCTTCAGCACCTCCCCCACCAGTTCCGGGTCCAGCGCCGAGGTCGGCTCGTCGAACAGCAGGATCTGCGGCTCCACCGCCAGGGCCCGGGCGATCGCCACCCGCTGTTGCTGGCCACCGGACAGGAACGCCGGGTACTGCCCGGCCACCCGTTGCGCCAAGCCCACCTTGTCCAGGTAGGCCCGGGCACTGGCTTCGGCCTCCTTGCGGCCAATGCCCAGCACCCGGCACGGCGCCAGCATGATGTTCTCCAGCACGCTGAGGTGGCTCCACAGGTTGAAGTGCTGGAACACCATGGCCAGGCGCGTGCGCAGGCGCTGCAACTGAGCCGGGCTGGCCACCTGCATGCCGCCAGGGGCCTCGCGGGTGACAATCGCCTCGCCGTCCAGGGCAATGGCACCGGCATCGGCCCGCTCCAGGAAGTTGATGCAGCGCAGCATGGTGCTCTTGCCCGAGCCACTGGCGCCGATCATGCTCACCACGTCTCCCGCCCGGGCCTTCAACGAGACGCCCTTGAGCACCTCGTTGTCACCAAAACGCTTGTAGAGATTTTCAACGGTCAATTTGTACATCGCAGACTCCTGGAACCCCGCCGCTGGCAGCAAGGTTCTGGATAGGAAAAAGAGGAAAGGAGCGTCAGTGAGCCGGGCCGAGGAAGCTCAGCCAGCGCCGCTCCGCCAGGCGGAAGGCCGCCACCAGGCCGAAGGACAGCCCCAGGTACAACAGGCCGGCGATGCCGAAGGCCTGGAAGGTCATGAAGGTGGCGGCATTGGCGTCCCGGGCCACCTTGAGGATGTCCGGGATGGTGGCGGTGAAGGCCACCGAGGTGGCGTGCAGCATGAGGATCACCTCGTTGCTGTAGTACGGCAGCGCCCGGCGCAGGGCCGAAGGCAGGATCAGCCGCCAGTACAGGCGCCAGCCGCTCAGGCCATAGGCGTGGGCTGCCTCGATCTCGCCATAGGGAATGCTGCGGATGGCCCCGGCGAAGATCTCCACGGTGTAGGCGCAGGTGTTCAGGGTGAAGGCCAGCAAGGTGCAGTTCATGGCATCGCGGAAGAAGGCTTCGAGAAACGGCTGCTGGCGTATCGCGGCAATGCCGTACAGGCCGCTGTAGCAGATCAGCAGCTGGATGTACAAAGGCGTGCCGCGAAACACATAGGTGAACAGCTGCACCGGCCAGCGCAGCAGCGCCCAGTGCGAGGTGCGCAGAATGGCCAGGGGCAGCGACAGGACAAAACCCATGGCCAGGCTGGCCACCAGCAGCCACAGGGTCATGGCCAGCCCGGTAAGGCTCTCGCCGTCAGTGAACAGAAACGGCCGCCAGTATTCCTGGATCAGTTCGATCATCGAGACAGCCCTCGCACGCCCTGGTTGTAGTGCCGTTCCAGGCGCCGCAGCAGCTGGTTTGAAGCGCTGGTGATCAGCAGGTACAGGGCCGCCGCCAGGAGCAGGAAATCCAGCATATTGAAGGTGCTCTTGCCGGCTTCCTGGGCCACCTTGACCAGGTCGGTGAGGCCGATGATCGACACCAGCGCCGTAGCCTTGAGCAGCACCAGCCAGTTATTGCCCAGGCTCGGTAAGGCGAAGCGCATCATCTGCGGGAACACCACGTGGCGAAAGCGCTGCATGCGGCTCAGGCCGAAGGCCGCCGCGGCTTCCTGCTGGCCCCGGGGCACGCTGAGGATTGCCCCGCGAAAGGTCTCGGTGAAATAGGCGCCGTAGATGAAGCCCAGGGTCACGATCCCGGCCACGAAGGGGTCGATCTCCATATAGGGCCAGTCCAGCAGTTCGGTCAGGGCCGTGAGCCAGCCCTGCAGGCTGTAGAAGATCAGCAGCATCAGCACCAGGTCCGGTACGCCGCGGATCAAGGTGGTGTAGCAGGTCGCCGGGATCTGCAGCAGGCGCAGCGGCGAAAGCTTGGCCGCCGCCCCCAGCAACCCCAGGAGCATGCTCACCAGCAGCGCCAGGGCGGAGAGTTTCAGGGTCATCCAGGCGCCGTGCAGCAACAGCGGCCCATAGCCTTGCAGGACCTCGAGGTCCAGGCCCAACAGAGTCAGAAAGGTATTCACGCCAATCACCATGCTCGGGCCACGGCCGGGCCCGGGATACTGGGTAACAGTCCCGGGGCCCGCCGTGGGCGATCAGTTGTTGTAGAGGTCGAGGTCGCCGAAGTACTTGCGCTGGATCTGGGCGTAGATGCCCTTCTCATGCAGCGCCTGGATGGCGCCATTGAGCATGGCCTTGAGCTCGTCCTGGTCCTTGCGCAGGCCAATGGCGATCTCCGACGGCACCAGAGGGTCGCTGATGCCGACGCTGTTCTCGAAGTCGGCGCCCTGGGGGGATGCGAGGAAACTCATCTGCGCTTGCAGCTTGTCCTGGATCGAGGCGTCCAGCCGGCCGTAGACCAGGTCGGCATAGACCTGGTCCTGGTTCTGGTAGGCCCGCAGCTTGACCCCCGCCGGGCCCAGCTTGGCCCTGGCGTAGGTTTCCTGGACGGTGCCCTGCATGTAGCCCAGGGTCTTGCCCTTCAGCGATTCACCGGTGGGTTCGAGGCCCGAGCCCTTGCGCGTGACGATGGCCGTGGGGCCGGCGTACAGCCGGTCGCTGAAGTCGATCTGCTTGCGCCGCGCATCGGTAACGGTCATGGAGGACTCGATGGCGTCGAACTTGCCGGCCTTGAGTGCCGGGATCAGGCCGTCGAAGTCGTTGCTGACCCACACGCACTTGAGCTTGAGCTCGGCGCAGATGGCGTTGCCCAGGTCGACACCGAAGCCCTGCACGCCGCCGCCTGCCGTGGTGGATTCAAAGGGCGGATAGCTCGGGTTGACGCCAAAGCGCAGTTCTTTCCATTCCTTGGCGCTGGCGCCCATGGAAACGCACGCAATTGCCAGTAACGGCACAGCCAGCCAGTGTTTAGTCATCTTCAGAGTCCCGGATTATTTGGATTTATAGCGGCCCGGCAGCAATGCCAGGCCCCACTTGTGACAGGGGCAGAGAGTGGATGCGGGGTCGCCGCAGTCGGGTTCTTGTTGTTATTGGCCGGGTTTGGCGCGCAGAGCCGAACCCGTTCCTGGTTGCCGCGGTCTACGCTGCAACGGAGCGCCAGAATGCCAACTGCCGAAGTGGCCCAGGTGTCGTAAGGGGCGCCTGAAACAGCCGGGATCGGCTGATCACGGCTATTTCACAGCCGATTCTGTCGTCAAGGCTCTACACCTTGGTCCAGAGCGGTTGCGCAAGGCCAGGGCGTGTTTTTTTGTCATGCAAAAATGCACAGTCGACCTGCAGCTTTCCGGGTTGTAATTGGCAAATTTGCACTGCTACGATCCGCCGATGCTCGCGCGCGAGCCTCATATAAAAAACAATAAAAGCAGGGAGTTAGTGATGACTGCTCAGGTTTCATCCCAGGCGAGCCAGGCCCCCGACGCCACCCCGGACGAAGTGTTGGTCGAGGTGCGCAACCACATCGGCTACCTGACCCTAAACCGCCCCGCCGGCCTCAACGCCATCACCCTGTCGATGGTCCGCACCTTGCAGCAGCACCTGGACCACTGGGCCCAGGATCCGTTGATCCACGCCGTCGTCCTGCGTGGCGCGGGGGACAAGGCTTTCTGCGCCGGCGGCGATATCCGCTCGCTGTACGACAGCTACCACAGCGGCGACAGCCTGCACCAAGACTTCTTCGTCGAGGAATATGCCCTTGACCTGACCATCCACCACTACCGCAAGCCGGTGCTGGCGCTGATGGACGGTTTTGTCCTGGGTGGCGGCATGGGCCTGGTGCAAGGCGCCGACCTGCGGGTAGTCACCGAGCGCAGCCGCCTGGCGATGCCGGAGGTGGCCATCGGTTACTTCCCGGATGTTGGCGGCAGTTACTTCCTGTCGCGCATACCCGGTGAGCTGGGGATCTATCTCGGAGTCAGCGGCGTGCAGATCCGCGCCGCCGATGCCCTGTACTGCGGCCTGGCCGACTGGCACCTGGACAGCAGCAAGCTGGACCTGCTGAACCAGCGCCTGGACCGCCTGCACTGGAGCGACTCGCCCCTCAAGGACCTGCAAGGCCTGCTGGCCAGGCTCGCGGTGCAGGCCCTGCCCGATGCGCCCCTGCAAGCCTTGCGCCCGGTCATCGACCACTTCTTCGCCCAGGCGGACGTACCCAGCATCGTCGAGCAACTGCGTACCGTCACCATTGCCGACAGCCATGAATGGGCGCGCAGCACCGCCGACCTGCTGGAAACCCGCTCTCCCCTGGCCATGGCCGTGACCCTGGAAATGCTGCGCCACGGCCGCCAGTTGAGCCTGGAACAATGCTTCGCCCTGGAACTGCACCTGGACCGGCAGTGGTTCGAGCGTGGCGACCTGATGGAAGGCGTACGCGCCCTGATCATCGACAAAGACAAGACTCCGCACTGGAATCCGCCCACCCTGGCGGCCCTCGACGCCGATCGGGTGGCGAGCTTCTTCAGCGGTTTTGACGGCAGCGGGAGCTGAACTCATGCACGACATTGAACTGACCGAAGAGCAAGTGATGATCCGCGACATGGCCCGGGACTTCGCCCGAGGCGAGATCGCCCCCCATGCCCAGGCCTGGGAAAAGGCCGGCTGGATCGACGATGGCCTGGTGCGCAAGATGGGCGAACTGGGCCTGCTGGGCATGGTGGTTCCCGAGGAATGGGGCGGCAGCTACCTGGACTACGTGGCCTATGCCCTGGCAGTGGAAGAAATCGCCGCCGGCGACGGCGCCACCGGTGCCCTGATGAGCATCCACAACTCGGTGGGCTGCGGGCCGATCCTCAACTACGGCAGCCAGGAACAAAAGCAGCAATGGCTGCCGCGCCTGGCCGCTGGCGAAGCCATCGGCTGCTTCTGCCTGACCGAACCCCAGGCCGGCTCCGAAGCCCACAACCTGCGCACCCGCGCCGAACTGCGGGACGGCCAGTGGGTAATCAACGGCGCCAAGCAGTTCGTCAGCAACGGCAAGCGCGCCCAGCTAGCCATCGTTTTTGCAGTGACCGACCCGGAACTGGGCAAGAAAGGCCTGTCGGCGTTCCTGGTGCCCACCGACACCCCGGGCTTCATCGTCGACCGCACCGAACACAAGATGGGCATCCGCGCCTCCGACACCTGCGCCGTGACCCTCAACCAATGCACCATCCCCGAGGCCAACCTGCTGGGTGAACGGGGCAAGGGCCTGGCCATCGCCCTGTCCAACCTCGAAGGCGGGCGCATCGGCATCGCCGCCCAGGCCCTGGGCATCGCCCGCGCCGCCTTTGAAGCCGCCCTGGCCTACGCCCGGGAGCGGGTGCAGTTCGACAAGCCGATCATCGAACACCAGAGCATCGCCAACCTGCTGGCCGACATGCACACCCGCCTGAATGCCGCCCGTCTGCTGATCCTCCACGCCGCGCGCCTGCGCAGCGCGGGCCAGCCGTGCCTGTCGGAGGCTTCCCAGGCCAAGCTGTTCGCCTCGGAAATGGCCGAGAAGGTCTGCTCCTCGGCCATGCAGATCCATGGTGGTTATGGGTATCTGGAGGACTATCCGGTGGAGCGCTACTACCGTGACGCACGGATTACCCAGATCTACGAAGGCTCCAGCGAGATCCAGCGCCTGCTGATCGCTCGCGAGTTGAAGCATTACCAGCTGTAGGCATTGACGCCGAAAACAAAAAATCGCAGCCGGGGCTGCGATTTTTTTTGGCTGTTCCCTCGTAGGAGCCGGCTTGCCGGCGAGCAGGCCCCTGAGTCATGCGCTGCCCTCGGGGACGCCTTCGCTGGCAAGCCAGCTCCTACGTGGCTAGGACGCTGCGGTTACTGGTCCTTGAACTGCGGGTCACGCTTGGCGATGAAGGCGGCCATGCCTTCTTTCTGGTCCTGGGTGGCGAAGGCGGCGTGGAATACCCGGCGCTCGAAGCGCACGCCCTCGGACAGGCTGACTTCAAAGGCGCGGTTCACGCTTTCCTTGATCATCATGCTCACCGGGATCGATTTGCCGGCAATCACCGCTGCCACTTTCAGGGCTTCTTCCACCAGTTCATCGGCCGGCACGATGCGTGCGACGATGCCGCAACGCTCAGCTTCCACGGCGTCGATAAAACGCCCGGTCAGGCACATTTCCATGGCCTTGGCCTTGCCGACCGCGCGGGTCAGGCGCTGGGTGCCGCCCATGCCCGGCAGCACGCCGAGGTTGATTTCCGGTTGGCCGAACTTGGCGTTGTCGCCAGCCAGGATGAAGTCGCACATCAGCGCCAGTTCGCAACCGCCGCCCAGGGCGAAGCCGTTGACCGCGGCGATGATCGGCTTGCGCCGGTTGGCCACGCGGTCGCTGTCGCTGAACAGGTCGTCGAGGTAGATCTGCGGGTAGCTCAGCTCGGCCATTTCCTTGATGTCGGCACCGGCGGCGAAGGCTTTCTTGGAACCGGTGATGACGATGCAGCCGATCTGCGGGTCGGCTTCCAGGCGATCCAGGGCCTGGTTCACCTCGCCGACGATCTGTGCATTGAGGGCGTTCAGCGCCTGGGGGCGGTTGAGAGTGATCAGGCCGACCCGACCCTTGATGTCCAACAGAATGGTTTCGTAGCTCATGAATCAGCTCCTGCTAAAAGTCAGAGATTGCGCGAAATGACCATGCGCTGAATGTCGCTGGTGCCTTCGTAGATCTGGCAGATGCGCACATCGCGGTAGATCCGCTCCACCGGGAAGTCGCTCAAATAGCCATAGCCGCCCAGGGTTTGCAAGGCCGCGGAACAGACCTTCTCGGCCATTTCCGAGGCGAACAGCTTGGCCATCGAGGCCTCCACCAGCGCCGGCTTGCCGCTGTCGCGCAGGGCCGCGGCGTAGTGCACCATCTGCCGCGCCACGGCGATCTGGGTGGCCATGTCCGCCAGGCGGAAGGCCACGGCCTGGTGCTCGACGATCGGCTTGCCGAAGGTTTCGCGCTCGCGGGCGTAATCTCGTGCCGCTTCGAATGCGGCCCGGGCCATGCCCACCGATTGCGAGGCAATGCCCACGCGCCCGCCTTCAAGGTTGGCCAAGGCGATCTTGTAGCCCTCGCCCTCCTCGCCCAGGCGGTTGGCCAGCGGCACCTTCACATCCTCGAAGAGGATCTGGCAGGTGTCGGAGGCGTGCTGGCCGAGCTTGTCCTCGATGCGCGCGACCTTATAGCCCGGCGAGTCGGTGGGCACGATAAAGGCGCTGATGCCGCGCTTGCCGGCCGCCGGGTCGGTGACAGCGAACACGATCACCACCCCGGCGTTCTGCCCGGAGGTGATGAACTGCTTGCAGCCGTTGAGCACATAGTGGTCGCCGTCGCGGCGGGCCCGGGTTTTCAGGCTGCTGGCATCGGAGCCGGCCTGGGGTTCGGTCAGGGCGAAGGCGCCGAGCATGGCGCCACTGGCCAGGGGCTTGAGGAAGCGTTCCTTCTGGTCATCGTTGCCGAACTTGAGGATCGGCACGCAGCCCACCGAGTTGTGCACGCTCATGATGGTGGAACAGGCGCCATCACCGGCGGCGACTTCCTCCAGGGCCATGACATAGGCCAGGTAGCCGGTGTCGCACCCGCCCCACTGCTCGGGCACCAGCATGCCGAAGAAACCCAGCTCGGCCATCTCGGCAATGGCTTCCTTGGGAAAGCGGTGCTCGCGGTCCCAGTCGGCGGCGAAAGGCTTGAGGCGCTCCTGGGCGAATTGCCGGGCCGCGTCGCTGATCTGCAGTTGTTCGTCATTGGGCAACATCGGGATTCCTCGTTACAGGCATTCAACGGCCATGGCCGTGGCTTCACCACCGCCGATGCAGATCGCGGCCACGCCACGCTTGAGGCCTTTCTGGCGCAGGGCCGACAGCAGGGTCACCAGGATCCGCGCACCGGAAGCGCCGATCGGGTGGCCCAGGGCGCAAGCGCCGCCGTGCACGTTGACCTTGGCGTGGGGGATTTCCAGCTTGCTCATGGTGACCAGGCTGACCACGGCGAAGGCTTCGTTGATCTCGAACAGGTCGACCTCGTTCAACGACCAGCCGGTCTTCTTCATCAGCCGCTCGATGGCACCCACCGGGGCCACCGGGAACAGCCCGGGGGTATCGGCGAAGGCCGCGTGGCCGTGGATCACTGCCAGGGGCTTGAGGCCGCGCTTGTCAGCTTCGGAGCGGCGCATCAGCACCAGGGCCGCGGCGCCGTCGGAGATCGAGCTGGAGTTGGCCGCAGTCACGGTGCCACCGTCGCGGAACGCCGGTTTCAAGGTGGGGATCTTGTCCAGCTTGGCCTTGGGCGGCTGCTCGTCGTCGCTGATCAGCTTCGACTCCTTGCCGACCATCACCTGCAGGGGAACGATCTCGTCCTTGAACAGGCCGTCCTTGATCGCCTGCTGGGCACGGGTCAGGGAAGCCACGGCGAAATCGTCCTGGGCCTGGCGGGTAAAGCCGTTGGCCTCGGCGCAATCCTCGGCGAAGGTGCCCATCAGGCGGCCCTTGTCGTAGGCGTCTTCCAGGCCGTCGAGGAACATGTGGTCCAGCACCTTGCCGTGGCCCATGCGGTAGCCGCTGCGAGCGCGGTCCAGCAGGTACGGGGCGTTGGACATGCTTTCCATGCCACCGGCGATCACCACCTCGGCACTGCCGGCCAACAGCATGTCGTGGGCCAGGATGGTGGCCTCCATGCCGGAACCGCACATCTTGTTCAGGGTGGTGCAGCGGGTGCCCTTGTCCAGGCCGGCGCCCAGGGCGGCCTGACGGGCCGGGGCCTGGCCGAGGCCGGCGGACAGCACGCAGCCGAACAGCACTTCTTCGACCGCCTGCGGTGCAATGCCGGCGCGCTGGACTGCGGCGCGAATGGCTTCGCTCCCCAGTTGCGGCGCGCTGAGGCCTTTGAGGTCCCCCTGGAAACCGCCCATGGGGGTACGGACGGCGCTGACGATGACAATCGGATCTTGGGCAATGGACATGATGAATCCTCCTTACTTGGCGGCCATGCGCAAGGCGCCGTCGAGACGGATCACCTCGCCGTTGAGCATGCTGTTTTCAATGATGTGCCGCACCAGCGCGGCGTACTCGGCGGGCTTGCCCAGGCGTGGCGGGAATGGCACGCCGGCGGCCAGGCCGGCCCGCACTTCGTCGCTCATGCCGGCCATCATCGGGGTTTCGAAAATACCCGGGGCGATGGTCATCACCCGGATGCCGAAGCGTGCCAGCTCCCGGGCCACCGGCAGGGTCAGGCTGGCGATGGCGCCCTTGGAGGCAGCGTAGGCCGCCTGGCCGATCTGCCCGTCGAAGGCGGCGATGGACGCCGTGTTGATGATCACCCCGCGCTCGCCGTCGGCATTGGCCGGGCTTTCGGCAATGGCTGCTGCTGCCAGGCGCAGCAGGTTGAAGCTGCCGATCAGGTTGACGTTGATCACCTGGCTGAAGCTGGCCAGGGCGTGGGGACCGTTCTTGCCGAGGATTTTCTCGCCACGCACGATGCCGGCGCAGTTGACCAGGCCGTTGAGCCCGCCAAAGGCCTTGACCGTGGCCTGCACCGCCGCTTCGGCCGCGGCTTCCTGGCTGATGTCGGCCACCACGCTCTGGCAGCCCAGCTGCTGGGCCTTGGCCGCCACGGCCTCGGCATTGAGGTCCACCAGCATCACCCTGGCGCCGGCGGCGACCAGCATTTCGGCGCTGGCGGCTCCCAGGCCGGAAGCGCCGCCACTGACGAGAAACACCTGGTTTGCAATGTCCATCATTCAAATCCTGTTCATGCGGTAGCTGTTGACGCCGCGGCCTCTTGAGCCTTGGCGATTTCCTGGTTGCGCAAGATAAAGCGCTGCAATTTGCCGCTTGGGGTCTTCGGCAATTCGCTGACAAATTCGATTTCACGGGGGTAGGAATGAGCCGCCAGGCGCTTGCGCACGTGCTGGCGCAACTCCTCTGCCAGCTCATCGGTGGCGCGGTACTGCTCGCTGAGCACCACGAAGGCCTTGACCAGTTCGGTGCGCTCCGGATCGGGCTTGCCCACCACCGCCGCTTCCACCACGGCCGGGTGTTCGATCAGTGCGCTTTCCACGTCGAACGGGCCGACCCGGTAGCCGGAGGTGGTGATGACATCGTCGCTGCGGCCCACGAAGCTGATGCTGCCGTCCTGGTTCAGCTCCACGGTGTCGCCGCTTAAGTAGTAGTTGCCGACAAAGGCCTTGGTCGGCACCCCGGCGTAACCGGCGAACCAGCACATGGGTGACTGGCTGCGGTCGATGGCCAGAATCCCCGGCTGGCCGACGCCCAGTTCCTGGTAGTGCTCATCCAGCACCACGATGCGGTGGCCCGGCGAGGCGAAACCGGCGGCGCCGACATGCACCGGGTGCTCCAGGCCGTGGTGGTTGCACAGCACCATGCCCAGCTCGGTCTGGCCGTAGTGGTCGTGGATCACCACGCCCAGCTGTTCGGCGAACCAGCGGATGACTTCAGGGTTGAGCGGCTCGCCGGCGCTGCTGACGATACGCAGGCGGCCCTTGATCGAACGGGCGAACTGGTCGCCGCCAGCGATCAGCAGGCGGTAGGCAGTGGGCGAACCGGTGAGGTTGGTGATGCCGTACTTGTTGATCACCCGGCAGGTGCTTTCCAGGGTGAAGGGGCCATCGTAGAAGGTGATCGGGTGGCCCAGGCCCAAGGGCCCGGTGACGCCGAAGTAGATGCCGTAGGCCCAGCCCGGGTCGGCGACGTTCCAGAAGGCGTCTTCCGGGCGCAGGTCCACGGCGTCGCGGGTGTAGGCCTGGAACGCGACAATCGCTTTGAGCGGTACTTCCAGGGCTTTCGAGGGGCCGGTGGTGCCCGAGGTGAACATCAGCAGGAATGGGTCTTCGCCGGTCAGCAGCACGGGCTCGCACTGGGCCGGGTACTGTTCCAGCTCGGCCCAGAAGCTGAAATCGCCACGCACGATGCCCTGGCCCTTGGCGCCTGCGACCGTGACGATGGTCGGGCACTCGGCGACTTCCGCCAGCTTGGGCCGGTTCACCGCGTCGCTGACCACCAGCTTGGCCTTGGAGCTGTTGAGGCGGTGCTCGATGGCCTTGGGGCCGAAGGCGGTGAACAGCGGCTGGTACACCGCGCCAATGCGCCAGGTGGCCAGCACCGTGATCAAGAGTTCGACATTGCGTGGCAGCAGCCCGGCGACCTTGTCGCCCTTGCCGACCCCCTGGGCCAGGAAGAAGTTGGCCAGGCGCCCGGCCTTGTCCTGCAGTTCAGTGAAGGTGTAGCTGGCGCTGCTGCCGTCCCGGCCTTCCCAGAACAGCGCGATGCGCCCGGGCAAGGCATGCCGGTCGCAGCACTCGACACAGGCATTGAGGGCTGAGAGCGAGCCCGCCAGGGCCGACTCCATGGTGTGCTGATAATCGAATTCCTTGATAGCAGACAGGTAGTTGCGCATTGCCAGAATCCCTCACTGTTCTTATTAGGATGGGAACCTCATGAAAATCAGGGAAATACTGGCGCCAGAGCCCTCGCGGAACAATGGTCAAAGCTATCAAGTTGCGTGACCGGTTTGGCCAAGAGCACGCCCCGCCACGGTTGGCGGCGGCACCTGAAATTGCCGTAGAAGCTGGCTTGCCAGCGAAGGCATCGGCGCGAGCGGTGCAAGGCTTGCGGGCCCTTTCGCCGGCAAGCCGGCTCCTACGAGAGGTGCGGGTCGTTGAGGATCAGGCTGCGGTAATGCCCGGGGTTGGAACCGGACCATTTGCGAAAGGCCTTGTAGAACGAGCTGGTGTCGGCAAACCCCAGGCGCCCGGCAATCTCGGCAAAGCTGATCTGCGGCTCGGCCAGCCAGACAATCGCCAGTTCCTTGCGCACGCTGTCCTTGAGGGCCTGGTAGCTCTGGCCCTCTTCCGCCAGGCGCCGGCGCAGGGTCGAGGCGGACATGCACAGGCTCTGGGCCAGGCTTTCGCTCTCGGGCCACTGCTCCCCTGGCAGTTGCCGCAACTGCTGCTTGATGCGGCTGGCCAGGCTCTCGGGGTCGCGGTACTTGACCAGGATGTTGGCCGGGGCATGGGCCAGGAAACGCTTGAGCTCTTCCTCGCTGCGCTTGATCGGCAGGTCCAGGCAGTCGGCGGCGATGATCATCCGCGTGCGCGGCCGCTCGAAACGCAGGTTGTCGGAGAACATCACCCGGTAGTCGTCGCAGAAATCCGGCTGCGGGCCGCGCAGCTCGATGGCCAGGATCGGAATGCGCCGGCCCGCCAACCAGCAGGCCACGCCGTGGACAATCATCCAGTAGGTGAAGTAGGTAAAGGCCCGCCTAGGCTCGTGTTCATCCTCCAGCAGGACGATTTCCGCCAGGCTCTGCTGGTGCACCAGCTGCGCCGGCATGCGCTCGAACATCAGCGTCAGAAAGCCCAGCACCGAGTCCAGCCCGCTGGCCAGGGTCGGCTGGGCCATGGCCGAGCGGCAGAGAAAGGCCAGGCTGCCGGACTTCAGGCGGCGCGGGTCCATGCCGAAGAACTCATCGTCCAGGCGCCGCGCCAGCAGGCGCCAGAGCCGTGCATAGGCACTGGCCGGCACCCGCGCCGTGCCCTGCTGCAGGCCCGCCGGGTCGATGCCGACCTTGTGCAGCACTTCATCGGTGGCGGCGCCCGGGGCGCAGCTTTGCAGCAGTGCCTCGCGCACCAGTTGCATGGAAATGGTGTCTTTTTCCGACATCGCGGCCAACGGTTTACTCAATCCTGGGATGGCCATCTTAGGCAGTGACCGGGAAAAAGCCAGTGGGCTTTGGGCTAAGTGGCAACCCCTCCTGCCAGGCAAAACCAATACGCATCTGCAAGGCCGCGAACAGACCCAAGCGCCAGCGAGTCCCGCAGAACGTCTGCCCAAGCCAAGGGCCCTTTGGCGAGCCAGTGCAAAAAAGTATCAATTCAAGTGTCAGGGATGATTTGTCAGCACCGCGTTTGAGGGCTGTAATCAGCCCACCTTCTTCCTCGGCAGAGGAAGACATAACAACAATAACCGTCCTTCTGCAGCCCTCACCGGCGCAGGACAGGAGTGAACGATGAAACCCTGCAGCAAAGCCCTGCTCCTCACCACCTGCATGACCCTCAGCAGCGTCACCCTTGGCGCCCAGACCCTGACCATCGCCACCGTCAACAACAGCGACATGATCCGCATGCAACGCCTGTCCAAGACCTTCGAGGCCGAGCACCCGGACATCAAGCTGAACTGGGTGGTGCTGGAAGAGAACGTGCTGCGCCAGCGCCTGACCACCGACATCGCCACCCAGGGCGGGCAATTCGACGTGCTCACCATCGGCATGTACGAAGCCGCACTCTGGGGCGCCAAGGGCTGGCTGCAACCGATGCAGGACCTGCCGGCCAACTATGAGCTGGACGATGTCTTCCCTTCGGTGCGCGAGGGCCTGTCGGTCAAGGGCACTCTCTATGCCCTGCCGTTCTACGCCGAAAGCTCCATGACCTACTACCGCACCGACCTGTTCAAGGAGGCCGGCCTGAGCATGCCCGAGCGGCCGACCTGGGAGCAGATCGGCGAATTCGCCGCCAAGCTCAACAAGCCCGACCAGGAGCAATACGGTCTGTGCCTGCGGGGCAAGGCCGGCTGGGGCGAAAACATGGCGCTGATCACCACCCTGGCCAACAGCTACGGGGCGCGCTGGTTCGATGAGAAGTGGCAGCCGGAGTTCACCGGGCCGGAATGGAAGAACGCCCTGACCTTCTATGTCGACAACATGAAGAAGTCCGGCCCACCGGGGGCTTCGAGCAACGGTTTCAACGAAAACCTGGCGCTGTTCAACAGCGGCAAGTGCGCGATCTGGGTCGACGCCAGCGTGGCCGGCTCTTTCGTCACCGACAAGAGCCAGAGCAAGGTCGCCGACCATGTAGGCTTCACCTACGCGCCGCACCAGGTCACTGACAAGGGCAGCGCCTGGCTGTACTCATGGTCCCTGGCGATCCCCGCCAGTTCCAAGGCCAAGGACGCCGCCAAGACCTTCAGTGCCTGGGCCACATCCAAGCAGTACGCCGCGTTGGTGGCCGAGAAGGATGGCATCGCCAATGTGCCGCCGGGTACCCGCGCCTCCACCTACAGCGAGGCCTACATGCAGGCCGCGCCGTTCGCCAGGGTCACCCTGGAATCGCTGAAGGTCGCCGACCCGAGCAAGCCCACCCTAAAGCCCGTGCCCTACGTCGGCATCCAACTGGTGACCATCCCCGAGTTCCAGGCCATTGGCACCCAGGTCGGCAAGTTGTTTTCCGCCGCCCTGATCGGCCAGACCACGGTGGACCAGGCCCTGGCGGCCGCGCAGCAGAGCACCGAACGGGAAATGAAACGCGCCGGCTACCCGAAATAACCCGGCTCTCCCTGTAGGAGCCGGCTTGCCGGCGAAGAGGCCCTTGAGTCTTGCGCAGTGTTCAAGGGCGCCTTCGCTGGCAAGCCAGCACCTACGGGCAGCCCGGCCGTGCCAGCGCCGTGTCGCGCCCCCCTGTACCCAACTGGTTGTGACCCTTATGAATACCTCGACTGCCAAGCTGCATGTGCAACCGCAGG
This sequence comes from Pseudomonas sp. 8(2025), assembly GCF_052665325.1. Lineage (NCBI taxonomy): Bacteria > Pseudomonadati > Pseudomonadota > Gammaproteobacteria > Pseudomonadales > Pseudomonadaceae > Pseudomonas > Pseudomonas sp. 8(2025). The sequence continues at coordinate 75,896 of NZ_JBQOIE010000004.1, read as the reverse complement.
CGGCGCCTCGCAAAAGCCGCCTGGCCAACCCCGGCTGGTTCCTGGTCAGCCCCTCGGTGGCGCTGTTGCTGCTGTGGATGATCGTGCCCCTGGGCATGACCCTGTACTTTTCAGTGATCCGCTACAACCTGCTGTACCCCGGCGAGAACCAGTTCGTCGGCCTGGAGAACTTCAGCTACTTCCTCAGTGATTCGGGCTTTGTGCCCGGGGCCACCAACACCCTGTTGCTGGTGGGCAGCGTACTGCTGATCAGCGTGGTGTTCGGGGTACTGATCAGCGCCCTGCTGGAGGCCAGCGAGTTCCTCGGCCGGGGCATCGTCCGGGTGCTGCTGATCTCGCCGTTCTTCATCATGCCCACGGTGGGCGCGCTGATCTGGAAGAACCTGATCTTCCACCCGGTGTCGGGGATCCTCGCCGCGCTGTGGAAACTGTTCGGCGCCCAGCCGGTGGACTGGCTGGCGCACTACCCGCTGCTGTCGATCATCGTCATCGTTTCCTGGCAGTGGCTGCCGTTCGCCATCCTGATCCTGATGACCGCCATGCAGTCCCTGGACCAGGAACAAAAGGAAGCCGCGCGCCTCGATGGTGCCGGGCCCATCGCCATCTTCTGGCACCTGACCCTGCCGCACCTGGCCCGGCCGATTGCCGTGGTGGTGATGATCGAGACCATCTTCCTGCTGTCGGTGTTCGCCGAGATCTTCACCACCACCAACGGTGGCCCGGGCTATGCCTCCACCAACCTGGCGTACCTGATCTACAACCAGGCCCTGGTGCAGTTCGACGTCGGCATGGCTTCGGCCGGCGGGCTGATCGCCGTGGTCATCGCCAACATCGCCGCGATCATCCTGGTGCGGATGATCGGCAAAAACCTGACTGACCAGAGCTGAGGTGGCCGCCATGACCCTGCAACAATCCCGACGCCTGCAAAGCCTGCTACTGGGCACCCTGGCCTGGGCCATCGCGATCCTGATCTTCTTCCCGATCTTCTGGATGGTGCTGACCAGCTTCAAGAGCGAGATCGACGCCTTTGCCACGCCGCCGCAATTCATCTTCACGCCAACGCTCGAGAACTACCTGCACATCAACGAGCGCAGCAACTACCTGGCCTTCGCCTGGAACTCGGTGGTGATTTCCTTCAGCGCGACCGCCCTGTGCCTGCTGATCGCGGTGCCGGCGGCCTACTCCATGGCCTTCTTTGAAACCCGCAACACCAAGCGCACCCTGCTGTGGATGCTCTCCACCAAGATGCTGCCGCCGGTGGGCGTGCTGATGCCCATCTACCTGCTGGCCAAGAGTTTCGGCCTGCTGGATACGCGCGTCGCGCTGATCGTGATCTACACCCTGATCAACCTGCCGATCGTGGTGTGGATGGTTTACACCTACTTCAAGGACATCCCCCGGGACATCCTCGAAGCCGCCCGCCTGGACGGCGCCACACTGGCCCAGGAAATGCTGCGGGTGCTGATGCCCATCGCCAAGGGCGGCCTGGCCTCCACTGCACTGCTGTCGCTGATCCTGTGCTGGAACGAGGCCTTCTGGTCGCTGAACCTGACCTCTTCCAACGCCGCCCCGCTGACCGCGCTGATCGCCTCCTACTCCAGCCCCGAAGGGCTGTTCTGGGCCAAGCTCTCGGCGGTCTCGACCCTGGCCTGCGCGCCGATCCTGATCTTCGGCTGGATCAGCCAGAAGCAGCTCGTACGCGGCCTGTCCTTTGGCGCGGTGAAGTAACCCTAGAATTCTGGAGACATCCCATGGCTCACCTGAAAATCAGCAACCTGCAAAAAGGCTTCGAAGGCTTCGACATCATCAAGGGCATCGACCTTGAGGTGAACGACAAGGAGTTCGTGGTCTTCGTCGGCCCCTCGGGCTGCGGCAAGTCCACCCTGCTGCGGCTGATCGCCGGGCTGGAGGAAGTCAGCGGCGGCAGCATCGAGCTGGACGGTCGCGACATCACCGAAGTCAGCCCGGCCAAGCGCGACCTGGCCATGGTGTTCCAGACCTACGCCCTGTACCCGCACATGAGCGTGCGCAAGAACATGTCCTTCGCCCTGGACCTGGCGGGGGTCGACAAGGCCCTGGTGCAGCAGAAGGTCGACGAGGCGGCGCGCATCCTGGAACTGGGGCCGATGCTCGAACGCAAGCCCAAGCAGCTGTCCGGCGGCCAGCGCCAGCGCGTGGCCATTGGCCGGGCCATTGTGCGCAACCCGAAGATCTTCCTGTTCGACGAACCGCTGTCCAACCTCGATGCCGCCCTGCGGGTACAGATGCGCCTGGAACTGGCGCGCCTGCACAAGGAACTGCAGGCCACCATGATCTACGTGACCCACGACCAGGTGGAAGCCATGACCCTGGCAGACAAGGTGGTGGTGCTCAATGGTGGCCGGGTGGAACAGGTGGGCTCGCCCCTGGAGCTCTACCATCGCCCGGCCAACCTGTTTGTCGCAGGCTTTCTCGGCACGCCGAAGATGGGCTTTCTCAAGGGCCGCATCAGCCACGTCGACGGCCAGGGCTGCGAAGTCCAGCTGGATGCCGGGGCACGCCTGCGCCTGGAGCAGAGCGGTGCGCAACTGAGCCCGGGCAGCGAGGTGACCCTGGGCATCCGCCCCGAGCATCTGGAGCTGGGCGAGCCCGGCCCGGGCAGCCTGGCAGTTACCAGCGACGTGGCCGAGCGCCTGGGCAGCGACACCTTCTGCCATGTCCGCAGCAGTTGCGGTGAAGCCCTGACCCTGCGTATCCGCGGTGACCTGGCGAGCCGCTACGGCGAACAGCTGCACCTGCACCTGGCCCCCCAGCACTGCCATCTATTCGATGCCCAGGGGGTCGCCGTGTCCCGCCCCTTGCGCGCCGCCGCCTGACCCCAGAGAACCCTGCATGAAACTCAAACGCTTGAACCTCAGCCAACTGCCGCCCCAGGTGCGGGTACCCGCCTACACCGTCACCGCCACCCGCCAGGGCATCGCGCACATTGGCGTCGGCGGCTTTCACCGGGCCCACCAGGCCTATTACACCGATGCCCTGATGAACCTGGGCCAGGGCCTGGACTGGAGCATCTGCGGGGTCGGCCTGCGCTCCGAAGACCGCCGCGCGCGGGACGATCTGGCCGGCCAGGACTACCTCTACACCCTGTACGAGCTGGGCGATGGCGACGACCACGAGGTGCGGGTGATCGGCGCCATCAGCCAGATGCTGCTGGCCGAGGACGACGCCCAGGCGCTGATCGACAAGCTGGCCAGCCCGGAGATCCGCATCGTCTCCCTGACCATCACCGAGGGCGGCTACTGCATCGACGACAGCACGGGCGAGTTCATGCTGCACCTGCCGCAGATCCAGCACGACCTGGCCCATCCGCAACAGCCACGCACGGTATTCGGCTTTCTCTGCGCGGCCCTGGCCCTGCGCCGGGCCGCGGGGATCCCGGCCTTTACCCTGATGTCCTGTGACAACCTGCCCCACAACGGCGCGGTGACCCGCAAGGCGCTGCTGGCCTTCGCCGCCCGCCGCGACGCCGACCTGCATGACTGGATCGAGCGCCACGTGAGCTTTCCCAACGCCATGGTCGACCGCATCACCCCCATGACCAGCACCGCCCACCGCCTGCAACTGCACGATGAGCACGGCATCGACGATGCCTGGCCGGTCGTCTGCGAGCCCTTTGTGCAGTGGGTCCTGGAAGACAAGTTCTGCAATGGCCGGCCGGCCTGGGAACAGGTCGGCGTGCAGTTCACCGACGACGTCACGCCCTATGAAGAGATGAAGATCAAGCTGCTCAACGGCAGCCACCTGGCCCTGACCTACCTGGGCTTTCTCAAGGGCTACCGCTTCGTCCACGAAACCATGAACGACCCGCTGTTCGTCGCCTACATGCGCGCCTACATGGACCTGGACGTAACCCCGCAACTGGCGCCGGTACCGGGCATCGACCTGGCGGCCTACAAGGACACCCTGGTCCAGCGCTTCTCCAACCAGGCGATCGCCGACCAGCTGGAGCGGGTGTGCAGCGACGGTTCGTCGAAGTTTCCCAAGTTCACCGTACCTACCATCAACCGGCTGATCGCCGATGGTCGTGATACCGAGCGTGCGGCCCTGGTGGTGGCGGCCTGGGCCCTGTACCTCAAGGGCGTGGACGAGAATGGCCTGAGCTACCGGGTTCCCGACCCGCGGGCCGAGTTCTGCCAGGCCCTGGTGGCCGACGATACCTTGCTGACCCAGCGTTTGCTGGCGGTGGAAGAAATCTTCGGCTCGGCGATTCCCCATTCCAGCGCGTTTGTCGATGCTTTCGAGCGCTGCTTCAACAGCTTGCGCGAACATGGCGTGAGCAAGACGCTGGAGCGGTTGTTGGCCAGGCCCGTGTAGCCGCTGCCGCAGGCTGCGAACGGCCTGGGCGGCACTGCGTCGAAGGAGATGCGGCGATTACAAGGACGCTGCAGGTTCGGCTGCAGATCGCCAGGCAAGGACCTGCGGGCCTTAGCGCAGCCTCGCCGCAGGCTCGGCAGCGGCTACAGCTCGACAATAATCACCCACACCAGGAGCGACGATGACTCAACCCGCGCTTTTTCTCGGCCTCGACTGCGGCACCCAGGGCACCAAGGCGCTGATCCTCGACAGCCGGAGCGGCACCGTCCTGGGCCGGGGCGCCGCGCCCCACAGCCTGATCAGCGGCGCCAATGGCTGCCGCGAACAGGATCCCGCGCAGTGGCTGCAAGCCTGCACCAGCGCCACCCGGCAGGCCTTGCAGGCGGCCGGGGTGGATGGCCGGCAGGTGCTCGGTGTCGGGGTTTGCGGCCAGCAGCACGGTCTGGTGCTGCTGGATGACCAGGGCCAGGTGCTGCGCCCGGCCAAGCTGTGGTGCGATACCCAAAGCAGCGCCGAAAACCAGCGCCTGCTGGACTGGCTGGGGGGCACCCAGGGCTCCCTGGAGCGCCTGGGGCTGGCCATTGCCCCGGGCTACACGGTGTCGAAACTGCTCTGGACCCGGGAGCAGCACCCGGAGCTGTTCCAGCGCATTGCGCATATCCTGCTGCCCCACGACTACCTCAATTTCTGGCTGACCGGGCGCTGCTGCAGCGAGTACGGCGATGCCTCGGGCAGCGGCTATTTCGATGTGCGCAGGCGCGACTGGGACCGCGCCCTGCTGGCCCATATCGACCCCAGCGGGCGCCTGGAGCGGGCCTTGCCGCCGTTGCTCGAAGCGCACCAGCCTGTGGGCCGGATCCTTGCGCCGGTCGCCCGGCAACTGGGGATCAGCGCGGATGCCTGGGTGGCCAGCGGCGGAGGCGACAACATGCTGGGGGCCATCGGCACCGGCAATATCCAGCCCGGAATCATCACCATGAGCCTGGGCTCCTCCGGCACCGTGTATGCCTACGCCGAGCGCCCGTTGATCAGCCCCGAGCCTTCGGTGGCGACCTTCTGTTCGTCCAGCGGTGGCTGGCTGCCGCTGATCTGCACCATGAACCTGACCAACGCCACCACCCTGGTGCGCGAACTGCTGGGCCTGGACCTAGCCGCTTTCAACCAGCGGCTGGAGCAGGCCCCCATCGGGGCCGAGGGGCTGTGCCTGCTGCCGTTCTTCAACGGCGAGCGAGTGCCCGCCCTGCCCCAGGCCCAGGGCAGCCTGCACGGCATGACCCTGGACAACCTGACCCCGGCCAACCTGTGTCGCGCGGTGGTGGAAGGCACCACCTTCGGTTTGCGCTACGGCCTCGACCTGTTGCGCGCAGCGGGCCTGCACAGCCAGAGCATCCGGCTGATCGGCGGCGGTGCGAAAAGTCTGCTGTGGCGGCAGATGGTCGCCGATATCATGCATGCCCCGGTGATCTGCCCCCGCGAGGCCGAAGCCGCCGCATTGGGCGCGGCGATCCAGGCAGCCTGGTGCCATGGCCGGCAGGACGATCCGGACCTGGACCTGCAACAACTCTGCGAGCGCTGCGTGCGCCTCGACCCGGGCAGCGAAACCCAGCCCCGGGCCGAACACGTGGCGGCCTACGAACCGGTGTACCAGCGCTATCGACAGCAACTGGCAAGCCTTTGAAGAGCGAATGACTATGTATCTGGTGTGTGGCGAAGCGCTGTTCGACTTTTTCAGCGCGGATGAGGCCGGGGCCCCGGCCAGTAAAGTGGCGTTCCAGGCGATCGCCGGGGGCTCGCCGTTCAACGTGGCAGTGGGCCTGCGCCGCCTGGGCGTCGATGTCGCCCTGCTGGCCGGGCTGTCCCGGGACTACCTGGGCCAGCGCCTGCGGCGGGTGCTGGAAAACGAAGGCGTGGATACCCGCTACCTGCGGGAATTCGACGCCCCCACCACCCTGGCCATGGTGGCCGTGGGCGCCGATGGCTCGCCCCACTACAGCTTTCGCGGCGAGGGCTGTGCCGATCGCCAGTTGCAAGAAGAGCACCTGCCGCAGCTCGACGCACAGGTGCGCGGGCTGCATATCGGCTCGTTTGCCCTGGTGGTGCAGCCGATTGCCGATACCTTGCTGGCCCTGGTGCGCCGTGAGCGGGGGCAGCGGCTGATCAGCCTGGACCCCAACGTACGGCTCAACCCGCAGCCGGATATCCAGCTGTGGCGCCAGCGCATCGCCGAACTGGCCGGCCATGCCGACCTGATCAAGGTCAGCGACGAAGACCTGGCCCAGCTGTACCCCGGGCAGGCGCCCGAGACGCTGATCCGGGGTTGGCTGCAAGGCAACGCCCGGCTGGTGTTCCTGACCCGTGGCAGCCAGGGCGCGACGGTGTTCAGCCGTGGGCATGGCAGCTGGTCGGTGGACGCGCCCCGGGTGGAGGTTGCCGACACCGTGGGCGCCGGAGATACCTTCCAGGCCGCGCTGATCACCTGGCTGACCGAGCAGGGCCTGGATTCCCCCCAGGGCCTTGAACAGCTCGATCGCGAACAGACCGACGCCCTGCTGCGTTTCGCCGTCAACGCCGCGGCCCAGACCTGCACCCGCACCGGCCCGGACCTGCCGTACCGGCATCAACTCCCGTAGCCGCCGGCTTGCCGGCGAAGAGGCCCGCAAGCCTTGCGCAATTGCGGCTACCGCCTTCGCTGGCCAGCCAGCTTCTACCAGAGTCGTCGGTCAGAGCAGCGAGAAGTTGTAGCTGACGATCAGGCGGGTTTCGTCCATGTCGCGGGCGATCTTCTGGTAGTTGCTGCGGTAGGTGGCGTTGCGCAGGCGCAGGCTCACGTCCTTGAAGGTGCCGCTCTGCACCACGTACTTGAGCTCGCTGTCGCGCTCCCATTCGCGGCCTTCGCGCAGGCTGCCCGGGACCTTGATGTGGTCGCCGCTGACGTAGCGGGTCAGGAAGCTCAAGCCGTTGAGGCCAATGGCCTTGAAGTCATAGTCATAGCGCAGTTGCCAGGAACGCTCCTGGATCGCAGCGAAGTCGTTGACCTGCACGTAGTTCACCAGGTACGGGTTGCTGCCATCCAGGTAAGGCATGGAGTTGTCGCCGTACATGCGCTGCCAGCCGGCACTGAACACGTGCCCGGCCACGCCGTAGCCGAGCATGGTGCTCAGGGCGCGGTTGTCGATGCCGCCGGCGCGCTCGGCGCCGGTGTCGGCACTCTTGAGCAGGCGCAGGTCGCCTTTGAGCACGCCGGGCCCCAGGGGCTGGTTGGCCAGCAGGCCGACAAAATGCTGACGGTAGATGTCTTCCAACTCGGCGTAGTGGTACTGGCCGGTCAGGCGATCGTTGAACTTGTAGTCCACCCCATAGGTGTCGAAGTGATCCGCCGTGGTGTTGCAGGCGTAGCGCTTGTTCTTGCAGTGCACGCGGATGTCCTGGGCATCGCTGGAGTCCCGTGCGGTGTAGCGGTTCAAGCGGGCCGCGGTCAGGGTCAGGTCCTTGACCTCCCGGGAAGTCAGCACCGCGCCGTTGAACATGGTGGGCAGCAGGCGCCCGTCGTTGTACTTGAGCAGTGGCAGGTCCGGCAACTGGGCGCCGTACTTGAATACCGTCTGCGAGACCCGGACCTTGGCGGTCAACCCCAGCTTGGCGTACTGGTCCGCCGAGCCCCGCGGGTCGTGACCGCTGGAGGGCAGCAGGCCGCTGTTGCTGCGGTCGGGGCTGGAGTCGAGCTTGATCCCCAGCATGCCCAGGGCGTCCAGGCCGAAACCCACGGTGCCCTCGGTGTAGCCCGATTGCAGGTTGAGAATAAAGCCCTGGGCCGATTCTTCACGCTTGGATGCGCCCTGGTCGGTGCTGGTGTGGCCGTCGCGAAAGTCCCGGTTGAAGTAGATCGTGCGCGATTCCAGCTTGGCGCTGCTGTCTTCGAAAAAACCCGCCGCATTGGCCAGGGGGGCAAAACCCGCGCACAGCACGGCAGCGCCGAGGCCCAGCAATGGGCACGGATTGAGTAAGGGGAAAGGGGGACGCATGAACAGGCTCCAGCAGCAAATCAGTGACGCGAGGTAAAGAAAAAGACCCAGGTGAAATTCATCCAGCGAATCTGTGACCGCCAGCTGAATTGATTGAATCAATGAAGACCGGCAATGATGGCAGATAGCCCCTACCCTCCCAACCCGACTTTAGTCTGACGCCCGCCTGGTCATAACCGGCGCTACCCGTCCCGCCTTGCCAGCCATATCTTTGAAAAAACCGATCAATTTCAACAGTTTTCAAGCTGCAGAAAAGCGTCAAAAAAACTGTCCGACTGCTCAGCTTCACCTTCGGAACCCAGGATGCCGTAGCAGGTAATGTCAAAAAGGCATTAGCTTTTCGTCTCACCGCACTACCGTTCGTCGGTTTTTTCAGTCATTTATTAACAAAAACCAACTATTTGACGCTTTCCATGATGACCATCATGAAGACGCTTAACTAATTGTTTTTAAACATTATTTTATTCATCGAAAAATAAACAAAACACAGCTGTCATTTATGTAACACAGCAAAACGTCAATTAAACGTCTCGGCGTTATGGTAGTGTCAAAAAAAGAGCGTGATAGCGGCAATGTGCCATACGCCTTTTCAGAAGGTGAGAACCACCCTCACCCCAACACTCATCATGGACGAGGTCGTTCCCTTGGAAGTCAGCGTTTTTGGTACTGGCTATGTTGGCCTGGTGCAAGCAGTTGCCCTGGCCGATGTCGGGCATAACGTGGTCTGTGTCGATATCGACAGCCACAAGATCGCCCAGCTGCAACGTTCTATTCCGCCGATTCACGAGCCGGGCCTGGCGACCCTGATCGAAGAGAATCAAAAGGCCGGCCGATTGCACTTCACCACCCAGGCCAGCGATGCAGTGGGCCACGGCAAGGTGATTTTCATCGCGGTCGGCACTCCCTCCAACGAAGACGGCTCCGCCGACCTCGACCATGTCCTGGCGGTGGCGCGCAACATTGCCTGCCTGATGTTCAGCGACAAGACCCTGGTGATCAAATCCACGGTGCCGGTGGGCACCGCCGATCTGGTGATCGAGACCGTCGCCGAACAACTGGCAGACCTGGGCAAATCCGAACTGCGGGTGCACGTGGTCTCCAACCCGGAGTTCCTCAAGGAAGGCTCGGCCGTGGCCGACTGCATGCGCCCGGACCGGATCATCGTCGGTTGCGCCGACGACCTGCCCCGCCAGCAGTTGAGCGAGCTATACGCGCCCTTCAACCACAACCATGACCGCCTGATGTTCATGGACAACCGCAGCGCCGAGCTGGTCAAGTACGCGGCCAACGCGATGCTCGCCACCCGCATCAGCTTCATGAACGAGATGGCCAACCTGGCGGAACGCCTGGGGGTGGACATCAATGCCGTGCGCAAGGGCATCGGTGCCGACCCGCGCATCGGCTACCACTTCATCTACCCCGGCGCCGGCTTCGGCGGCTCGTGCTTTCCCAAGGACCTGCGGGCGCTGATCCACACCGCAGAAAGCCACGGGCTGGAACCGCACATGCTCAAGACCGTGCGCGACGTCAATGAGCAGCAGCGCCATGTGCTGTTTCGCAAGCTCAAGGCGCACCTGGGGGACAACCTGCAGGGCAAGGTCATCGCGCTCTGGGGCCTGGCCTTCAAGCCCAACACCGACGACATGCGCGAAGCCACCAGCCGCTACCTGATGCAGGCACTGTGGGAAGCCGGGGCCAAGGTCCAGGCCTACGACCCGGAAGCCATGACCGAATGCCGGCGCCTGTACGGCTACCGCGATGACCTGCAACTGTGCGCCACCCGTGACGACACCCTGCAAGGCGCCGACGCGCTGGTGATCTGCACCGAATGGAAGGCCTTTCGCGTGGTGGACTTCACGCTGCTGCGCGAGACCCTCAGGGATCGCCTGGTGGTCGACGGCCGCAACCTCTACAACCCGCAACAGGCAGCGGATGCCGGCCTGCATTACCTGAGCATCGGCCTGCCCTACCGTGTACCGGAGGCATTGCGCGCATGAATATCCTGATCACCGGGGCCGCCGGATTCATCGGCGCCCATACCGCACTGCGTTTGCTCAAGGATGGGCACCAGGTCACCGGGCTGGATAATTTCAACGACTACTACGACCCCCAGCTCAAGCGCGACCGGGTGCGCTGGGTGGAACGCCAGGTAGGGCACTTTCCCCTGCAGCGCCTGGACCTGGCCGACAGCGAGGGCCTGGAACGGCTGTTCGCCGAAGTACGGCCCCAGGTGGTGATCAACCTCGCTGCCCAGGCCGGGGTGCGCTATTCCCTGGAAAACCCCAAGGCCTACCTGGACAGCAACCTCAGCGGTTTCCTCAACCTGCTGGAGATGTGCCGGCGCTACCCGGTGCAGCACCTGATCTACGCCTCGTCCAGTTCGGTGTACGGGGCCAACCAGCAGACCCCGTACAAGGTCAGTGACAACGTCGACCACCCGCTGTCGCTGTATGCGGCCAGCAAGAAAGCCAACGAGCTGATGGCCCACAGCTACAGCCACCTGTTCGGCGTGCCCGCCACCGGCCTGCGCTTCTTCACGGTGTACGGCCCCTGGGGCCGGCCGGACATGTCGCCGATCCTGTTCGCCGACGCCATCAGCCAGGGCCGGCCGCTGAAACTGTTCAACTACGGCATGCACCAGCGCGACTTCACCTACATCGACGACATCGTCGAATCCCTGGTGCGCCTGCTGGGCAAGCCGCCAGTGCGCGATCCGCTGTGGGACCGGGAACAGCCGGACCCGTCCACCAGCATGGCGCCCTGGCGCCTGTTCAACATCGGCGGCCAGCGCCCGGTGGAGCTCAAGGACTACGTGGCGACCCTGGAAAAACTCCTCGGCCACAAGGCCCAGGTGGAATACCTGCCGCTGCAGCCCGGCGATGTGCTCAACACCTGCGCGGATGTCAGCGCCCTGGAAAACCTCACCGGTTTCGGCCCCCAGGTGCCCCTGGAGGAAGGCCTGCGCGAGTTCGTCCAGTGGTACCTGAGCTACTACCCGGGCGCGGCGTCCTGAGCCGCGAGACAGCCGAACGTTTTTACCCAACCCCTGCAATGGAAGTATTCCCGGTGGATATGGATAGACCTCTCTCATCGCCCGCAACCGAGGTGCCCGCCCCGCTGCACATCGACCGGCGCAACGACCCGTTCCGGCGCAAGGTCCAGGCCGCCATCGACCTGCAACAGCACGGCTGGATCACCGGCCGCGACGGCGGGCGGCCCTGGACCCTGTCGCGCAGCAAGCGCCTGACCTCGGCGCTTTTGGCCGCGGTGCTGCTGGTGCTGCTGTCGCCGGTGCTGCTGGTCGTGGCCTTGCTGATCAAGCTCACCAGCCCCGGCCCGGTGTTCTTCGTGCAGTTGCGCACCGGTTTTCGCGGCCGGCGCTTCGGCATGTACAAGTTCCGCACCATGGTGGTCAACGCCGAGGCCCTGAAGGATTCGGTGCGCCACCTGAACAAGCACGGCGCCGACTCGGTGGATTTCAAGATCGACCGCGACCCGCGGATCACTGGAATCGGCGGTTTCCTGCGCCGTACCAGCCTCGACGAGCTGCCCAACCTGATCAACGTGGTGCTCGGCCAGATGCGCATCGTCGGCCCGCGCCCCACCTCGTTCCATGCCCAGACCTACAAGGAACACCACCTCGGCCGCCTGAGCATCTACCCGGGGATCACCGGCCTGTGGCAGGTATCCGGGCGCAGCGACGTGGATTTCGACGGCCGCGTGACCCTCGACATGACCTACATCTTCCAGCAGAGCCCCTGGCTCGACCTGAAGATCCTGATCAAAACCCCTTTCAAGGTCCTCAATGGCCACGGAGCAAGTTGAAATGGCGGCAGCAACCTTTGCCAGTCTGAAGATCCAGAGCCCCAGCGAAAGCAACCTGGCGGTGACCGTACTCGACCAGGAACTGCGGGTCATCCTGCTGACCGCGGCCAACCGCAACAGCGGCGTCACCAGCAGCAGCCTGAGCATGGCCAACGAACTGGCGCGCACCAGCCGCGGCCGGGTGCTGGTGGTGGACACCAGCCTCTCGGACAGCAGCCTGACACGGCGCCTGGCCCTGGATGAGCGGCCCGGCTTCCTCGACCTGGCACTGGCCGAAACCCCGCCGCCCCTGGCCTCGTGCATCGAGAGCAGCGACGCGGTGAATTTCGACTTCCTGCCCCTGGGCCGCCGCCAGCAGTACAGCGAGCGCCTGACCCCGGAACTGCTGCGCGAACTGCTGCAGGCCCTGGCCGAGGAATACCGCTTCGTGATCATCGACGGCGACCCGGTCTACAGCAGCGGCGACATCCTCACCCTGGCCACCCAGGTCGACGGCGTGGTGCTGGTGGTGCGCAGCGAGGAAACCCGCTGGGAAGTGGCCCAGGCCGCCGCCCAGCGCCTGATCCAGGCCGAGGCCAAGTTGATCGGCAGCGTGTTCAACGCCCGCAAGTACTACATGCCCAAGTGGGTTTATGACCGTCTCTGACCGGCACAAGGACCGTGTAACCATGAACAAGCCAAGACTTTCCCTGCTGAGCCTGTCACTGCTGCTGGCCCTGGGCGGCTGCGTCAATCGCGAGCCGCAGCAGATGCCGGTGCAGATCCTCAGCGCCCCGGCCGACCAGGCACAGCTCACCGAGGTGGTGCCCATCGAGCAGGTGCTGCGGCCCCAGGACGTGCTGGACGTGATCTTCCATATCGGCACCACCAGCCAGCAGCGCTACCTCGTGCAGCCTGGCGACCAGGTGGATGTGACCTTCCTCACCGCTCCGGAACTGGGCGGCAGCAAACTGGTGCTGCCCGACGGCAGCATCGACATGCCCTACGTGGGCAATATCCAGGTCGCCGGGCTCTCCGCCGAACAGGCGCGCCAGGTCCTGGAAGCCCAATACGCCAAGGTGCTGAAGAAGCCGCAGATCAACTTTTCGATCTCCCACGCCATGGCCCAGCTGGACAACCTGCGCACCAGCCTGACCAACCCGGCCACCGGGCTTAGCCGCGAGATCGTCGTGGGCTCCGACGGCCGCGCCAGTTTCCCGCTGCTGGGCAGCCTGTCGTTGCAGGGCAAGAGCCTCAGCGAGCTGCAGACCCTGGTCAACCAGCGCTATGCCAAGGAGGTGGGTTCGGTGAGCGTCGATGTGCTGCTCAAGACCACCGCCTCCAACGAGGTGTTCGTCATGGGCGAAGTCGGCCAGCCCGGAGCCTACCCGATCCGCCGGCCGATCTCGGTGCTTGAGGCCCTGACCCTGGCCAAGGGGGCCGGCCCCACTGCACGCCTGGATTCGGTGGTGATCATGCGGCGCAAGGGCAACCAGGTCGAAGCCCGGGTCTACGACGCCGACGCGGCGCTGGACGGCAAGGCCCTGCAATTCGCCTACCTGCAGCCCGACGACATGCTCTATGTGCCCAAGACCCGCCTGGCCAAGGCCGGCGCCCTGAGCAAGCAGCTGGCGGACGTGATCATGTTCCAGGGTGTCGGGTTCAGCTTCGGCTACCGCGTCGACAACAAAGAAACGAACAACAACTGAGTTCCCTCTTGATGACCAAGATCGAAAACTACCTGCACGAGTTCCTGCTCGTGTTCTTTGTCAATCGGCGCCTGATCAAACGGGTGTTCCTGGGTTTCGCGGTGATCGCCCTGCTGCTGCCCCTGGTGCTCAAGCAGAGCTTCGAGATCACTGCCGAAGTCATCGTGCAGTCCAAGAAACTCTCGCAGACCGACGCCAACACCGTGCTCGCCCCGGACTCCGACAAGTTCATCCCGCCGTCGCTGGCGGACATGGAGACCGAGAGCAACATCCTGCGTTCACCCACGCTGATCCGCGACACCATCGACCAGTTGCGCCGCGAGGGCCAGTTCGGCGGCAGCGAGGGCCTGTTGACCCGGCTGATCGTCAAGCCGATCCGCAATGGCCTGATCGCCCCCCTGCGCAACCATGTGATCAACCCGGTGCGCGGTTTCTTCGGCCTGGCCGTGGACCCGGTGCGCGATACCAGCCTGGATGCCTTCACCGACCAGGCGGTCAAGGACCTGAAGATCGGCACCCTGCCCGGCTCCAACGTGATCTCCATCGTCTACGCCAGCCCCAATGCCGCCGAAGGCACGCGCTTTGTCGAGCGCCTGCTGGCCAACTACCTGAAGAACCGCCAGGACCTGCAATCCAACGAACTGCCCGAAGCCTTCTACGAACAGAAGAAGGCCCAGTACCAGTCGCGCCTGGATGACCTGGAAGGCAAGCGCCAGGCCCTGCTGGAAGCGGCCCACGCCTCCGACCCCAAGGAAGAGATCACCTTCCGCCTGAACGCCATCAACACCGAAGAGCAATCGCTCAACGGCTACCGCGACCAGGCCCTGGAGAACCAGCGCCGCCTGGATTACCTGCAGAAGAACCTGGCTGCCGCGCGCAAGGCCGGCCTCACCGACTACACCTTCCCCTTCGCCTTCGCCAACACCGTGGACAACGTTGCCTACGAAGACCGCGAGATCAAGCAACTGGGCGAACAGCTGACCAACCTGGTGAGCCAGTACGGCACCACCGCCGACACCTACCGCGCCGACAGCGTGCCCATGCAGCAGCAGCGCGAGCAGATCGTGCGGGCCCGGGCGCAGTTCCTCAAGGTGGTGGAAAACCGCGTGCGCGAGCGCAGCAGCGACTTGCAGATCACCCAGTCGGTGATCGCCCAGAAGACCGCGCGGATCAACGACTACAAGGCGCGGGTGCGCGACCTGCAAGAGGTCCTGAGCAAACTGCGCCAGCTGGACACTGAAATCGATGCCTTGCACAAAGCCTTCTTCACCTACACCCAGCGCTACGAAGAGAGCCGTGGCGAGCGCCTGATCAGTGGCGAGCTGTCCAACGCGCGGGTCCTGAGCCAGCCTTACGAACCCAGCGAAGCGGCGTTCCCCAAGCCGATGCTGATCATTCCCCTGGGCCTGCTCACCGGCCTGCTGCTGGCCATTGCCCTGGGCTATGTCTACGAGTTCTTCGACCATCGCTTCAAGCACCCGGCCCAGGTCAGTGATCACCTCGGCCTGCCGGTGCTGATGGTGCTCAACGCGGTCGAGCAGCCCCAGGTCAACCCGTACCCGCGCTGGACCTGGCGCTGGGCCTGGCATTGGGCCAAACAGTGAGCGACCTGAGCATGGCCGCGCAGCCTATCGTGCACCTGATCCACAGCGGCGGTTTCTACGGTGCCGAGCGAATGCTGCTGGATCATTGCCTGGGCACCCCGGGGCAGCATCGGGTGGTGTTCATCAATGCCCCCGATGCGCTGCTGCAGCGTTTCGCCGAGGCCGGCGTGGCGAGCCACAACTGCCACTGCCTGCAGGAACTGCTGGCGCACCTGCGGCAACAGCCGGGGCTGCTCAACGCGCACAACTTCAAGGCCCAGGTGTTTGCCTGGGTCTGCGCCCGGCGCCTGCGCCTGCCCCTGGTCATGACCCAGCACGGCTTCACCCCGCGTAGCCTGAAACAGAAGTTCTACACCTGGCTCAGCCTGCGCCTGTGCCGCAGCCGCCGGGTGCGCCGGGTCGCCTGCGTGGCCCAGAGCATTGCCCTGCTGCACCTGGAGGCGGGGGTCGCCGAGGGCAAGCTGCGGGTGATCCCCAACGGCCTGCCGGAGCCGGCCCTGGAACTGCCGGCGAGCCTGGACGGGCCGCCGCTGCGCGAGCCCGAAGTACGCCGCGACGAAATGGAACCCTTGGTGGGTTTCGTCGGGCGCCTGAGCGCGGAAAAAGGCCCGGACCTGTTTCTCGATGCGCTGATCGGCCTGTGCCAGCAGCGCCCTGCGCTCAAGGCCGTGCTGCTGGGCGATGGTGAACAGAACCAGGCCCTGCGCGAGCGCATCAACGAAGCCGGGCTGGCCACGCGCATCCTGCTGCCGGGCTATCAGAACGACATGCAGCCCTGGCTCAAGCGCCTGAATGTGCTGGTACTGAGTTCACGCACCGAAGGCACACCGATGATCCTGCTCGAAGCCATGCAGGCCGGCACCCCGGTGGTGGCCTTTGCCGTGGGCGGGATTCCCGATGTGCTGCAGCACCGGCACAACGGCCTGCTGGCCAAGCCCCTGGACAGTGCCGGGCTGGGGCGCTGCATCGGCCAGTTGCTGGACGACCCGATACTGGCCGGGGAGCTGGCCAAGGCCGCCCAGGTCACCCAGCGCAAGCACTATCACTTGCCCACCCTGGCTCGCCGCTGGGATGAGCTGTACCGCGTCGCCAGAGAGAGCTCCCGAGTATGATCGCCGCTCCGTTCCTGGGTTTGCTGCTGGGCCTGGCCGCACTGTTGCTGCTGGCCAGCCCCTGGCCGTTTCTTGCGCCGCTGGTGGTGGTCGGGCTGTTCGGCCTGGCGCTGCTGTACCGGCGCCCGGGCTGGGGCCTGCTGGGGATCTGCGCCCTGGTGCCCTTCGAAGGCCTGTTCAAGGACAGCGCGTTCTCCGGGGCCAAGCTGCTGGGCGCCTCGCTGATCCTGATCATGCTGTTCAAGCTGTTGCTGCGGCAGATCCCCGACACCCGCCTGCGCAGCAACCTGTGGCGGGCCCTGGGGCCATTTCTGCTGTGCCTGCTGCTGAGCATGCTGTACAGCGAGAACCTGCTGGTGTCGCTGGACAGCCTGCGGGAGCTGGCAGTGGGCCTGGTGCTGTTCTTCGTCACCCTGCTGATTGCCCGGGAAGTCAACCTGCTGATGCTCTGCCGCCTGCTGGCGGTGAGCGTGGCCATCACCTGTGTGATCGCCCTGGTATCGGCCAAGTACCAGGTGGGCGGCCGGGCCATCGGCCTGTTGCAGGATGCCAACTACTTCGCCCTGCTGATCGCCATGGCGGTGCCGCCGGCGATCTTCCTCGCCCTGCGTTCGCCCCATTGGCCGGTGCGGCTGTTCTGGGTCGGCATCAGCCTGACCCTGATGGCCGGGATGACCAAGACCGACTCGCGCTCGGGCCTGCTGGTGGTGCTGTTCACCATTGCCATCGGCGTCTGGCACTACCGCGAGCGGCTCAAGGGCCTGCGGCCCAAGCACCTGGGCTTCGCCATGTTCGCCGTTGCCATCGTCATTCCCCTGGGCATTGCCGTGCTGCCGGCGGAGTACGTGGCGCGGATCCAGTCCCTGAGCATGCTCAAGTCCGGCGCGCACTCGGCGGACACCTCCCTGGGCCGGCGCACCTCCTACCTGGTGGTGGGCGGCCAGATGATCCGCCAGAACCCGCTGCTGGGCTCGGGCCTGGGGACCTTCCCGATCCACTACGCGCAGACCGGCTTTGCCAGCAGCTTCTCGGAAAACATGAACGAGCCGGACCTGTTCCGCCGGGCCCACAACACCTACCTGGAGCTGTTCAGCGAGCTGGGCATTCCCGGCGGCCTGAGCTTCGTGGCGCTGATGCTGATGGGCCTGCGCAACTTCGAACGGGCGCGCCAGGGCTTTCTTGCCCGGGGCCAGCGCGAACAGGCCGATATCGCCACCCACCTGGGCCTGAGCCTGTTGGCCATGGCGGTGTTCCTGCTGTTTCTCAGCGCGCCGAACCACAAGTACCTGTGGATCTTCCTGGCCCTGTCCAGCGTCCTGCGCCTGCAGGCAGAAGACGCTCCCGTGCCGCGCCCGGCCCCGGCCTGACAACGCCGCGTGTAGCCACTGCCCCAGGCTGCGACAAGGCCCGAAGGGCCTTCTGGCCCCCAGGAGCAGCACCGACAGAACAGCAACACCGCGCCCTCACCCGGCGCCCACGACAACAACGCAATCTGGCCAAGGGAGGCAAAGATGCAAAGGATCAGCGTGATCGTGCCCATGTACAACGAGGCGCGTCACATCACCCGCACCCTGGACAGCGTGCTGCGCGCCGCCCGGGCGGCGACCCTGGACTGCGAACTGATAGTGGTGGACAACGGCTCCACCGATCAGGGGCCGCAACGGGCACGGGAGCTGGGCGCGCGGGTGCTGCTGTGCCCGGGCATCGGCATCGGCGCCCTGCGTAACCGCGGTGCGGCGGTGGCCACCGGCGATAGCCTGGCGTTCCTCGACGCCGACATCGAAGTGCCCGGCAATTGGCTGCAGCTCTGGCAGCAGGCCCAGGCCGAGCGGCGTGCCGAGGTCTTCGCCCTGGACTGCGCGGCACCCGCCAGCGCCCCCTGGTTCGCCCGGGCCTGGCAGCGCCGCAGCCTGGCCGGCGACCCGCAACCCCGGCTACTGCCGTGGATGCCCACCCCCAACCTGTGCCTGCAGCGGGCCTGGTTCGAACGGGTCGGCGGCTTCAACGAACAGCTGCGCACCGGCGAGGACAAGGATTTCGGCCTGCGCCTGCACGCTGCCGGCGCCCGCCAGTTGAGCCTGCCCCAGCCCCAGGTGCTGCATTGGGGCTACGAGGCCAGCTGGGCCGAATGGGCCGGCAAGGAACGCTGGCGCCAGGGCAGCCACGTGCAACTGCTCAAGGGCAGCGGCCTCAGCCTGCGCCTGTTGCGCTTCCCCCTGTTGTGCCTGGCCTGCGCCCTGCTCAGCCTCGTGGCGCTGCTGTGCCTGCTCGCGGGCCTGCCCGGCGCCGCGGGCCTGTGCCTGCTGCTGGGGGCGCTGGCGCCCCTGGCCCTGGCCGTGCGCCAGGGCCTGCGCCAACGCGACCCGCTGTTCGTCCTGCAACTCTGGCTGCTGCACTGGGTGCGCCTGCACCTGGGCGCCCTGGCCCTGGTGCAGGCCCTGTTCAACCGTTCTGCCGAGAGACCTGACCGTGGCTAAAACACTTTTCTGGCTGTGCCTGCTACTGCCTTTCTATGCCTGGGTCGGCTACCCCCTGCTGCTGGCCCTGCTCAGCCTGTTCGTCAGGCCGCGGCCGGTGCAGGAAGGCGCGCCGCTGTCGGTCAGCGTGATCATCGCCGCGCACAACGAAGGCCCGCACATCGAGCACAAGCTGCGCACCCTGTTGCAGCAGGACTACCCGGCCACCGACTTGCAGATCATCCTCGCCAGCGACGGTTCCAGCGACGACACCGTGGCCACGGCCCTGGGCGTGCGCGACTCACGGATCGTGGTCCTGGACCTGCCCCGGGTGGGCAAGGCCGGGGCGCTGAACGCCGCGGTGGAACTGGCGCGCAACGACATCCTGGTGTTCACCGACGCCGACAACCAGTGGTCCCACGACACCCTGGGCAAGCTGCTGGCGCCCTTGGCCGACCCGCAGGTAGGGGCCTGTGGCGGGCACATGATCATCCCCGACCCCGGGCACAACCTGAGCCTGGGAGACAGCCTGTACCGGCACTACGAGGCCTGGTTGCGCCAGGCGGAAAACCGCACCGGCTGCATGGTCTCCGCCGACGGCGCGCTGCTGGCCCTGCGCCGCGAACTGTTCCAGCGGATTCCGGCCGAGGTCAACGATGACTTCTTCATCAGCACCTGCGCCCCGGTGGCCGGCAAGCGGATCGTCTATGTCGAGGAGGCCCAGGTGCTGGACCAGGGCGTGGACGAAGCCGGCAAGCAGTACCGGCGGCGCCTGCGGGTCACCGTCGGCGGCCTGCAGAGCCTGGCCCAGCGCCGCGAGCTGATGAACCCACTGCGCCACGGCGCCTACGCCATCGCCCTGATCAGCCACAAGCTGATCCGCCGCCTGGCCCCGGTGCTGTTGCTGCCACTGCTGGTCAGCAGCCTGCTGCTGTGGAATGCCGGCGCCTTCTACAGCCTGGCCCTGCTGGCCCAGGTGCTGGGTTACGGCGCCGGGATCATGGGCCTGCTGGACCGCCGCGGGCGCCTGCCCAAGGTGTTTCGCCTGGCCGGTTTCGTGCTGGTGACAATGGCCGGCATGAGCATGGGCCTCTGGCAATTTCTCCGCGGGCAGCGCTATGCCCTGTGGAACCCACAACAGAACCGCTGACATGAACCTCAAACTCAACCTCAAGCGCCTGCTGGGCAGCGCCTACTTGCACAGCGTCGGCCGCGCCCGCCTCAGCGAAGCCGGGGTGGTGCTGATGCTGCACCGGGTGCTGGCCGACGAGCAGGCCGCCCGCCGGCCGCACCGGGCGCCACTGTGCGTCGGCCAGCGCCAGTTCGAGCACCTGCTGCGCTGGCTGCGGCGGCATTTCGACTGTGTGCCGCTCAATCACCTGCTGCAATACCCCGGCGGTGACCGGCCGCGCCTGGCCCTGACCTTCGATGACGGATGGCGCGACAACGCCGAGGTGGCCTACCCGCTGTTGGAGCGCTACGAGGTGCCGGCGAGCATCTTCCTCTCCACCGACTTCATCGGCAGCGCCCAGGGCTTCTGGTGGGAGTCCATCGGCGAAACGCTCTGGCTGCGGCCCGCAAGCGCCGCGGCCCGGCCGCTGCTGGAACAGTTGCAGGTGCTGCAACTGGCACCTGCGGCCGAACTGTTGCAGCCGGGTGACAGCGACGCCCGCAGCCGGCTCCTGGGGCGCTACCTGCAACGCTTGAAGACCCTGCCCGGGCCCACCCTCCAGGCCCTGGCCGACAGTTGCCCCAACGAGCACGGCCCCCACAGCCTGGACTGGGCCCAGGTGCAGCGCCTGGAGCGTTCGGCACTGGTGCGCTTCGGGCCCCACGGCGCCAGCCATGCCATTCTCACCGGCCTTGACGAGGCCGCGCTGAAAGCGGATCTGCAACGCTCCCATCAGGCGTTGCAGAACCATTGCCAGGCGCCGCTGGAGTTCTATTGCTACCCCAATGGCGACCACAATGCCCAGGTGCGCGCCGCCGTCGCCGGGCTGGGTTATCGCTACGCCCTGGGCACCCGCCCCGGGCTGATCGAGGCCAGTGGCAACCCGCTCCTGGCCTTGCCACGCATCGACGTCAGCCACGCCAGCGCCGCCCGCCCCGGCTTGCTGGCCTGGCGCCTGCTGCAGGGAGCCCGGGCATGAAGCGCGGCGGCTACCTCTGGCACCTGGCCCTGAGCATGGGCACGCGCCTGGCGATGATCGGCCTGCGGCTGCTGCGCAACGTGCTGCTGGCTCGCTTGCTGGGCCCGGCGGATCGCGGCCTGTTCGCCCTGCTCAGCACCCTGCCGGACCTGATTGCCGCCCTGACCAGCGGCGGGCTGAACACCGCGGTCGGCTATGAAGCCGCGCGCCAGCGGCCCATGGGCCTGCTACTGACCCAGGTGCTGGTGTACGGCTGCCTGCTGGCCAGCCTGCTGACCCTGGCCGGGCTGGCATTGATGAACACCCTGGGCAGCCAGTGGGAACTGAGCCTGCAACTGGGGGACCTGGCCTGGCTGTTGTTGCTGGCGGTGCCCATCACCGTGCTCAAGAGCGGCCTGCTGACCCTGCACAACGCCGATGGCCGGGTCGAAGCCTTCAATGCCCTGCGCCTGCTGGAATCCCTGGTGCCGCTGCTGCTGTTCGTCGGCCTGTGGTGGATCTGGCGCGACCAGCCGCTGTCGGCGGCCCTGGTCAGCTGGCTGGGGGGCACCTTGCTGGTGGTGGTGGTTGGCTGGTGCTGGTTGCGACGCTTCCACGACCTGGGCCTGCGCTGGCAGGCCGGGGAACAGGGCAAGCTGCTGCGCTACAGCGCCCAGAGCCACCCCGGGGTGCTGTCACAACAATTGATGCTGCGTTCGGACTACCTGTTCATCGGGGCCCTGCTCGACCCCGCGGCCCTGGGCTGGTACGCCATGGCCAGCGCCGCCGCCGAGCTGCTGCTGATCATTCCCGAGGCGGTGACCACGCCACTGATGAAGCGCCTGCTGCAACAGGGGGCGGGCATCGAGCAACTGACCGCCCTGGCCCTGCGCCTGACCGCCACGGTGATGCTCGGCGCCTGCCTGTGCATGGCGCTGATCGGCCAGTGGCTGATTGTCACCCTGTTCGGCGCCGACTACGCCCCGGCCTACGATGCCCTGCTGGCCTTGCTGCCCGGGCTGTTCGGCCTGTGCTACGCGAGCATCCTGCGCCTGGACCTCTTGGGCAAGCAGCGCCCCGGCACGCTGTCGCTGCTGCTGGCCGGTGGCGCCCTGCTGAACCTGGCGCTCAATGCGCTGCTGATCCCGTCGCTGGGCATCGTCGGCGCCGGCCTGGCCTCGTCCATTGCCTACCTCGCGGTGAGCCTGGCCATGCTCGGCCTGTATTGCCACCTCAGCGGTGTGGCCTGGTACCGCACCCTGATCCTGTTACCTGGAGACATCGTCTACGTGCGCCAGTTATTGCGCCCTAAGGAAAGGCTTCAATGAAACCCTGTTCCCTGCTCGCCCTGATGCTGATCTCGGCGGCCACTGCCCTGCACGCCGCGCCCCTGCAATGGGGCGATATCCGCGACGGCAGCCTGTACCTGCAAGCCGAGGCCGGCGACACCCTGCACCTGCGCTGGAGCCCGGCCTGGCAGAGCGACGCCAACCAGGAGCAGCTGTACCTGCTGCGCCCGGACGGCCAGTTGCTGCAACAGCTGGAGATTCGCGCCGACCAACCCTACGGCCAGCGGGAAGTCCAACTGCCCGCGGCCCAGGGCGACTACCGGCTGCAGGTACCGGGCTACAGCTTTCGCAACTTCAAGGTCAGCCACGACAGCGCCACCCTGGCCCAGTTCGAACCGGCCAAGGTGCATTTCAGCGCCGACGTGCCCAGTGGCGTGGAGCTGTATTTTCGCGTGGCCGCCGGAGAGCAGGCGGTACTGGCGGGCAAGTATTACGGTGGGGTCAGCGTGCTCCAGGCCACGCGCCTGAGTGACCACCAGTTGCTGCGCCTGAAGCTGGTGGAGCACCCGCAGTACGGTCAGTTCGACCAGATCCCGCTGCCGGTGGCCCAGCAGGACGAGGTCTGGCGCCTGTCCCTGGGCGGCTCGGGCAAGGTGGCGTTCTGGCTCGACGGCACCGCCAACCTGTTCGCCCAGGACCTGCGCCAGTTGCACCCGCTGCAATGGACACCGGGCCGGGTCGAGCTGAGCCTCAAGCCGCAGATGCGCGGCCCCAGCCCGCACCTGGGGATCGCCCTGCCCTATGCCCAGCCGCCGCAGTCGACCTTTGAACTGCTGCGGGCCCTGGGGCCGCGGGCGGCCAACTTCTACAGCTTCGTCGATGTGATCCAGCAGGAACCCCAGCGCGAGCTGGGCTTTCGCCGGCTGTACCGCGAAACGTTCAAGATCGACCGCGACATCACCCTGCTGGCGGGCACCGGGCGCCGGGCGGTGCTGGCAGCCGACAGCCAGAGCTTCGCCGGCCTCGACGCCTGGCTGGCGGACAGCGTGCGCCTGGGCAACCAGGGCCTGCACTACCTGGCGTTCGCCGACGAACCCAACCTCAACTACCCCAGCTACGCCGTGTTCGCCAGCTACTTCGGGCGCATGCTGGAGCACGTCAAGGCCAACCCCGAGGCCCGGGCCGCAGGTGTGCGCATTGCCATGCCGGTCAGTTCGCGGCTGCTGGACGGGCCGTTTCGCATCGGTGCCGGGCAGCGCCGCGGCATCGACTGGGCGCGCCAGTTGCTGGAGGCCCACGGCGCCGATATCGACGCCATGGCCTGGCACGAGTGGATGGTCCGCGACCTGCTGGCCACCCGCCGCTACCGCGCCAGCGTGCGCGCCGCCGCCGACCTGGTGGGCCTGGATGACCTGGGCCGGCCGCGCAAGGCGCTGTTGCTGAGCCAGACCAATATCTCCAGCGGCCCGGACCTGAGCCCCTATCAGCAGGACACTCACTACGCCGCCCTGTGGTGGATGTCGGTGGTGGCCAATGCCTCCCAGGACGGCCTGCTGGACATGCTCAACTGGTTCCAGGCCGCCGATGAGCCCGAGTACCCCAAGGGCATGCTGGCCCAGCACGACGCCCAGCGCTTCAGCCTGAAGCCGGTGGCCGTGGCCCAGCAATTCATCCAGCGGCACTGGCTGGGGCAGGTCCAGGCGCTGGACAACCCGGCCTTCGAGGTGGATGCCCTGGCACTGCGCGATGGCCCGCGCCACAGCCTGCTGGGCGTGACCAAGACCCCGCGCGCACAAACCATCGACCTGGACGGCGCCGAGCAGATCTGCCAGGCCGGCCCGAGCCTGGAGCTGCTCGGCGCCGACGGGCACAGCCGCTCCGCCGCCGTGCAGTGCAGCAATGGCCGGGCCCAGTTGCAGGTGCCCGGTGAAACCCTGTTTGCCTTGACCTGGAAAACCCTATGAGTCGCTTGACCGGCCTGTTGGCCAGAATCCGCCGCAAGGGCCTGCGTGGCAGCCTGCGGGTGCTGCGTGAACGCTTCTTCTATTACCACTGGGAATTGCTGACCCTGGAACGCTCCCTGGCCTTGCCGGTGCCCTGCCCCATCAACCCCGGCCGCTGGCCCCAGGTGCCCATCACCCGCGAGCTGCTGCCGGCCTTCGACAAGTACTTCAAGGCGCAACTGCCGGCCATTCGCGGCCTGCTGGACAAAGGCAGCCGCGGCAGCGCACACCTGGATGAAGACGGCAACGTGATGATGATGGTGTGGATCAGTGAGCGCGATTACTACGACGATCAGTTGTACCGCTGCTGGATGCGCATCCCGCCGGGCTGCCTGTATCAGTTCGCCGGAGAGTGCGCGGTGCCATATCGCGGCTCGGGGGTGGTGATCCTGGCGCAGAAGCTGCTTTGGGACGAATACCGCGAGCGCGGCTTCAAGGCCACCCGGGCCCTGGTCAACGTGCGCAACGAGCCGGCGCTGAAGATGCACATGCGCCTGGGGTTCCAGGAAGTGGGTGAATCCCTGCATGTCTACTGCCTGTTGCGCTGCCTGCACTTCCACCGCCGCCGGCCCTACCACCAGACACGCCTGCACCACCTGCGCCGCGGGCGCCTGGCACAGCAGCCCAGCGGTTCCAGCCCTATCGACAAGGAACGTTCGTGAGCCTGCGTTGGCAATGGTGCGCCAGCCTCTGCACCCAGGACTTTCCCGTGGCGGCCTATGAGCAACTGCGCCAGCAAGTGCCACAGGCCACGCCGTTCAATCGCTTGAGCTGGCTGCAGGGGGCGGAACGGGCCCTGGAACACCGGCACTTGCAGATACTCCTGGGCTGGCACGGCCAGCGCCTGGTGCTCTGCCTGCCGCTGACCCTGGGCCGCGAAACCCGGGCCGGCCTGCGCCTGCAGGTGGTACGCCACTTGGGGCATCCGCTGAGCGATCGCCTGGCGCTGCTGGTCGCGGACCCGGCGCAAGGCGCCATGCCCGAGGTGCTGGAGCAGATCCGCCGGCAACTGCCCCATGACCTGCTGCAACTTCATGAACTGGTGGACGCCGAGCGCCTGCTGGCGCCCTGGCGCCGGGCCAGCTGGTACAGCGAACAAGCCCTGAGCTGCCGGGCGCCGGAACACCTGATTGTCGACAGCGACCGCGAGGAAGCCACCGGCACCTTGCGCTACGAGCTGCGCCGGGCGAAGAAACGCTGCGCGGAAATCGACGCTCGGGTGATCCGCATGGCGCCCCAGGCCGACGGCATGGACGGGGTGCTGGAAATGCTCCGCGAGGTGGAACAGGCCAGTTGGAAAGGCGTAGACGGGTTGGGGATCTTCTCCGGGGAGCTGCGCTGGCAATGGATGGCCAGCGCCCTGCGCGGCCTGGCCGCCGAAGGTTGTGTGCGGGTGGTGATGCTGGAACACCAGGGCCGTTGCATCAGCTATCGCCTCGGCCTGCTGGAGCGCGGCCGCCTGTACGACTACAACATCGCCTTCCTGGCGCAATACAAGAACCTGGGTAGCGGCCGGCTGCTGCTGGATGAGTGGATCCGCTGGGGGCTGGACGAAGGCTGGCAGTGGGTCGATGCCTCGCGGGTCAGCCTCAGCCGCTCCAGCCATCAGTTGCATGAACGCATGAGCGGCCTGGTGGAACACCAGCGCTGGAGCTTCTATTCCTGGCGCCCGCGAGCGCTGCTGGCCGGTACCGCCGAACGCATCTGGCAGTGGCTCAAGCCGCGCCTCAAGGCCTGGCGCGAACGGCGCCAGGCCAACACCGTACAAGGATCCCGCCCATGAACCGCCCCCTGACTGCCGCCCGGGCCCACCAGGTCATCGTCAATGCCGACGACTTCGGTCTCGACCTGGACTACAACCAGCTGACCCTGCGCGCCTTCAAGCGAGGGGTGATCAGCTCGGCGACCCTGATGGCCAACATGCCGGCGTTCAACGACGCCTGTGAACTGACCCAGCAGCACGGTTTGCTGGGACGCATCGGCCTGCATTTCAACCTCACCTACGGCGCGCCACTGAGCCCGGCGATGCGCCACCAGCCGTTGTTCTGTGACCCTCAGGGGCAGTTCGACCTGAACCTGCGGCGCTCGGCCCTGCGCCTGCCGGCCGCGGCGGCCGAGGCGGTGCGCGAGGAGTTGCAGGCCCAGTGGCAGCGCTGTGTCGATCAGGGTGTGCGGCCCAGCCATATCGACTCCCACCAGCACGTGCACAACCTGTGGCCGGTGGCAGCCATCGTCGCTCGCTTCGCCGCGCAGCAAGGGGTGCCGGTGCGCCTGGCGCGCAATGTGGGGGGCAACATCGGGCCCCTCAAGCGGTTGTTCAAGAGCGCGCTCAACCTGCGTATCCGCTGGTTGTGCGGGGCCGGGGCCCAGAGCGTGTGCACGCCCAGAGACCTGCTGGAAGGTTTTCGCCCGCCCGGCGTGATTGAAGTGGTGGCCCACCCGACCCAGCTGGCCGAGGGTGATTTCGGTGACGATTACCTGCCGGCGCAGCAGTCTCTGGAACAACTGCTGCAACAGGCATTGCCCGGGTATCAACGCATTGCCTACAGCGAGCTGTAAAAACATTAGCTCCCTATGCAATTTAATCGGCAATTAATCCGTCAGGCTAAAAGTGTCATTGACCGCGCTAGTTCAGAACAATCTGAAGCGCTGCGCGGCAAGTTCTAACGCCTGATTGGCGCGGAACTGACGTAGCCTGCATCGGAGAATTGCCATGAACCTGCGTATCGGTTTGACTGCCACCGCCCTGCTGTTGAGTGCCCTCAGTGGCCTGGCCCAGGCAGACAGCACCACCGCCGTGCCCTACCACTATGGAATGCCGCTGCATGTGGGCAAAGTGATCTCGATGACCGAACCTGCGACCCAGGAGTGCAAAGTGATCACCGCCGACATGAAGTTCATCGACAACCAGGGCAAGCCCGAGGAAATCACCTACAGAAAGATGTCGGATGCGTGCACCACCGATAATTGAGGCTGTGCAACACGCTCACACGGGGCCGCGCTGCGGCCCCTCATCACGCCCGGTGCCGATCGGCAAGCCGGGGTTCGCGGCGGCCTGGCGGCCCCGCTGTTGAATTCCCTACTCCCGAAGGCGCCTAGAATGCACGCCGCAGAGGGGCAACCTGGCGAGGGTTGTGCGCCAGGTCGTAGCGCAATTCGGCAATCAGCTCGTTGATTTCCCTACAGCCGTTGAGCTGCGAGGCGTCGATGCCGGTAACCACCAGGTCGACCCGGTCGGTTTGATGGTCGCCGAAGACCTTCACGGTCATCGACAGGTCGGGGCTTAGGGTGCATTGGCAGCGTTTGGGCAGAAAGCTGCTTTCAATGATATTTCGCAGTTCAAGGGCAGATAAAAACATGGCGACTCTCTCCTTTGTTCGAGACGGCCAATCAATAGGCAAACAACCTGACAACAATGACGTCCGTGTTCGGTAGTGATCCGGGCCCGGTCTTGATCCTTGCAGACGGAGCCAAGCTACAGACTAAGCCGCTTTCCCGAGGCTGCTAAATTCGATTTCGCTCTGAGCACCGGGGTTTTTCGCTGGGTTGGCTGCCAGCCCATACCGGCCGCCGGCCTATCCCTCCATTTGCGTGCAACTGGTCTTGTTTCAAGGTTTTGCTCAATCGCGGGCCTGATTGATAAAGCAGCAGGAAACGTGCCTGGCCGGCAGCGCCACAGGGCCCTGCGAAATCGGCACGCGGCGTAAGAGCAGCCGTGCAAAGTGCAAGAAAGCAGGCAGTTGGCCTTGCAAAATACCCTGCTACCCAGGACGTTTGCATTGCGCCTCGGGCGCCGGTCAGAATGCCCGGGCCGGACTTTCCCCAAGGCGCCCACTCAAACGGGTGTATCGCGCTTTCAATCAGCCAGGAGGCTTCATGCGTCTGCTCCCCCTTGCCAGCGTCACCCTGCTTTCGGCTCTCTGCGCCCAGGCCTTTGCCGCCAAGCTCGAAGACACCGCACCCTACCCCAAGGCCGAAGACGGCTTCACCCGCCAGGTCATCCACCTGCCCAAGCAACAGCACGAAGACCGCTACAAGGTCGAGATCCTCGCCGGCAAGACCCTCACCGTGGACTGCAACCTGCAGCGCCTGGGCGGCAAGCTGCTAGAGAAGAACCTCGAAGGCTGGGGTTATCCCTACTACCGCCTGGACCAGGTCAGCGGCCCGATAAGTACGCGGATGGCCTGCCCCGACGGCAAGACCCGCGAGGATTTCGTCCCGGTGACCGGTGACGGCTTCGTCTTGCGCTACAACAGCAAGCTGCCGATCGTGATCTACGCGCCCAAGGACGTGGAAGTGCGCTACCGCCTGTGGAGCGCCGCGGACAAGACAGAAAACGCCCGCCAGGAATAAGCCATCCCCCAGCCGGAGTGCCGCCCTTGATTACCTGCCATGTCAAATACGTGATCGACCCCTACCAACTGGCCGAGTTCGAAGCCTACTCCAAGGCCTGGATCGCGGTGGTGAGGCGGCTGGGCGGCACCCACCACGGCTATTTCCTGCCCTCCGAAGGTGCCAGCAACATCGCCTACTGCCTGTTCAGCTTTCCTTCCCTGGCGGACTACGAAGCCTACCGCCAGAGCGCCCTCAGTGACCCGGAAAGCGTGGCCCTGGTAGCGGCGGTGGTGCAAAAGCGCTTCATCCTCAGCTACGAACGCAGCTTCATGCGCCCTCTGCTGTCGTAGGAGCCGGCTTGCCGGTGAAGCTTGCATCGCTGCGCAGGGCGCCTTCGCTGGCAAGCCAGCTCCTACAACAGGCAGGTACACCGTGCACGCCCCCGTAGGAGCCGGCTTGCCGACGAAGAGGCCCGAAAGGTTTGCATCGCCGCACAGGCCGCCTTCGCTGGCAAGCCAGCTCCTACAGCAGGCAGGTACACCGTGCACGCCCTCGTAGGAGCCGGCTTGCCGGCGAAGAGGCCCGAAAGGTTTGCATCGCCGCGCAGGGCGCCTTCGCTGGCAAGCCAGCGTCTACAAGGCGGCGTTGCTCAGGGCGGCGCGTTCGGCGACGTGGCGCAGGCTGTCAAAGTTGATGTTGGCGCCCGAGTCGATCGCCACCAGGGTCTGGCCGCGGACGCCGCTTTGCGCCACGTATTCCTTGATGCCCGCCACCGCCAGGGCGCCCGAGGGTTCGGTGATGGAGCGGGTATCGTCGTAGATGTCCTTGATCGCCGCACACAACTGGTCATTGCTGACGCTGATCACTTGATCCACGTGATGCCGGCAGATCTGGAAACCATGCTCACCGATCTGTGCCACCGCAACACCGTCGGCAAAGGTTCCCACTTCAGGCAGCACCACCCGCTGCCCTGCCGCCAGGGCCTGTTGCAGACAGTTGGAATGTTCGGACTCGACACCAACGATGCGGATCTGTGGCCGTAGGTATTTGACATAGGCGGCGATCCCGGCGATCAGCCCGCCACCGCCGACCGGAACGAAGATCGCGTCCAGTTCGCCCTGCTGCTGGCGCAGGATCTCCATGGCCACGGTGCCTTGCCCGGCAATCACATGGGGATCATCAAAGGGTGAAACAAAGGTACTGCCGGTGCGTTGGGCCAGATCCAGGGCATGCTCCAGGGCGAAGGGAAAGCTCTGGCCATGCAGGATCGCCTCGGCGCCGCGGCTGCGCACCCCCAGCACCTTGAGTTCCGGGGTGCTGGCGGGCATCACGATGCTTGCCTTGATCCCCAGTTCCCGCGCCGCCAGCGCCACGCCCTGGGCATGATTGCCGGCGGACGCGGTGACCACTCCGCGCAGCTTCTGCTCCGGGGTGAGGTGCGCCAGGCGGTTGTAGGCGCCACGGATCTTGAAGGAAAAGGTCGGTTGCAGGTCTTCGCGCTTGAGCAGGATCTGATTGCCCAGCCGCTCGGACAGCGCCGGCGCCGCCTGCAACGGCGTACGGATCGCCAGGTCGTAGACCGGCGCCGCAAGAATCATCTTCACGTAGCGCTCCAGCAACGCCATGTCGGCACTGGGCTGGGGGGTAGCAGAACGGCTGGGGCGACTCATGGTGGATCTCCTGGCTGTGTACGAAGCCCGGGAGACAGAGAGAAAAAACCCGCCTCCAGGGCGGGTTGGGTGCAGTCGTCAGCAAGCCCGCCAATAAGGAATGGCGGTAATAATGCTTGGCTGGAAACGATATGCAGGGAAAGTCATGGGCTGGAAATTACTCGCGCCAGCAGGCTCCGGTCAACGCTTTTTTCCCGCCCCTCCTTGAACGGCGACGTCTGCCATCGGGCACCGTGGCTTGAAGCCCAATATACGAAACATATATGATTCGTATATTTCCTCAAGGGAGGCCCCCATGGGCATCGTCAAGATCTCCGATGAACTGCACGAGCAGATCCGCGTGGCCAGCGCCGCCATGGACCGCTCGATCAATGCCCAGGCCGAGTTCTGGATGAAGATCGGCCTGCTGGCCGAACTCAACCCTCACCTGGCCTACAACGACCTGATCAACAAGCTGTTGCTGAACAAACCCGACCTGCTCAGGGGGCGCGCATGACCCAGGCCCTGATCAAGACCCCGGAACAACTGGCGCTGATGCGCGAAGCCGGGCGGCTGCTGGCCCAGGTGTTCACCTATCTCGACGGTTTTGTCGCCCCCGGCCTGTCCACCCTGGAGCTGGACGCCGCGGTGGAACACCTGATCCGCCATGAACTCAAGGCGCGCCCGGCCAGCAAGGGCCAGTACAACTACCCCTACTGCATCAACACCTCGATCAACGAGGTGGTGTGCCACGGCATGCCCCACCCCAAGGCCGTGCTCAAGGACGGTGACATCATCAATATCGACATCACCCTGGAGAAGAACGGCTACATCGCCGACTCCAGCAAGATGTACCTGATCGGCACTGTCGGGCCCAAGGCCCGGCGCCTGGTGGACACCACCTTCGAGGCCATGTGGGCGGCGATCAAGGTGGTGCGCCCCGGCGCCCGGCTGGGCGATATCGGCCATGCCATCCAGGCCCATGCCGAAGCCAAGGGCTACAGCGTGGTCCGTGAATACTGCGGCCATGGCATCGGCCGGCAGATGCACGAAGAGCCGCAAATCCTCCACTTCGGTCGCCCCGGTACCGGCCTGGAGCTGCGCGAGGGCATGGTCTTCACCATCGAGCCGATGCTCAACCAGGGCAGCGCCCGGGTCCGCGGGCTCAAGGATGGCTGGACCGTGGTCACCCGCGACAACGGCCTCTCGGCCCAGTGGGAACACACGGTGGCGGTGACCCGGGACGGCTTCGAGGTGCTGACCCTGCAACCGCAATGAAGGCCCCTACCAGGCCTGGCCGCGCCGCTTGAGCTCCAGGCGGCGGACAAACTCCTCCAGCACCAGGGCATAGAGATCGTCCTGCAGGTAGGCATCCTCGATGCCGGCGTCGAGGTTGGGGTTGTCGTTGACCTCGATCACCACCACCTTGTCGCCGGACTGCTTGAGATCGACGCCGTACAGGCCGTCGCCGATCAGGTTGGCGGTCTTCACCGCCAGATCCACCACCGCCCGGGGCGCTTCGTGGATCGCCAGGGTGCGGCACTCGCCGTTGATGTCCTGGCCCTTGGCCTTGTGGTTGTAGATCTGCCAATGGCCCTTGGACATGAAGTACTGGCAGGCAAAGATCGGCT
Source organism: Pseudomonas sp. 8(2025) (assembly GCF_052665325.1). Taxonomy (NCBI): domain Bacteria; kingdom Pseudomonadati; phylum Pseudomonadota; class Gammaproteobacteria; order Pseudomonadales; family Pseudomonadaceae; genus Pseudomonas; species Pseudomonas sp. 8(2025). The sequence goes on along the minus strand of NZ_JBQOIE010000004.1, from coordinate 43,800 downwards.
TGCGGTTGAGCACGCCGATGCGCCAGTCGTACTCGGTGTAGAAGAACTCCTGGGCCAGCAGCAGTACCGAGTGCTCGAACAGCTCGGCGGTGGCTTCCATCAAGGCCTGCTGGCTCTCGACCTTGATCACTCCGCGGGAAAAACAGCCGTCGGGGATCTTCAGCACCAGGGGAAAACCCAGGCGCTCGCCGACCCGTTCGAAATCCTGCGGTCGCTCCTTGTAGAGAATCTCGGTGGCGGGCATGCCCAGTTGATGGCCCTTGAGCAGGTCGCTGAGGTAGACCTTGTTGGTGCAGCGCAGGATCGACGCCGGGTCGTCCATCACCACCAGCCCTTCGCTCTCGGCCTTCTTGGCAAAACGGTAGGTGTGGTTGTCGACGCTGGTGGTCTCGCGGATCAGCAGCGCGTCATATTCGGCCAGCCGCGAATAGTCCTTCTTCTCGATCAGTTCCACATCGATGCCCAGGCCCTTGCCCACGCGAATGAAACTCTCCAGCGCCCGAGGGTTGGAAGGCGGCAGCAGTTCCTGGGGATCATGGAGAATGGCCAAGTCATAACGGGCCACTTGCCGGGAGCGCGGAACCCGCCAGACCTTACGGCTGAAACTGTCCAGGGAGTTGGCGAACTGATCTTCCTGATCTTCGCGCAACTTATGCAGCGCCCCCGACTTGACGCCTTCGATGTGCCAACTGTTAGTTCGCTTGAAATCAACTAACAGGATCGGACAAGGGAAGAGTTCAAACAATTGCCGAGCCAATTCCTGCAAGGGCTCTATATGAGTTCGACCGAAGTAAAGGGTCAGCGTAAAGCCTTCGGTATCGCGGTAAAGATGATTGCTCAGGGCCTTTTCCAGGCTCTTGTCGAGATCATCCAGGGCCAACCCATAAAGCGCCTTGCGGGTCAGTTCGCTGATGGTGCGCACCGAGGGAATCACCCGGTGGCCGCGGGCTTCAGCCAATAGCGAGCAATAGTAGCCATGCCCCAGGTACTTGTAGCTGCGGCACAGGTTGATCACCTGGACGCGCTTGCCGGGCGCGCTTTCGCGGCTGTGTTCGAGGTACTCCTGGGCCGTGAGGATGTCGTCGCTGGGAAAGTACGAGGCCCAGTCTTCCTTGCGTTCGACAATAATGATTACCTGGCTTGAGGTTTTGTCCAGCCGGGCAATATTAGTTGAGGAAGTGATTGTCGCCGGCAAACTTTGCCCGGATACTTCTCGCCAATGACCTTGTACCGCTGACATAAAGTTCGCTCTCGCTGAAGAACCTGACCCTTTCTATTAAGCACGAACTTTTTTTGAAGTCTCGTTTCATTACGCAACTTTTACGGCGGTCATATGGATCTTGTCTTTCGCACTGCAACCCTCGAGGACTTGCCGGCGCTGGTGGCGCTGGAAGAACAATGTTTCACCAGCGACCGGCTGACCCCGCGCAGCTTCCAGTGGATGATCAGCCGCGCCCATGGGCAGCTGCTGGTGGCCGAACAGCAGGCGCAGGTGCTGGGGTATGCCCTGGTGCTGTTTCATCGCGGCACCTCCCTGGCGCGCCTGTATTCCCTGGCTATCGTCGAAAGCGCCCGGGGCCTGGGGCTGGGCAAGCGCCTGCTGCAACGCATGGAGGCCTGTGCCCTGGCCCATGATTGCGCCTACCTGCGCCTGGAGGTACGCACCGACAACCCTGCGGCCATCGCCTTGTACGAGCGCAACGGCTACCGGCGCTTCGCCCTGGTCCCCGACTATTACCAGGACCACGCCGACGCCCTGCGCCTGGAAAAGCGCATCCTCCAGCACCGCGAGACCCGTAGCATCCGCGTGCCCTATTACCAGCAGACCACCGACTTCACCTGCGGCCCCGCCTGCCTGCTGATGGCCATGGGCGCCCTGCAACCTTCACGGCCCCTGGAGCGTCGGGAGGAACTGCAGATCTGGCGTGAAGCCACCACCGTCTTCATGACCTCGGGCCATGGTGGCTGCAGCCCCCAGGGCCTGGCCCTGGCGGCCTGGCGCCGCGGTTTTGCCGTGCGCTTGCAGGTCAACAGCAGCGGGCCGCTGTTTCTCAACGGCGTGCGCGACGAACATAAAAAGGACGTCATGCGCCTGGTCCACGATGAGTTCTGCAAGGAACTGGATGCCAGCGAAGTGCAGCAGGTGCTCGGCGGGCCGCTGGACCTGCCCGGCCTGTTGCGTGAAGGCGGCCAGCCCCTGGTGCTGATCAGCAGCTATCGCCTGACCCGCTCCAAGGCGCCGCACTGGGTGATAGTCACCGACTGCGACCAGGACTTCGTCTACCTCCACGACCCGGATGTCGACCACAGCCAGCACCGCCAGCCCCTGGACTGCCAGCACCTGCCGGTGAGTCACGGCGAGTTCGCCAAGATGTGCAGTTTCGGCAGCAGCAAACTGCGCGCCGCGGTGATCCTCTTCCCCCCGCGAGCCCACCCGTAGGAGCCGGCTTGCCGGTGAAGAGGCGCAGCCTTGCGCGGCCCCTGCCAGCGCCTTCGCTGGCAAGCCAGCTCCTACAGCAGCCAGATACGCCTCGCAGCCGCCCCCCGTAGGAGCCGGCTTGCCGGCGAAGAGGCCCGCAGCCTTGCGCGGCCCCTGTGGGCGCCTGCAAGGGAGCCCGGGGCTATTGCAGCCCGACTTTGTACAGCGTGCCCTGGTCCTCGTCGGTGAGGATGTAGAGGTAGCCGTCCGGGCCCTGGCGCACATCACGAATACGCGCCTTGAGCCCGCCCAGCAGGCGTTCCTCGTGCTCGACCCGATCACCGTTGAACTGCAGCCGGATCAACTCCTGGCTGGCCAGGGCGCCAATGAACACGTTGTGCTGCCAGGGCTTGAAGCGGTCGCTGTCATAGAAGGCCATGCCGCTGATGCCGGGGGACTTCTCCCACACATGGTGCGGCGCCACGGTGCCGGGCGCTGTCTGGCCCACGGCCTCGGGGATCGGCTGGCCGGAATAGTTGATGCCGTGGGTCGCCAGAGGCCAGCCGTAGTTCTTGCCGCGCTCGATGATATTAATCTCGTCGCCACCCTTGGGCCCGTGTTCGTTCTCCCAGAGGGTGCCGCTCCAGGGGTTGAGCGCCGCCCCCTGGGGGTTGCGGTGGCCGTAGCTCCAGATCTCCGGGCGCACCCCGGCCTGGCCGACGAAAGGGTTGTCATCCGGCACCCGACCATCCGGGTACAGGCGCACGATCTTGCCCTGGAGCTTGTCCAGGTCCTGGGCGGTGGGCCGGTCGTTGTTTTCACCCAGGGTCACGAACAGGTAGCCGTCGCGGTCGAACACCAGCCGCGAACCGAAGTGATTGCCCGTGGACAGCTTGGGTTCCTGCCGGAAGATCACCTGGAAATCCTTGAGCCCGCTCAGGTCATCGCTCAAACGGCCACGGCCCACGGCGGTGCCGGCAGTCCCGCCCGCGCCGCCACCTTCGGCATAGGACAGATACACCATGCGGTCCTGCTTGAAGTCCGGCGACAGCGCCACATCCAGCAAGCCGCCCTGGCCCTTGGCCCAGACCTTGGGCACCCCGCTCAGGGGCGCCGAAAGCTTGCCGTCCGCGCCGACCAGCCGCAGGTTGCCCGGGCGCTCGGTCACCAGAATGCCCTGGCGGTCCGGCAGGAATGCCAGGGCCCAGGGATGGTCAAGGCCGGCAGCCACCGGAGTCAGGTTCAGCGTGCCCTGTTCACTGGGAAAAGCCTGGGGTGTGGCGGCCATGGCGGGCACGGCACTGCCCAGCAAGACGCTGGAGCACAAGGTGGCGATAAGGGTTTTACGCAACATGCTCGCTTCCTTTTGTCGATCGAGAAAATCCTCGGTAGCAGGTTTCGCACCTGCCGCCAGGGTGGCAGGACAGTGCTTCAGCGCCGGTTGCCGGGATCGCTGTCGCGGGGGCTTTGCACCCGGGGATCAGGGTTGGGTCGCTGCACCCCGCCACGCGGGTAGCCATTGCCGATGCCACCGTTCTCAAGGGTTGGCGGGCGACCGGTCGGAGCGGTGCTGGGGCCGCGCACGGGCGGGCTGCTGGGTTGGGTGCCCTGCATGCTGTTGGGGTTGGCGCGACGGATGGGGTTGCTGTAGGGGTCGTTGTTGCCGCTGCTGGGCAGGTTCTGCGCCAATTGCAGGGGGTGTTGATGGGGGGGAGGTGCTTCAGGGGCGCCAGCCCAGGCGGCGCCGCTGGTCCAGACCAGCGCGATGAGTGCGGCAAACCCGCGAGCCAGACCGTTCATGAAAAGCCTCCTGAGGAGCGACAAGGTATCGAATTCGATTCCACGCTACGCCCAGGGTTCGGCTTTGTTAACTAAATAATCCTTCAGAACATGTAACACCCGGTATCCACGGTGCCTTCATCTGCAAGCGCTGGCTGGCCTGCGAACGGGCCCTTTGGCCATGCCTCTGGCTCAAGGATGCGTTCGCCGGCAAGCCCGCTCCTACACCGCGGGGGAGCAACGTCAGATGTAGATGAACAGCAACAGCAGTGCAGCGAAGATCGCCCACTTTTCCAGGTAGTAGCGCGCGCGGTTGCGCTTTTTCAGTTCTTTGCCCCGCAGGCGGATCTTGTACAGCTTGTTGAAGGCACGGTTCAGGCCACCAGTCTTGTCACCGGCATCGTTAGGCGCGCCGGCGGCGGACATCACGGTACGGCTGAACCAGCCATTGAACGCAGCGGCCCAGCGGTACTTCATCGGCCGCTCGACATCGCAGAACAGAATGATGCGGTTCTGCTCGGTGGTGTTTTCCGCGTAGTGAATGTAGGTCTCGTCGAACATCACCGCTTCGCCGTCGCGCCAGTGATAACGCTCACCGTCGACCTCGATGAAGCAGCCTTCGTTGTTCGGCGTGGAAAGACCCAGGTGGTAGCGATAGGAACCGGCATAAGGGTCGCGGTGACGAACCAGGCGCGAACCAGGCGGCAGCTCGGCGAACATCGCAGCCTTGATCGAACCGATACTCTGCACCAGCTCGGTGGTGCGTGGGCACAGCTTCATCGCCGAAGGGTGACTGTCGCCGTACCACTTCAGGTAGAAGCGTTTCCAGCCGGTCTTGAAGAAGGAGTTGAAACCCACATCGTTGTACTGGTCCGAGCGCTTGATCTCGCCGGCCTGCAGCAGGCTCTGGCCTTCGGCACGGATCTCTTCCCAGTGTTCCTGCAGCTTGTTCATCTCCGGGAAGTCGGCCGGGTCCAGGTACGGCCGGTTGGGGTACTTGGAGAACAGATAGAGGAAGCAGTTGATGGGCGCCAGGAAGGTCGAGTGATCACTGAGCTGGCGGCCCAGTTTATGGCGCACGCGCCCCCGCAGGTGTACGTACGCAATGGATAAAACGTATACAGCGGCAATGATGAGTTTCACGGAAATCGTCACACGTCAGAAGAGAACATGCTGCGCCTCTGAAAGCCCGGAAGGCCAAAGGAAAATTGCAGCGTCTGAGTTGAAAAAAGCGTAACCGGCGACACTCTTCGTCGCAGGTTCGACCCTCGGCATCTGGCCGTCGGCTGGCATTTTAGCCACAGTTTGTAACCAATGGTTAACTCATATTTGTTAAAAGCTGCGCTCCTTTCGTTGAAAGATGCGGGTATTGCGCCGGCTGTTGATTCAGCTCAACAAAAGCCGCTCGGTGCCGGTAGCGACCCGCAAGGGACTGTGTTGCCGGGCCTTGCCGAGGTATCCTGCGCGCCGCTGCCCTCTCCTCTTCGGCAAGGATTCCCGACTTGATCGACCCCAATCTCCCGCCAACCCTGGTGCTGCTGCCGGGCATGGATGGCACCGGCACCCTGTTCGAGCCGCTGCTCCAGGCCTTGGGCCAGCATTGGCCGGTACAGGTCTTGCATTATCCCGGCGATCAGCCCCTGGGCTACCCGGCCCTGGTGGAGCGGGTGATGGCGCAACTGCCGACGAACCGGCGATTCATCCTGCTGGGCGAGTCCTTTTCCGGCCCGGTGGCGGTGAGCGTGGCCGCCCGCAATCCCGAAGGGCTGATGGGCCTGGTGCTGTGCAGCAGCTTTGTACGCAATCCGCGCCCGCGCCTTGCGCCTTTGCAGCCCCTGCTCAAGGTACTGCCGGTGCAGCGCCTGCCGTTCTGGCCCATGGATGCCCTGCTGCTGGGCGGCTTTTCCACCCCGGCACTGCGTCAGGCACTGGCGGCGGCGATCGCCCAGGTGGCGCCGCAGGTACTGCAGGCCCGGTTGCAGGCGGTGATCGCCGTGGATGTACGCCAGGCCCTGGCTGCCAGCCGGGTGCCGCTGCTGTACCTGCGGGCCCGCCAGGATCGCTTGGTGCCCCCATCGGCTTCGGCCCTGGTCCGGCAGCTGCGCAGCGACGCCCGGCTGGTGGAGATCGAGGCGCCCCACTGCCTGCTCCAGGCCGCGCCGGCCGCGGCAGCGGCGCAATTGCAGCACTTCCTGAACGACCTGCTGGAAGCGGCTGCCATGCCCGTCAGGGGTTGAGCATCATCTGCCCGCGCTAAAATCCCTGCCCCTGTGTCATACAACTGCTCGTTTACATATGCGACAATGCGCGCAAATTTCAACATGCACCCCGCACTCTTCGCTCAGCAACCTGGCCTCTTGGCCGGAATGTTGCGCTCGACGTACGCCCGCTGGCTCAGTTCCACACCCATACCGGTCCGACCTGGAAGGCTCCAGATCGCGCCCTGTGGATTTAAGGTCGGCGCTAAAACATTGGTAGGTAAGTAATTGATCTCCACAGCTAACATCACCATGCAGTTCGGCGCCAAGCCGCTGTTCGAGAACGTTTCGGTCAAGTTCAACGGCGGCAACCGCTACGGCCTGATCGGCGCCAACGGTTGCGGCAAGTCGACCTTCATGAAAATCCTCGGTGGCGACCTCGAGCCGTCCGGCGGCCAGGTCATGCTGGAACCGAACGTGCGCCTGGGCAAGCTGCGCCAGGACCAGTTCGCCTACGAAGAATTCACCGTGATCGACACCGTGATCATGGGCCACGAGGAGCTGTGGAAGGTCAAGGCCGAGCGCGATCGCATCTACTCGCTGCCGGAAATGACCGAAGAAGACGGCATGGCCGTGGCCGAGCTGGAAACCGAATTCGCCGAGATGGACGGCTACACCGCCGAGTCCCGCGCCGGTGAGCTGCTGCTGGGCCTGGGCATTCCCCTGGAACAGCATTTCGGCCCGATGACCGAAGTCGCGCCAGGCTGGAAACTGCGAGTTCTGCTGGCCCAGGCGCTGTTCTCCGATCCGGAAGTGCTGCTGCTGGACGAACCGACCAACCACCTGGACATCAACACCATCCGCTGGCTGGAAAACATTCTCACGGCGCGTAACAGCACCATGATCATCATTTCCCACGACCGGCACTTCCTGAACAGCGTCTGCACCCACATGGCCGACCTGGACTACGGCGAGCTGCGCCTGTTCCCGGGCAACTACGACGAGTACATGATCGCCGCGACCCAGTCCCGCGAGCAGTTGCTGTCGGACAACGCCAAGAAGAAAGCGCAGATCGCCGAGCTGCAGACCTTCGTCAGCCGCTTCTCGGCCAACGCCTCGAAAGCCAAGCAGGCCACGTCTCGGGCCAAGCAGATCGACAAGATCCAGCTGGCCGAAGTCAAGCCGTCGAGCCGCGTCAGCCCGTTCATCCGCTTCGAACAGACCAAGAAACTGCACCGCCAGGCGGTGACCCTGGAGCGCATGTCCAAGGGTTTCGACGGCAAGACCCTGTTCCAGAACTTCAGCTTCACCGTCGAGGCCGGCGAGCGCGTAGCGATCATCGGCCCCAACGGCATCGGCAAGACCACTCTGCTGCGCACCCTGGTGGGCGAGCTGACCCCGGACGCCGGCACAGTGAAATGGACCGAAAGCGCGGAGCTGGGCTACTACGCCCAGGACCACGCCCATGACTTCGAAGACGACGTCAGCCTGTTCGACTGGATGGGCCAGTGGACCCAGGGCGAACAGATGATCCGCGGCACCCTGGGCCGGATGCTGTTCTCCAACGACGAGATCCTCAAGTCGGTGAAGGTGATTTCCGGTGGTGAGCAAGGCCGCATGCTGTTCGGCAAGCTGATCCTGCAAAAGCCCAACGTGCTGGTGATGGACGAACCGACCAACCACCTGGACATGGAATCCATCGAGGCGCTGAACCTGGCCCTGGAAAACTACCCGGGCACCCTGATCTTCGTCAGCCACGACCGTGAGTTCGTATCGTCCCTGGCCACCCGCATCATCGAGTTGAGCCCAAGCGGCGTGACCGACTTCAGCGGCACCTACGACGACTACCTGCGCAGCCAGGGCGTGATGTTCTAAAGACAGCGGCAAGCGGTAAGCGACAACAAAAAAGCCCCGTCCAGTGTGACGGGGCTTTTTTGTATGCCCCCTCGCTCGCAGGTGCCGGCTTGCCGACGAAAAGGCCCGCCAGCCTTGCATCACCCGGCGGGCGCCTTCGCTGGCAAGCCAGTTCCGGCACGAACCCACAGGCCTCTGTAGGAGCCGGCTTGCCGGCGAACGGGCCCGCAAGACTTGCACCGCTCCTGCCAGCACCTACCGGGTGCGGGGAATAGATAGTTAGCCTGCTTTCTTTTATGTTCACGGCACGCGATGATGCAGGCCTCTAACCGCCGCCCGCGAACGAGCCTTCATGCCCGAGCCACAAACGCCCGCTCAAAGCTCCATGGCGATCACCCTGCAGATCGTCTCCATCGTCTTCTATACCTTTATCGCCTTCCTTTGCATCGGCCTGCCGATCGCGGTGTTGCCAGGTTATGTCCACGAACAACTGGGCTTCAGCGCGGTGGTCGCCGGGCTGACCATTGGCGCGCAATACCTGGCCACCCTGCTCAGCCGGCCCATGGCCGGGCGCATGTCGGACACCGTGGGCACCAAGCGTTCAATCATCTACGGCTTGCTGGGGATTCTGCTCAGCGGGGTGCTGACCCTGGTTTCGGTGCTGCTCGTCCAGTGGCCGCTGCTGAGCCTTGCCGTGCTGCTGGGCGGGCGCCTGCTGCTGGGGGTGGCCCAGGGCCTGATCGGGGTCGGCACCATCAGTTGGTGCATGGGCCAGGTCGGCGCGGAGCACACCGCGCGGTCTATCTCCTGGAATGGCATTGCCTCCTACGGCGCTATCGCCATTGGTGCACCGTTGGGGGTGCTGATGGTCCAGCAATACGGTTTCGCCAGCCTGGGGGTCGCCCTGTCCTGCCTGGCGGCCCTGGCATTGCTGCTGATCCGCAACAAACCCTCGGTGCCGGTGGTTCGCGGCGAGCGCCTGCCGTTCTGGGCCGTGTTCGGGCGCATTGCACCCTTTGGCGCCAGCCTGAGCCTGGCCTCCATCGGCTACGGCACCCTGACCACCTTCATCACCTTGTTCTACCTCAGCCGCGGCTGGACCGGCGCGGCCTATTGCCTGACGGTGTTCGGCGTGTGCTTTATCTTTTCGCGGCTGCTGTTCATCACCTGCATCAGCCGTTTCGGCGGCTTTCGTTCGGCCATCGCCTGCATGTGCGTCGAAACCCTGGGCCTGGCCCTGCTGTGGCTGGCGCCCTCCACCGGCTGGGCCCTGGTGGGGGCCGGGTTGACCGGCTTCGGCCTGTCGCTGGTGTACCCGGCCCTGGGAGTGGAGGCCATCAAGCAAGTGCCCAACAGCAGCCGTGGCGCAGGCTTGAGCGCCTATGCGGTGTTTTTCGACCTGGCACTGGCCATCGCCGGGCCGTTGATGGGCGCGGTGGCGTTGAACCTGGGGTATTCGTGGATTTTCTTCTGCGCCGCCCTGCTCTCGCTGACCGGCCTGGGCCTGACCCTGATGCTCAAGCGCCGGGCCGGCGCCTGAGTCATTGATCGGCGGTCTGCATCCCGGCCCGGCTTGGCCGGCCCAGGGTATGGGCGAAGAAGTTGCCGGCTTCGAGAATCAGGTTGCGGTGGATGTCTTCACGGTCGACGCCGTCGGCATCGGTGCACAGCGCCGGCATCGCGGCCATCTGCTGTGCGGAACAAGGCGCCATGAACACGAAATGCCCGGCGCCGGCCAGCAGCTTGAAGTCCGGGGCCACCGGCAGTTTGCGCGCCAGGGCCGCGGCGTTCTTGTCCAGCGCCACCAACTGGTCGCCATCACCACTGTAGAGCAGCACCGGCACATGCACCCCGGCCAGGGTCTGGCGGCCGAACTTGAGGCTCAGGGGGGCCAGCAGCATCAAGGCATGCACCCGGGGGTCGGCCACCGGTTGCAGGTCGTCGCGGTCGACGATCAGTTCGCCCTGGGTGTTGCAGGCATCCCGGTCATTGGGGCGCTCCTGGCAGTAGCGCCGCAAGCGGTCCAGGTCCGGCGTGGCGCCGGAGAGAATCAACGCAGTCTCGCCACCGGCGGAATAGCCGATCACCCCCACCTGGTCGGCATTGACGAAGGGCGACAGCATCGGGTCGCCGAGGGTTGCGGTGATGGCTTCGGAAATCTGGATCGGCCGTCCGTACAGATTGCTCAGGGTACCCAGACGGCTGTGGTCCTTGGAGTTGTCGCCGGGGTGAATCACCGCCACCACGACAAAGCCCTTGCGTGCCAGAGAGGTGGCCAGGTCATGCAGGGCCAGAGGGGTGCCAGTGTTACCGTGGGACAGCATCAGCATCGGGAAGCGGCCGATGGCGATCTTGGCATCCCGCGAAGCCGCGATCTGATAGCCCTCAAGCTGGCTGCCGTGCTCGATACCGGTGGATGGGTAGAAGGCAATGGCGCGCATCGGTTGCCGGTCCAGGGGGTCGAGAAAACTCATCTCGTGAAAGCCCACGCTCCAGTGCGGATGCGGCCCAGGGGCGGCCTGCACCGAAAGCAGGCTGCTGAGCAGGCAGATCAGTAACATTGCACAAAGACGTTTCATCGCACGCCCACCTTTGCCGCCGGATCGAGAAAGCCGTTCTCCCCTGCCATCCCTTGCCGCCAAGGCCTTGCAGCTGTACCACGCCGTAGCCAGGGATGCACAAGCCGGGAGCCTTGCTCCGTGTGTTGCATAACCCGGGCCAGAAACCCTTAACACCACAATAAAAAAACTCCGCACCCTGCCCACTTCATGCGGTGAGCAGAATACAGAGTTTAGTGGCCCTTGCCGTGCAGCAAAGGCTCTTTACACAAGCCTTACGCGGCAGCGAAGAGTTGCTGGCTGATCTGCGCCTGGGCGTCGCTCATGGCTTTGCTGCGTACTTCCTCGCCGTAGGCCAGGCCATGGGCGCGAACGAATTCGACATCGGTGATGCCGAAGAAGCCGAACAGCACTTTCAGGTAGTCCTCGTGAGCCACCCCAGTGGCCTGGCCCACGTGCAGGCCGCCGGAAGTGGACACCACAATCACTTTCTTGCCGCCGCACAGGCCTTGCGGGCCGGCTTCGGTGTAGCGAAAGGTCTCGCCAGCCACGGCGATGCGGTCGATCCAGGCCTTGAGTTGGGTGGGAATGGTGAAGTTGTACATCGGCGCGGCGACTACCACGGTATCGGCAGCCTTGAATTCGGCCAGGGCCTGAGCGCTGAGCTGGGCCTCATGCTTCTGCGCGGCGTCACGCAGCTCCGCGGCGGTACCGGCAGCCACCAGGGTGGCGGCGGAGAAGTGGCTGATGGCGTCATTGGCCAGGTCGCGGTAGGTCACCACGGTGGCCGGATGAGCGGCTTTCCAGGCCTCGACCACGCTGTGGCTGAGCTGACGGGAGGCCGAGTTGTCACCAAGAATGCTGGAATCGATATGCAAGAGTTTCATCTGGGATCTCCAAGTGAGGACCGCCACTGGGCGATCGGATGTGGGCAATCCTACAGATGAAACCAATAGCTGATTAGCCGGTATAAATGCGATAGTTCGTCCCATCAGCAGGACAATCGAGCGATAAATCATCATGCAAGACCTCAACGACCTCTATTACTTCGCCAAGGTGGTGGAAGCCGGTGGCTTCGCCGCCGCCGGACGGCTGCTGGGCATTCCCAAATCGCGGCTGTCACGGCGTATCGCCGAGCTTGAAGAACGCCTCAACGCCCGGCTGCTGCAACGCACCACCCGGCAACTGAGCCTGACTGCCGTGGGCGAGCGTTACCTGCGTCACTGCCAGGCCATGCTGCTGGAAGCGGAGATGGCCGACGAAGCCGTGGCCAGCATGGCCAGCGAACCCCGCGGGCGCCTGCGGGTGTCAAGCCCGGTGGGCCTGGCCCACGAACTGCTGACACCGCTGGTCAGCAGCTTTCTGGAGAAGTACCCCCAGGTGCAGCTGGAAATGCTCCTGCTCAACCGCCGTGTCGACCTGATCAACGAGGGTGTGGACGTCGCCCTGCGGGTGCGCGAGCTGGGCGACGAAGACCCGCTGCTGGTGACCCGGCGACTGCGCCGGGCCCAGACGGCGATCGTGGCGACCCCAGACTTCCTCCGGCAATACCCGGTGGAGCATCCGGAAGACCTGCGGCGCGTGCCGATTCTCGGCGCCTTGGAGGCCGACCGCCTGGTGCACCTGCGCCTGCTGGACCAGCAAGGCCAGGCCTGCGACCTGGCCCTGGAGGCACGCCTGGGCATCGACGACTTCATCGTGCGCCGTGCCTGTGCCCTCGCTGGCCAGGGCTGCACTGTGCTGCCCATGCTGTATTGCGAGGAGGAACTGGCCAGCGGCCAGTTGGTGCAGATGCTGCCGCAATGGTCATTGCCCGGCGGCTGGCTGCAGGCCGTGTATCCTCACCGCCGGGGTGTGATGCCGGCCGTGCGCGCCTGGATCGAGCACCTGAGTGAATCCTTCGAACGCTGCGGAGAACGACTGCTGTGAAAGCCCGAACCTTGAATGAAGAGCAAGTGGCGCAATTCTGCCTGGGCCTGCCGGGTGCGCGGGAAGACTACAAGTGGGGCGGTGTGCGGGTGTTCTCGATTGCCGGCAACAAGATGTTCGCCGTGCAGCACCTGCGGGGCGACTCGCTGGCCTTCAAGGTCGATCAGGAGCTGTTTCTCGGCCATGTCGACCGCCCGGGCATTGCGCCGGCGCCCTACCTGGCCCGGGCGCACTGGATCATCATGAACACCCCCTACCCCCTGGGCGCCTCGGAGCTCGAGGCGCTGCTGCAGCGCTCTCACCAGTTGGTGGTGAGCAAGCTGCCCAAGCGGGTTCAGGTGGGTTTGCTGCTCTAGAACAGGCTCAGCAGGCTGCTTTCCAGGAACAGCCGGTCGATCCAGAACACCTGGTGCAAGGCCACGATCAGCCAGAACACCAACTGGTAGGAGACCTTGCGGGTCTTGTGGCGCAACAGCTGCTGGGCCAGCAAGGCCCCGGGCCAGCCACCGGCCAGTTCCAGGGCATGCAGGACGTTCTCCGGGGTGCGCCGGCCCTCGGCCTGGGCCCGGCGCTTGTCGTGCCAGTAGACCAGGAAGGCCAGCAGGCTGACCGCGCCATAGGCGATCAGGGGAATGAGCGAAATCCCCTTCCACCACAGCGACAGCGAACCGAACAGCGGCAACCCGCACAGCAGTACGAACGCCAGCAGCTTGGCCCGGGGATGCTGGAGCCGCGCAGCACTGGCCGAGGGCGCCGGGCGCCGGGCCGTACTCATGGCTTGGCCGCCGTCCAGTCGACCCAGCCGAACTGCCAGGTCGCCAGGATCAACAGGCCGAAGGCAATGCGATACCAGGCGAAGGCCGCATAGCTGTGGCTGGCGATGAACTTCAGCAGGCCCTTGACCGCGATCATGGCGAAGACAAAGGCGGTGACGAAGCCGATGGCGAACACCGGGAAGTCATCGGGCTGGAACAGATGGCGGTACTTGTAGCCTGAATACACCGCGGCGCCGACCATGGTGGGCATGGCCAGGAAGAACGAAAACTCGGTGGCGGTCTTGCGCGACAGGCCGAACAGCAGGCCGCCGATGATGGTGGAGCCCGAGCGCGAGGTGCCCGGGATCATCGCCAGGCACTGGGCGCAGCCGACCTTGAGCGCGTCCTTCCAGGTGATGTCGTCCACTGTCTCGGCATGCACCTGGTGCTGCCGGCGCTCGGCCCACAGCATGATGAGGCCGCCGACCACCAGGGCCGTGGCCACGGTAATGGGGTTGAACAGGTAGGCATGGATCAGGTCGGCGAAGATCACCCCCAGCACCACCGCCGGCAGGAAGGCGATCAACAGGTTGATCGTGAAGCGCTGGGCCTTGGGCTGGGTCGGCAGGCCGATCACCACATCGAGGATCTTGCGGCGAAATTCCCAGACAACCGCAAGGATCGCCCCCAACTGGATAATGATGTTGAAGGCCATCGCCCGCTCGCCGCCAAAGTCGAGCAAGTCGGCCACAATGATCTGGTGCCCGGTGCTGCTGATGGGTAAAAACTCGGTCAGGCCTTCGACAATCCCGAGTATCAATGCCTGTGCGGCGGTCCAAAGATCCATCAATTCCCCCATGAGGCGATGCTCGTGGCATGCCTCTTTTTAATTGGTCAAAGCATTTGCTGCGTCGAGCGTAGCCGAGAAATCGGCGCTCGTAAGATCAACACAAGCCCATGAAAATTATGTGAAAAGTTCAGAAAGGTTCAGGTTTTCGGCAAAGGCGCCGAAATCCTAGCAGACAGGCGCAAAACACGCCGCGATGTTATTGGACTTCCGTAGGGTTGGCGCTGGAAGGCCAGCGTGCTTGGATGCTCCGGGCCTTTTATGACAAGAACAAGAATCTGGAGTGACCGGATGATGAATAGCTTACGCAAGATGTCCATCAGTCAGCGCCTGTGGCTGATCCTGATCGTGGCGGTGCTGACCCTGGTGACCCTGGGCGTGATGATGCTCAAGCAGATTCATGGGGACCTGTACCTGGCCAAGGCGCAGAAGACCCAGCACGTGGTGCAGACCGCCGCCGGCGTACTGAATTACTACCAGGGCCTGGAAGCCGCCGGCAGCCTGACCCGCGAGCAGGCGCAGAAGCAGGCGCTGCAGGTGATTCGCGGGCTGCGCTACAACCAGAATGACTACTTCTGGATCAACGACCTGACGCCGGTGATGATCATGCACCCGGCCAACCCCAAGCTCGACGGGCAGAACCTGGCCGCGGTCAAGGACCCGGACGGTTTCGAGGTGTTCAACGAGATGGTGACCCTGGCCAAGGCCAAGGGCGGCGGCATGGTGGACTACCGCTGGCCCAAGCCCGGCGCCGAGCAACCGGTCCAGAAGACCTCCTACATCCAGCTGTTCCAGCCCTGGGGCTGGATCATCGGCTCCGGAGTCTATATCGACGACCTGCAGGACGAGTTCTACGCCCAGGTACTGCGCGCCTCCTCCATCGGCCTGGTGATTGCCCTGCTGATGGCCGCCCTGGTGGTGCTGATCGTGCGCAGCATTGTCAGCCCGCTGCGCGAAACGGTGCACGCCATGGCCAACATCGCCAGCGGCGAAAGCGACCTGACCCGCAGCCTCGACACCCACGGCCAGGACGAGGTCACCGAACTGGCCCGGCACTTCAACGGCTTTACCGCCAAGTTGCGCGGTGTGGTGATGCAGCTGCAATCCAGCGCCGCAGCCCTGGAACAGTCCTCCAGCGAACTGGGTAGCAACGCCAACGACGCCCAGGAGCGCAGCCAGCAGCAATCCCAACAGATGGAACAGGTGGCGGCCGCTATCAGCCAGGTCACCAGCGCAGTCCAGGATGTGGCGCGCAACGCCGAGCACGCCGCCACCGAGGTGCGCGAGGCCGAGGCCCAGGCCCAGCAGGGCCAGGTCAACATCGACGGCAGCTTGCAGCAGATCGACCAGCTTTCGGTGACCATCGACCAGGCGGTGGAAGTGATCCGCACCCTGGCGGCGGAAAGCACCCAGATCGGCACGGTGCTGGAGGTGATCCGCTCGATTGCCGAACAGACCAACCTGCTGGCCCTGAACGCTGCCATCGAGGCGGCCCGGGCTGGTGAGCAAGGGCGCGGCTTTGCCGTGGTGGCCGACGAAGTGCGCCTGCTGGCCCAGCGTACCCAGCAGTCCACTGCGGAAATCCAGGGCATGATCGAGCGCCTGCAAAACCACTCCGAAGCGGCGGTCAAGGTCATCGGCGATAGCAGCCGAGCCTCGCAACTGACCATCGAGCAGGCCGGGCTGGCCGGCGCCAGCCTCAACGCCATCGGCCAGGCGCTGCGCAACCTCAACGGCCTGAACGCGACGATTGCCAGCGCCACCCTGGAACAGGCCCATGTGGTGGAAGACATCAACCACAACGTCGGCCAGGCAGCCGGCCTGTCCCAGGGCACGGCCCTGGCGGCCCAGCACTCCAGCGCCGCCAGCCGCCACCTCAAGGAGCTGTCGGAGCAGCTCAACGGCCTGTTGCGCCAGTTCCGCGTCTGACCCCTCGCTGAACCCAAGGCCCCGGACTGACGCCCGGGGCCGACTCTGGGTACAATCGCCCCCCTCCTCCATTTCCCCAAGGAACCGCCATGTCCGGGCTTGAACTGTTTGCCGCCGCCCTCGGCGTGATCGCCGTCTGGCTGACGGTCAAACAGAACCCCTGGTGCTGGCCCATCGGCCTGGTCATGGTGCTGCTGTACAGCTGGATCTTCTACGAGGTCAAGCTCTATTCCGACATGCTCCTGCAGGTGGTCTACGCGGTGCTGCAGCTCTATGGCTGGTGGCAGTGGACCCGGGGCGGCGAACAGCACCAGGGGCGGCCGGTCAGCCAGTTGCAGCCCAGCGGACTGCTACAGGGGCTGGCCCTGGGCGCAATGGGCAGCCTGCTGCTGGGGGCTGCCATGGCCCACTGGACCGACGCCGCGCAGCCCTGGCTGGACGCCGCCTTGACCGCCTTCAGCCTGGTGGCGCAGTGGTGGATGGCGCAGAAGCGCGTGCAATGCTGGCCACTGTGGATTGCCGTGGACGTGATTTTCGTCGGGCTGTTCGTCTACAAGGAGCTCTACCTGACGGCGGCGCTGTATGCCCTGTTCACCCTGCTGGCCGTCCAGGGCTGGCGAGCCTGGCGCGCCGACCCGGCCCTGCAGTCGTGAAGGTCCTGGTACTGACCGGCCCCGAGTCCAGCGGCAAGAGCTGGCTGGCGAGCGAGCTGCAAGCCCACTTCGGTGGCATCCAGGTGGGCGAATACGTGCGCCACTTCATCGAGCAGCAGGGCCGCGACACCTGCCTGGCGGACATTCCCGAGATCGCCCGGGGCCAGCTCGCCTGGGAAGATCAGGCCCGCGCCCAGCAACCTGGACTGCTGATTCTCGATACCCACCTGTTAAGCAACCAACTCTGGAGCCAGACCCTGTTCGGCGACTGCCCGCCGTGGCTGGAACCCCAACTGCTGGCCCGCCACTACGACCTGCACCTGCTGCTGTCGCCGGAAGATGTGGCCTGGAGCGACGACGGCCAGCGCTGCCAGCCACAACTGGCAGAACGCTTGGCCTTCTTCGAGGCTACCCGCCATTGGCTGGAGCAACACCGCCAGCCGTACCGCATCATTGGCGGCGACTGGCAAGCCCGCCGGCAACAGGCCTTCGAGCAGGTCCGGCAACTGCTGCAAGCGTGATAGGTACAGTGCCGCAGGGCCACAAGTGTCCATCCCTGAAACACCTGCCTGGCCATCAGGCCGCCATTTTCCGCGGTGGCGCCCACGGCCGGGCAAACTGTTAAGCCCCTGATACACCCCCGCAGCAACCCCTGTTCCAGAGCGTTGCCCCGGTTATGGCCAATGGCCGTCGGGGGTACTTGTCTCATCCCTGAAACAGTCCCGAAAGCCGATGCCCCGCAGCGTTCACAAGCCGTTGAATCTTAAAAACAAACAAAAAGCGGCACGGCTTCTGCTCTCTTCCTCGCAACGCCGGCTAGGGCCAGCACTGAGAAGAAGGAATACCGCCGTGGGGACGCTGAATAAAAGTTTCACCCGCCTACTGCTGATCGGCTGCGCCGTCAGCGCGGTGTACAGCCTTCCGGTGATGGCTGCGGGGAATGGCGAAATCATCATCCAGCGCACCGTCCAGGCGCAGCCCATCGGCCGCGCACCTTTGCAAAAAGATCCCAACCCCGTCGAGGTCAACACCAACCCGTCGGTCCTGGTCAATCAGATGACCAGTAATGAAATGAGCGATGGCGACTTTGCCGGAATCAAGACCGGAGCGCTGGTCCGCGGCACGGTGCTGTCCGGCAGCGCCGGTGTACCCGGCATGAATGTGCTGACCAACAACAACGGCCTGCCCGGCATGTCCGCCGGCCATGGCGGCGGTGCGGGCGCCAGCATCTCCAACTCGATCAACCGCAGCATCAGCTCCGGCATGGCTCCCTTGAGCAACATTGGAGGGCAATAACATGAGTCGCTCCCTGCTGTTCCTCGCCTTGCTGACCTGCACCGGGGCCATGGCCGACTCGGCCAGCCCAGTCACCGCTACCTCGAACATCCAGAACTCCGGCGCAGGCTATACCGGCAACTTCAACGTCAACCAGGCCGCCGGCGACCAGCAGCAACAGACCAACGTACGGGCCATTGCCATCGGCACCAACGCCACGGCAACCACCAGCGTGACCCAGAAGATCACCACCGCCGCCAGCCGCGCGGTCAACGCCAGCAGCACCATCGGCGGCAACTCTTTCAGCAACGGCAACGGCGCACTGGGCGTGAACCAGTCGGCCGGGGCCAACAACCAGATGGCCAATGCCCTGCGGATCAGCATCAGTGCCAATCCGCAAAGCATTGACGACAGCGCCCTGTCGCAACAGAACGTGGCGCTGTTACCAGACTCAGGAGCAACTGGCACTCAACAAGGCAGCCGCCAGGTCGTTACCAGCGACCAGGCCTTCACCGGCAGCCGTGGAGTGATTCAGGTGAACCAGAGTGCCGGGGTGGGGAACCGAATGGCTAACACCCTGAGCATCCGGGTCGCAGATTGACCCCTCGTAGTGCAATTAGAAAGTACCAACACTTAACCAACTAATAAGCACCGGAGAAACACCATGAAACCTACAATGGCTCTCAAACCACTGGTTTTCGCACTGGCCGCCGTCATGGCAATGGCTGCTCAGGCAGGTGGTAACGATCATGGTAACAACGGCGGTCATGGCAACGGCCATGGCGATCACGATCAAGGTCCGGACCTCAGCACTCTGCTGCAAATCACCGCTGGAGCCGGTGCCGCAGTCATCGATGTGCAGAACAGCAACACCAACGTAGTGAAAAACCAGGGCACCAACAACAACGCCAAGGCCGACAACTCCCTGAACAACTCCAACGGCAACATGGGTGCCAACGTCGCCGCCGGCGACGGCAACCAACAAGACAATGCCGCTGCCCTGGCAACCGCTGACGAAAGCTTCATCTTCGGCAGTGCCGTGGCCGCTTCCAGCGCCACCCAGGTCAACAACAACAACTACGTGAAAAACTCCTCGACTCAGAACAACGCCGTGCTCAACAACTCCGGCAACAACGGTTCCGGCAACATCGGCATCAACGTGACCGCCGGCGACTTCAACCAACAGAAAAACAACCTGGCCATTGCCGTTTCCGGTGGCCGCGTAGCCACTGCCGCTGCTTCGGCCAACCAGCAATCGACCAACCTGGTCGTAGACAACAAAGGTGTCCAGGCCTACAAAAAAGACACCCTCACTGGCGGCTTCGTAGCCTCTGGCACCTACAAAGGCACCGGCAGCGGCAAAATCGAAGGTGGCGACGATCATGGCAGCGGCCATGGCTATGGCGACAACAAAGGCCACGGCAACGACGATCAGAAACTCACCTTCAAAGAACAAGGCACTATCGAACTGGCTGGCTACTGGACCCAGCAAGTGCTGACCAAAGACGGCTGGAAAAACCCAGTGGTCAACAACGCCAGCATGACCAACTCGATGAACGGCTTCTCCGGCAACGGCGGCGCCAACGTCTCGGCCGGTGTGGGCAACCAACAAAGCAACTCGCTGTCCATCGCCGCTGGCTGCAAAGCCTGCATGTAATCGCGATCGTAACGAAAGCCCCGGAAACGGGGCTTTTCCACAGTCCGACCAAGGCGTAACGATCATGCGTACTGCGATCCTCTCTCTCCTGCTGTGCCTCTGCGCCCCCGTCCAGGCCGCACAGATGGCGGTGGCCGGCCTGCCCGGTGGCAACCTGATCTTCAAACAGGTGCAGAGCGTGCGCGAGCGCAAGTTCAGCGACATCGTCGAGCAGAAAACCGACTTCAGCTGCGGCGCTGCCGCGCTGGCGACCATTCTGCGCCAGGCCTACTGGCTCGATGTCGATGAAGAGCACGTCATCAAGGGCATGCTGGTGAACTCGGACCAGAACCTGGTGCGTACCCAGGGGTTCTCCATGCTCGACATGAAGCGCTACGTGGAAAGCATCGGCATGCGCGCCCGGGGCTACCGGATTCCGCCAGACAAGCTCGAGGCAGTGACCATCCCGGTGGTGGTACTGATGGAGATTCGCGGCTACAAGCACTTCGTGGTGATGCAGCGGGCGCAGAAAGGCTGGGTCTATATCGGTGATCCGGTGCTGGGCCACAAGCGCTACACCCATGATGACTTCGTCAAAGGCTGGAACGGTATCGTGTTCGCCATCATCGGCCCTGGCTACGACAAGGCCAACGCCTTGCTCGACCCGCCAGCCCCACTGACCGCGAAGAACAAGCTCGATAACTTCTACCCGGTCAGGGACGCGGACTTGATGGACTTCGGTTTCATCCAGAGCGACTTCTTCTAGAAGCGCAAACACTATAAAGGGGCAGGACGCTCCGGGAGCAGCAAGCAGATGAAGACTTCATACTGGCTGGCAGCCGCCTGCCTGGCAGCAGCTCTTCCAGCCCATGCTGGTTTCAAGCCCGAACTCATCCAGGATCAGGAGTTATCGCAGTTACGGGGCCGTTACGTGATGCCGGGGCGGATTATCAGCTTCGGCATTGTCATGAGCAGTACCTGGCGCAACGCCAGCGGTGACCTGATCGGTGCGACCACCTCGCTGCAGATCCAGCAAGCCACCATCAAACCGGAATTCTACGTCTCCACCATCACCCAGACCGGCAACGGCACTACGCCCCCGCCCGGGACCGGCAACGTGATCGGCGGCGCAGGGCTGGCCAGCGGCCAGGGCGTAACCCAGAGCGTAAGGGCCGCCGGCGACGGCAACTCGGCCTACAACAACATCAATATCAATGTCACAGAAGCCAATCAGGCGCCGGCACTGGCGGCCGGCGTGGGGCAGGCATTGATCAGCGGCCAGACCATCACCGGCAGCAACGCCGCCGGCAGTGTGGCGGTGTCGGCCCTCAACGGTGGCATCCAGATGGCCATTCAGGCCAGTGGCAACCAGGGCAGTGCCTTGCAGCAAGTGGCCCAGGGCAATTTGCTGCAGAACACCCAGTTGATGGGTAACAGCAACCTGGTGAACAACATGACACAGCTCAATGTGGTGCTCAGGAACAACGGTCCCAGCACCGGTGCTTTGGACTGTAATTTGAGTACGCTCAACGCTCTACGCAAATTCTGATCTTGAACTACGCTGATTCTCGACCATTGGGGTTCACAAGGGACGGTTTATTTCATGTATCGATCGGTTTCACTGCGCGCAATAGTCTGTTTAAGCACTCTATTCCCGGCGGCGCTGGTACAAGCGGCGCCGGACGCCGATGTAGAGACCCTGAAACGAGAGCTTCTGGAACTCAAGCAACGTTACGAAGTGCAGCAGAAGGCCCTCGCGGTGCTGGAACAACGGGTTCGCCAAGTGGAGGATCAACCGGCGGCTCCGCCTCCCAAGCGCCTGGCCAAATCACCTGCTGACCTGAAGGGCAATCAACAGGTCGCCGGTACTGGAGCCGGTGCCGCTTCCGGAGGCGCTGCAGGAGGCGCTTCCTATGGCCAGTCCCTCAAGGATGATTCGGAACCGGCACAAAGCGTCAGCAACCTCTACGACGAGGCCAGTGGTTTCTTTGGCGGCGGCAAGTTCAGCGTCGAGACCGGCTTGACCTATGCCCGCTACGATGCCCGCCAACTGACAGTCAACGGCTTCCTGGCGCTGGATTCGATCTTTCTCGGCAACATCAACCTGGACCGGATCAAGTCCGATACCTGGACCCTCGACCTGACCGCGCGCTACAACCTCAACAACCGCTGGCAATTCGATATCAACGCACCCGTGGTCTATCGCGAATCCACCTTCCAATCCGGCGGTGGCGGCGGCTCAGGCACCCAGACCACCGAAGAGTCGGTCACCCGCGACCCGACATTGGGGGACGTGAACTTCGGCGTGGCCTACAAGTTCCTCGACGAGTCCGAGTTCTGGCCCGACGCGGTGGCAACCTTGCGCGTCAAAGCCCCTACCGGCAAGGACCCATTCGGCATCAAGCTGGTGCAGTCCTCTGCCAACAACAACCTCTACGTGCCTGAAAGCCTGCCCACCGGTAACGGCGTCTGGTCGGTCACCCCCGGGATCTCCCTGGTCAAGACCTTCGATCCGGCCGTGCTGTTCGGGACTCTGGCCTATACCCACAACCTGGAAGAGTCCTTCGATGACATCAGCTCGACAGTGGGCAGCAAGACCCCCGGCAAGGTGCGCCTGGGCGACAGCTTCCAGATCGGCGCCGGTGTCGCCTTTGCGCTCAACGAGAAGATGAGTATGTCCTTCTCGGTTTCCGACCTGGTGCAGCGTAAAAGCAAGCTCAAGCAGGACGGTGGCGACTGGCAGTCGGTGGTCTCCAGCGATGCCAACGCCGGCTACTTCAACGTCGGCATGACGATTGCCGCCTCCGACAACCTGACCATCGTACCCAACCTGTCCATCGGCATGACCGAGGATGCTCCGGCCTTCACCTTCAGCCTGAAATTCCCCTACTACTTCTGACCCACCGGCAAAGACGCCAAGGCCCGCTGCGATTCCCCAATCGCAGCGGGCCTTGGCGTTTCTCCCCGCCCTAGCGGATCTGGTGCTTGTGCAGCAAACGGTAGAAGGTCGGGCGCGAGATCCCCAGGACCCGCGCCGCCACGCTGAGGTTGTCGCTGTGCCGGTTCAACACGTCGCACAGTGCCTGGCGCTCGGCGCGGTGCTTGTAGTCTTCGAGGGTGCCCATGGGCAGGTCCTGGGCCTGCAGGCTGAGCAGGCCCAGGTCGCTGGCCTGGATCTGCCGCCCCTCGGCCAGCACCAGGCCGCGCCGCACCCGGTTGGCCAGTTCGCGGACATTGCCCGGCCAATCATGCTTGCCCATGGCCACCAGGGCATCCTCGCTGAAACTGCGGGGCCGGCGCCCGGTTTCCTGGCTATAGAAGTGGGCAAAATGGCTGGCCAGCATGCCCAGGTCGCCATGGCGCTCGCGCAACGGCGCGGTGATCACTTGCAGCACATTCAGGCGGTAGTAGAGGTCCTCACGGAAGCGCCCGCTGGTAATGGCCGCTTCCAGGTCGACGTGGGTGGCCGCCAGAACCCGAACATCCACCGGAATCGGCTGGCTGCCCCCTACCCGTTCGATGTGCTTTTCCTGCAGGAAGCGCAGCAGATTGGCCTGCAGCTCCAGCGGCAGGTCGCCGATCTCGTCAAGAAACAAGGTGCCGCCATGGGCCGCCTCGATGCGCCCGACCTTGCGTTGATGGGCGCCGGTAAAGGCGCCCTTCTCGTGCCCGAACAGTTCGGACTGGATCAGGTGTTCGGGAATCGCCCCGCAATTGATGGCGACAAAGGGCTTGTCGTGGCGCTGGGACTGACGATGCAGGGTACGCGCCACCAGCTCCTTGCCGGTGCCGCTTTCGCCTCGGATCAGCACGGGCGACTCGGTGGGCGCCAGCTTGCCCAGCAGCTTGCGCAAGTCGCGGATCGGCCGGCTATCGCCCAGCAACTCATGCTCGGGCTGGTCCACATGGATCGAGCCCTGGCCCCGCAGGCGCGCCATGCCGAACGCCCGGCCGAGGGTCACCTGGACCCGCGACACGTCGAACGGCAGGGTGTGGAAGTCGAAAAACCACTCGCAGACGAAATCCCCGACCTTCTGCAGGCGCAGCACTTCCTGGCTCAATACTGCGATCCACTCGGTGCCGCTGCGGCTGATCAGGTCCTTGACCGCCTCCGGGCGCTCCAGGTGAAAAGGCTGCAGGCGCAGCAGGCCGACATCGCAGGAGCGTTCGCGAGCGGACTCCAGGTCACAGCTGTCGACATCCCAGCCAATGGTGCGCAAACCGGGTAACAGGCGATGGCAATCGTCACAGGGATCGACCACCAGCAAACGGCGCTGCACAGGGGCTTCGAGCATGACTGTTCCTTGGCGCCAGGGTATGGAAAAGTTATTAGAAACAGTGATTTGGAAAACCTGGCTGTAACATTAGCAAGAACTTGACGGTGGAATGTATCAATTGCTTATAGCGCTGATTACCAAAGGAACTAACGTGGGACTCCAAGCTGTTCACGAGCGACTGATTGTCGCAGTTGTTTTATCCAGCCCCCGCAACTAAGGGCCCGGCCACAAGGCCTATGCACGAAAGTTGTAAAAACTTGTTTTTCAGTGTGACCCGAGTGCTACCTCGGTGCATCAGTACAAATGACCAGCCGAACGGTAAGCCCAACCGACGGCACATCATTTGATTGGGCACACAGAGAGAAGACCCCATGAACGCCCCGCTCCGTATCAACGAAGCACTTTTGATCGCCGACCGCGCATTCCAGCCTTTTCAATGCGTGGCCTGGGCTCCACAGGACGGTAATGGCGAGCTCAGCCTGACCGTCATCGACCGCACCAGCACCCGTATTGGCCACACCCAGATTCCCAGCAGTGCCTACTCCGATCCAGCCCAGCTGGAAGACCTGCTCAAACAGGCCCGCGCCGAACTGAGCCAGGACGGTTATACCTTGCAGTCCTGGGCCATGCCCAAGTAAGCGATGCTGTTAACGGATCACCCGAAGGGGTGATCCGTTATTTAAAGCAAACAACTAAGCACCCTATCTATCCTGCCCTCCTCTACAACTTCTACCTTCCGGGTATTAGTTGCTCTTGTCGTTATCCAGCCCGGCTTCCGGTTTCACTTCGAAAGCGCCCCCGTTTTTGCCAAGGTCTTCATGCCCGGCCCATCAAGGGGTCGCTGATGCTGTGTGCTCCGGTTTCCAGGCGCCCGGCGATCCGGCGCAGCCAGCCGCCGTCGCTGCGCAGCGTCAGGTCGTACCAGCCGCCACTACCCTCGCAGGCAAACACCTGGCGCACCTCGCCCCGGGCCGGTACCGCCAAGGTCCATGGGCCCTGCTGGGTGTAGGGGCAGCGATCGATACTGATGACCACCCCGTGTTCCCCCGGATTGCTCAGGGTCAGTTGCAACTGGCTGTTGCTGGTGGTCACCAGCAGTTCGGGCTGCAGGGTTTTCAGGTCGCCGTGGAAACTGCGGTGAAACCCGTTGGGGCCCAGGACCCAGAGCTGATAGCGCTCCACCACCGGCCAGCTGTCCTGCAGGGCCTTGCCGGCTTCCACGGTATAGCGGCGGGGAATCTCGCTCAGGTGCAGGCCATCGTAGACATGCAATACCGCCCCTTGCTCCCCAGTGTTCTGCAGGCTCAGCGACAAGGTGCGAGCCTTGGGATCGGCCTGGCTGTCCACATGCAGCCGATAGGGCAAGGCCCGGGAAGGCCGGGCCAGGCGCTGCTGCTGCGGCGCCAGTTGCTGGCCGGCCGAGGGCAGCGGTACCGGCAGCAGTTTTTCCTGGCGCTGGCGCAGGCTGTCGGCGGCCTGGCGGGTAGTGGTCTGCAGCGCGGGAAGGGTTTCATGGTTGGGGTCGGCAAAGTTGAACGCCGAGGTCAGGTCGCCGCAGACTGCCCGCCGCCAGGCGCTGATGTTCGGCTCTCGCACGCCAAAGCGTTTCTCGAGAAATTGCAGCACCGAGGTATGGTCGAACACTTGCGAGTTGACCCAGCCACCACGGCTCCAGGGCGACAGCACCAGCATTGGCACCCGCGGCCCCGGCCCGTATACGCCGCCATCGGGCAAGGGTTGCTGGGTCGAGCCGGCCGGGGCCGGGTGGGTGAACAGTTCGTTGTCGAAACCCAGGGTGGACTTGCCGGCAAAGCTGCCGTCCTTGCGCCGCGAAGGCGCCGAGGGCGACGGCATATGGTCGAAGAAGCCGTCGTTTTCATCGTAGGTCACCAGCAGTACCGTCTTGCTCCAGACCTCGGGGTTGCTGGTCAAGGCCAGGAGAATTTCCTGGGTGAACCAGCCGCCCTGCACCGGGCTCGAAGGCCCGGGATGCTCGGAATAGGCTGCTGGCGCGACAATCCAGCTGACCTGGGGCAGCTTGCCGGCCTGCACGTCGTTGCGAAACCCGCCAATGATGGTCTCCAGGTTGCTGCCGCTGCTGGCCGGCAGGGTATTGCCATTGCCCTTGTACAGCGGCGCCACGGCGTTGAGCCCGTCGCTGTAGGGCACGAAGGCATTGAAATCCTTCGGCGGCTGGGCCGGGTTGCCGACCTGCACGCTGGCGGCCCGGTACTGCCGGAACCCCGCCAGCGGGTTGTCGCCGAAGTTGTCCGGCAGGTGCTGGTACACCTTCCAGCTCACGCCCTGCTCTTCCAGGCGCTCGGGGTAGGTCTTCCAGCTGTAGCCGACATTCACCGGCCCCGGGCCGTCCCATTCGTTGACCACCGCCGCCACCTTGGCTGCGCTCGCGCCATTGCTGCCAGTCCAGAGGAACAGCCGGTTGGGGTTGGTGCCGGCGTGCACCGAGCAGTGGTAGGCGTCACACAGGGTGAAGGTGTTGGCCAGGGCGAACTGGAAAGGCAGTTCCTGCTCGCGGTAGTAGCCCATGGAGGTATTGGTCTTGTAGGTCGGCCAGGCGCTGATACGCCCCTCGCCCCAGGCCGAGTGGGCGTCCGCCCAGGAATGCGGGGTGCCGCTGACGCGCTGGGCGTTGCCCTTGCTGCTGTCCAGGTGATAAGGCATCACCAGCCGGCCCTTGCCCTGTTGCTCCCACACTTCCCGTTGACCGGTCTGGGGGATGGTGAAGCGGTCACTGAAACCGCGTACCCCGGGAAAGGTGCCGAAGTAGTGGTCGAACGAACGGTTTTCCTGCATCAGGATCACCACGTGCTCGACGTCTTTGATGGTCCCGGTCCGATTGTTCGCCGGTATCGCCAGGGCCTGGCGGATGGATGCCGGCAATGAGGAAAAGAAAGTACCGATGGCGGCCGCTTGCAAGAGCTTCCTGCGTGTAAGACTGGGCATGGGTTATTGAGTCCTTATGGTTGCAGCGCGATATATAACGCTGCCCCCAAGGTATTGGTCGCAAATAACAATGCAGTGACATTGCCATTGCAGTTGGTTCATGAAACGTACAACTACCCGCCACTGCCCTACCTTGCCAGTTCGGCAATAACTCATTGCCAGGTAACGCAGGAAGAATATTTCATGAATAAAACACCCGAGTTCAAGAAACGCCCGGTACATTTCGCCGGCGCCTTAACTTTGCGCTGGCGAAATGCACTATTGAATGGGCCAGAAAACAGGCTTCGCACACTCCCTGGGCTGTATCCGTTTTACCGGAGAAAGCACAATGCTATTGAAGGCTATCGGCTACTTCATTGCGCTGGACCCGCAGCGGGTTGAATAGCAGGCGAATGAACTGCGGATCTTGGGCCAGTTTGTAATCTTCACCGACAAAGTATTCTTTGGCGGCCGGGTCATTCTTGCCGATATATAAGATCCAGGCCGTGGTAATACCGGCAAACTCATCTTCCCTGACGCTTCTGACCGGGCTGAAATGGGTGGCGTTATGGGCGGTTGCGCTCCAGCCCGGCACGGCTTTGATCAGCCCGCCCTGCCACAGCCTTGGCCAGGCCCAGGCCGGGACCACTACGTCCGCTGCGCCGGTGAGCACCAGGGTCGGTGTCTTTACCGTGGAGCCAAGGCCGATCGGCCCGGGTTCGATCGGCAGCGAGCCGATATAGCGCAACTGCGGGTCGATGCCCTTCAAGGTCTCTGGCAAGAGGCTTGCCGATAGAATCGATGCGCCTCCTCCCGCCGAATGCCCCGCCACAATGGTGCGCGACAGGTCGACCTTGCCGAACAGTGGCGAGGTCGGGTCCTGGTTGAGCTTGCTCAGTTCCAGGGCGCCGAGCACATGCATGGTGGGGGCGGTGTTGATGAAGTCCGAGGAGATGATCACGATGAAGCCGTAGCTCGCCCACAGCCGCAGCAGATCTGTGTACTGCCCCTGGTTGGAAAGAATACCGCCGACGAAGTTGACCACTGGCAACTTGTCCAATTGCTTGATATTGGACGGGTAATAGACACTGGTGGAGATCGGATTGGAGAATCCGTAAGGAAAGGACTGATTGCATTGCAGGCTGTTATCCAACAGCATGATCCGCGCCAATACCCCCAACAACCCACGGCAATCACTTAGAACAGCATTGGTGCTGACTGCATAGGGCCCCGGAGACTTGGCATATTGATCATTGGCCAGCCCAAATGCCGGAACCAGTTGCGAAGCAATAGCCAACTTGCCCCAAATAACCAACATCATGGCCAGGCCGAACTTTGTAGCCAGGTTGCGAATCCACTTCATCGATAATTCCTTTATCTGTCTGCTTTCCCTGCAGGACCGAATACCTGTACCTGGCCATGCTCCCTATATTGCAAATATCTTCAAACTTGCAGTGCACGTCACTCAACTGCAATAGAGCTGAAACATTCTCTGCTTAGTTGCATTGAATGCGTTCGCGACCCTAGATCAGGACAAATTCGCAGGTCAATGACTATTTAACATCCGGGCCGTGATAAACCCGGGCTGCAACGCCCGGGGCCTCTCCTCGGGCATCACAGCTGGCACCCCGTGGATGGGCGGGCTAGACCAGCCCGCCAAAACGCCGGTAGTAGCTTTCGCCGACATCCGGCAACGGGCCATCGGCGTTCTCCAGGGCAGTGGCCAGCCATTCTTCGGCCCGGGCCTGGATCAGGCGATAGATGTTGCGACACAACTGGCGCGCCGCGCGGCCTTCCCAATCCCCGGGCAGCAGTTCGTCGGGCAGTTGCGGATCGCGCAGCAGCAGCTTGCGGTACTCATGAATCAGCAGCAGCCGGGCTAGGAAGCAATCCTGGGGCTGCAACTGCTCCTGCTCGCGCAGGGCCTGCCAGAGCGGGCGGAACAGCTGGATGAACTCGCTGTAGTGGGCTGCCAGTTCATCGATGTTCCAGCTTTCCCGCACTTGCAGGCGCAGGGCCCTGGAACCCAGGACATCCTGGGGCGTGGTCTCGAAGACGATGGTGTCTTCCTGGGCACCAAGCTCCGCCAGGGTGGCGTTGATATCGGCCCGATCACTGCGCGGGCAGGCCAGCAGTACCGGCGACATGGCGCCGAACCCCTGCCATTCCAGCTCTTCGCGCACCTGCTTGCGCAACTCGACAGACAGTTGCGAGAGCATCACCAGGCACCAGGCGCCGTCCCAGGCCGGCACTCCGGCGCTGTACACGCGCTTGAAGGCTTTGTCGAAGCGCCGGCGCCCGGTCAGGGTCAGGCTGTAGTAACTGCGCCGGCCGACCTTTTCAGCGCTCAGCCAGCCCTCTTTGCTCAGGCGGAAGATCGAGGTGCGGATCAAGCGCTCGTTGATCCCCATGGGCTCCAGCAACTGAATCAGGCTGCCCAGCCACACCGTGCCGCCGTGGGGCTCGATGGCATCGCCGTACAGGGTGATGATCAGCGAACTGGCGCGGATCGGAGTCTGCTCCTGGAAACGTTTGATCAGGTGGTTCAGTGGCGCTAGGGACGACATGGATGTACCGGTAAAAAAGGAAGGAATATAGCGGGTTTCAGGCAGCTATAGCGCCCGGGCAGGTTCATGGGCGAGCCTTGGGGCGCAGCGCACTGTTGCCGATTCGCGGGCGTCCGGGCTCTGCCTCCCGCAGCGGCTCGCAAGGCCGCATCTGCTCCAGGCAACGCCTGGCCAGCTGTTGGTATTCGCGGGTCCCCGCCTGCTTCCAGGCCAGCTCCGCATCACTGAGCGGGCGGCTGACCCGGGCCGGCGTGCCCATGATCAGCGACTGTGGCGCACACTCGAAGCCGGCCTTGACGAAGGCTGCCGCGGAAACGATGCAACGGGGCGCGATATGCGCGTTGTCCATCACCACCGCATTCATGCCCACCAGGGCGTCGGCGCCAATTCGACAGCCATGCAGGACAGCGCCATGACCTATATGACCGTTGCGCTCGACCACCGTATCGCTGTCGGGAAAACCATGCATCACACACGTATCCTGCAGGTTTGCCCCCTCCTCCAGAACGATCCGCCCAAAATCGCCCCGCAAGCTGGCCAACGGGCCGACGTAACAATGGGCGCCGACAATCACATCACCAATCAGCACCGCTGAAGGGTGCACATAAGCGCTGGGGTCGACCACCGGGGTCAATCCATCGAGGCTGTAACAGGTCATGGAGAGGTTCCTTGAAGAACACGTCATCTGAAAGCAGGAAATACGATGAACTGCGGATGGCAGTTTGTATCAGATTATTGGCCACGCACAAGACCGGCGCCGCCGCAATCAACCAGCCTGGCTGCTCCACAAAGACTTGTCAGTCCCGTATTTATCAACGCCTTAGGCAGCCTGGAGGCTTTTGTCGTGAGCCTGGGGCTACAAAAAAAGCTGGACCGACACTCAAAATCAAGACACATTAAATTCAAGTCACTATTGTTTTTATGTATCGCATTGGCGATATACTCGACGAAAACCGGCCAACCAGCCGACCCGACAATCGAGCCGACCACCGGCCACCCCGAGGACATTCACCATGCCTCAACGCCTTGCCTCCACGCCTGTCGGTGGTGTTCGCCTGATCGCCCAGCACAGAGCGCCCCGCCCATGAACTTCACCACCATCCTGTTCTCCATCAGCGAGGGCGTGGCCCTTCTCAGCCTCAACCGCCCCGAACAGCTCAACAGCTTCAACCCGACGATGCACCGCGAGGTTCAGGCAGCCCTGGACCTGGTGCGCAATGACCCGCAGGTGCGGGTCCTGCTGCTGACCGGGGAAGGCCGGGGCTTCTGTGCCGGGCAGGACCTGGGCGAGCGCACCGTGGCACCCGGCGGCGCCGCGCCGGACCTGGGGGCCTCCATCGAAACCTTCTACAACCCCCTGGTGCGGGCCCTGCGGGACCTGCCGCTGCCGGTGATCTGCGCGGTCAACGGGGTGGCCGCCGGGGCCGGGGCCAACCTGCCCCTGGCCTGCGATCTGGTACTGGCCGCACGCTCGGCAAGCTTTATCCAGGCCTTCTGCAAGCTCGGGCTGGTTCCCGATTCCGGCGGTACCTGGCTGCTGCCGCGCCTGGTGGGCATGGCCCGGGCCAAGGCCCTGGCCCTGCTCGGCAACCGCCTGAGTGCCGAACAGGCCGAGCAGTGGGGCCTGATCTACCAGTGCGTGGATGATGCCCAACTGCGGGACCAGGCCCTGAGCCTGGCCCGGCACCTGGCCACCCAACCCACCTACGGCCTGGGCCTGATCAAGCGCAGCCTCAATGCCAGCCTGCACAACAGCTTCGATGAGCAACTGGACCTGGAGCGCGACCTGCAACGCCTGGCCGGTTGCAGCGAGGACTACCGCGAAGGCGTCAGCGCCTTCATGGATAAACGCAGCCCCGTGTTCAAGGGCTGCTGACCACGGCGACTCCAAGGAGGCCCCTGCATGACTGAACATGACGCCATGGAACTGGCCCGGCGCTGCGCCCGGACCCTGTTCGAACGTGACCCGGCAAGCAACGCCCTGGGCATGCGCCTGTTGTCGGTGGCGCCCGGTGCGGCGCGCCTGAGCATGAGCGTGCGGGCCGACATGCTGCAGGGCCACGGCACCTGCCACGGCGGCCTGATCTTCACCCTCGCCGACTCGGCCTTCGCCATTGCCTGCAACAGCCATGACCGGGCCACGGTGGCTCTGGGTTGCAGCATCGAGTACATCGCCCCGGCGCAGTTGGGCGACACCCTGACCGCCGACTGCCATGAACAGAACCGCGGCGGCCGCACCGGCCACTACGCGGTGCGCGTGGAAAACCAGCAGGGCCGGCTCATCGCCCTGCTCCAAGGCAAATCCTACCAAGTGCACGGCCCGGTGCTGACACAGGAGACCTCCCATGAATGACCCACTGCCCATCGATGCCGTCCGTATCCTCATTGGCAGCGCCGGGGCCGCTACGCGCTGTGCACCATGTGCATCGGTGTCGACCCGGGCATCGCGCTGATCAGCGAGCGGCTGCAAGCACAGTAAAAAGACTCCCCCGGGGCTCGCCTGCGCCCCGGGGCATGCACTCAGAGCCCGCCCGCCGGCGGGCTACAAGACAACAACAATTCGAGTGACACCATGAACATGCCGATTGCCGGAACCGTGCCCGACGCGCTGCTGGACCCGATGGAAACCGCCAGCATCGACCACCTGCGCCAGCACCAGCTGGAACGCCTGCGCTGGAGCCTGAACCACGCCTACGACAGGGTCCCGCTGTACCGCCAGCGCTTCGACCAGCTCGGGGTGCACCCCCAGGACATCAAGCGCCTGGAAGACCTGGCGCACCTGCCCTTCACGACCAAGGCCGATCTGCGCGACCACTACCCCTATGGCATGTTCGCCGTGCCCATGGACCAGGTGGTACGCCTGCACGCCTCCAGCGGCACCACCGGCAAGCCCACGGTGGTCGGCTACACCCGCAACGACATCGACACCTGGGCGCAGGTGGTGGCGCGCTCGATCCGCGCCGCCGGCGGCCGGCCCGGGGACAAGGTGCATATTTCCTACGGCTACGGCCTGTTCACCGGCGGCCTGGGGGCGCACTACGGCGCCGAACGCCTGGGCTGCACGGTGATTCCCATGTCCGGCGGCCAGACCGAGAAGCAGGTGCAACTGATCAAGGATTTCCAGCCGGACATCATCATGGTCACCCCCTCCTACATGCTCAACATCGCCGACGAGATCGAGCGCCAGGGCCTGGACCCGCACCAGCTGGCGCTGCGCCTGGGAATCTTCGGTGCCGAACCCTGGACCGACGAACTGCGCAGTGCCATCGAACAGCGCCTGGGCATCACTGCCCTGGACATCTACGGGCTGTCGGAAATCATCGGCCCCGGGGTGGCCATGGAATGCGCGCAGACCCGCGACGGCCCTACCCTCTGGGAGGATCACTTCTACCCGGAAATCATCGACCCGATCACCGGCCAGGTACTGGCCGATGGCGAACTGGGCGAGCTGGTGCTCACCTCCCTGACCAAGGAAGCGCTGCCGATGATCCGCTATCGCACCCGCGACCTGACCCGGCTGTTGCCGGGCACGGCGCGGCCCATGCGGCGCATCGACAAGATCACCGGGCGCAGCGATGACATGCTGATCATCCGCGGGGTCAACGTGTTCCCCACCCAGGTCGAAGAGCAGGTGCTGAAGGTCGGGCAACTGGCCCCCTGCTACGAGATCCACCTGTACCGCCACGGCAACCTCGACAGCGTTGACATCCACGTCGAGCTCAAGCCTGAGCACCAGCAACTGGGGGACGAGCAGCAGCGGGCCCTCTGCGGCGATCTCAGCCGCCACATAAAGACCCATATCGGTATCAGCTCGCGTATCGTTTTGCAGCCGGCATTCAGCATCAAGCGCTCCGAAGGCAAGGCCTGCCGGGTAATCGACAAACGCAACCGCTAATCCATCCTTCCTGGAAGCCCCGCTGATGCGGGGCTTTTTTTTGCCTTGGCAAAGGCCCAGGAGGGCAATGCGATACCAAAATCAAACATGACACGTTATTTTATGTTTGATATTAATTTGCGTATCACATATAAACACTCCCATGCCCAGCCACACCTTCACACCGGGAGACGCCACATGTACGCACAGCTGGTAGAAACGGGGGTCAAGCGCGTCACGCCACTGGCCGAGATGTCCGAACAGGAACGCAGCTTCCAGCAAAGGATCGACGACGAGATCAAGATCGAAGCCAAGAACTGGATGCCCGAGGCCTACCGCCAGACCCTGATCCGGCAGATCTCACAGCACGCCCATTCGGAAATCGTCGGCATGCTGCCCGAAGGCAACTGGGTCACCCGCGCCCCGACCTTCAAGCGCAAGCTGCAACTGATGGCCAAGATCCAGGACGAAGCCGGCCACGGCCTGTACCTGTACAGCGCCATGGAAACCCTGGGGGCCGACCGCGACGAAGAAGTGGCCCGGCTGCACAGCGGCAAGGCCAAGTATTCGAGCATCTTCAACTACCCGACCCTGAACTGGGCCGACATGGGCGCCGTGGGCTGGCTGGTGGATGGCGCGGCCATCGTCAACCAGGTGGTGCTGCAACGCACCTCCTACGGCCCCTACTCCCGGGCCATGGTGCGCATCTGCAAGGAAGAGAGCTTCCACCAGCGCCAGGGCTACGAAGTCCTCCTGACCATGATGCGCGAGGGCAACCAGGCACAGCGGGACATGGTCCAGGACGCCATCAACCGTCTCTGGTGGCCGGCCCTGATGATGTTCGGCCCCAGCGACGAACACTCCCCCAACAGTGCCCAGTCCATGGCCTGGAAGATCAAGCGCCAGAGCAACGACGAACTGCGCCAGCGCTTCATCGACCAGACCATCCCGCAACTGGAGTTGCTGGGCTGCACCTGCCCCGACCCGGAGCTTGCGTGGAACGCCGAGCGCGGCCATTACGACTTTGGCGAAATCCAGTGGGAAGAATTCTACGAAGTGCTCAAGGGCAACGGCCCGTGCAACCAGGAACGCCTGGACACCCGCCGCCAGGCCATCGAGGACGGCGCCTGGGTGCGGGCTGCCGCCGTGGCCCACGCCGCCCGGAAGGCAGCTCGCGACGCCGCCTGAGAGCCCGTTCACCCCCGGCCACTGCCCCCAGGGGCAATGGCCCTCCAGCCCTGATGTGGAGTCACTGCAATGTCTGAATGGACCCTCTACGAGGTTTTCGTGCGCAGCAAGCACGGCCTCAACCACAAGCATGTCGGCAGCGTGCACGCCGCCGATGCCCCGATGGCCATGGCCAACGCCCGGGACCTCTACACCCGGCGCAGCGAAGGCGTGAGCCTGTGGGTGGTGCCGTCGGCGCAGATCGTCGCCTCCTCGCCGGACGAAAAGGAGCCGCTGTTCGACCCGGCGGACGACAAGGTCTACCGCCACGCCAGCTTCTACCAGTTGCCCCCCGAAGTCGGACACATGTGAGGCCGGCCATGAACCCTGCAAACGATCTGCTCAACCACCTGCTGCGCCTGGGCGACAGTGCCCTGGTCCAGGGCCAGCGCCTGTGCGAATGGTGCGGCCGGGCCCCGGCCCTGGAAGAAGAACTGGCACTGATGAACGTCGGTCTCGACCTGGTGGGCCAGGCCCGCAACTGGCTGGACTATGCCGCCGAACTGCTGGCGGACGGGCGGGATGCCGACCATCTGGCCTTTCGCCGCGACGAACGCGCCTACCGCAACCTGCTGCTGGTGGAACAACCCAATGGCGACTTCGCGGTGACCATGCTCAAGCAGTTCTTCTACGACGCCTGGCACCTGGAAACCCTTCGTGGCCTGTGTCTGTCCAGCGATCCACGCATCGCCGGGGTCGCCGCCAAGGCGTTCAAGGAAGTCACCTACCACCTGCGTCGCTCCAGCGAATGGGTCGAGCGCCTGGGGGATGGCACCGAAGAAAGCCACCGGCGCATGCTCCAGGCCCTGCCGCGGCTGTGGCGCTTTACCGGGGAACTGATCGCCACCGATCCTGCGGAGAACGCGTTGCACCAGGCCGGGCTGCTGGCAGACCCGGCTCAGGTCGCCACCGCCTGGCAGGACAGGGTCGCCGCGGTGTTCGCCCGGGCCACCCTGCCTGTGCCCGAAGCGCCCAGCCACTTCTACCTGGATGCGCGCAAAGGCCTGCATACCGAACACCTGGGCCTGCTGCTGGCCCAGATGCAATCACTGCCGCGAGCCTATCCCGATGCGGTCTGGTGAGCTGATCGGCAGCGACCTTGGGGCACGCGACCCGTTGCCCGGGGACCTAGACACCGCCTGGGCCACCCTCGACCGGGTCATGGACCCGGAAGTGCCAGTGGTCAGCGTGCTCGACCTGGGCATCGTGCGCCACCTCGACTGGCACCAGGGGCACCTGCAGGTGGCGGTCACCCCGACCTACTCCGGGTGCCCGGCCACCGAGGTGATCGAAAGCGACATCCGCCAGGCCCTGGAGCGCGCCGGCTTCAAGGCACCCAGGCTGCTGCGCCAGCTGACCCCGGCCTGGACCACCGACTGGATCACCGAGCGCGGGCGCCAGCGTCTGCAGGCCTACGGCATTGCACCGCCCTCGGGCAGCAGCAAGCGCAGCCTGCTGGGAGAAACGCCCCAGGTGCTCTGCCCGCAATGCGGCAGCGCCCACAGCGAGCGCCTCAGCGAGTTCGGCTCCACCGCCTGCAAGGCCCTGTATCGCTGCCGTGATTGCCTGGAACCCTTCGACTACTTCAAGTGCATTTGAGCGGCCCGGCGCCGCAGTGGAGAACCACCATGAGCCAGTTCCACCGCCTGACCATCAAGGACCTGCGCAATGAAACCCGCGACGCGGTGTCCATCGCCTTCGAGGTTCCCCCGCACCTGCAGCAGCAGTTCCACTTCACCCAGGGCCAGCACCTGGTGCTGCGCACCGAGCTTGAAGGCGAGGAAGTGCGCCGCTCCTATTCGATCTGCACCGGGGTCAACGACGGTGAACTGCGCATAGCGGTCAAGCGCGTGGCCGGCGGGCGTTTCTCGGCCTTCGCCAATGAACGATTGCAGCCCGGCCACAGCCTGGACGTGATGCCCCCGGCCGGGCGTTTCCATGTGGAGCTGGACCCGGCGCGGCGCGGCCATTACCTGGCGGTGGCGGCCGGCAGCGGCATCACGCCGATCCTGTCAATCATCAAGAGCACCCTGCAAACCGAGCCCCACAGCCGGGTCACCCTGCTCTACGGCAACCGCTCCAGCAACTCGGCGCTGTTTCGCGAACAGCTTGAGGACCTGAAGAACCGCTACCTGCAGCGGCTGAACCTGATGTTCGTGTTCAGCCGCGAACGGCAGGACATCGACCTGTACAACGGGCGCATCGACCAGGACAAGTGCCAGCAGCTGTTTTCCCGCTGGCTCGACGTCCAGCAACTGGAGGCCGCGTTCATCTGCGGCCCCCAGGCCATGACCGAAACCGTGCGCGACAGCCTCAAGGCTGCCGGCATGCCGGCCGAGCGCATCCACTTCGAGCTGTTCCACGCCGGCAGCGACGGGCACAAGCGCCAGGCCCGGGAAACCGCCCATGCCCTGGATGCCCGGCACAGCCGGGTCACCGTCATCAGCGACGGCCGCGCCCTGGCCTTCGACCTGCCGCGCAACAGCCAGAGCATTCTCGACGCCGGCAACGCCCAGGGCGCCGAACTGCCCTACTCGTGCAAGGCCGGAGTCTGCTCCACCTGCAAATGCAAGGTCATCGAAGGCGAAGTGGAAATGGACAGCAACCACGCCCTGGAAGACTACGAAGTCGCGGCCGGCTACGTCCTCTCCTGCCAATCGTTCCCGCTCAGCGACAAGGTGGTACTGGACTTCGACCAGCTCTGACTCCGGCGCTCCCCGCAGCCGCCCGTAGCCGCTGCCGAGCCCCAGCGAAGCTGCGAAAGGCCGCGCAGCGCCTTCACGTGCCAGCAACCACAAAAACAAGAGAACGCGCCATGACCCCACAACAGATCGCCCGCATCACCCGCCATCCGGACTTCATCCAACTGGTGCGGCGCAAGCAGCGCCTCTACTGGTCGCTGACCCTGATCATGCTCCTGGCCTACTACGGCTTCGTACTGCTGGTGGCTTTCCACCCCGGGCTGCTGGGGCGCTCGTTGGCCGGCGGAGCCACCAGCGTCGGCATGCCGGTGGGCGTGGCTATGATCGGCCTGGCCTTTGCCCTCACCGGCTTCTACGTCTACCGCAGCAACCGCCTGCTGGACCCGCTGAACGACAAGCTCAAGCGCGAGTGCCAGCCATGAAGCGCCTGCTCGCTCTATTCCTGCTGCCCTGCCTGCTGGCCACCGACCTGGCCCTGGCGGCCGACACGCCGGCGCGGCCATTGAACTGGAACGCCATCGGCATGTTCCTGGTGTTTGTCCTGATGACCCTCGGCATCACCCGCTGGGCCGCCCGGCGCACCCGCTCCGCCAGCGACTTCTATACCGCCGGTGGCGGCATGAGCGGCTTGCAGAATGGCCTGGCGATCGCCGGCGACATGATTTCCGCGGCGTCCTTCCTCGGCATCTCGGCAATGATGTTCCTCAATGGCTACGACGGTCTGTTGTACGCCCTGGGGGTGCTGGCCGGCTGGCCGATCATCCTGTTCTTGATCGCCGAACGCCTGCGCAACCTGGGCAAGTACACCTTCGCCGACGTGGTTTCCTATCGCCTGGCCCAGACGCCGGTGCGCCTGACCTCGGCCTTCGGTACCCTGAGCGTGGCGCTGATGTACCTGGTGGCGCAGATGGTCGGCGCCGGCAAGCTGATCGAGCTGCTGTTCGGCATCAGCTACCTCTATGCGGTGATGCTGGTGGGCCTGCTGATGGTCTGCTACGTGACCTTCGGCGGCATGCTGGCCACCACCTGGGTACAGATCATCAAGGCGCTGATGCTGCTCTCGGGCACCAGCTTCATGGCCTTCATGGTGCTCAAGCACTTCGGCTTCAGCAGCGAGGCGCTGTTCGCCCAGGCCAGCGCGGTGCACGCCAAGGGCAGCGCGATCATGGCCCCGGGTGGGTTGCTGTCGAACCCCATCGATGCCATTTCCCTGGGGCTGGGCATGATGTTCGGCACCGCCGGCCTGCCGCACATCCTCATGCGCTTCTTCACCGTCAGCGATGCCCGGGAAGCGCGCAAGAGCGTGTTCTACGCCACCGGTTTCATCGGCTACTTCTACCTGCTGCTGATCATTGTCGGCTTCGGCGCCATCGTCATGGTCGGTACCGAGCCCCAGTACCGCGATGCCGGCGGCGCGATCATCGGCGGCGCCAACATGGTTGCCGTGCACCTGGCCCAGGCGGTGGGCGGCAACCTGTTCCTGGGCTTCATCTCGGCCGTGGCCTTCGCCACCATCCTGGCGGTGGTGGCCGGGCTGGCGCTGTCCGGCGCCTCGGCGGTCTCCCACGACCTGTACGCCTGCGTGCTGCGCAAGGGCCAGGCCAGCACCCGGCAGGAAATGCGCGTCTCGCGGATCGCCACCCTGTGCATCGGGGTGCTGGCGGTGCTGCTGGGGCTGTTGTTCGAATCGCAGAACATTGCCTTTCTCTCGGGACTGGTGCTGGCCATCGCCGCTTCGGTGAATTTCCCGGTGCTGTTTCTTTCCATGTTCTGGAAAGGCCTCACCACTCGCGGCGCGGTGGGCGGCAGCCTGGCTGGCCTGGTCTCGGCGATTGTGCTGCTGATGCTCAGCCCGGCGGTCTGGGTCAATGTGCTGCATCACCCCCAGGCGCTGTTTCCCTATGCCAACCCGGCGCTGTTTTCCATGAGCCTGGCGTTCTTCTGTGCCTGGGCCTTCTCCGTCAGCGACCGCTCGCCCCGGGCCGAACTGGAGCGCGGGCGCTACCTGGCGCAGTTCATCCGTTCCATGACCGGCATTGGCGCATCCGGCGCCACTCATCACTGACCCCATCCATGAGCGCGGGCTGCCGCGCTCGAACCCGGTTCACCCTCTGGAGGAATCCCCATGCCACAGGCTCCTACCCTGCAAAGCTTCATCGCCGGCCGCTGGTTCGGCCAGCATCCGGCCCAGTCACTGCGCAGCGCCATCGATGGGCATGAAGTGGCGCACACCCACGAGGAGGCCCCGGACTTCGCCGAGGCCCTGGCCTTTGGTCGCCATCAGGGCGGCAAGGCCTTGCTGGCCCTGGATTTCCAGCAGCGGGCCCAGCGCCTCAAGGCCCTGGCGCTGTATCTGAGCGAGCGCAAGGAGCAGCTCTATGCCCTGTCCCATCACAGCGGCGCGACGCGGGCCGACAGCTGGATCGATATCGAGGGCGGCAACAGCACCCTGTTCAGCTACGCCGGCCTCGGCGGCCGGGAACTGCCGTCGGGCAACCTGTTGCACGAAGGCCCGGCGCAATCCCTGAGCAAGCTCGGCAGCTTTGCCGGCAGCCACATCCTGGTGCCCCGGGGTGGCGTGGCGGTGCACATCAATGCCTTCAACTTTCCGATCTGGGGCATGCTGGAAAAATTCGCCCCGTGCTTCCTCGCCGGCATGCCCTGCATCGTCAAGCCGGCCAGCGCCACCAGTTACCTGACCGAGGCCGCGGTGCGGCTGATGCATGAATCGGGGCTGCTGCCCGAAGGCAGCCTGCAATTGGTGATAGGCGCTACCGGCGACCTGCTGGACCGCCTGCAGGGCCAGGACCTGGTGACCTTCACCGGCTCCGCCAGCACCGCCGGACGACTGCGGGCCAACCCGAACCTGATCCGTCATTCGGTACCCTTCAATGCCGAGGCCGACTCGCTGAACTGCGCGATCCTGGCCCCGGACGTAAGCCCGGACGACGAGGAGTTCGAGCTGTTCATCAAGGAAGTGGCACGGGAAATGACGGTCAAGGCCGGGCAGAAGTGCACCGCCATCCGCCGCGCCATCATCCCCGCCAAACAACTGGATGCGGTGGCCACCAGGTTGCGCGAACGCCTGTCGAAGGTGGTGGTGGGCGACCCGGCGGTGGAAGGCGTGCGCATGGGCGCCCTGGCCTCCCATGAACAGCAGCGCGATGTGGCCGAGCGCCTGCAAAGCCTGCTGCACAGCAGCGACCTGCTGTTCGGTGCCCGGGACGGCTTCGAGCCCCGAGGCACAAACGTCAGCCAGGGCGCGTTCTTCGCCCCGACCCTGTTGCTGGCGCGCGACCCCATGGCCGAGGGCGGCGCCCACGACATCGAAGCCTTTGGCCCGGTCAGCACCCTGATGGCCTATGACGACCTGGACCAGGCACTGGAGCTGGCCTCTCGCGGCAAGGGCAGCCTGGTGGCCAGCCTGGTCACCAAGAGCCCGGCCATTGCCGCCCAGGTCATTCCCCGGGCGGCGGCCTGGCACGGTCGCTTGCTGGTGCTGGACCGCCACTGTGCTGGCGAATCCACCGGCCACGGCTCGCCCCTGCCACAGCTCAAGCATGGCGGCCCGGGCCGCGCCGGGGGTGGCGAAGAGCTGGGCGGCCTGCGGGCGGTCAAGCATTACCTGCAACGGGCGGCGATCCAGGGCTCGCCAAGCATGCTGGCGGCGGTAACCGGCGAGTACGTGCGCGGTGCCCAGGTGATCGAAACCGAGGTCCACCCCTTCCGCCGGCACTTCCAGGACCTGCGGATCGGCGAATCCCTGCTGACCCACCGGCGCACCGTGACCGAGGCCGACCTGGTGAACTTCGGTTGCCTGTCGGGGGACCATTTCTATATGCACTTCGACGAGATTGCCGCCAGGGAGTCGCAGTTCGGCAAGCGCATCGCCCATGGCTACTTCGTGCTCTCGGCGGCGGCCGGGCTGTTCGTTTCCCCGGGCCCCGGCCCGGTGCTGGCCAACTACGGCCTGGACACCCTGCGCTTCATCACCCCGGTGGGCATTGGCGACACCCTGCAGGCGCGCCTGACCTGCAAGCGCAAGATCGACCAGGGCAAGCTCAGCCCCCAGGGCACGCCGCAAGGAGTGGTGGCCTGGGATGTGGAAGTCAGCAACCAGCTGGGCGAGGTGGTGGCCAGCTACGACATCCTGACCCTGGTGGCCAAGCGTACTGAGTGAAACCGTTGAAGACCGCGCAAGACTCGAGGCCCTCTTCGCCGGCAAGCCGGCTCCTACAACAGTTTTGCGCCGCCAGCCCCCCGTAGGAGCTGGCTTGCCAGCGAAGGCGTGCTTGAGGACTACGCAAGGCTCGAGGCCCTCTTCGCCGGCAAGCCGGTTCCTACAACAGTTTTGCGCCGCCAGCCCCCCGTAGGAGCTGGCTTGCCAGCGAAGGCGTGCTTGAGGACTGCGCAAGGCTCAAGGCCCTCTTCGCCGGCAAGCCGGTTCCTACAACAGTTTTGCGCCGCCAGCCCCCCCGTAGGAGCTGGCTTGCCAGCGAAGGCGTGCTTGAGGACTGCGCAAGACTCGAGGCCCTCTTCGCCGGCAAGCCGGCTCCTACGGAAGGTCGTGCACTGGCGGCCGCTGGGGCGCTGGCGAAGTTTGTCGCAAAAGATTTCATCAATTCTTGATTCTCAATCCGCCATGGGGCAAGTTGCGCGCTTCTCACTACAAGGAGCCGCCAATGTCCGGTTCAATGGCCCAGGCGTTCGCCCACAATTTTCTCGGCCAATCACCCCGCTGGTACAAGGCAAGCATTGTCGCGTTCCTGTTGCTCAACCCTCTGCTGTTCTTCGCTGTCAGCCCGGCCGCCGCCGGCTGGTGCCTGGTGATCGAATTCATCTTCACCCTGGCCATGGCCCTCAAGTGCTACCCCTTGATGCCCGGCGGCCTGCTGCTGGTGCAGGCACTGGTGCTGGGCATGACCACGCCCCAGGCGCTGTATGACGAGCTGGTGCACAACTTCCCGGTGATCCTGCTGCTGATGTTCATGGTGGCCGGCATCTACTTCATGAAGGAGTTGCTGCTCTACCTGTTCTCCCGGCTGCTGCTGGGGGTGCGCTCCAAGGCGCTGCTGGGCCTGCTGTTCTGCTTTCTCTCGGCCTTCCTCTCGGCCTTTCTCGACGCCCTGACCGTCACCGCGGTGATCATCAGCGCCGCGGTAGGCTTCTATTCGGTGTATCACCGGGTGGCGTCCGGCAATGACCCGCGCCAGGACAGCGCCTTCGCCGACGACCAACAGTTGCCAGCCCTGCATCATGACGACCTGGAGCAGTTCCGCGCCTTCCTGCGCAGCCTGCTGATGCATGGCGCCGTGGGCACCGCCCTGGGCGGCGTGTGCACCCTGGTGGGGGAACCGCAGAACCTGCTGATCGGCCATGAAATGGGCTGGCACTTCGCCGATTTCTTCAGCAAGGTGGCACCGGTTTCGATGCCGGTCCTGGCGGCTGGCCTGGTGACCTGCGTACTGCTGGAGAAGCTGCGCTGGTTCGGCTACGGCACCCTGCTGCCGGACAACGTGCGCCAGGTGCTGGCCAACTACGCCGCCGAGGACGATGCCCAGCGCACCTCGCGCCAGCGCGCGGCCCTGCTGGTGCAGGGGCTGGCGGCACTGATCCTGATCGTCGCCCTGGCCCTGCATGTGGCCGAGGTCGGGCTGATCGGCCTGCTGGTGATCGTACTGATCACCGCCTTTACCGGGATCACCGACGAGCACCGCCTGGGCAACGCGTTCAAGGACGCCATGCCCTTCACCGCCCTGCTGGTGGTGTTCTTTGCCGTGGTGGCAGTGATTCACCAGCAACAGCTGTTCACCCCGCTGATCCAGTGGGTGCTGGCGCTGCCGGCGGACCAGCAGCCGGGCATGCTGTTCATTGCCAATGGCCTGCTCTCGGCCATCAGCGACAATGTGTTCGTAGCCACCATCTACATCACCGAAGTGAAACAGGCCTTCATCTCCGGGCAGATGAGCCGCGAGCACTTCGAAACCCTGGCGATCGCCATCAATACCGGTACCAACCTGCCGAGCGTGGCCACGCCCAACGGCCAGGCGGCCTTCCTGTTCCTGCTGACCTCGGCGATTGCGCCGCTGGTACGCCTGTCCTACGGACGGATGGTGTGGATGGCCCTGCCCTACACCGTGGTGATGGGGCTGCTGGGCTGGTACGCGGTGAGCTACTGGTTGTAACCGCCGCTTGGGGCGCCCCGGGACTGCAGGTGGGGCGCAATGGGTGCAGGACTGGGGGCCGTGGGCCCGCGCGCAGGCCGGGCCCCGCCCACAACCCGTGTTGCTAAATCGCCCCATGGGGTCGGCGGCGCCCGCGTACCCGGGTGTGCCCGGGGAAACAAAACCCGGGGGCTTTGACCGTTTGTCCCCCGGG